>DASXRQ010000054.1:0-27970 GCA_036506495.1 Micromonosporaceae bacterium | reverse complement strand
AGCGGATGCTCGCGAAGGCTCGAGACATCCTTGTCGGCGAGGTCGCCCTCGCCGAGAAGAGCACCAAGGATGAGGCCGAGATCCTCCTCGACAAGGTGCTGACCGAGGCCTGACGGCCGCCCGTCTACGCACACTCACGGGACCGCGACGTGACCGCGCAGCTGAATCCGCGCGGTGACGTCGCGGTCCTCGTTCCGGCGGCCGGAATGGGCGTACGCCTAGGCCCGGGAGCGCCAAAGGCGCTGCGTCTTCTGGATGGCGAGCCGCTGCTCGTCCACGCCCTGCGGCGCATCGCGGCAGCCCCTACGGTCGCGTTGGTGGTCGTGGCGGCGCCACCCGACGAACTGGCCGCCGTGCGGGCGCGCGTCGCCACCGTCGCGCCGGTCACCGTGGTAGCCGGCGGCGAGACACGGCAGGAATCTGTGGCGGCGGCGCTGGCCCGGGTTCCCGCCGACCTCACCGTCGTGCTCGTCCACGACGCCGCCCGCGCGCTGGCCCCTCCCGCCCTGATCGAACGCGTGGCGGCGGCGGTGCGGGACGGCCACGACGCGGTCATCCCGGTCCTGCCCGTCGTGGACACGATCAAGGAGGTCGCCGCCGACGACCGCGTGATCGGCACGGTCGATCGCGCGGCCCTGCGCGTCGTGCAGACGCCCCAGGGATTCCGCCACGAGGTGCTCGTCCGGGCCCACGAGACCGCCGTCGACGCGCTCACCGACGACGCCGGTCTGGTCGAGAAGCTAGGTGTACGCGTGCACTGCGTGCCCGGCGACGAACGGGCGCTGAAGATCACCCGCCCGTTGGACCTCGCGGTCGCCTCGGCCCTGCTCGCCCATGATCGCCGCAACCCTGCCTAGGTTGGGCGGTCGCCGACACCGCACTCCGGGCAACGATGCGTGGATCTTGGCGTGATCCCGTACGCTCACCGGCGTGATCGTTCCGCGGGTCGGGGTGGGCACCGACGTCCACGCGTTCGCCGAGGGTCGCCCGTGCTGGGTCGCGGGGCTGGAGTGGCCGGGCGTGACGGGCCTCGCCGGACACTCAGACGGCGACGTGGCCGCACACGCCGCGTGCGATGCGCTTCTGTCGGCCGCCGCCCTCGGCGACCTCGGTGAGAACTTCGGCACCGATCGTCCGGAGTGGGCGGGCGCGTCCGGAGTCGCGATGCTCGCCGAGACCGCGAGCCGCGTCCGCGCGGCAGGGTACGAGCTCGGCAACGTTTCGATCCAGGTCATCGGCGTGCGCCCAAAGATCGGAGCCCGGCGCGGCGAGGCGCAGCGGATCCTCTCCGAGGCGGTCGGGGCGCCGGTCACCGTCGCGGGCACGACGACCGACGGGCTCGGCCTCACCGGACGCGGCGAGGGCCTCGCCGCGATCGCCGTCACCGTCCTCTACCGGTCGATCTAGGGCGAATACTGGTCGTTGTAGATCAACCAGCCAGAATTCGCCCTAGATCCACCCCCAAAGGGGGCGAGGTCAGCCGGTGGCCGTGTCCACTCCCGGTGAGGCGTCGCCGCCGCGCCTGGCCCACGTCCACGCGTACGCGGTGTCCTCACAGGACAGTGCGGGATCGCACAGGTCGAGGGGGCGGAAGGTGTCCACCATCACCGCCAGCTCGTCGAAGTAGTCCACGCCGATCGCCCGCTCGACCGCGCCGGGCTGCGGCCCGTGTGTGAACCCGGACGGGTGCAGCGAGATGGATCCCTGCTCGATGCCGGAGCCGCGCCGCGCCTCGTAGTTGCCGCCGGTGTAGAACAGCATCTCGTCGGAGTCGACGTTGTGGTGGTTGTACGGCACCGGGATCGACAGCGGGTGGTAGTCGACCTTGCGAGGCACGAACGAGCAGATCACGAAGTTGGGACCCTGGAACGTCTGGTGGACCGGCGGCGGCTGGTGTACCCGGCCGGTGATCGGCTCGAAGTCGTGGATCGAGAACGCCCACGGGTACTGGCAGCCGTCCCAGCCGACCACGTCGAACGGGTGGTTGGCGTACACGAAACGGGTCCAACCCCGGCGGTGCTGCACGTACACCTCGACGTCGGTTCCGTCGGCCATTAGCGGTGACTCGGGACCGCGCAGATCCCGCTCGCAGTACGGCGAATGTTCGAGGAACTGCCCGCGCACCGAGAGATACCGCTTGGGCGGTCCGATGTGGCCGGTCGCCGCGATGACGAGCGTGCGCAACGGCCCGTCGCCCGTCGGCACGATCCGGTGGATCACCGAGGTTGGGACGATGACGTAGTCGCCCTCGGCCGCGTCAAGCGCCCCGAACGTCGTCTCGAAACGGGCCGCGCCCGCCTCGACGTAGACGCACTCGTCGCCGATCGCGTTGCGGTAGAGCGGGGACGGCCGGTCCGCGACGGCGTACGAGATGCGGCAGTCGTCGTTGGCGAGCAGGTGCTGCCGGCCGAGGATCGGGTCGGCGCCGCCGACGTCGAGCTTGTGCGTCTGGAAGTGCCGCGGCTTGAGTGGCCGGTTCGGCGTACGCGACCAGGCGGGCGGGTCGAACTCCTCGGCCGCTACGATCGCGGTGGGCAGGTGGCGGTGATAGAGCAGCGACGAGTCCGAGGAGAAGCCCTCCTGCCCCATGAGCTCCTCCGCGTACAGACCGCCGTCGGGCTTGCGGAACTGCGTGTGCCGCTTCGGCGGGACCTCGCCGACGCTGCGGTAGTACGGCATTGCTCCTCCGACACGATCGTCCGATAATCGGACGCTGTTGTCCGCTACTTGTAGCGTCCACTAAGTTGACTGTTCGTGTCAACGCACGTACCCGCGCTGCTCGACCGCCTGGTCGACGACGCCGCAGTCTTCCCACCGGGGAGTGCTCCGCTGCCCGACGCGGTCGCGGCGCACCGGGGCCACCGGGCCGCCTGGTACGCGCAGATGGTGGGCCCGCTGCTCGTGCCCGCATCGGCGCTCGCAGCCGTGCCGCCGCTGCTCACCGACGGTGAGAGCCTCACGGTCGGCGTCGTCGGCGACACCGGGATCGACGGTCTCAGCCTCGCTCTGGGCGACGTCGACCACCGCGTGCGGGTGGCGCAGGTGGAGATCGCGGTCGCCAAGCGCGGCGAGGACCCGCAGCCCAGCCTCCGCGCGCTGCTCAAGCAACTCGGCGAGCGGTCAGGCCTTCAGGCATACGCCGAGACGCCCCTGACGTGGGGCCTGCTCGGCGCGCTCGACACCATCGCCGAGGCGCGCGGCGGCGGGATCGCGATCGCGCCGAAGTTCCGCACCGGCGGGCTGGCCGCGGAGCTGTTCCCGACGCCCGTCGAGCTCGCCGCGGTGATTTGCGCGTGCCGCGACCGCGACCTGCCCTTCAAACTCACCGCGGGTTTGCATCACGCGATGCGCCACACCGACCCGGAGACCGGCTTCACCCATCACGGTTTCCTGAACGTCCTTGTGGCCACCGCCAAGGCGGCGGAGGGCGCCGAGGTGACCGACGTGGCCGAGACGCTGGCGGCGACCGATCCCGTGCCACTCATCGAGGCGGGTCGGGCCCGCCTGGATCAGGACCGGCCGTTGTGGATCGGCTTCGGGTCGTGCAGCGTGCTGGACCCGCTCACCGATCTCATCAGGCTGGGTCTCGTGAATGGGGGATTCCAGTGACGTGGGTGCGGGGCGCGTCCGAATCGCCGTTCGGGGTGCACCATCTGCCCTACGGCGTGTTCCGGCACGGTGGCTGGGTGCCGCGCATCGGCGTACGCATCGGGAACTTCGTGCTGGACCTGGAGGCGGCGGAGCGCGCCGACCTCGTGCTCGCCGGCGGCGCACTGCGTCGCTCGGTGCTCAACGCCTTCATGGCGCTCGGGCGCCCGCAGTGGCAGGCCGCGCGGGCCCGCATCGTCGAACTGTTGACCGAACAGGTGCACCGTGCGGCCGTCGAGCCGCTGCTCGTGCCCGTCGGTGAGATCGAGCTGCTGCTGCCGTTCGCGATCGGCGACTATGTCGACTTCTACTCGTCGGAGCACCACGCCTCGAACATCGGCCAGATCTTCCGGCCCGGCACGCCGCCGCTGACGCCGAACTGGAAGCACCTCCCGATCGGGTACCACGGTCGGGCCGGCACCGTCGTGGTCACTGGGACTGACATCGTGCGCCCGAGTGGCCAACGGTCCACACCGGACGGTCCGGTCTTCGGCCCGTCCCAGCGGCTGGACATCGAGGCCGAGGTCGGGTTCGTCGTCGGCGTACCGAGCCGGGCGGGCGACCGGGTGACCACCGCGCACTTCGCCGATCACGTCTTCGGAGTCGTCCTTGTCAACGACTGGTCGGCCCGGGACATCCAGGCGTGGGAAGCTCAACCGTTAGGCCCGTTCCTCGGCAAGTCGTTCGCGACCTCGGTGGCCGGATGGGTCACCCCGCTGGACGCGCTCGAGGCCGCCTGGGTGCCGGCTCCCGAGCAGGACCCTTCCGTCCTCGACTACCTCCGCGAGGAGGACCGGCGGGGCCTCGCGCTCGCGCTCGACGTGACGTGGAACGGCACCGTCGTGTCCCGCCCACCGTTCGAGACCATGTACTGGACCCCGGCACAGCAGCTCGCCCACCTGACCGCCAACGGTGCCAGCCTGCGTACCGGGGACCTGTACGCATCGGGCACGGTTTCCGGCCCGAAGCGGGAGCAGACCGGTTCACTCCTGGAGCTGACCTGGGGCGGCACGGAGGCGATCAAGCTCGGCGACGGCAGCACCCGCACCTTCCTCGAGGACGGCGACACGGTCGCGATCACGGCCACCGCCGCTGGGGTCGGTGGGTCCACCCTCGCGCTCGGCGAGGTCACCGGCCGGGTCCGGCCGGCGCGCTAAATCACGGTAATCGACGTCTCCGATCGCGTACCGTAGATGTGGCGATGGGGGGAGCGCGATGTCTACGGTGGCGGTCTCGCAACTGGTGGATGCACCGGTCGACCGCGTCTGGCGGGTGTTCACCGATCTGGCGGGACGTGCGGCGTGGCTATCCACAGTGGATGGGGTCGAGGTGGTGACCTCGGGGCCGTTCGGACCCGGAACCGTTTGGCGCGAGACCCGCGCCTTCTCCGACGGCGATCGCGTGACCGAGGAGTTCCACGTCGAGGAGTCCGACCCACCGCGACGGTTCGTGGTCACGTCGCCCGGCATCGGCGCCGAGTACCGGATGACGTACACGTTCGCGCCCGTGGAAGTCGGTCGGCACCGCGGCGGGACCGCCGTGACCGTCGTACAGGACGGGAGCCCCAAGGCGCCGACCGGCCGCCTGATCGCGCTTGTTCTCGGCGGGCTCGCCGCCGCGGCCGTCGAGGGGGCTCTCCGGGACGATCTCTCCGATCTCGCCAGGGCGGCGACGGGCAAGCCCGGTCCGCCCGCGACCAGCCGCGACGCCGCGGCCTGAACCGCATGGCCCGGCACGCCTGAGTACGCTGTCCCGTCGTGGCAGGCGATGATCAGGTCCGTCGGACCGGCCGGCGGCGCAGCCACATAATCGTGGTGACCGTCGCCGTGCTGGTGCTGCTCGCCGGGGTCGCCGCCATCGCGTACCGGGTCTTCGCGCCGGCCGAGTTGGTCACCCCCGCCAGCACCGGCTACCCCCCGCCGGTGAGCCCGACGGCGGGCACGATCGCACGACTGGCGGCCGCGCCCCTCATCGTGGATGGGCGGCTGCGGGTGTCCGCCGCGGAGCGTCAGGTCCGCGCCGAGGCCCCCGTGAACGCCCATAACCAGGTCAACCCGTTCTGGTCGTACCGCCGTTGGCCGCAGTGGCTGGACGGCCTGGTCGCCACCGGCACGACCGTGATCAGCCGGTGGTCGGACGGCAAGCTGATCGCCCTCGACGCGCGTACGGGACGGGTGGCCTGGCGAGCGGACGGGCCGCGGCCGGTGGACAGTGGGTACGCCGGCCGGCGCACCGGGGCGGTCAGCGTGTACGCACCGCGCGGCCTGTTCACGGCGACCGCCAGCGGTGGTGCTGGCGTGGTCGTCGCGGCCGACGCGCGGGACGCGGCCGGCTACGACCCGGCCACCGGTCGCCAGCTGTGGCATACCGCGATCGCCGACCGCGCCGGATGCCTTGGCGACGCGTTCACCGGTGGCGGCCTGTTCGCGGTGTTCGACCGCTGCGCGGATCCGCCGGCGCTCGACGGCTACGACGTCGCGACTGGCGTGCCCCTGTCCGAGTGGCGGCCACCGGGCGCCGCACGCTGGGGCCTGATGCCGATCGGATGCGCGCTCGGCGGATCGGGCTGCCGGGGCGTTCGCACGCTCGAGGAGGGGCGCACGCGGGGCTGGCTGCTCAGGGGCGCGGGCCTCGTCGCGGCGCCGATTCTCGACGACCCGAACGGATGGCTCGTCGACGACATGGTGCTGACGCCGGATGGTGGTCAGTCGGGAGCCGACGCGACGACCTGGATCGCTCGCCGACTGGCCGACGAGCGGCAGACGTGGCGATGGGACTCGACCGGGGGAGCGGCCCGGGTGCTCGCCGTCGAGCCCGGTGCGATTCATCTGCTCACGTCGGCCCGCGATCTGGTCACCGTGGACACCGCCTCGGGGCGCGAGCTGTCGCGGTTCCGCTGTTCGTTCCGTCGGGACGGCACGGACTGGGCGCCGGGGCGCGCGTACGCGGCCGACCGCTTCGTCGTTATCGAGCGGCTCCGGTACGCGGCGGACCCCGATGACCGCGACGACGCGTATTACCGATTCCCGGAGCCGGTCCTCCTCGCCGGAACCTGATCACCGCCCGCGCGCGGCCGAAGGTCTTCACACTGACTGTTGAGTCAGTCAGGATGAGGGTATGTCTCGCGCACCCGTCGACTCGGAGTCACTGGCCGCCACGCTGCTGCCGTTCGGCGAGTCTGTTGTGCTGCCGGCCGCCGCGTACACCGACCCCGCGGTGCTGGCGTGGGAGAAGCGGCATCTGTTCGCCGGCTCCTGGACGCCGATCGGCCGCACGGCCGAGATCGCCGCGTGCGGCAACCAGGCCGCGTTCACGGTGGGCGACGTCGGCGTGCTCGTCACGTTCGGTGACAGCGGACCGCGGGCCTTCGCGAACGTGTGCCGGCACCGGGCACACGAGCTACTGCCCGTCGGCGGGTCGACGGACCGCAGGGTGGTGCTCTGCCCGTACCACGGCTGGGCCTATGACCCCGACGGCGCGTTGCGTACCGCGCCCCGGATGGGCGATACGTTCCGGCCCGGCGATCACCATCTGGTGGAGCTACCGGTCGTGGACTGGCACGGCTGGCTCGTGGTCAACGCCTCCGGCGTGGCGCGGCCGTTCGCGGAGCACATCGGCGCGCTGGCCGGGCTGATCGCGCCGTACCGGGCCGAGCGCCTCGTCGTCAAGGCACGGATTTCGTACGAGGTGGCGGCGAACTGGAAGATCATCACGGAGAACTACCACGAGTGCTATCACTGCCCGATGATCCATCCGGAGCTGTGCGCGGTGACGCCGCCGAACTCCGGGGACAACTGGCACGAGCCGGGGGCGTGGGTGGGCGGCTCGATGCGGCTGCGCGAGCACGCGGAGACCATGTCGATGGACGGGCGCTCCAACGGCGTACCGCTGGCGGGAGTCGATCCGCGAACGGTGCGCTACCTCGGCGTGCTGCCGAACCTGTTGATCAGCGCGCATCCGGACTACGTCCTCACCCATCGGCTGGAACCGATAACGCCGGGGCTCACGTTCGTGGAATGCGAGTGGCTGTTCCCGGACGAGGTGGCCGACCCGGCGTACGCCGTGGAGTTCTGGGACACCACGAACCGGCAGGACTGGGCGGCCTGCGAGTCGGTGCACCGCGGGGTCTCGTCGCCACACTTCCGGCCCGGTCCGCTCGCGCCCAACGAGTCGGCGCTCTACGACTGGCTCACCATGATCGCGCGGGCATACCTCGACCCGGTCGCGGAACTCGGCCCGGCGTCGGAGCCCGGGGCAAGCTAGCCGCGTCGCGAGCGACCGCGCTACAGGAGGGTGGCCTCCGCGGCCGTCAGGAACGCGTCGTTCTCGGCCGGTGTGCCGACGGTGACCCGGACGCCGTCGCCGGGGAACGGCCGCACGATGACTCCACGCGACTCGCACGCCCGGCCGAACTCGACCGACCGCTCGCCCAGCGGCAGCCACACGAAGTTCGACTGGCTCTCCGGCACTTCGGGGACAAGCTTGCCCATGGCCTCCAGCAGCCTGGAACGCTCGGCGATGACCAGGTCGCAACGCCGGCGTACCTCATCGGACTGGGTGAGGGCCGCGAGCGCGGCGGCCTGGGCCGCGGCGTTGGTCGAGAACGGCGTGACCACCTTGCGCACGGTAGCGGCGATTTCCGGCTGTGCGACGAGGAAGCCCACCCGCAACCCGGCCAGGCCCCACGCCTTCGACAGCGTCCGAAGGATCACCACGTTGGGTCTGTCGCCGTATGCCTCGAGGCCGTCCGGCACGTCCGAGTCGGTGACAAACTCCCGGTACGCCTCGTCCAGCACCACCAACACGTCTTCGCCGACGCCGTCCAGGAACGTGTCTAGTTCGGCGCGACGCACGCTCGTCCCCGTCGGGTTGTTGGGGTTGCAGACGAGCACGACCCGCGTCCGATCGGTGACCGCCGCGGCCATCGCGTCCAGATCGTGACCGTGCGTGGCCGTGTTCGGGACGCGAATCGAGGTGGCGCCCGTGGTCGCGGCGATGATGGGGTACGCCTCGAAGGAGCGCCACGAGTAGACGATCTCGTCGCCCGGCAGGCAGGCCGCACGGGTCAGGTGCTCGCAGAGTGCCACCGAACCGCAGCCCGTGGCGACGCGGTCGGGTGTCACGCCGTACCGCTCGGCAAGGGCCTCGCGCAACGCGACGACGCCCATGTCGGGGTAGCGGTGCACGCTCCTGGCCGCAGCGGCGATCGCCTCGACCACGCCGGGCAGTGGTCCATACGGCACCTCGTTGCTGGCCAGCTTGATGGCCTCGGGCAGGCCCAGCTCCCGCGCGAGATCCGCCGGGCTGCGGCCGGGCACGTAGTTGGGGATCGCGTCCAGGTCGGGGCGGGTCAGCCGGCTCATCGCGGGGTTCCTTACTCCTTGGCGGCGCGTCCAACGTGGACGACCGCGGTGTGGGCGGACTTGTCGTGCAGGGCCTGCCGCAGCGGGCGGTCGATCGCGACGAAGAAGCAGTCGACGATCTGCATCACGAAACCGAGACCGAAACACGTCCAGAACAAGGTCGGCAGGCCGAGGGTGTTCCAGCGGCGTAGCGACCTGCCGAATCCGAGCCGGTCGGCGCTCTCGAGGCGGACCACCTTGATGCCGAGCAGCCGCTTGCCGGGGGTCTGCCCGGTGTTGGCGACGGCGGGCACCTCGTACGCGAACCACAGGGCGGCGGCCAACAGGATGATCACGATCTGCAGGCTGCCGGCATGGCCGCTCACCGGGGGAAGGTCCTCGAACATCGGCCGGCCCTCGGCGATCCGGCGGTTCATCTCGCGGTAGATGGGTGCTATCTCCCGGACGTACTGGTAGACGAACCAGCCGTTGACGACGACGTTGAGGGCGAGTACCGCGGCGACGTCCACGAGCCGGGCCACCAGTCGCGAGCCGGGGGATGCGAGTCGCAGGCCGTGTGGCCGCGGCTCCGGCAGCGAGACCGGGTAGGGGTACGGCCCGGCGGGCCAGTCGGTCGGCCGTGCGGAGGACGGCGGTCCGGAGGACGGCGGTGCCGGAGCCATCCCGCGGTCGGCGGTGCCCGACGGCGCGTCGGGCGCCGGCGCGTCTGGCGACCGCGCGTCTGGCGACCGCGCGTCTGGCGCAGCCGCGCCCGGCGGGGATGCGCCGGTCGGGCCGGGCGGGAATGGCGGCATGGGTGGCCAGCCGTGCACCCCCGGGGCGGCGCCGTTCGTGCCGGCCCCCGCATCCTCGACCTGCGACGGGCGAGCCCGGGACTCGGGCTCCGCCGGCCGCCGCTTCGGACGCTCCGGCTCCGGCGGGCTCTCGGGCGGGGTCGCGTCGACCGGCAGCGCAGCACCGATCCAGCCCTCGCCGTCCCAGTACCGCTGTGTGGTGGGCTCGGCGGGGTCCTTGTACCAGCCCGGCGCGATGTTGGTCACCGGATCACCGTAGCCACTCGGTCACCGGGACAGTGTTACAGGTTTCCGCGGCGCTCCTGCTCCCGCTCGATGGCCTCGAAGAGGGCCTTGAAATTGCCCTTGCCGAAGCCGAGGGAGCCGTGCCGCTCGATCAGCTCGAAGAAGAACGTCGGGCGGTCCTGCACGGGCTTCGTGAAGATCTGCAGCAGGTAGCCGTCCTCGTCACGATCGACGAGGATCTTGCGCGCCTGCAGCTCCTCGATCGGCACGCGTACGTTTCCGATGCGGTCGCGCAGCTCCGCATCCTCGTAGTACGAGGCGGGCGTCTCGAGGAACTCGACGCCCGCCGCGCGCATCGCGTCCACGCTGGCGAGGATGTCGCCGGTGGCCAACGCGATGTGCTGCGCGCCGGGGCCGCCGTAGAACTGAAGGTACTCGTCGATCTGCGACTTCTTCCTGCCCAGCGCCGGCTCGTTGAGCGGGAACTTGACCTTCCGGGTGCCGTTCGCGACGACCTTGCTCATCAGCGCGGAGTATTCGGTGGCGATGTCATCGCCGATGAACTCGGCCATGTTCGTGAAGCCCATGACGCGGCGGTAGAACTCGACCCACTCGTCCATCTTGCCGAGCTCCACGTTGCCGACGACGTGGTCGACCGCCTGGAAGAAACGCTTGGGCTGGACGCCGGACGCGATGAGCTCGGTGCGGTCGACGATCGGAGCACGCGGCACGAAGCCGGGCAGGAACGGGCCGTCGTACTTCGAGCGGTCGATCAACGTGTGCCTCGTGTCGCCGTACGTGGCGATCGCGGCGCGGCGGACGGTGCCGTGCTCGTCGGTCATGTCGTGGGGCTCGGCGAGGCTCGTCGCACCCTGCGCGACGGCGTGCGCGTAGGCGGCGTCGGCGTCCGGCACCGCCAGCGCGATGTCCACGACACCGTCGCCGTGCCGCGCGTGGTGCTCGCCGGCGACGGCTGCCGCGTGCACCGCCCCGGAGAAGACGAACCGGGCCGAGCCGCTGGTCAGCACGTATTCGGCGTAGTCGCGGTGGCCCTGCTCCGGCCCGTGGTACGCCACCAGCGTCATTCCGAACGCGGTGGAGTAGTAGTGGGCGGCCTGCTTGGCGTTGCCGACCATGAAGTTGATGTAGTCAATGCCCTTGACCGGGAACGGGTCGTGCGAAAGGTCGTGTGCGACGGCCCCGACCAGCTCGTCGACGTTGACGCCATCGTCCGTGATCTCGGGACGGTCGATCGCCTGGGTCATCGTGGCCTCCCTCGGTGCCCGCGTTGCCACCTTCGCCGAGCATCGCGCCGGCCGCCGGACTGGGCAACCGTGCCTCTAATGACTGGGCAACGTGCCACCTTCGTAGAGTACTTGCCACGATCTGCTGGTCAATTTGACTACCTGCCGCCGAAATGCGGCATGATCGGTCGGTGAGGTGGACAACGTGACCAGCCCGCCGGGCATCGACGGCCTGGATGCGAGGCTGATTGCCCTGCTGACGAACGAACCGCGCATCGGGGTGTTGGAGTGTTCCCGCCGGCTGCGGGTGGCCCGCGGCACCGTGCAGGCCCGTCTCGACAAGCTGCTCGCGCGCGGTGTGATCCGCGGCTTCGGGCCGGAGATCGCACCGAGCGCGCTCGGGTTCGGCGTCACCGCGTTCGTCACCCTCGAGATCCGCCAGCGGTACGGCCACGACCCCGTCGCCGCGCACCTGGCGGACATCCCGGAGGTTCTGGAGGCGCACACGATCACCGGCTCCGGGGACCTGCTATGCCGGATCGTCGCCCGGTCCAACGCCGACCTGCAGCGGGTGATCGACCAGATCGTGGCGTACGAGGGGATCGTCCGCGCCGCGAGCATCATCGCGCTCGCCGAGCAGATCGCGTACCGCGTGCTGCCCCTGGTCGATGCCGCGGCGACCGTCGAGTAGGGCGTCGACGTCCGCACGTGGGCGTCCGCGCGTCGGCGTCAGCGCGCCGCGAGCGCGTCGCCGAGGGTCGTCCGCTCGTACCGCACCGAGCGACCCAGCCGGGTCCGTGTCACGAGGCCCGCCCCGTGCAGCGCGGCCAGGTGGTCGCCGACCGTGCCGAGCGCGAGGTCGAGCTGCGCCACGAGCTGGCTGGTGGTCGCCGGGACCCCGAGCGCGCGCAGCACGGCCGCCCGGGACGAGCCGATGAGCCGATCGAGCGCGTCCGGGGGTCGGCCCGGGACCGCCGGCCCGAGCAGGTCCGCGATCCCGCGCGCCGGATAGACGATGGCGTACGGCCAGGGCGGTTCGACGTACGCGATGCACTTGCCGAACACGGTCGGGACGAAGAGCAGCCCGCGGCCGCCGAGCGAATACGTGGCCTGGTCGCTCATGCGGACCTCGATCGCTCCCGTCGGCCCGTCCGCGCGCCAGCGCAGCCTGGGGTCGAGTCCGGCGAGCGCCTCCGCCCAGCCGTACGCGGCGAGCCGCCCCGCCCGCTGGACAACGTCCCGTTCGAGGATCGCGCGCAGCCGTGGCCACTCGGGCTCGATGAGCACTGCCCAGGACGCCTCGATGCCGTCCGCGAGCCGTGCGACGACATCGGGCGCGTCGAGGATCCGTCGCGCGTACGCGGGTGGGGACCGGTGGCCGGCCAGGTTCCGGGCGATCTCCGCCCGCGCCCGCCGCAGCGGTGTCCTCCGTACGGCGGCGACCTCCTCGGCGAACGTCAGGCCGACTCCGGCCGGCGGCGGCTGGGTGAAGTCCGCGTTGTAGCCCCCGCGCCGGAACAACGCGACCAGCGTCCCGACTGCGGGATCGCGCCGCAGCGCCTCGTAGCGCGGCCGTAGGCGCGCCACGACCGGTGCGAGCGGCCCGGCGGTCTCCTGGCCGGCGACCATGCGCAGCGCGCACATGGCCTCGATGAGCGGTGAGATGGCGTACCGGCTCGCGGCGATGTCGGCCGAGCTGACCTCGATTCTCATGGGCACCAACCCGTCGGCTAGCGGCCCTGGTGACCACCGCGGTGCTCGACCAGAATTCCGGTTGGCTTTTCGTCCAGTGCCGAAAGCTTAGCGCCGGCACCGCGCCGGCCGGCATGCTGACCGGGTGACCGCCGTTGACACCCGGCACGCCACCTACCGCGAGGTGTTCGCGGTCCGCGAGTTCCGGGTCCTCTTCGCCAGCTTCGGCGCGCTGATAGTCGGCGATTCGATCCGCATGTTGGCGCTGTCCGTGCTCGTCTACGCGAGCACCGGCTCACCGCTGCTGGCCGCGCTCGCGTATGTTTCCGGCTTCCTGCCCAACGCGCTGGGCGGATCGTTCCTGCTGGCGCTCGCCGACCGCTGGCGGCCGCGAACCGTGATCGTGGGCTACGACCTGCTGCGCCTGGGCGTCGCGGTCGTGCTGGCCGTCGGCGTCCTGCCGCCGCTCGGCATGGTCGCGCTCGTGTTTGCAGCGGGGACCTTCGCGCCCGTGGCGATGGCGGCACGCACCGCGCTGCTGCCCGACCTGCTCGGCGGCGACCGGTACGTGCTGGCGCGGTCCCTGTTCACCATCGCCTCCGGCGGCACCCAGGTCGTCGGCTTCGCCGCCGGCGGTGTGCTGCTCACGCTCATCGGCCCACGTGGCGCGCTCTGGTTGACCGCGGCGACGTGCGTGGTCTCCGTGGGACTGGTACGACTCGGCCTCGCCGACCGGCCGGCCCGGCGGGTGGCGCGTGCCGGCGCTGTACGTGAGACCTGGCGGACGAACGGCCACCTGCTCGCCGACCGGCGGATCCGTGAACTGCTGCTCGCACAGTGGCTGCCAGGGGCGCTCATGGTGGGCGCGGAGGGTGCCGTCGTACCGTACGCGAGCGCCCTCGACGCCCCATCCGCGGCCGGTGTGCTGCTGATGGCGGCCGCGCTCGGCATGCTGACCGGTGACCTCGTCGTGGGCCGGTTCGTGCGTCCCGACCGCCGTGAGGCGCTGGCACCGTGGCTGGCCGCGCTTCTCGGCGTACCCCTGCTCGGGTTTGTCCTCACCCCGGCCCCGGCGCTGGCCGCAGCGTTGCTCGCGGTCGCGGCATTCGGGTTCGCCTACCAGCTGGGGCTCGCGCGGCGGTTCCTGCTCGCGGTGCCCGTGGAGTCCCGCGGGCAGGCGTTCGGTCTGGCGTCGACCGGCACGATGACGCTGCAGGGGCTCGCGGTCGCCGGGGCCGGGGCGCTCGGCGAACTCGCGTCGCCCGGCGTCGTGGTGGCCGTGGCGGGACTCGCCTCGCTCGCTGCCACCGCCGCGCTCAGGCGCCAGTTGGCGCCAAGCACCGCATACCCGGCCGACACGGGCGGATCACGATAGTGCGCTTCCATCGCCATCTGTCGCTACCGTGGCCGAGTGGCTAAGGGTGGGGCCAACGGCGCTGGTGGCTGGCTGACGGCCGGCTTCGTTCTGCTCGTGGTGCTCATCAGTACCGGCATCTGGAACCCGCTCCCCGCCCTGTTCACATGGGTGAACCACAGCGGCCCACTGTCCAATCCGGACGTCTTGTGGCAGCAACGCCTCGGCGGCGTGCCGACCAGCGTGACCGTGACCGGCCAGGCCATCGTCGTGGAGCAGCGGACGACGGTCGAGGCGCGGTCGCCGGTCAACGGTGACCGGTTATGGGAGGCGAAGGCGGATTGGAGCGCGGTCGCGGGCGGCGAGACGGACGCCGTGGTGGTGGTCGGCAAGCTGCTGGAAAAGGGGTACGAGGTGATCGACCCGGCCAGCGGGGCCGTGCGTCGGCGGGACTCCGAGGCCGTGGCCGTGTGGACCTTTCGCGACGCGCTCCTGGATGTGCGCTGCGCCGGCGCCCAGGACTGCACGCTGACCGCCTGGGCGCCGCGGGGAAACTCCCCACTGTGGACGGTCCCGCTGCCCGGCATCGGGTTCGTGCTGTTCGCCGACAACCCCGAGCTGCTGGGCAGCCGACCGATCACCGGCCGGCACATCAACGGCGGCGCGGGCGGCCCGCAACCCATGCCGCAGGTGCTCGGCTTCCCGATCAACGGGCGGGTTCAGCTGGTGGACACGGCGGCCGGCCGGGCCCTCGCGGATCTCGAGCTGGACCGCTCCGATCGTGTCCTGGTGGTCGGCGGCCGCGTGCTCCGCATCGAGGCTCGTTCGCTGGACGGCACCTGCTACTTCACGGCGACCGCCACGGACGCCGGTTCGGGGCAGGAGGTCTGGCGGCGCACCGGGCTCAACCTGCGTACGACCGAGGGCGCCGGCTGCGTCCAGCGCCGCTCGCCGACCGGTCAGGGCAGCGTCATCACGGCCGTGTCGCCGAACGGGCACGAGGTGGTGCTGGACGCGAGCGACGGACGTGTGCTGTGGACCGGCGCCGAGGGCGAGCGCATTGTCGGGCTGGACAACACGCACGTGCTCGTGCGATCCGCCGACGGCCGGACGATCCGAGGCGTCCAGCTCGGCCAGACCCGGGGCTGGAGCCGCAGGGTGCATCCCGACGCGACGGCGGCACTGACCCGGTACGCCGCGGTCATCGTCGACCGCGATCCCGACCGGGTGGTCGCGCTCGACCCGGCCACCGGGCGCGAGCTCGTGAACCTCAAGACGCCCGCCGATGTGCTCGCCGTGGGACGGCAGGGGTTGGTGATCGCCCAGCGACGCGACATGGGGTACGCCCGGTTCGGCACGGCCGCCGCGTGATGGCGACGATGCGTCGCGGCACGCGGGTGCCGATCGCGGCCGCCACTGGCCTAGGCTGCCCGGCATGAGCAGTGCCCCCGACTTCGCGTACGCCCCGTTGCTGCCGCTCGGCGACGATGCGACCGAGTACCGGCTCGTCACGGACGAGGGCGTGGACGTCGTCAGGGGGCCCGGCGGTCGGCAGTTCCTGACCGTGGAGCCGACGATCCTCACGCAGCTGACCGCGGAGGCGATGCACGACATCGCGCACTACCTCCGCCCGGCTCACCTCGCCCAGCTCAGGTCGATCATCGATGACCCGGCGGCCTCGCCCAACGACCGGTTTGTCGCGCTTGACCTGCTGCGCAACGCGAACATCGCCGCCGGCGGCGTGCTGCCCATGTGCCAGGACACCGGAACGGCCATCGTCATGGGCAAGCGCGGCCGGCACGTGCTCACCGACGGCACCGACGAGGCGGCGATCGCGCTCGGCGTCTACCAGGCGTACACCCGGCTGAATCTGCGCTACTCGCAGCTGGCACCCCTGACCATGTGGGAGGAGGCCAACACCGGCAGCAACCTCCCGGCGCAGATCGAGTTGTATGCCGCGGACCCAGACGGGCACCCCGACACGTACAAGTTTCTGTTCCTCGCCAAGGGCGGCGGCTCGGCGAACAAGTCATACCTCTATCAGGAGACCAAGGCGCTGCTGAACCCCACGCGGATGATGCAGTTCCTGGAGGAGAAGCTGCGGCTCATCGGCACGGCCGCCTGCCCGCCCTACCACCTCGCGATCGTCATCGGAGGCACGTCCGCGGAGTTCGCGCTCAAGGCGGCGAAGTACGCCTCGGCGAAGTACCTCGACGGCATGCCGACGTCCGGTTCGATGCTCGCGCACGGCTTTCGCGATCTCGCGCTGGAGTCCGACGTGCTCGAGCTGACTCGTGAGTTCGGGATCGGCGCGCAGTTCGGCGGCCGGTATTTCTGCCACGACGTGCGGGTGATCCGGCTGCCGCGGCACGGCGCGTCCTGCCCGGTGGCCATCGCCGTCTCCTGCTCGGCCGACCGGCAGGCGCTCGCGAAGATCACCCCGTCCGGCGTGTGGCTGGAGCGGCTGGAGACGGACCCGGCGCGGTTCCTGCCGGACGTGACCGCGGACTCGCTCGCGGGCTCCGACGTCGTCGCCATCGACCTGAACCGGCCGATGACCGAGATCCGTTCCGAGCTGTCCCGCTACCCGGTGAGGACCCGGCTGTCGCTGACCGGCCCGCTCGTTGTCGCGCGGGACATCGCTCACGCGAAGATCGCGGAGCGGTTGGACGCGGGCGAGCCGATGCCGGCGTACCTGCGCGACCACGCCGTCTACTACGCCGGCCCGGCGAAGACACCCGAGGGGTACGCCAGCGGCTCGTTCGGCCCGACGACCGCCGGCCGGATGGACTCGTACGTGCCGCGCTTCCAGGAGGCCGGCGGTTCGCTGGTCATGCTCGCGAAGGGCAACCGGTCCACCGGCGTGACGCGGTCGTGCGCCGCTAACGGCGGCTTCTACCTCGGCTCGATCGGCGGTCCGGCGGCTCGGCTGGCCCAGGACTGCATCAAGCGGGTCGAGGTGCTCGAGTACCCGGAGCTCGGCATGGAGGCAGTCTGGCGGATCGAGGTCGCGGACTTCCCGGCCTTCATCGTCGTGGACGACAAGGGCAACGACTTCTTCGCCGAGACAGCCAAGCCGGTCCTGACCGTCGGCCGGCGCTGAGGTTCGTCCCGCCTCTTCGGGTGGCGCGGGGCAGGATGGTGGCGTGACCGACTTTCGGATCGAACGCGACACGATGGGCGAGGTACGGGTCCCCGTGGACGCGCTGTGGCGGGCGCAGACCCAGCGCGCCGTGGAGAACTTCCCGGTCTCGGGTCGCGGCCTGGAACCCGCCCACATCAAGGCCCTCGCCGTGATCAAGGGGGCCGCGGCGCAGGTGAACGCCACGCTCGGAGTGCTCCCGGCCGAGGTGGCGTCCGCGATCGCGAACGCGGCCGCGCGCGTGGCCGACGGCGGGCACGACGACCAGTTTCCGGTGGACGTGTTCCAGACCGGCTCCGGGACCTCCTCGAACATGAACGCCAACGAGGTTCTCGCCACGCTGGCCGGCCAGGAGCTGGGCCGGACGGTTCACCCCAACGACGAGGTCAACGCCTCGCAGTCCAGCAACGACGTTTTCCCATCGTCGATCCACCTGGCGGCGACGGACGCCGTTGTCCACGACCTGCTGCCCGCGCTGCGCCACCTCCGGTTCGCGCTGGAGTCCAAGGTGGACGCCTTCGCCGACGTGGTGAAGGCAGGACGTACGCACCTGATGGACGCCACCCCGGTGACGCTCGGCCAGGAGTTCTCGGGGTACGCGAGCCAGGTGCAGTTCGGTATCGACCGGCTCGAGTCGGTGCTGCCCCGGCTGGCGGAGCTGCCGCTGGGCGGCACCGCGGTGGGCACCGGCGTCAACACGCCGCCCGGGTTCGCGGCCGCCGTGATCGAGCGACTGCGTACGTCGACCGGGCTGCCGCTGACCGAGGCGCGCAACCACTTCGAGGCGCAGGGGGCGCGCGACGCGTTGGTGGAGGCGTCCGGCCAGCTGCGTACGGTCGCGGTCGGGCTCTTCAAGATCGTCAACGACATCCGCTGGATGGGCTCGGGGCCGCGGGCGGGCCTGCGCGAGCTGCGCCTGCCCGACCTGCAACCGGGCTCCTCGATCATGCCCGGCAAGGTCAACCCCGTCGTCTGCGAGTCGGTACGCCAGGTCTGCGCCCAGGTAATCGGCAACGACGCGGCGGTCGCGTTCGCCGGCTCCCAGGGGGATTTCGAGCTCAATGTCATGCTTCCGGTGATGGCCCGGAACCTGCTGGAGTCGATCCGGCTGCTGGCCGCCGCGAGCCGGTTGCTCGCCGACCGGTGCGTGGCCGGCCTGGAGGCGAACGTCGAGGTCTGCCGTTCCTACGCCGAGGGCTCGCCGGCGATCGTCACGCCGCTGAACCGGATCCTCGGGTATGACGAGGCGGCCGCGATAGCCAAGGAAGCCCTCGCGACTGGCCAGTCGATCAAGGCGGTGGTGATCGCCCGCGGCCACGTCGACAGTGGTCGGCTCACCGAGGAACAGCTCGACGAGGCCCTGGACGTGCTGCGGATGACCCACCCCTGACGCACCGGCCCGACCCCGCACCAAGATCGTCGCAACCTTGCACGGGTTGGGGTGTCGCGGGCCCCGCGACACCCCAACCCGTGCAAGGTTGCCCGACTTACGGACGCCAGCCGCGCTCCATCAGGGCCTCGCGAAGGTCGGACACGATCTTCGGAAAGTTGCGATACAGGCCGCGGCTTGTTACGTGGATCACCAGCCAGCCCGCCTTGACAAGGTTGTTGAGCCGATCCCGGTCGAGATCCAGACGGTCATCCTCCCCATGCCAACGGCCGTCATATTCGGCAGCGACCCGGTAGTCGGGCCACGCGAGGTCGGGATGAAGCACCAGGCCACCGGGAACCCGGACCGAGTACTGCGTGACGGGCCGTGGAAGGCCTTCGAGCACCAACTTGACGCGGAGTTGCGACTCCGGCGGAGACTGCGCGCCACCGTCGGCGAGCGACGCGACCCGGGCCGCGCGACGCCACCCGCGGTCGCCCTCCCGCGCACCGACCAGAGTGCCGAACTCCTCGAGCCGAAGCCCGCCGCTACGCAGCATGCCGTCAACGGTCGTCACCGCGGGGACTACATCGAGCCACTGCGCGACATCCCACGCCGTGCGCAGGGCGGAGGTGTGTCGGAGGTGGCCGTACTCGACGATCTCCGCGGGTATCAGGTCGACTCCGTGTGCGCGAACTCCGCGGATCCGTGGCGGCGCCCGCCTACTCGGAACGACGACATGTAGCGGGTCCCCGTACCCGGCCGCGTGCTCGACACCGAGGAGGTAGGCGGCGGACGGACCGGCGGTGGTCGCATCGGCCGGTAGCCTGAGCGCCACGCCGTGACAGACGAGTCCGTGGTCGCGGTCGAGCCGGGAGTCGGCATAGATGTCCGGTCGGATCATGAGCCAGGCGGTGCTACGCAATTGGTGTGGCGTCAACAGGCCTTCGCGGACGGCGGCGGAGCCGCGGAAGACCTGCCACTGTAGATCTCGCGGTCGGTACGGCACAGGCGACACGCAGGCCAGCCTGGACCTCCACGAGGCCCGGCAGAAGTGGGTGTGGATAACGAGGCGACGGCCGATGTGGATAACGGGGTGCTTGGTCACAACAACCTTGCACGGGTTGGGCTGTCCCGGACCCGGGACAGCCCAACCCGTGCAAGGTTGCGACGATCATGGGCGGGTTAGGTGAGGGCGTCGGTCACTGCTTCGGCGGCCGCCACGACCTGCGGGCCGAGCGCGGCGGCGTCGAGCGGAGCGAGCGCGATCACGCCGACGCTCGCCTCGAGCCCTTCGACGCCGAGCACGGGAGCGGCCACGCCGTACGCCCCGTGCTGCAGCTCGCCGGTGGTACTGACCGCGCCGACCTCCCCGCGGCGGCCGCCAAGGATCGCCCGACCGGCCGCACCGCGGTCCAGCGCGTGTCGGGTGCCGGCCCGGTACGCCACGTGGAACGTCGTCCAGCTCGGCTCCACCACGACGAGCGCCACCGCCTCCGCGCCCTCGGCGACCGTCAAATGGGCGGTAGCGCCCACCTGCTCCGCGAGCCGGCGCAGTGCCGGCAGGGCGGCGTCGGCTACGAGCGGTTGCGCCCGCCGGGCAAGCTGCAGCAGACCGAGCCCGACCCGCAGCCGGCCGCCGCCGTCCCGGCGGATCATGCCGTGCTCCACGAGCGTGCCGACGAGTCGGTAGATGACCGCCCGGCCGACCCCGAGCCGACCCGCGGCCTCGGTGACGGTCAGCCCACCGGGCGCGTCTGCGACGAGGCGCAGCAGACGCAGCCCACGGTCGAGCGTCTGGGCGGTCTCCGGTCGTACGGCCTCGGTCACACCGCGAGCGTACGGCCACGTCCGGACGCCCGGCGGAGGCCCGGCGGCTACCCTTGCAGGGTGACGCTGAGGCTGTACGACACCGCGACCCGCTCGGTGCGGGACTTCGTCCCGCGGGAACCCGGCAAGGTCGGGATCTACCTGTGTGGCCTCACCGTCCAGTCTGGCCCGCACATCGGGCACCTTCGCTCGGGCGTCAACTATGACGTGCTACAGCGGTGGTTCCGGCACACCGGGTATGAGGTGACGTTCATCCGCAACATCACCGACATCGACGACAAGGTGCTCGCGAAGTCCATCGAGTTCGGTCGGCCGTTCTGGGCGATCGCGTACGCCAACGAGCTCCTCCTCGAGGCCTCGTACCGCGCGCTGAACGTGTTGCCGCCGACGTACGAGCCGCGGGCGACTGGTCACATACCCGAGATGCACGAGCTCATCAAGCGGCTCATCGACCTGGGCCACGCGTACGTCGCGGAGGATGGCTCCGGCGACGTCTACTTCGACGTCAAGTCGTACGCGGATTACGGCGCGCTCTCCGGCCAGCGTCCCGAGGCGATGCAGCCGGCCGAGGACGGCTCGGAGCGGGCCAAGCGCGATCCGCGCGACTTCGCGCTGTGGAAGGGCGAGAAGCCGGACGAGCCCGCGGACGCGTACTGGCCGAGCCCGTGGGGTCGCGGCCGGCCGGGCTGGCACATCGAGTGCTCGGCGATGTGCTGGCGCTACCTGGGTGCCGAGTTCGACATCCACGGCGGCGGGCTGGACCTGACGTTCCCGCACCACGAGAACGAGATCGCCCAATCGAAGGCAGCGGGCCTGCCGTTCGCGCGGTACTGGGTGCACCACGCGCTGCTCAACCTCGGCGAGACCAAGATGAGCAAGTCGCTGGGCAATGTGGTGGACGTGGCGTACGTGCAGGCGTTGGGGGTCCGGCCGGTCGAGCTCCGGTACTACCTGGTCGCCCCCCACTATCGGTCCCCCATCGACTACTCGGACGAGGCGGTGCGCGAGGCTGCCGTGGCGTACCGCCGGATCGAAGGTTTTGTCGAGCGCGCGGCGGAGCTGGTGGGGCGCGGTGAGCCCGGCCCGCTGTGCGCAGAGTTCGTCGAGGCGATGAACGACGACCTCAACACGTCGGCGGCGCTCGCGGCGGTGCACGACGTGATCCGCGAGGGCAACACCGCGATGGCGCGCGGCGACAAGACAGCGCTGCGCGGAGCGCTCGCCAGCGTCCGCGGCATGCTCGGCGTCCTCGGTCTGGATCCGCTCGACCCCGCGTGGGCCGGCGCGGAGACGGGTGGGGACCTGCGTCCGGTCGTGGACGCCCTGGTCGCGCTCGCCCTCGAGCAGCGCGCGCAGGCCCGGGCGCGCAAGGACTGGGCCGCGGCGGACTCGGTGCGGGACCAGCTCAGGCAGGCCGGCATCGTCGTGGAGGATACGCCGCACGGTCCACGGTGGAGTCTCGGAGAGGACTGATGGCGGGCAATTCGCAGCGCCGCGGCCGGCGTACCACCTCGAAGAAGGGGGCCACGGTCGGATCCGGCGGGAAGAACCGCGCCAGCCTCAAGGGCAAGGGGCGGACCCTGCCGGCCGACGAGCGGCCCTGGCACAAGGGCTACTCGGGCACGGAGGACCTGCCCAAGCGCACCGCGTGGAAGCAGGAGAAGGAGCGCCGGGCGGCCACCGCCGAGGGTCGCGCTCCTAAGGTGGGTACGCCGGGAAGCAAGGACACGACCTGGAGCGCCGGAGGGCGTGGCAAGCCCGCCCGAGGTGGAGCGGGGCGCGGTGGCAAGCCGTCCGCTCGGGTGAGCCCCGGTCGGAAGGCGGCGCCCGCGCGGGACACGCCGGAGCTGCTCGTCGGCCGCAACCCGGTGCTGGAGGCCTTGCGGACGCACGTTCCCGCGACGGCGCTCTACCTCGCACTGGGCGTTGACGTCGACGACCGGATCACCGAGATCGTGCGGACGGCCGGCGACCGCGGGGTCGCGATCCTTGAGGTCAGCCGCAATGAGCTGGACCGGATGACCGGCGGCGTGCTCCACCAGGGCGTGGGGCTGCAGGTGCCACCCTTCGCGTACGAACCCTTCGAGGACGTGTTGGCCGCGGCGGTCGAACATCCCTCGCCGCTGCTTGTCGCGCTCGACGGTGTGACCGACCCGCGCAACCTCGGGGCGGTGATCCGATCGGCCACCGCGTTCGGCGTTCAGGGTGTCGTGGTGCCGGAACGTCGCGCGGCGGGGATGACCGCGACCGCGTGGCGCACGAGCGCCGGCGCGGCGGCGCGGATGCCCGTGGCGCGGGTGACCAACCTGACCCGAGCCCTCAAGGCGTGTCAGAGCGCCGGGTTCATCGTGGTCGGCTTGGACGCGGACGGCGAGACCGACCTGTACGACCTGGAGGCCGCGGTGGGACCGCTGGTCGTCGTGGTCGGCTCGGAGGGCCGCGGGCTGTCCCGGCTCGTCGGCGAGACGTGCGACATGCTCGTCGCGATACCGATGGCGACGACGGTCGAGTCGCTGAACGCGAGCGTCGCGGCCGCGGTGACGCTCGCCGAGGTGAGCCGCCGGCGCGCGGCGTCGCTGTTGTCGGTGACACCTGGCGCGCCGCGCTGACCCGGCCCCGGAGTTCGGATACGCCGAAGGGGCGGCCCGCTGGGCCGCCCCTTCGACTGGTTGATCAGAGGCGCTCGCCGTTCGTCGCGTGGAACGCGTGGTGCTGGCCGGTGCGCGGCTTGACATACACGGTGTCGCCGATTTGCGTCGGCAGACGCCCGTCCGTGCGGACCACGAACCGCTCCTGGGCGCCCTCCAGGTCGGCGTGGCCGTACACGAACTCGTCCGAGCCGAGCTCCTCGACCAGGTCCACGACCATCGGCATGCCACCCTCGGCCTCGCCCACCAGGTCGGTGGACTCGGGGCGGAAGCCGACGGTGACCTTGCCGTCGCCGTCACCGGCCCGGGCCGCCTCGATCTGCTCGCGGGTCAGCGGCAGGACCATCGCGGCGAACACGCCGCCCTGGTCGGTCAGCGGGACGGTCTTGATGTTCATGGCCGGCGACCCGATGAACCCGGCGACGAACACGTTCCCCGGCGTGTCGTACAGCGCCCGCGGGGTGTCCACCTGCTGCAGGATGCCGTCGAGCAGCACCGCCACCCGGTGGCCCATGGTCATGGCCTCGACCTGGTCGTGGGTGACGTAGACGGTGGTCGTGCCAAGCCTGGCCTGCAGGGTGGCGATCTGCGAGCGGGTCTGCACCCGCAGCTTCGCGTCGAGGTTCGACAGCGGCTCGTCCATCAGGAAGACCTGCGGCTCGCGGACGATCGCGCGGCCCATCGCGACCCGCTGGCGCTGGCCGCCGGACAGCGCCTTCGGCTTGCGGCTGAGGAAGTCCTCCAGCTGGAGCAGCTCCGCGGCCTTCTTGACCTGGGTGTCGATCTCGTGCTTGGGGGTCTTGCGCAGCTTGAGGGCGAACGCCATGTTCTCGTACACCGTCATGTGGGGGTACAGGGCGTAGTTCTGGAAGACCATCGCGATGTCGCGGGCCTTCGGCGGCAGGTGGGTGACGTCGCGGTCGTTGATGTAGATCGCGCCGGTGTCGACCTCTTCCAGACCCGCGAGCATGCGCAGGCTGGTGGACTTGCCGCAGCCGGACGGGCCGACCAGAACGAGGAACTCGCCGTCCCCGATCTCAAGATCGAGGTTGTCGACCGCGGGGCGGTCGCTGCCGGGATAGATCCGGCTCGCCTTTGTGTAGGTGACCGTGGCCATGAGACGCGCTTCCTTTCACCGGCAGGAACGTGCCGGACGATCCGAGTGAAGGAGCCACCCCGCGAAGCCGGCGTGAGCCCTTCCGGGCGGCGGCGGGAGCTGGCCCGCCGGTCGGCCGGTTAGCTCACCGTAAACGGGTTTCCGCAGCCTGCCAAGGCCGCGTAATAGCCTTGGCTCGGCACGACGGGACCAGACGGACATATGGCGTCGCCGAGGTCCCGGATATGCTGGCCCCGCGCCCCTGTAGCTCAGTTGGCAGAGCACTCGCCTTGTAAGCGAGATGTCGCCGGTTCGAATCCGGCCGGGGGCTCTCACTCTGACCAGGCATCGGGGAGCCTGGCAAGATCTCTGATCTCGGGAATGACAGCTACGGTGACAGCAACGCCGGTCATGACAGCCGCCTGTCAAGCTGGCTGAGAGCCTGGCGCATCGCGTCCAGGTTGGCGTGTGCGTAGATCTTGAGGGTGACCTTTACGTCGGCGTGCCGGGCGATCGCTTGTACGATGTGCGGCGCCACGCCAAGCTCCATGAGCAACGAAACGACGGTATGCCGAAGATCGTGGAGCCGGACATCCGTAAGGCCGACTTTGGCGCGGAGGTTGGCGAACGCGCGGCTAAGGTTGGTCGGCTCCATGGGCGTCCCGCGCTCGGACGGGAAGACGAGACCGTGATCGTGCCAGATCTCGGAGAGGCGCTCCCGCTCGGTTCGTTGCCGTTCCTGGTGATCTAGGATGGTGATCCAGGTGATCTCGGGCAGGGGAAGCACGCTCTCGGAGCCCTCGGTCTTCGCGTCCTGAACGTGAAGCCGGCCGCCGGCCCGTTGCACAGTCTGGGCGATCATCAGCGTGCCACGGTCGAGTTCGACGTCCGACCAGCGGAGACCGAGCAGCTCGCCACGGCGCAGGCCCATGGTGGCCGCCACGACCCACAGCGGGTACAACCGGTGGCCCTCGGCGGCGGCCAGGAGCTTCTTGACCTGGTCGACGGACAGACCCTTGCCGACCCGATAGCGGGGCGAGGGCACTCGGACCAGCTTGGCGACGTTCCGCGAGACCAGCTCCTCTCGCATGGCCTGTTGGAGCGCGTTACGGAGCACGGCGTGCACGAACTGGATTTGCCGAACGGTCGAGTAGTGCTGGCAACAGCGGCCCACTGAACAGCAGCGCCGCTCCACAGGTCGGATCTTGTCGAGGCCATTCGCGCAGCACAGGCACTTGCGGCGCAAGGCGTCCATGAACGTCTTCACGTCTTGGACCTGAACGCGGTCGAGCCGCTTGGCTCCAAGTGCCGGGATTAGGTGGAGCCGAACGGCGCTCTCGTAGCCGCGCGCCGTGGTGGGCTTGAGATCGGATACGTAGGTGGCCAGCCAGTACGGCAGGTAGTCCCGAAGTCGCCAGACGCGATCGGGTATTGGGATACCGCGCTGGGATCGGGCCTTGAGTTCCACGAGCTTGCCGTGCGCGTCTTCCCAAGTGACGCCGTAGACGAACTTGCGCTTCCGGGCTCCATCCGCCGCGAGCACATACGCCTGACCGACCCAACGGCCGTCACTGGAGCGCTGGTAGATCGAGCCTTCGCCGTTGGGATTTCTGCGACCACGCTGCGGCTTGGGAGACATCAGGCGGCCTCATCCATCAGGACTTTGATCGCGTCATCGATCGCGGCGTTCGGGATGAGCCGGCGGCTACCCACCTTGTACGACCGGAGCTTGCCCGTCCGGATCAGGTCGTACGTGAGCGACCGGCCGATGCCGAGCAGGTGCGCCGCCTCCTCAACACGGAGCACTCGGGGAGCGCCTATCTCGTCGCGCACGGGCGACCGCTTAGGCATCGCTGCTCACCTCCTCTTCACGGCGTCTGGCCTCGGCGATCTGTTCTCGCCAGCGGATGCGTTCGGAGATGGTGCGCAGGAGGCGATGGCCGAGGGATGGCACATCGGGATCGTCGGGGCGGTTCCCACGCGTACCGGGACGCGTTGGCCTGCCCATCGCCGGCAGCCGCGTGATCGGCGTGGTCGAGGTCGACGGTGACGCCGAGCAGGGCTCTGACTCAGGCCCGGTTGTTGGCTTTGTGATCGGCCAACGTCTTGCCGGACCAGTCGCGGGAGATGAGCACCCGCCGGCCGCCGAGGCCGAGGGTGCGTCGCTTGTGGACTTTGGCCTTGCAGTTGACTGGTTCCACGCCACCCGAGTTCGTGATGGGCGACCTCATCCGGCCGAATCGGTCGTCAGCGCTCCGCGTGTCATGCAAGCGCCGGCGAACCGGACAGGGTTGTCGGTCATTGTCCGAGAGGGCGGTAGCGGAGGTGTACGACGCCGTTTCCGAATCGGCGCTCATCGAGGAGCTCGAGGTTGGCGCGTATGCCGGTCGGCAGCCCTGGCTTGCCCCCGCCGACGACAATGGGCCAGACGAGCAGCTGGCACTCGTCGACCAGCCCGGCCTTGAAAGCCTGCGTCGCGAGGTTGGCACCTCCTACGGTGAGATCGTTGCCGACCGTGGCCTTCAGTTCGTGTACCGCGGCGGGGTCGAAATGGCGTTCGAGTCGGGTGTCGGCAGTTGACACGGCGGCGAGGGTCGTGGAGTAGACGACTTTGTTCGCCGCCTGCCAGGCGCTCGCGAAGTCGGCCATGAGGTCGGACTGCGCGGCCAGAGCGGCGTCGGTCTCCCAGACGGCCATCGCCTCGTACAGGCGCCGCCCGTAGAGAAACGTGCCTACGGACCGCAGGAGGTCGGTGGTGAACGCGAATACCTCGTCGTCGAGTGGAAACCAGTTGAACGCGCCGCGTTCGTCCTCGATGTAGCCGTCAAGCGACACGTTCGTCACGTAAATCAGCTTTGCCATGCCTCTACCTCTCGATGATCAGCCGCAACAGCCTGGACATTCATCAGCGTGGCGTCCAGCTTGGCGAACGCTTGGCGCCAACCCTCTTCGCTGGGGTGCGCCAGGTGTTCGGGGAGCCACTGGCGGATCTCGAGTCGCGTCCGTCCGTCGACCTCGTCGTGGAACTCGAATCGGAACTTCGTCTCGAACGGCTCGATGCCCTCCTGCAGCTGACCACTTACGTGCATGACGCCTTCGAGCAGTTCGCCGTCGGCGACGTCGGTGAGGTCGACGTAGATGTGGACACGAAGGTCGGGTTCGGATGCAGAGACCTCGATCCACCGTTGATAGCCGCCGGGACGTACGTCGAACTCGATTTGGTCGCGCGGCAGTGAGTTGCCGATCGGGCCCCACCACGCGGCCAACTGGTCCGGATCGGTAAAGGCTCGGTATACGAGCGCCCGCGGCGCGCCGAACACGCGCGAGATAGCGAGTTGCGGAGTTCCAGCGTCCATTAGCGCTCCTTGTAGGGGACGTTGTTGTCGGGGACTTTGGGGTCGTTGGCCGTCCGTTCCGCTGCGCGCTCGGCGGCCTGCACTGCCGCAAGGTGGGCGTCGAGACGAGTGAGCGACGCGTCCCAGAATCGCTGGAGACGCTCGATCCAGTCAGCGGCGTCGCGCAGGGGGGCGGTCTCGAGGCGGCTGGCGCGCCACTTGCCCGATCG
>DASXRQ010000053.1:0-51168 GCA_036506495.1 Micromonosporaceae bacterium | reverse complement strand
AGGAGCGGTTGGAAGTGCCTGGACTCGTGCGCCTCGTCGAGCGGGCGCTCGCCGACGGCGTACCGCTGCCGGAGCTGCCGGCGTGGCTCGTGGGCAAGGCGGAGGAGTTGAACGGCGGCCCGCTCGCCGACGACGTGGCCGCGCTGCTGCTGACCGGGGGCGGTGATCCGTGAGCCGACGTCGACAGTGGACGCTGCGGCGACGCGTGATCGGGCTGTCCCTGACCGCGGGCGTGGTGCTGACTCTGCTCGCGGCGAGCGCGGCGTTGGCGGCGACCGTCAACCGGACGCAGGTGGACGCGCTGGCCAATCGGGCCGGTCCGCTGCGCAGCGCCTCGGAGAAGTTGCTCGCCGCGCTGGTCGATCAGGAGACGGCCGTCCGCGGGTACGCCCTGACTGGTCGGCGGGCCGACCTCGAGCCGTACCGGAACGGGCAGGACGCCGAGCGGCAGTTGGTGACGGACATGCGTCGGCTGCTCGCGGGTGAGCCGCGGCTGTTGGCCGACGTGGACTCGGTCGCGGCGAGGGCGGTGGCGTGGCGGCAGCGCTACGCCGAGCCGGTGATATCCGCGGTCGCGGCCGGCGGTCCGGCCGCGGGTCAGCGCCTGGTGTCGGACGCGACGCGACAACGGTTCGACGAGGTGCGGGATTCGGTCAACCGATTGCAGGACGGTATCGCGCAGTACCGCGACGAGATCGCCCGTCAGGCCAGGGAGAGCAGCCGGCTCCTCATCCTGCTGTTGCTGGTGGCGGTCGTCGTGGTCGTGGTCACCGGCGGCGCGCTTGTGGTGCTCATGAACCGGCTCGTCAACGAGCCGATCACGTCCCTGGCACGCGAGGTGCGCCGGGTATCGGACGGCGAATACGACCACGCGATCGCGAGCACCGGCCCGCCCGAGCTGGCCGGCCTGGCCAGGGACGTCGAACGCATGCGTAGGCAGATCGCCTCGGACCTCGCCGAGGTCCTGGCCGCCCGCGAGCGGGTGGAGGTCGTCAACGCCCAGCTGGCGGCGCAGGCGGCCGAGCTCGCCCGCTCCAATCGTGATCTCGAACAGTTCGCGTACGTCGCATCCCACGATCTGCAGGAGCCGCTGCGTAAGGTCGCCAGCTTCTGCCAGCTGCTGCAGCGTCGCTACGGCGGCAAGCTCGACGAGCGGGCCGACCAGTACATCGCGTTCGCGGTCGACGGGGCCCAGCGCATGCAGCGGCTGATCGGCGACCTCCTCGCCTTCTCCCGGATCGGCCGGGCCGCGGGCGAGGGCGAGTTCACCCTCGTCGACCTCGACAACGTGATGGCCGAGGTGGCCGACCAGGTCGACGCGACGCGGCGGTACGCCGGCGGCCAGATCACCTGGTCCGGCCTGCCCGTCGTCATGGGCGACGAGCCGCTGCTCGCCACGCTGTTGGCCAACCTCGTGAGCAACGCGCTGAAGTTCCGCCGCCCGGACGAGCCGCCGAAGGTCCACGTGTCGGCCCAGCGCGAAGGCGACTACTGGCAGATCACGTGCCGGGACAATGGCATCGGCCTGGAGGCCGAGTTCGCGGAGAAGATCTTCGTGATCTTCCAACGGCTGCACCCGAAGGACGCCTATCCCGGAACCGGAATCGGGCTCGCCATCGCGAAGAAGATCGTCGAGTATCACGGCGGGAGCATCTGGGCCGATCCAAACGTCGTCGACGGCGCCGCGATCCGGTTCACCCTGCCGGTGGTCGTCGAGGCCTCGTCGGAGTCCGGCGACGACGCCGGATCCGACGAGGCCGGATCCGACGAGGTCGGATCCGTTGAGAAGGAGGCAGCGATTTGACCGAACCCGCCGACGGCGCGAGACCCATCGAGGTCCTGCTTATCGAGGACGACCCCGGTGACGTGCTGATGACGAGGGAAGCGTTCGAGGAGCACAAGGTCCGCAACCGGCTCACCGTGCTCACCGACGGGGCCCAGGCGCTCGAGTACCTCCACCGGCAGGGCGAGTACGCCGACGCGGACCGCCCCGATTTGATCCTGCTCGACCTGAATCTGCCCAAGCGGGACGGGCGGGAGGTGCTCGCCGAGATCAAGAAGGATGAGGAGCTGGGGCAGATTCCGGTCGTCGTGCTGACCACGTCGAGCTCCGATGAGGACATTTTGGGCAGCTACCGGCTGCACGCGAATGCGTACGTGACGAAGCCGGTGGACTTCGACCGGTTCATCGCCGTGGTGCGGCAGATCGACGACTTCTTTGTCAGCGTGGTGAAGCTCCCGCCGAAGAACTGACCCGCTGCGGTCAGTAGTAGCCCGAACACGTTTGATCCCCGCAGGTGCGAACTCGGCCGAAAGGCGGACACAGCCGGGGTTCCGACGCGAACATCCTCCGGTAAGCTGACGGCCGGCCGCCGCCAGGAGGCACCTCCCGGTGCCTGCGGATGGCCGCCGCCGAATGGCCGTTGGGGCCAGCCGGGGAACCAGGCAACAGGGGTGAGTCCGCGCCAGCGGTAGGGGTCGTTCCGTCCCGAACCCGTCAGCTAACCCGGTAGGCGGCCGACGGAAGGAACGCGTTCGTGACAGTGACGGGAGCCGTACGCCGGCGCGTCGCGCTGGTCGTGGCGCTCGTCGCGGCCGCAGCCGTGTTGCTCGGAACGCCCGGCCTGCCCGCCTCGGCCAACCCGTCGCCCAGCCCGCCCGGCACGAACGACTCGACGGACGATGAGGGCGCACCCAAGACGCTTCGCGACGTGCTCGAAGCGGCCGGCCGCGGCTACATCGACGCCAAGAACCGGCTCGAGCAGTCGAAGCGGAAGCAGGTTCAGCTCACCCTGCAACTGCAGCGTGCGCAGGACCGGCTCGTCGCGATCACCGGCGAGGTGGGCGCGGTTGCCGTGATCGCGTACCGGACCGGCCGGCTCAGCGCGATCAGTGCGCTTCTCAACAGCACGTCGCCCGACGCGTTCCTCGAGCGGGCCGTCGCGGTGGACGTGCTGGCGCTGCGCGACGACGCGGCGATTCGCAAGCTGACCCAGGCCCGCGACGAGTGGCGTCGCGCGAAGGCGCAGTACGACGCCGAGGTCAACGAGGGCCAGAAGCAGCTGGCCATCATGAAGAAGCGCAAGGACGACGCCGAGCGCGCCCTGGCCGCGGTCGGCGGGCGGCCCACCGGCGGGTACGTGAGCATCAACTCGCCGCTGGCCAAGCCGGCGCCACGCAACCCGGACGGGAGCTGGCCGCGCGAGTCGTGCACGATCGACGACCCGACGACGTCGAGCTGCATTACACCGCGGATGCTGCACGCGTACCTGGAGGCGCGGGCCGCCGGCTTCACCCGCTACACCTCGTGCCACCGCTTCGGCGGGTCCGGTGAGCACCCCAAGGGCCGCGCGTGCGACTTCTCCGCCTCGAGGTACGGCTTCGGTGGCACCGCCACCGGCGGTGACCGGTTGTACGGCAACAACCTCGCCGCGTTCTTCGTGCGCAACGCCGACCGGCTTGGCGTGCTGTACGTGATCTGGTACAGGCAGATCTGGTTCCCGGGCAGCGGCTGGCGGTCATACAGCGGGTGCTGCGACCCCGCGAGCATGCATACCAACCACGTGCACCTGTCCGTGTACTGATGGAGCCCGCCCCGCCGGAACGCGTCCGCGCGCTGCCGTCCGGACTCGCCGCCACGCTCGTCTTCGTCGCGAGCGGTGCGGTGCTGGTGCTCGAGGTCGTGGCCCTGCGCCTCGTCGGGCCGTACGTCGGGGTGACGCTGCAGACCAGCAGCGCCGTGATCGGCGTGGCGCTCGCGGCCATCGCCTACGGGGCGTGGCTGGGTGGCTGGCTGGCGGACCGGGCCAATCCGCGCCGCCTGCTCACGCCGGCCCTCGTCCTCGCCGGCATCACGACCGCGGTCACCCTCCCGCTCGTCCGGTACGCCGGGGAGCTGCTGCGAGGCAGCGCGATCGGCGGAATCCTGCTGCTCACCGGGCTGGCCACGTTCGTACCGGCCGCCCTGCTGGCGGCGGTCACCCCGCTCGTGGTCAAGCTCCAGCTCGGGGACCTGCACCACACCGGACGCGTGGTGGGACGGCTGTCCAGCATCGGCACGCTCGGCGGGATCACCGCCACGCTGGTGACCGGTTTCGTGCTCGTCGCGGCTCTGCCCAGTAGCGTGATCATATTGAGCCTGGCCGCACTGCTCGGCGCGTGCGGGCTCGCCCTCGGCGCGTACCTGTACCGCCTCGACCGGGATGCGCCACCCGGTCGACCGACCACCCGCGCGCTGATCGCCGTGGTCGGCCTCGCCGCGGCGGGCTTGACGGCCGCCGCGCCAAACCCGTGCGACGTGGAAACGGCGTACCACTGCGCCGCGGTCGTCGTCGACCACGAACGGCCGACCGGTCGCCTGCTGATCCTCAACTCCGCTCGGCACTCCTATGTGGACCTTGTCGACCCCAGGCACCTCGAGTTCGAGTACACCCAGTGGATCGGCGCCGTCGCGGACGTGATGGCACGCGACGGCGTACCGCTGGATGTCCTTCACATCGGCGGCGGTGGCTTCACGCTGCCCCGGTACCTGGCCGCGACCCGGCCCGGCACCCGCAGCGTCGTGCTGGAGCTCGACGGCGAGCTCGTGGCGCTGGACCGAGCCCGCCTGGGCCTGCGCACCGGGCCGGATCTGCGCGTCGTCATCGGCGACGCCCGGGTGGGGCTGCGTCGCGAGCCGGCCGCCGCGTACGACCTGGTGATCGGCGATGCCTTCGGCTACCTGGTGGTGCCCTGGCACCTGGCCACCCGCGAGATGGCCGCGCAGATCCGGACCGTCCTGCGCCCGACCGGCGTGTACGCGCAGAACGTCATCGACTACCCGCCGGCGCGGTTCATCAAATCCGAGATGGCCACGGTCGCCGCGGTATTCCCGCACGTGGCGCTCGTCGCCCCGCCGGACGCCCTCGACGGCCGCGCCGGGTCCAACTACGTCATCGTCGCCTCGTCCGCACCGCTGCCCCTGGACGCACTGCGGCGCCGACTGGGCCAGAGCTCCGGCGGAGCGGTCACGGTGATCACCGGCGGCCCGCTCGACTCGTTCGTCGACGGCGCGCGGGTGCTGACCGACGACTACGCGCCGGTGGATCAACTGCTGGTCAGGCCCTGACCGATTTCGTCAGCCGGTGGTTAACCCGCTCGGCCGCGGGGCAATGTTGGGGCATGCGCGAGGACCGCGCTCTCGGAGGCAGGTACCGCCTGGTCGAGCAGCTTGGCATTGGCGGTATGTCCGTGGTGTGGCGCGGTTTCGACGAGGTGTTGGGCCGGCAGGTCGCGGTCAAGGTGCTCGCCAGCCAGCTGGCGGCGGCCGCGCCGCTGAGGGAGCGGCTCCGGGCCGAGGCGCAGGCGGCGGCCCGGCTGTCCCATCCCAACATCACCAGCGTGTACGACTACGGGGAGGCGTCGGTTGACGGCGGACCGCCCGTGCCGTACGTCGTCATGGAGCTGGTCGACGGCGAGTCGTTGGCGACCCACCTGGCCAACGCGGCGGCGCTGCCGTGGCGTACGGCCGTCACGGTCGGCGCCGAGGTGGCCGCGGCCCTGGCCGCCGCGCACGCCCGCGGCATCGTGCACCGGGACGTGACGCCCGCGAACGTGATGCTCACCGCCGCCGGCGCCAAGGTCGTGGACTTCGGTATCTCCGCACTCATCGGCGAGACCGACGCCGGCCCGGACGGAAGCCTGCTGGGAACCCCGGCGTACCTGGCGCCCGAGCGCCTCGACGGCGGCCCGGTCTCGGCCGCCACCGATGTGTACGCCCTTGGCCTGCTGCTCTACCGGGCGCTGACCGGGCACCTCCCGTGGCGCGTCGCGACGACCACACAGATGCTCCGAGCCCACCGGTACGCGGAGCCGGGCCCGCTGCCGAGCGTGGCCGGCCTGCCCGACGAGGTCGGGGCGCTGTGCGGGCGATGCCTATCCAAGTCTCCGCACGACCGGCCGACGAGTGCCGAGGTCGCGGCCGCGCTCGCCGAGGTCGCTGGAGTGCCCCTGCCGGTCTCGCCAGCGGGCGTGCCGGTCTCGCCCGCGGGCGTGCCGGTCTCGCCGGCCGCTCCCCGTTCGACCGCGGGCGGGATCTCCACCGCCGGCTGGCCTTCCGTGCCGCAGACGACGATCCTGCCCGGACAGGGTGCGGGGTCGGCGGCGCCGCTCGGCCTGAGCACCCGGGCGATGCGCCGAAGCCGGTCCGAGGCGGCGTTGATCGCGGCCGGCCTGCTGCTCGCCACCGGCCTCGTATGGGCCTTCACGGGCCCGTCGTCACCCCAGGGCCGCGACGTTCTCGCCGCGCCGCGGGCCGAGGCCGCCGCGGGCGGTGGGGCGGCGCCGCCGACGTGCCGGGTGGAGTACCGCACCGACCTCGACACCGGGCAGGCCTTCAGCGCCGAGCTGACGGTCAGCAATGCCGGGTCCCGGCCCATCGACGACTGGTCGCTGACGTTCGACCTGCCGGGTGACCAGCGGCTGATCCGCGCGAGCTCGACCGGGATGGTGCAGTCCGGGCACACCGTCGTCGCCATGCCCGCTCCGGCGGATGCCCGGCTGGCGCCGGGCGCGTCGGCACGGCTCGTCCTGGTCGGTACCTACCAGGCCGCCAACCCACTGCCGCTCGCGTTCGCCCTGAACGGCGACACCTGCCAGGCAGTGGTGCACGGCGCCTCGACCGGCGGGGTCGGCGCGGGCACCGGCAGAACCGGCGCCACGAGCGCGCGGCCGGCCGCCACGGACAACGGCGGAGAGGGCGATGGCAAACCGGGCCACCGGGAACGCGGCGGGTCGGGCAAAGGCCCGAAAGGCGGAGGCTGACCCGCGCGCTCTGCCGGGCGCTCCCCTCCTCCTCCTCCTCCTCTCCTGTCGATCTAGGGGATGTTCTGGTTAGTGGATCTCCGATCACCAGCATTCGCCCTAGATCGACTGCGCGAGGGGTGGCGTGTCGGCGGGCGCTGCTAGAAAGGGCGGATGGATCCCGGGGTGGGCGACGGCGAACGGGCGGCGGTGCGGGCGCGAGCGGAAGAGGTGCTGCACCGGCTGGCGGGAGCGGAGGCGACCCTGCGCGATGACCAGTGGCGGGCCATCGAGGCGCTGGTGGTGGACTCCCGGCGCGTGCTATGTGTGCAACGGACCGGTTGGGGCAAGTCCGCCGTCTACTTCGTCGCCACCGCGCTGCTGCGCGCCGCCGGCGCCGGCCCAACCGTCATCGTGTCGCCGCTCTTGGCGCTCATGCGCAACCAGGTCGACGCCGCCGACCGCGCCGGCATCCACGCCCGCACCATCAACTCGGCGAACCTGGACGAGTGGGAGCAGATCAGGGCGGAGATCCGAGACGGCGCGATCGACGTGCTGCTGATCAGCCCGGAGCGGCTGAACAACCCGGACTTCCGCGACACCGTCCTGCCCCGGCTCGCCGCGACGACGGGCCTGCTCGTGGTCGACGAGGCGCACTGCGTCTCCGACTGGGGGCACGACTTCCGGCCCGACTACCGCCGCCTGCGCACGTTCCTCGCCGATCTCGCGCCGGGCACACCGGTACTGGCGACGACCGCCACCGCGAACGCCCGGGTGACGTCAGACGTAGCCGACCAGCTGGGGAACGCGGTGGTCCTCCGAGGCGCGCTGGATCGGGACTCGTTGCGACTGGCCGTGCTAGAGCTGCCCACGCCGGCGCACCGGCTGGCGTGGCTCGCCGATCAGCTCGAGCGGCTGCCCGGGTCGGGCATCGTCTACACGCTCACCGTGGCGGCCGCCGCCGAGACGGCTGAGTTTCTCCGCACCCGGGGGTACGCCGTGGCCGCATACACCGGGCAGGCCGAGGACGCCGACCGTCGCGCGGCCGAGCGCGACCTGCTGGACAACAAGGTCAAGGCCTTGGTGGCCACGTCCGCGCTGGGGATGGGTTTCGACAAGCCCGATCTGGGCTTCGTCGTGCACCTAGGCGCGCCACCGAGCCCCATCGCGTACTACCAGCAGGTGGGTCGCGCCGGCCGGGCCGTCCGGCACGCCGAGGTGCTGCTGCTGCCAGGCGCCGAGGACGCGGCGATCTGGCGCTACTTCGCGTCCCTGGCGTTCCCGCCGGAGGACCAGGTCCGCTCGGTCCTGTCGGCGCTCGACACTGCTGGCCGGCCAGTGTCGACGCAGGCGCTCGAGCCCATCGTGGACCTGCGCCGGACGCGGCTGGAGATGATGCTGAAGGTGCTCGATGTGGACGGGGCCGTGCGCCGCGTGAGGGGCGGCTGGGTGGCCACGGGCGAGCCGTGGGCCTACGACACCGCCCGGTTGCGGCGCGTGGCCGAGGCACGCACCGCGGAACAACATGCCATGCGGGAGTACGCCGGCACGGCCACGTGCCGGATGGAGTTTCTCCGGCGCTGCCTCGACGATCCCGGCGCCGTCCCCTGTGGACGGTGTGACCGGTGTGTCGGTCCCCCATTCGACGGCGCGGTCTCCACCGCCGCGCTCACCGCGGCGCAGGCGTTCCTCGGGCGCCCCGGCGTCGCGATCGCGCCGAAGAAGTTGTGGCCGACCGGGTTGGAGGCCGTGGGGATCCCGTTGCGGGGAAAGGTCTCGCCGGATGAGCAGGCAGGCCCCGGCCGGGCCGTGGGGCGCCTGACCGACCTCGGTTGGGGGTCCCGGCTGCGTGGGCTGGTCGCCGACGGCGCGCCGGATGCCTCGCTGCCCGACGAATTCGCGCGAGCGGTGATCGACGTGCTCGCCGCCTGGGCGCACGGCGACGACCCGTGGCCCGCCCGGCCCGCCGCCGTCATCTCGGTCGGCTCACGCCGGCGGCCGGAGCTCGTCTCCGGGTTGGCCCAACGCATCGCCTCGGTCGGCCGGCTGCCGGTGCTCGGAGCCGTGACCGCCACGTCGTCGGCGCCTCCACCGGGCGGCGGGGCACGAGCCAACAGCGCCCAGCGCGTGCGCTCACTGCATGACGCGTTCACCGTCCCCCAGGAGGTCAGCGCCCACCTCGCGACGCTCGACGGCCCGGTGCTGCTCGTCGACGACCTCGTCGATTCGGGCTGGACGATGGCGATCGTCGCCCGCCTGCTCCGCCTGGCCGGCGCCCCGGCCGTCTACCCGTTCGCGCTGGCGGCGACGACCTGACCGGGTATGGTCGGCGGCGCCATCCCAGCGGGCCAGCCGGGGATGGACGGCGGGCCCTTGGGAGGGTTTGGTGGTCTTCATGACCATCGACGAGCTGGCGCCAGCTCGGCGCGATCCCGACCACGAAGGGCCGCCGACCAACAACGTACGCTGGTGCGGCTGACGTTCTTGGTCGGCGGCCTGCTCATCGCCCTCATCGTCGGATTCGCCCTGGGCCGGGCGTCCGGCGTCGGCGCCGGCTCGACGGCCGGCGGAGCGATGGGGTCGATGCCACCGAGCGGGCACACCCACGGGCCGACGGACAGCCATCCCGGCACGGCCTTGGCGAATAGTGAGGTGGGCGGTCTGGCCGTGAGCGCCGGTGACTACACCCTGATTACCGGCACAACCACCTTCGCGGCCGGCGTGCCCGGCGAGCTCCGGTTCCGCATCGAGGCGCCCGACCGCCGGCCGCTGACGACGTTCGCGGTCGCCCATGACAAGCGGATGCACCTGATCGTGGCGCGCCACGATCTCACCGGGTATCAGCACCTGCACCCGACCATGGCACCGGACGGTACGTGGCGCGTACCGCTCACGCTGCCGCGGCCGGGCGCCTGGCGGGCGTACGCCGACTTCGCCGCGGTCGGCGCGAACGGCGCGCAGACCCCGGTGACGCTCGGCGTCGACCTCACGGTCCCGGGCGCGTACGGCCCGACGGCCCTCCCGCGCGCGGCCCGCGAGTCCGCCGTGGACGGTCTGACCGTCACCTTCGAGGGCACGCCGCAGATCGGCGCGAGCGCCCCCCTGATGTTCCGGGTGTACGGCGCGGACGGCTCGCCGCTGACCGACCTTGAGCGCTATCTCGGCGCGTACGGCCATCTCGTGGTGCTGCGGGAGGGCGACCTGGGGTACGTACACGTGCACCCCGAGGACCAGCTCTCCGGCGGTGCGGTGAAGTTCTGGCTGGCCGCACCCAGCCCCGGCCGGTACCGGATGTTCCTGGACTTCCAGCGCGCCGGGACGGTGCACACCGCGGCGTACACCCTCGTGGTGGCCTGACCCGCGCGGCGGCTAGCGGACCAGCGTCGCCAGCTTCGGAGTGACGCCCCACTCGTCGACGAGTCGCTCGTACTCGGCACGCTGAGCCGGCGTCGGTGGCGCGCCGGTGCGCTCGGCCCGCAGCATGAGATTGCGCGGCGTGTGCGCCGAGTCGATGAACTCCACCACTTCGACGCGATAGCCGCTCAGTCGCAGCAGTGCGGCGCGCAGCGTGTCGGTGAGCACATCGGCGAACCGCTCGCGGAGGATCCCGTGCCGGCTCAACAGCCGGTACGGCTCGGGTGCCGGATGCCGCCGCAGCTGCGCGGCGACGTCATGGTGACAGCACGGCGCCGCGAGCACCCAGCGGGCGTGCCATTCGATCGCTCGCGCGAGCGCGTCGTCGGTCGCCGTGTCGCACGCGTGCAGCGCCAGCACGACATCCGGCGGCTCGTCCACCGTGGACTCCCCGATAGTGCCAGCGATGAAGCGAACCCGGTCGGCGCAGCCGAGCCGATCGGCGAGCTCGGCGTTGCGCGCCCGCTGGTCCTCCCGGATGTCGACGCCGACCACGTCCACGTCGAGCCCTCGGGAAATCAGGTACCGGTACGCCGCGAACGTCAGGTACGCGTTGCCGCAGCCCAGATCCACCACCCGCAGCGGGCGAGGAAGGTCCTCATCGGACGGTAGCGTGGCCGCCAGCGTGCGCAGGAACGCATCGACCTGTCGGCGCTTGGCCGCGCTGCCTCCGACGACCGTGAACAGCGGGTCACCCGGGTCGAGCAGGTGCTCCCTGGCCCGATCGTGCGCGGCCGTCCCGGCCGGCGCCGGCACCCGCTCGGCGGCCGCGCGGTGCACCTGCGCGTCGCCCTTCTTCGTGACGCGCAGCTGCACGGTCGCCGTGGCGGTCTGCACGTGCCAGTTGCCGAATGGCTCGGCGAGCAGCGCGTCGACCGCATCCTCGGCGGCCGGCCCATAGGCGACATTCCGGGTGTGCGGGCGGACGCCGTCGCTCGTGACGATGTGCAGGCGCCGGCCCACCTTGAGCGCGACGGGGCGCAGCTCTGCGCGTACCACCGAGGGAGCCTGACCCCGGCGGCGGCCGGCGGCGACCGCCCGGACGAGGTCCGGTTCCAGCAGCAGGCCGCGCACCTCGGCCAGCGCGGCGTCCAGCGTCTCCGGCATGGCTACAGCATCCGCGTCTCGCCGATGGCGAGGTCCCATAGGTCGGAGCGCGGGCGCCCGGCGGCGGCCCAGGCGCGTCGTGCCCGCTCGGGTGGTTCGAGCGGCGGCTCGGCCGAGACCACGAACGTGCCCCAGTGCATGGTGGCCATCCGGGCGGCCCGCACATCCAGGCAGGCGCGCACCGCCTCGTCCGGGTCGAGGTGAACCGGTCGCATGAACCACTGCGGCTGGTACGCCCCGATCGGCAGCATCGCGAGGTCGATGCCGGGATAGCGGCTCCCGATCTCGGCGAAGAAGTGCCCGTACCCCGAGTCGCCGGCGAAGTACAGGCGGGTGCCGTCGTCCGCGGTTAGCACCCACCCGCCCCACAGGCTCTGGCACGTGTCGACCATCGTGCGTCGGCTCCAGTGATGGGCCGGCACGAAGTCGAACACGACGGAGCCGATGCGGCGCGACTCGTACCAGTCCAGGTCCGTGATGTCGCGGAAGCCGCGGCGCCGGAACCACCAGGCCAGGTTCGCCGGCACGAGCAGCGGGGTGTCCCGCGGCAGGCGCCGGATGGTGGGCGCGTCGAGGTGGTCATAGTGGTTGTGGCTGATCAGCACGGCGTCGACGCGCGGCAGCGCCTCCCAGGCGATGCCGGGCGAGGTCAGCCGCGGCCGCACGCCGGGGATGCGGCGGGACCAGACCGGGTCTGTGAGCACGGTGAGCCCGCCGATCTGCAGCACGTAGCTGGCGTGCCCGACCCAGCTGACCGCCGTCTGGCCGGTGGCGGGCCGGGGCAGCGTGGCCGCCGCACGGACCGGGATGACGGCGTCGGCGAGCCCCGCTGGCCGCAGGCCACCCTCGCGGAACACCCGGAACGCGTCCCGCATGGTCGGCGGCCGGGAGGTCAGGCGGTCGGTGAAATCCGCCGGCCAGTCCCGGCCGCCCGCGGTGCGCCTGGCGTTCTCGATGCTTCGCCGGACCCGGTTCGGGTCGAACATTCCCCCAGCGTATCGGGGCGGCCGCGGCCGATCATGCGGTCAGCGCCGCCCTGAGCGCCGCCGCGGTGTCGGCCACCAGGGTGTCCGGCGGCATCGGTACGCCGGCCAGAGCCCCGAACAGCGAGGGCAGGCCGGGCAGCGCGAAGCCGTCGTCGGGAAGGTCCGCGCCGGCCCGGGCCAGGCCGCGCCGGGTGCGGTCCCACGCGTGCCCGACCTCGTCCGGCGACGGTACGCCGAAGCCGTGCCCAACGGGCGCGGAGTGGCGCAGCCGTACGATCGGGGAGTCGATGAACGCGAGTGCGAGCCGGCAGCCCCCAGTCACCGTACCCGTGTCCTGTTTGGACAGTCTCGTCATCACCGTGCACGGGTGGCCGCACTCGGCCGCACAGACCGCGAGCGCGTGTGCGGCGGTGCTGTGCTGACGGTCGAGGTAGCTCCGCCAGCCGACCGGCTGGTCCTGGGCGACTCGGAGCACCCGCTTGGCGGCCGACTTCTCCGCCTTCGTGTGCGGGCAGTCCCGGTAATCGAAGTCGCCCCAGGCGCTGCCCTCCCCGCCCACGGCAACGGGCAGCAGCGCCGGGTCGCCGGCGTGTCCGAGAATGCGCTCCCAGACGAGCAGCGGGGCGTATTCGCTCGCGATGTGGACCGTGGCGACCAGCGCCGCGGTCTCCCGCCGGCGCCAGTGCGCGTCGATCACCTCGAGCAGCAGCCGGTACGCCGGGCGGAGCGTTCCGAGCGCGCCACGGTGCGGTTCGTCGGGGGCCTGCGGCATCCGGCACGCGAGCGCGCGCAGCCGCAGGTCGGCCGGCACCACGTCGCCGCCGATGCCGTCCGCGAGGGTGGTGTCGGTGTTCGCGTCGATGGTCGCGTCCAAGAGGCCGAAGTCCTCCGCGTCGAGGTCGAGCAGGCGCTTGCCGAATGCGCATAGGTGCTGGATCTCGGCCGCCGCGCGGGTGGTGAGGGCGAGTCCGTCCGCACCGGCCCCGACCAGCGCGGCGACCTCGCTGAACGCGTACCGACCGGTGAGCGCGATGAGGACGTCGTGAGCCGTCTCCACGATCGCCACTCTCTCACGCGCTTGTGGCGATGATCGAGACAACTACACGGAAGTTGTGGCCTCCGCCGCGAGTGAGGGCGCAACCTCCGTGAAGTTGGGATGATCAGGACGTGGACGCTTCGGCGGGCGCCCCGGGAGCGTCCACGCTGCCGCGGGTGCGGCGACGGCGGCGCCGCTTCGGCTTGGCGGCGGTGTCTCCGTCCAACGTGGACATGTCGGTGGCGACCGTCGACTCGGTCGGGATGTCTGCCGCGCGCCGCCGGCGGCGACGGCGAGGCTGACCCAGCTCCGCCGAGCCGTCCGCGCCCGTGGCGGCAGCCGACTCGGGCGACACGTCCGGCGTAACCCGGCCGGAGCGGGACCGCCGGCGGGCCGGTGCCTCCGCGCGGTCCGGACGGCCGCGGCGACCCCGGGCCGGTCCGCCCAGGTCCTCCTCGACCTCGGCGGCCAGGCCCGCCCGTGACCGCTGCGCGGTCGGGAGGGTGCCGGTCGCGTCCGCCGGGATGTCGAGGCCGGTGCGCAGGTACTCCGAGGTGTGGTACGTCTCGGGGGGCTCCGGCAGGTCCAGCCCCAGCGACTTGTCGATCAGCCGCCAGCGCGGCATGTCCTCCCAGTCCACGAACGTCACCGCGACCCCGGTCGCGCCCGCTCGGCCGGTGCGGCCGATGCGGTGCGTGTAGGCATCCGCGTCCTCGGGGCAGTCGTAGTTGATGACGTGTGTGACTCCGGACACGTCGAGACCGCGAGCCGCGACGTCGGTGGCGACGAGCGCGTCGATCTTCCCGCCGCGGAACGCTCGCAGGGCGCGCTCGCGGGCGCCTTGGCCGAGGTCGCCGTGCACCGCCGCCGCGGCGAAGCCCCGGAAGTCCAGATCCTCCGCGACGCGGTCCGCGGCCCGCTTGGTCCGGGTGAAGATCATCGTCAGGCCACGCCCGCGGGCCTGCAGGATCCGGGCCAGCACCTCGATCTTGTTGAGCGGATGCGTGCGGTAGACGACCTGCTTGGTCAGCGGCGACGGGCCGGTCGCGGCATCGTGCTGGGCGTGGACGGTCACCGGCGCGCGCAGGAACCGCCGGGCGAGCGCGACGATGGGCTCCGGCATGGTCGCCGAGAACAGCATGGTCTGCCGGTCGTCCGGCAGCATCGCGAGGATCTTCTCGACGTCGTCGAGGAAGCCGAGGTCCAGCATGCGGTCGGCCTCGTCGAGGACGAGCGCCCGAACCCGATCCAGCCGCAGGTGCTTCTGCCTGGCGAGGTCGAGTAACCGGCCGGGCGTACCGACGACGATCTCAACGCCGGCCTTCAGCGCGTCGATCTGCGGCTCGTACGCGACGCCACCGTAGATCGGCAGCACCCGCACACCGCGGGTCCTCCCGGTCGCCGCAATGTCCTTGGCGACCTGCAGGCCGAGCTCCCGGGTCGGCACGACGACGAGCGCCTGCGGCAGGCCGTCGCTGCCCTCGGCGGGCGCGAACACCTGCTCGAGCAGGGGGACGCCGAAGCCGAGGGTCTTGCCGGTACCGGTGGGCGCCTGGCCGATCAGGTCACTGCCGCGCAGCGCGATCGGCACCGCGTACTCCTGGATTGCGAACGTTCGGACGATGCCGACGGCGGCCAGTGCCTCGACGGTCTCGTGACGGACGCCCAGGTCGGCGAAGGTGGGGCTGTCCGGGCGAACCGGCGCGCGGGCGGCCAGCTCCTCGCCGGCCGCGATGTGTGTATTTACGCTCATTAGGTTGTGGGGGTGCCCTCTCGTGGTGCGCCCCATCTGTCCCAAGGGCGCGATCGGTGTGGCGCGGGCCACACGCGATCGCGTGATCGCGGGCCGCACGCGCACCGCGGGCGGCTTGATTGACAAGCTCTCGCCCGCAGCAACTCGTCCATGGTACCCGATACTCGGCGGTGCGCCCTGTAATGCGCCGGTGGGCGGTAGCCTGCGGGCGTGTCGGAACCCGGCTCGAACCTCGCCGACGCGGCCGTCGCCGAGCTGCTCGGCATGCTCGCGTACGGCGAACTGCTCGCGTTTGACCGGATGGCCGCGGACGCCCGCCTCGCACCAGACCTGCGCCGCCGCGCCGTGCTCAGCGAGATGGCCGCCGTCGAGATCGCTAACTATCGGCGGTTGGCCGGCCGCCTCGTCGAGCTCGGCGCGGACCCGGAGGAGGCGATGTCGCCGTTCGTGGCGCCGCTGCAGGCGTACCACGATTCGACCGACCCCAAGGACTGGCTCGAGGCGCTGACCAAGGCGTACGTAGGGGACGGGATCGCGGACGACTTCTTCCGGGAGGTCGCGGCGTTCCTCGGCGCGTCCGACCGGGAGCTCGTGTTGGATGTGCTGCACGGCAACAGGTACGACGACTTCGCCGCCGAGGAGATCCGGCGGGCGATAGCGACCGACCCCAAGGTCGCCAACCGGCTGTCGATGTGGGCCCGGCGGCTGGTGGGGGAGGGTCTGTCACAGGCGCAGCGGGTTGCCGGTGAGCGGGTCGCACTCGCGACGTTGATCGTGCTCGGGTCGGGAGATCAGGCCGGCGTGCAGGCGTTGCTCAAGCGGCTCACGTCGGCGCATACCGCACGGATGACCGCGGTGGGCCTCAACAACTGAGACCGCGCCGGGTCGCCGCTCAGCGGGCCGTGAACCCCACCGCGCGCGGCGACGCCTCAGCGATCTCGACGTACGCGATCTTCGAGACCGGCACGACCACGCGCCGGCCGCGCTCGTCCTGTAGCGAAAGCACGCCGCTGTCGCCGTTGATGGCGGCCGTCACGGCCTTCTCCACCTCGTCGGGTGTCTGGGCGCTCTCGACGGAGAGCTCACGCGAGGCGTACTGGACGCCGATCTTCACCTCCACGAGACCTCCTCATCGGGTACGAACTCATCGGGTACGAACTCATCGGGTGCGAGCCGTGCGCCCTGCGAAGGCTAGCCGATGCCTCAGGCCGGCTCGGCCTGCAGCGGGAAGCTCGCGATGCCACGCCAGGACAGCGCCGCCATCAGCTGCTCGGCCTCCTCCTTCGGCACCTTGCGGCCGTCGGCCAGCCAGAACCGGGCCGCGGTCTCGGCGGCGCCGACGAGCCCGGACGCGAGGAGCTCTGCGCGCGCCCGGCTGACTCCGGTATCGGCCATGATCGTGTCGCTGATAGCCACGACACAGCCCTGTTCGACGCGCTCGACCCGCTCGCGGACGGACGGCTCGTTGCGCAGGTCCGACTCGAATACCAGCCGGAACGCCTCGCTCTCGTGGTCGACGAAGTCGAAGTACGCCCGGACCGCCCCGATCACCCGCTCCTTGTTGTCCGTCGTCGCGGCCATCGCCGTGTGCACCTGCGCAACGATCGCGTCACAGTGCGTGTCGAGCAGTGCGAGATACAGCTCGAGCTTGCCCGGAAAGTGTTGGTACAGAACTGGCTTGGAGACGCCCGCCCGCTCGGCGATGTCGTCCATCGCTGCCGAGTGGTAACCCTGTGCGACGAAGACATCCTGCGCCGCGGCGAGCAACTGCTTGCGCCGCGCGGAACGCGGCAGACGGGTCGGCCGGCTTGCGGTCTGCGCGCCACCAGACGCAGCGTTCATCTCCTACCTCCGTCCTCCCGGCCGGCAACCGGTTCGGAATTCGTACGCCGTAGCAACTTATCGCCACTGAAACCACACGGTAGCCTCAGCGTGGACAACCGGAGGAGCGCACGGTGGACGAAACAGGGCAACCGGAGGGCGCAACACCGGCCGAGAACGGCAACGGTACCGCTCCGCGGGTCGACCGCGCCCGCCTCAACGGCGGATGGGCAGCGTTGGATGCCGCGTGGTCCCAGGCCGGTGCCGCCCTCGAGCCGGGACCCGAGCCCGTCGTGCCCGGCTGGCGCCGCGTCGTCGACAACGCCCCCCGCGGCTGGGGAGAACCGCCCTCCCGGTACGCCGACCTGCTCACCCCCGGCGATTCGAAGCTGCCCGCGCCCCACGCCACGTCCAGCCCGCGGTCGGACGCCTCCGAGGCGGTTCCGGCCGTGGCCCCGGGCGGGACCGTCCCGGCCGGGGCGGGCACCGCGGGTGCCGCTGCTCCGGCCGCCGCGCAGACCGCCTGGCGACCCGAGTACCCGACGATCCCCGTCCCTCGGTCGGCGCCGCCGGCCGAGCGCGGTATCCCGATACCCGAGGAGCCGCGCCGCCGCGCCGGCATCAACGACGCCACGCCCGCCGAAGGGTCGCCGATCGTCTATCCGGCCGGGCGGGGCCAGGCCTCGGCGCCGCCGGCGACCAGCACGCCGCCGGCGATCAGCGCGCAGCCGGGGTATGTCACCGCGCCGCAGGCGTACGCCGAGCCAGCACCGGCGGGGTACGGCGAACCGACGCCGGGGTACGCCGTGCCGCCGGGATTCCGCCCACGGCAGCCGACGGCCGACCCGTACGCCGGTGAGCCACTGCACCCCACGCCTCCGGCGGCACCCGTGTCCGGCGCGCCCACGGCCCCCACTGCTCCGGCTGCCTCCGCGGCGTCGATCGCCCGATTCGAGCCGGCGGTCGGTGAGCCGGTTGAGCTCCCGAAGGTGTCCGAGGATCACCTGACCGAACCGACCGACGTTCTGCCCCAGCGCGTCCCTTCCGAGCCGGACGTGCCCACGGTCCCCGAGCCACCCGAGCCAGAGCCGCCCGCGGAGACGCCCGAGCTCGCCCGGATCGCCACCCACCTGCGCAGGGACGACGTCCCGCCGCATGACCTGGAGCGGCCGGCCGGCTTCGACGTGGCCGCCATCCTGGCCGCGGTCCGTGGCGTTGCCGGGGTCCGGGACGCCTCCCTGCGCACCAACCCGGGCACCGGACACACACTGCGACTGGATCTGGCCGAGGGCGCCGACCCCGCCCAGATCAGCCGCGTGGTCGCCAGGATGCTGCAGGAGCGCATGGGGCTGGCCGCCGCGCCACGCGGCGAGTCCTGGCCCGCCGGCCACCGCCGGGCCATGGCCGCCGAACCACCGGAGCGGCCCGGCCGCCACCTCGAGCCGATGGCCCAGACCCGCCGGTGGCCACGGCCGGTCGCTCGTGGACGGGCCAAGCCGTACCCGGTGTCGGCCGCCACGCCGTATCCGGATTCGGCCGCGATGCCGTACCCAGCGTCGGCTGCCACGCCGTACCCGGACTCGGCGGCCACCGCGTACCCCGAGCCGACCGTCCTTGCCGAGCAGGCCGCGGGGCCCGGCCCGCTCAACCTCGACGGACGCCGGGGTCCCCGGGTCGTGATCGACCAGGTTCAGGTCAGGACGGTCGGGCTCGACGCGAACGTCGAGGTTCGCCTCGTCGCCGGCGACAAGCAGGCGGTCGGCCTGGCCGAGGGGCCCGCGACCACGGGGTACATCCTCCGGCTGTGCGCGATCGCCGCGGCATCCGCGATCGACGAGCTGCTGCGCGACGCCGACACCACCGGCGACCTGGGCCGGTGCTTCCTGGAGCACGCCACCGTGGTGCCGCTCGGGGGGTGCGACGTCGCCGTCGTGGTGGTGCTGCTGATGTGCGGCGGCTGGGTCGAGCAGCTCGCCGGCTCCGCGGTGGTCACCGGCGACCCTCGACAGGCCGTCGTCCGCGCGACCCTCGCGGCGGTCAACCGCCGGGTCGAGGCGCTGCTCGCCTGAGCCGGGGTGCCGTTATGCGCGGGCGAGCGTCCAACCGATGCCGCCCTGGGCCTCCGGGGTGATCACGAGCATGTCGCCGCGGCACTCGTAGCCGCCGCGTCCGAACACCGGGTTCACGTCGACGACGCCGCCGGTCTGGTCGACCCCGTTACCGATCACCTCGCCGATCCGCACGTTGTCGAACGGGCGCCCCCTAACGGGCTGCGTGAGGTCCACGGTCACCCGCACGTCGCCCCAGTCCACCGGCGGAACGGGCTCCCAGCTGCCCGAGGTGGCGCTCGCGTCGCCAGAGGTAGCCGACGCGCTCGGCGTGGTAGCCGACGCGCTCGGCGTGGCGGCCTCTCCGGTATGGATCGTGCCCGTGGCCTTGCCCGCGTACACAAACGTGCCGCGCACCTGTGTCCCGGCGACCTGGGCGGTGAACTCGGCCGGCTGCATGGTCGAGAAGTCGATGGTCACCGCACCGGTTTCGCTGATGGCGACGGCGACCCCGGCGCCGCCGGTGAGCGTCGCGCTCGCCCCGCCGCTCCGGGCCACGGCGTTCGCGCCCGTGCTGCGCCAGTTGCCGACCACGCACTGGACCACCGGTCCCGCAGCGGGTGCCGTGGCCGTGGCGGTCCCGCCCGGTGTGCTCGGGGTCGTGCCGACCGAATTGTCGCTACATCCACCGAGCGCCAGCCCAAGCGTGGCGACTGTCACCGCGGCGATTGCCGTAGTTCGCATCCCCCACTCCTCACTCGAGTCCGCCTCGGGCAGCGATCAGTCTCGTCGCGGCCACGCCGTACCGCCCAGGGCTACCCGCGCGGCGACGATCGAAAACGAACGATCAGTGAATCAGGCACACTTGGTGGATGAAGCGTGCCGCCCTCGCGCCCGATGAGGTCCTCCCCGAGATCCCCCTCCCACCCCCGTGGCCAGGGCGTTCGGTGATCCTCGACGGTGTCGCGACCTACGTGCGGGACACGCCGGCCGTCGGCCTGGACGCCGAGCCCGCGCTGTTCGTGCACGGGCTCGGTGGCTCCTCCCAGAACTGGACCGACCTCGCCGGGCTGCTCGCCGGGCGGCTCGACGGACAGTCCATCGACCTGCCCGGGTTCGGGCGCAGCGAGCCCGCACGCAGCTACACGATCGCGGCGTTCGCGGGCCGGATCGTTCGATGGATCGAGTACGCCGGCCGCGGCCCGGTGCACCTGTTCGGCAACTCGCTGGGCGGCGCCATCGCGGTCCGCGTGGCGGGTACGCGACCGGACCTGGTCCGTACGCTTTCGCTCATCTCGCCGGCCATGCCGTTCCTCGACCCGCGCCGTTCTCTGCAGAGCAGGTTGCTTCCGCTGCTGGCCATGCCTGGGTCCAACCGGGTCGCCGCTCGGCGGCTGGCCCAGATCGAGCCGGCCGAGCTGGCCCGGGAGGTGCTCAAGGCATGCTTCGCGGACCCGGGACGACTAGCCGAGCAGCGGTTGGCCGAGGCAATCGAGGAGGCGAAGCTGCGCTACTCCGCGGATCATTACGTGGACGCGTACCTACGAACCATGCGCGGTCTGGTCTCCAGCTTCCTGCGGGCGTACCTACCCGGGCCGGGCTCGCTCTGGCGGCTTGCGCGCGACGTGACCGCGCCGACCCTGGTCATCGGCGGGCATCAGGACCGGCTGGTGGACGTACGGGTCGCGCCGCAGGTTGCGAGGGCGGTGCCGGACAGCCGGCTGCTGATGCTCGACGGCGTTGGTCATGTGGCGCAGATGGAGGTGCCTCGCAAGGTCGCCCGCGCGGTCGTCGCACTGCTCGACGAGGCCGGTGCCGGCGGGCGTAGCGACCTGGGTGGGCGAGACGGTCGCGCTCCCGCCACCGCCCCGATCGGATGAATCTCGGGTAATCCCGGCATGTCGCTGGGCACAGGGCGCGTTCGGCCGGGAGGCGTGGCACCCTATGTGGGCGATGGCAACGCCGACGACCCGTACTCCTCGCTCCCGGCACGCCGCCGACGCGCAGGAGCGGCGCTCGTTGGCGGCGCCTGCTGGCGCGTCCGGGTCCCCGCCGGGCAGGCTCAAGGACGCGCCGGCGGGGCGGATCGGCGAGCGTCGGTCGCGACTGGAGACGCGGCGCATCGCGCGGGCTCGCCGTCAGAGCAGGCGCCGCGCCACCGTGCTGATTCTGCTGCTCGTGGCCGTCGGCCTCGTCGGCGCCGACATCCTGCGCCGCGCCAACTCCACGCCGACCACGTTTCCCCGTCCGCCAGCTTCGCCCGCGGCCACCGCGGCGGGCACCGCGGCCATCGACGCGGGAGCGGCGTCGGGGCGGAGCAGTTCCGCGGCGCCGAGTGCGGCTGGGCCGGTTGCGGGGTCGACCTACCCGGCAACCGGGCCCGGCACCTGGACGTACGCCAGCGGCCACGGACCGGTGCTCGGCACGGCCGGGACGCTGCGCAGGTTCCGCGTGGCAGTCGAGGACGACATGGGCCAGAACGCGGCCACGTTCGCCACCCGGGTGGAGAAGATCCTCGGCGACCCGCGTGGCTGGACCGCGTCGCGGCAGCTGCGCCTGCAACGCGTGCCGAAGGGTTCGGCCGCCGACTTCACCATCTACCTCGCCACCCCCGGCACCTCCGAGCGGATGTGTGCGGTAAACGGCATACACACCCAGCGCTACACGTCCTGCCGGGCGCCCGGCCAGGTGATCATCAACGTGGCACGCTATCTGGAGTCCGTGCCGGGCTACGGCGCCCCGCTCGTGGACTACCAGACGTACTCGATCAACCATGAGGTCGGGCACGAACTCGGGTACGGCCACGAGGCGTGCCCGGGTCCGGGTCTACCGGCGCCGGTGATGCAGCAGCAGACGCTCGGGCTAAGCGGCTGTGTCGCCAATGGCTGGCCGTTCCTCGACGGCCGCCGGTACGCCGGCCCGCCCATCCCCTAGTCCGTCCTGCGGTAGTCCGTCCCGCCCTCCCGCCGTGCGGACGGTGGCCGACCTCACGGCCACTGTCGACGTCGGCGAGCGACAATGGCACGTTGAGACAGATGTCAACCCTTCCGGGGAGTCAACCGTGTCGTTTGCCCCGCTCGTCGAGCCCGCCGCCGAGCTGACCGTCGATGAGGTTCGTCGCTACTCGCGCCACCTGATCATTCCGGACGTCGGCATGGCCGGACAGAAACGGCTGAAGAACGCCCGGGTGCTCGTCGTCGGCGCCGGCGGACTGGGCTCGCCCGCCCTGATGTACCTGGCCGCGGCCGGTGTCGGCACGCTCGGCGTCGTCGATTTCGACACGGTCGACGAGTCGAACCTGCAGCGGCAGATCATCCACGGCGTCTCCGATCTGGGCCGGCCGAAGGTCGAGTCGGCCGCCGCGAGCATCCGAGAGATCAACCCCTACGTCCACGTGGTGATCCACAACACCGCGCTGGACCGGGACAACGTCTTCGAAATCTTCCGCGACTACGACTTGATCGTCGACGGCACCGACAACTTCGCCACCCGGTACATGGTCAACGACGCCGCCGTGCTCCTCGGCAAGCCGTACGTCTGGGGCTCGATCTACCGGTTCGACGGGCAGGCCAGCGTGTTCTGGGCCGAACACGGCCCGTGCTACCGGTGCCTCTACCCCGAGCCGCCCCCGCCCGGCATGGTCCCGTCCTGCGCCGAGGGCGGCGTGCTCGGCGTGCTCTGCGCGTCGGTCGGCTCCATCCAGGTCACCGAGGCCATCAAGCTGTTGACCGGCACCGGCGAGCCGCTCGTCGGCCGGCTCATGGTCTACGACGCGCTGGAGATGGCGTACCGCACGGTCAAGGTCCGCAAGGACCCGGACTGCGTCCTCTGTGGACCGAACGCCACGATGACCGGGCTGCTCGAGGACTACGAGGACTTCTGCGGCGCGGTGTCGGAGGAGGCCGCGGCCGCCACCCTGAACTCCACGATCACGGCGACCGAGCTGAAGGAGTGGCAGGACGCCGGCAAGGACTTCCTTCTGGTGGACGTCCGTGAGCCGGCCGAGTACGAGATCGTCAAGATCCCCGGCTCGGTGCTGATCCCGAAGGGCGACATTCTCTCCGGCGAGGCGCTCGCGGGCTTCCCGCAGAACCGGCAGATCGTCCTGCACTGCAAGTCCGGTGCCCGCTCCGCGGAGGCGCTCGCCGCGCTGAAGGCGGCCGGGTTCCGGGACGCGGTCCACGTTCAGGGCGGCGTACTCGCCTGGATCAAGCAGGTGGACCCGTCGCTCCCGGCCTACTGACCGCCATCGCCCGGACGTTCGCTGTCAGCTCCAGTCGATCTAGGGCGAATACTGGTGATCTGAGATCAACTGACCAGCATTCGCCCTAGATCGGCGCGAATGATGATGACCTTCGGCCGCCTCAGCGGCAGGCGCGGATCGCCCGCAGGGTCGTGTGGACGTCGAACGCCTCGCCGTCGTCGCTGGGCCAGCCACCGTCGCTGCGCTGGGTGTCGGTGAGCCGGCGACGAGCGGCGATCAGGAGCCAGTCGTCCTCGGAGACACCGACGCGGCGCAGGGTCGCCGCCAACCACGCCACGTCGGCCGGTGACATGTCGGGCAGGCGGTCGTTGAGGACGATCTGCATCCTGGCGGCCTCGTAGAACATGTCCTGGCGGTAGAGCACCGCGGCGCCGAGGAACCCTGTGATCAGGAACGACGGCCAGGTGCCGTCCTCGTGCAGGCTCTTCGCGATGGCGCGGGCGCCGGCGGTCACGACGCCGGCGTACACGCCGCCGACCCGGGCGTCGAGCGGGCCCGCCGCGCGCGCGTCGAGGCCGGCGACGGTCAGCCAGAACGTCGCGTTCGCGGTGACGAACAGGCGCGCCTCGGGATCGCCGGGGGTGGCCCACGGCGGCGCCTCATCCGCGAGCGCCGGGTCCTCCTCCCAGGTCCCGTCGGCCTGCTGCCGGATCGCGAGCCAGTCCAGCGCGCGGCGCGCCGCGGGCCGGCCGAGGGCGCCCAGGTCGTCGAGCTCGGCGAGGCGGAAGCATGTCGCGTCGACCGACGGCACCGGACCGCCGACCTGAGGCGGCCAGCCGCCCTCGTGCAGCTGACCGAACTCGACGTGGTGGAGAACGTCGGCGGAGGGCTCGGTCCCGTTGCGCAGCCACGCAAGACGAGCCCGCTCGACGGGATCACCCTTCGCAACCACGAAGCCGATCGCGGCGTCCAAGTCCACCACGCCCGGAAATGTACCGGCGCGCGGGCGGTTCCGGCGGAGCCGGATGGGCCGGACATGATGGGCCGATGGGCCGGCCCGTACGTTGATGACCCCGGCCAGCGGCGGACGGCGGCCAACCGGTCGCGCTCAGTCGCGGATCTGGCCCGCCCCGGTCACCACGTACTTCGTCGACGTCAGCTCCGGCAGGCCCATCGGACCGCGCGCGTGCAGCTTCTGCGTCGAGATGCCGATCTCGGCGCCGAATCCGAACTCGCCCCCGTCGGTGAACCGGGTCGACGCGTTGACCAGAACGACGGCCGCGTCCACCCGCGCCACGAACTCACGCGCCGAGTCAACCGACGAGGTGATGATGGCTTCGGAGTGACCCGTGCCGTACCGCCGGATGTGCTGCACTGCGGCGTCGAGCGACGGCACGACGGCGGCGGAGATGTCCAGCGACAGATACTCCGCCGCGTAGTCCTCGTCTGTCGCCGGGACCACGTCGGGCGAGAAGCCGGCGACGGCGGCGTCGCCGTGCACGGTGACGCCGGCCGTCGCGAGCGCCGCCAGCGCACGCGGCAGGAACGACGGGGCCACATCCGCGTGCACCAGCAGCGACTCGGCCGCGTTGCACACCGACGGCCGCTGGACCTTGGCGTTGAGCAGGATGGCGAGCGCCTCGTCCAGGTCGGCGGACGCGTCGACATATACATGGCAGTTGCCGACGCCCGTCTCGATCACGGGCACGGTTGACTCCTCGACCACCGACTTGATCAGCGACGCACCACCGCGTGGGATCAGCACATCCACGAGGCCGCGCGCCCGCATCAGCTCTTTCACGGAGTCGCGGGTGGACGCGTCGAGCAGTTGGACCGCGTCGAGCGGCAGGCCCACCGACCCGACCGCCCCGCGTATCACGTCGACGATCGCGGCGTTGGACCGGGCCGCCGACGACGAGCCCCGAAGCAGGACGGCGTTGCCCGACTTCAGGCAGATGCCGGCGGCGTCGGCGGTGACGTTCGGGCGCGCCTCGTAGACGATGCCGACCACGCCGAACGGGACCCGGATCTGCCGCAGCTTCAGCCCGTTGGGCAGCACGTACCCGCGGACCACCTCGCCGATCGGGTCGGGCAGCGCCGCCATCTGGCGCAGCCCCTCGGCCATGCCGGCCACCCGCGCCTCGCCGAGCGCGAGCCGCTCGAGCAGCGCCGCGGCCATGCCGGCGCCGCGGCCCGCCTCGACATCCGCGCCGTTGGCCGCGAGGATTTCGGGCGTACGCGCGACGAGCGCGTCGGCCATCGCATGCAGTGCCGCGTCCTTGGCCGCCCGCGTGGCGAGCGCCAGCTCGTTCGCTGCGACCCGCGCCCGACGGGCAAGCTCCACTGTGGACATCGTGCCTCGCTTCTACAGCAGCACGAGGTCGTCACGGTGGACGACCTCGCGTTCGTAACCGGGGCCGAGCGCGACGGCGAGCTCGGCGGTGGACCGGCCGAGCAGCCCGGGCAGCTCGACCGCGTCGTAGTTAACCAGCCCCCGGGCGACGGCCGTACCCGAGCCCGCGTCGACGAGGTCGACCGGGTCGCCCGCGGTGAACGCGCCGTCGACGGCGGTGATGCCCGCGGGCAGGAGCGACTTGCGCCGGGCCACGACGGCCTGCACCGCGCCGGCGTCCAGGTGCAGCCGGCCGCGCGGCGTCGTGGCGTGCGCGAGCCAGAACAGGCGGGCCGTTGGGCGTTGGCGGGTCGGGTGGAACAGCGTGCCGACGGGCTCGCCGGCGAGAGCGGGTGCCGCCAACGTGGCGGCGGTGAGCAGCACGGGGATGCCGAATCCGGTGGCGATCCTGGCCGCCTCCACCTTGGTCGCCATCCCGCCGGTCCCGAGCCCGGCGCGGCCCGGTCGGCCGACGGCGATGTGGTCCAGGTCGGCCTCGCCGCGTACCACGTCCACCCTGGTGGCACCCGGCCGGGCGGGGTCGCCGGTGTAGAGCGCGTCGACGTCGGAGAGGAGCAGCAGCAGGTCGGCCTGCACGAGCGCGGCGACCAGCGCGGCGAGCCGGTCGTTGTCACCGAACCGGATCTCCTCGGTGGCGACCGTGTCGTTCTCGTTGACAATCGGCACCGTGCCCAGGTCGAGAAGCTTGCGAAGGGTCCGGTACGCGTTGCGATAGTGCGCCCGCCGGGTCACGTCGTCGACGGTGAGCAGCACCTGGCCGACCGTTCGTCCGTGGCGGGCGAAGCTCGCCGCGTACCGACCGATGAGAAGCCCCTGGCCCACGGAGGCCGCGGCCTGCTGGGTGGCCAGGTCGCGCGGGCGCCGGGGCAGGGCGAGCGGCGCCAGCCCGGCGGCGATCGCGCCGGAGGAGACCAGCACGACCTCGCGGCGCTCGGCGGACAGCCCGCCGAGCACGTCGACGAGCGCGTCGACGCGGTCGAGGTCGAGCCCGCCGGCCGCGGTGGTCAAACAGGACGAGCCGACCTTCACGACGACCCGGCGCGCGGTCGCTACCTGGTCACGCACGCGCCCATTGTGCTCGCTGGGGCGGCGAAGATCACTGAGACATCCCATATCGTGGTGGTCCGTGACGCCCGAGGAGTACGTCGAAGAGGTGCTGTCGCTCGTCGAGCGCATCCCGTCCGGACGCGTGATGTCGTACGGGGGGATCGCCGAGTACCTGGCCGATGCGTCCGGGCGCAGCTCAGCCCGGCTGGTCGGCACGATCATGGCGAAGCACGGCGGGTCGGTGCCGTGGCACCGCGTGGTCGCCAACAACGGGCGGCTCGTGCCCGGCCACGAGGTCGAGGCGCGGGCGCGGCTGATCGCGGAGGGCGTCAGCTTCGACGGCCCTCGGGTGTCGATGTCGAGGTACGCGTGGTGGCCCGACGCCGGATGACGGACGGCCCAGTGACAGGCGCGGTCTGACGTTTTCGTGGATCAGGCGAGCAGGCCCACGCCGCCCCGGCGGGGATCGCCCGCCGCGCCGGCACGACCGACTCCGCTCACGCCGCCGAAGTAGTGGCTGAGGCGGTCCCAGCGGTTCACCGTGTAACCGGCGTCGGCGAGCGCGGCGAGCTCGTCCTCCGGGTAGCCCGGCTCGACGTGGACCGCGTCGTCGACGACGTGGAACCGGGGCCGGGCGATCGCCGTGGGCATGTCGATGCCGTCGACGAGCACACCGATCAGCGTGTCGAGCAACGCCGTGCGGATCCGCGACGCCCCGGCCGAGCCGGCGGCGGCGACGAGGTCGCCGTCGTCGTCCACGACCACGACCGGGCACATCATCGAGGACATCCGTCGCCCCGGGGCCAGGTCCGGGGTGAGCAGCTCACCCTCGCCGAGCATCGAGTTGAGGTGCACGCCCAGGCCGGGCAGCCATACCCCCGCCCCGATGCCGAGCGTCGTGGTGACCACGCACGCGTCACCCTCGTGGTCCACGACCGCGATGTTCGTGGTGTCGCCGAGCTTCTGGCGTCCGTACACCCGGAGCGCCTCGGCGATCGCGACCGCGCGTTCGGGCCGCGGCATCACGGCCAGCTTCGGAGGCAGGGCCGCGATCGTGGGGATCGTGCGGTTGAGGTCGGTGCGCCCGAACACGGTCACGTCGGCCAGCGGTGCGTCGGCGACCGGCAACTCGAGCACTCGGTACGCGGCGAGGTCGGCCGGGCCGATCGTCCCCCCGGCTCCGCGGACCGCCTCACACAGGCGACCGCCGAACGAGCCGGTGTAGAACGCCGCCGGTCCCTCGTCGGCGAGCCTCAGGAGCGCAATATCCAAGCCCGGGTGGAGCAGCAGGTCGCCGCCCTCGAGCAGCCGCCCGTTGGGCCGATAGATGGCGGCGCCGTCGCCGGGCACCAGCGCCTGATAGACCTCCGTCAGCGTGCGCGCCTGAGCGGCGGGCAGCAGCACCCCGCTGCGAGCGAGGCTGATCGCCGGCTCCACCACCCGCTGCCATGACAGCCGACCCCAACGCCGGTGCACCTCGCCGCAGCCGGCCGGCACGCCGGGTACGGCCACGCTCGCGCCGCCGATCGAGTAGCTCAACGGAACCCCACCGAAGTTCACCTCGATCGGCACCATCGGGCCTGGGAGCGCGTCCCCGTCGAGGCCGGGTACGGAGCAGAAGAAGTCCAGGCACGTCACCGTGCGGGACGCCGCGTCGTAGTACGTAGCGAAGCCACCACCGCCGATGCCGGTCAGCACGCTCTCGGCGACACAGCTGACGAGCACGGCGGCGACCGCCGCGTCGGCGGCGGACCCGCCGGCGGCGAGGATACGCAGGCCAACCTCGGCGGTCGCGGGGTGGCCGGCGGCGACGCCTGCTGGCACCCGCATCGCCTCCCTTCGCGGCCGGGATCCGTTCGGCGGTGCCGGGGCGATGACCGAACCGGGCGGCGTCCTCCGGTTCGGCACCGACGGCAGCACACTAGTGCTCACCGGGCGCAGCGTAGAGCCATCACGCGACCTTTGGGGGGCGAAGTAGGTGTTCCCGCCCCCGGCCCGGCCACACCGCGTCCCCGTCGATCAGGGACCTTCTTGTCGATCATGGGCTTCTTGTCGTCGATTAGAGATCGAAATGCAGCCACAAGCCCATGATCGGCGGGCCGAGGAGGGTTCTGGGGATCATGGGAGCGGTCGCCGACGCGTCCTCTGTGGTTGACTGTGAAGTGTGCTGCCCGGCGTGCTCGGCGAGCCGATCCGGTTCGTACTGAACTGGGGTCGGCGCTACTCCCTGTGGGTGTTCAACTTCGGCCTGGCCTGCTGTGCGATCGAGTTCATCGCGACGAGCATGGGCCGGCACGACTTCATCCGGCTCGGCGTGATCCCGTTCGCGCACGGTCCCCGGCAGGCCGATCTCATGGTCGTGTCGGGCACCGTGACCGACAAGATGGCCCCGGCGATCAAGCGCCTGTACGACCAGATGCCCGAGCCGAAGTACGTCATCTCGTTCGGCGCGTGCTCAAACTGCGGCGGGCCGTACTGGGACTCGTACTCAGTCACGAAGGGGGTCGACCAGCTCATCCCGGTCGACGTCTACGTGCCCGGCTGCCCCCCGCGCCCGGAGGCGTTGCTACACGGCATCCTCCGGCTGCAGGAGAAGATCGCGCGGGAGGAGGCCGGCCTGGGTGGCGTGTCCCGGCCCGACCCGCTGACCTTGACCGCCCAGCTGACCGCTCCGGTCGTCATCCCGAACGGTGAAGCCCGCAAGCGCGTGGTTGTCCCCGAGGGTGTGGTCTGGGAGTGGCCGGAGCGGCCCACCCTTCCGGCGCCGACCGGCGCCGACGGCAAGCTCCCGCTCACGGAGTTCACCGGGGACCGCGCCGGTGCAGGCGCGCCGTTCGGGGACGACCGCTCGTTGCCGCTGGCCACCGGTGAGATCACCTACCAGCATCCGCACGTCGACGACCGCGACGAGGACCGCGACCAGTAGCCGGCGCGGGCTCAGGTCGACGGGGCGAACTCCATGACCACCTTGACGTCGTCGTCGCGGCGCACGTACGCGTCGGCGTACGACTGGACCGGAACCCGCCGGGTGATCAGCTTGGCGAGCCAGGTCTGGTCCGCCACCTCGAGCGCTCCGGCAGCCGCGGTCCAGTGCCGCCGGTTCGCATTCACCGACCCGAATATGACGTTGTTCTCCAGGACGACCGCACGGTTGAGCGAACCCGCGGCGTACTCGACCTCGCCGCCGATGGCCGAGACCCCGGCCAGACAGACGACGCCCGCCGGCGCCACCTTGTCGATCACCTCGACCACGACGGTGGGCGCACCGGTGCATTCGACGATCACGTCGGGGTCGATATCGAGATCGGGCACCCTGTCGGTGTGGTACGTGGCGCCCAGTTCCGTGACGAGCATTGGCTTCGGCCCGTCGGTGACCCGGTCCAGGACGTGCACCTCCAGGCCGCGCTGGGTCGCCAGTAGCGCGGCGAGCAGGCCGATCGGTCCGGCCCCCGTGACGAGCGCGACCCGCGGCGCCCAGTGGGAGCGCGACCCGACCCGCTCGATGTGGTCCCACGCCTTCGCAACCACGCTGGTCGGCTCCAGCAGGACGCCCACGCCGACGAGGCCCGCGTCCAGGCGGATCGCGAACTCGGGAGCGATCCGCCACCGGTCGCGAGCGAATCCGGGTAGGCCCTTGATGCCGTGCTCGGTGTACCGGCCGTTGCGGCACATGTCCCACTCGCCGACCGCGCAGTTCGGGCACGGCACCGGGTCAGGCTGGCGGACGATGCCGGCGACCAGATCGCCCTCTCGCAGGGTTCCGGTGGGGTCGTCGACCACCCGGCCGAGTGACTCGTGGCCGAGGATCAGCTGGTCGGTTCCGGGCGGCGCGGTGCCGTAGTCGGCCGCGATGATTTCCCGGTCGGTCCCGCACACGCCCACGGCGAGCGCCTCGACCAGGACCGCGCCCTCGTCCGGCCGTGGCTCTGGGGCGTCCTCGATGAGCCGGACAGAGTTCGCCTGACCCGCCGTCACCACGACCGCGCGCACGTCGGCCCCCTTCGTTGTGATCTTCACCAATCATGCGCCTCGGACGGCCACGGCCGTAGGATCTAGCACCATGAGCCCGGAAGAGGTCGGCGCACGGCTGGCCGAGCGTGTCGACGGGGCCACCGCGGGGGTGTCCGACGGCGGGGCACACGCCCGGGCGACCGTCGACGTCCCGCCGGCGGCCTGGCCCGATGCGGTACGCGCGGCGCGCGACGATGCCGGATGCGACTTCTTCGACTGGCTCTCCGCCGTCGACGAGCTCGATGCGGGCTTCACCGTCGTGGCGCACCTGTGGTCGACGGTGCAGCGCCACGGCGTACTGCTGCGCGCCCGGGTGCCACGGGACGCTGCCCGGCTTGCGTCCATCGTGGACGTTTACCCCGGCGCGGCCTGGCACGAACGCGAGACGTACGAGATGTTCGGGGTGGAGTTCACCGGCCATCCCGGCGGGCTGCGTCCGCTGCTGTTGCCGCCCGAGTTCGAGGGGCACCCACTGCGCAAGGAGTTCGTGCTCGCCTCCCGCGTTGCGAAGCCGTGGCCGGGCGCGAAGGAGCCCGGAGAGAGTGAGAGCGGGGCGGCCAGACGTCAGCCGATGCGCCCGCCGGGCGTACCGGCGCCGGGAGAATGGGGTCCGGCCGCGACCGGCGGCCCCGCCGCAGCCGACCGTCCGGCCACAGAGGCCGACGAGCCCTGACCCCTCACAGCACCTCGCCGCGCAGCTGCGGGAACTCCTTCGACACCTTGCCGACCAGATAGTCGCCGTATGTGCCGGTGAACGCGCGCGGGTCGGCGCCGTCCCAGCGCGGCCGGCCGTCGGCCGCGATGCGGGCGCGCCCGGGCAGCGCCGGCACCTCGGCGGTGAAGTCCGGGTCGAAGAAGAACGGAAAGCTCAGCCGGTCCCGGCCGCTGACGTTGCGTACCCGATGCAGGGTCGAGCGGTACCAGCGCCCGGTCAGCTTCTCCAGCATGTCACCGATGTTGCAGACGAAGGCGTCCGGGATCGGCGGCGCGTCGATCCAGCCGCCCGGGGTCGCGACCTGGAGGCCACCGCTATCGTCCTGCGCCAACAGGGTGAGTAGGCCGTAGTCGCTGTGTGCCCCCACTCCCCAGTCGTCGGTCTCCGGCGGCGACGGCGGGTAGTGAAAGATCCGGAACAGCACCGTGGGGTTCGCCGTATACCCGGCCGCGAAGTAGTCGGCCGGCAGGTCGAGACTCAGCGCGACGCCGCGCAGAACTGCCTGGGCGAGCTCGGCGAGCGCATCCAGGTACGCGAGAACTGTCTCGCGCAGCTCGGGGACCTGGCGCGGAAACAGGTTCGGCCCGTGCAGCGGCAGGCCGGCCAGCACCCGCGGGTCGTCGGCGGGCAGCTCGGCACCGAAGTAGATGCCCTCCTTGAGGTCGGGTCGGCCGGAGGTCAGCTCCGCACCGACCGGGAAGAACCCGCGCCACGCCCGGCCGCCGCGCGCCATCGCGATCTCCATCTTGGCGGGCTCGGGCAGCGCGAAGAACGCGCGGCTCGCGGCATCCAACCGCCGTCGGAGAGCACTCGGTACGCCGTGGCCCGCGACGTAGAAGAATCCGGTACGCCGGCAGGCCGTCTCGATCTGGCGGGCGACCACATCGGCCGGTCCGCCCGAGCGCAGGCCGGACACGTCGATGACGGGCAGCGCGGCAGGCGTTGGCACGAGCTCATCTTTCCAGGCGTACCCCTAGGATCTGGGCATGCCCGATTGGCTGGAGCTGGTGATCCGCGTCCTCGGCGTCGTCATCGCCTTCCTCACGCTGCCGCTGATCGTGGGGCAGACCGAGCACAAGGTGATGGCCCACATGCAGGGGCGGCTCGGCCCGATGTACGCCGGCGCCTTCCACGGCTGGGCGCAGCTCATCGCGGACGGGGTCAAGTTTGTGCAGAAGGAGGACGTCGCGCCGCGGGACGCCGATCGGCCCGTGTTCCGGCTCGCACCGATCGTGGCGTTGGTGCCCTACCTGCTCGCCCTCCTGGTTATCCCGCTCGGGCCGAACGACCTGGTCGCGCAGCCGCTAGACATCGGCCTGTTCTTCGTGCTCGCCGTCGTCGGCGTCGGCGTGGTCGCGGTGCTGATGTCCGCTTGGGCGTCGGCGAACAAGTACAGCCTGCTGGGTGGCCTGCGTGGGGCCGCACAGCTGCTCGGGTACGAACTGCCGCTCGTGCTCGCCGCGGCCTCGGTGGCCATGGCGGCCGGCAGCCTGTCGCTGCCCGGGATCGTGGACGTTTGGCGGCCGTGGTGGCTCCTGTGGCAGGCCCCGGCGCTCGCCATCTTCTTCGTCGCCGGGGTGGCTGAGATCCGACGCCCGCCGTTCGACATGCCGATCGCCGACTCGGAGCTGGTGTTCGGCTATCTGACCGAGTACACCGGCCTGCGCTTCGCGTTCTTCCTGCTCGCCGAGTACGCCGGCATCGTCGTGATCGCCGCGCTGACGACCGTGCTGTTCCTCGGCGGGTGGAAGGGCCCGTTCGCCGACGACGAGCTCGGCTGGCTGTGGACGCTGCTCAAGACCTTCGCGGTCTCGTTCGTGATCATATGGCTGCGTGTGGCGTACCCCCGGCTGCGTGAGGATCAGCTGCAGCGGCTGTGCTGGCTCGTGCTCGTGCCGCTCGCGCTCGCGCAGCTCGTCCTCACCGCTGCCGTCCGCGTGGCGCTCGGCTGACAAGCGCTGTCCCTTGTGGACGCAGGTTATTGGGCCCTAAGGCGGCGCGGGGTGAGCCGGGCGACCGGGATCGAGATCGGCCACGGCTGGTCGGACTCGATCGTCGACGCGTGCTCGCCGGTCGGCGCGTAGATCTCGTGGCCAGGGTCGAGCCGGTGGGTGTGCACGACGATGTCGTCCTCGAATTCGACACGCCAGTAGAACGGGACGCCGGCCTGGGCGTACAGCGCGGGCTTCATCACCCGGTCCATCGCGCGGGACGTCGGCGAAACGATCTCGACAGCGAGCACGACCTCATGCGGTTGGAACTTGGATGGATTCCGGGCGGCGGCCGCCGCCGTGGTCACCAGGACGTCCTGGGTCAACGAGCGCACCCTGCTGATCCGGATCTCGACTCCTTGGGTGACGACCCATTCCTCGGGGCAGGTCTCCTCGAGCGCGACCATTAGGCGGCCGGCGATGATCTGGTGGTTGACGGTGGGGGACGGGGACACGAAGATCACTCCGTCGATGAGCTCGCGGCGGATGCCGTCCTCGGGCAGCGCATCGAGGTCGTCGGTCGTCCATCCGCCCGCCGGCGGGCGGAACTCGCTGAGTGCGGCGGTCACGTCGTCTTCTCCTCGCAGCGCGGACTCCTTTGCGTGGTCCCCATCGCCACGCTACTCCAAGATCAAGACGAGGGGTGCTCGCGCGGCGGCGATCTACGAGGCAGGATGAGCGGCATGAGCGGAGTTCCAGGGTCGGGGCTCGCGAAGGGTCTGGCGGTCACGCTGAAGACGATGACGCGCCGGTCCCACACCCAGCAGTACCCGGACGTCGAGCCGGAACTGCCGCCAAGATCACGCGGCGTGATCGCGCTCCTTGAGGAGAACTGCACGGTCTGCATGCTCTGTGCCCGGGAGTGCCCGGACTGGTGCATCTACATCGACTCCCACAAGGAGGAGGTCGTGGTCCCGGGCGCCGCCCGCCCCCGGCAGCGCAACGTGCTGGACCGCTTCGCCATCGACTTCGCGCTCTGCATGTACTGCGGGATCTGCATCGAGGCATGCCCGTTCGACGCGCTCTTCTGGTCGCCGGAGTTCGAGTACGCGGAGTACGACATCCGCGAACTGCTCCACGAGAAGGACCGCCTCGGCCAGTGGATGGCGACCGTGCCGCCACCGCCGGCACACGACCCGAACGGGGAGCAGTCCAAGGAGGAGGCCACCGCGGCCAAGCGGGCGGGCCCAGCGTGAGCGGCGCGGACGTCCTGCTGCTCGGGCTCGGAGCCGTGGCGGTCGGCTCCGGCGCGCTCGTGGTCACGACCCGGCACCTCGTACGCGCCGGCCTCTACCTCGTGATCTGCCTCGGCGCCGTCGCCGCCCTGTATCTGGTGCTCAGCGCCGAACTGGTCGCCTGGGTGCAGGTGCTGATCTACGTGGGCGCTGTCGTGGTCCTGCTGCTCTTCGCCGTGATGCTGACGCGGGCCCCGATCGGCGAGTCCGCGGGGCTGGACCGGCCGGGCTGGCCGGCAGCCCTGGTCGGCGGGGGCGCCGGCCTCGGCCTCGCGGCGTTGCTCGCCGACGCGTACCGCTGGTCCACCGTGGACCTGCCCCGGCCCGGCACGGCGGAGCGCCTCGGCGAGGTGATCTTCCAATCCTGGGTGTTGCCGTTCGAGGTGCTCTCGGTGCTGCTGCTGGCGGCGCTGGTGGGTGCGATCGTGGTGTCCCGACCCGAGATCGGGTCACGCCGGAACAACGATCGTGACCGCCCGGCAGGGAGGCCATAGGTGCATCCGGCCATCCCGTACATCACCGCGGCTCTGCTGTTCGGGCTGGGCACGTACGGCGTGCTGCGCCGGCGCAACGCCGTGCTGCTGCTCATGTCGGTCGAGCTGATGCTCAACGCGGTGAACCTGATCCTTGTCACGGCCGACACCACGGTCCGCGCGGCCGTCCCGCGGACCGGCCAGGTCTTCGCGCTCTTCGTCATCGTCATCGCGGCGGCCGAGGTAGGAGTGGGGCTGGCGATCGTCCTTCAGCTCTACCGGCTGCGGGCCAGCGTGGCCGTCGACGAGGTGCCGCTCGACGGGTACGGGTCACGAGACGAGCCCCACGACGAACCGGCGGACCCGCCCCCGCCGGAACCGGTGCCCGAAGAGGTGACGGTGCGGTGAGCCTCGACGTGCTCGGGCCGCTGCTCCCGGCCGTACCCTTCGTCGCCGCCCTCGCCGGCTTCCTCCTGCCGTTGCGGTCCCGCGCGGCCGCCGCCGGTCTCGCCGTCGCCGGCGCGGCCGGCGCCTTGCTCATCTCGGTTGTGCTCGCGGTACGGCTCGGGAGGCCCTTCGGCACGAGCGTCGATTGGATCGACTTCGGAGGCCTCCAGGTCACCTTCGGCGTACGCATCGACAAGCCGGCCGCGCTGGTCGCGATCGCGGTGGGCGTCGTGGCGCTGGCCGTGCAGGTGTACTCGGTCGCCTACCTCGCCGACGACGATCGCTACCCGCCCTACGCCGCCCAGGTCAGCCTGTTCACCGCGGCGATGTTGCTGGTGGTCGTCTCCGGTGACCTGATCGCCCTGCTGATCGGCTGGGAGGTCATGGGCATCTGCTCGTACCTGCTGATCGGCCACGACCGCCGGCTGCCGGAGGCACCGGCCGCCGCGGTCAAGGCGTTCCTCGTGACGCGTGTGGGTGACGTCGGCTTCCTGCTCGGCATCGCGATCCTGGGCATCGAGGCGGGCACGTTCCGCATCGCGGACGTCCTGTCGAGCCTGCCCGACATGTCATCGACAACGCTAACTGTCGCGGCGCTCTTGCTGCTGGCCGGCGTCCTCGGCAAGAGCGCCCAGTTCCCGCTGCACACGTGGTTGCCGGACGCGATGGCCGGCCCGACCCCGATCTCGGCCCTCATCCACGCCGCCACGATGGTGGCCGCCGGCATCTACGTGGTTTTCCGGCTCTACCCGGTGTTTGCCACGCCGGACGCCCCGCTCGTCGTGCTCGGAGTCAGCGCTGCGATCACCATGCTGCTCGGTGCGCTCGCGGCCACCGCGCAGGACGACATCAAACGGGTGCTCGCCTGGTCGACGGTCTCTCAGATCGGCTACATGGCGGCAGCGCTGGCCGTTCGTGCGCCCGAGGTTGCGCTGTTCCACCTGCTCACGCACGCGGCGTTCAAGGCGCTGCTGTTCCTCGCGGCGGGCTCGGTGATCCATGCGGTCGGGTCGAACTCGATGTCGGCAATGGGCGGCCTGCGGCGTGGCATGCCGGTGACGTTCGCCTCGATGACGATCGGTCTGGGCGCGCTGATCGGACTGCCGCCGCTAGCCGGGTTCTTCAGCAAGGACGCCGTGCTGGCCGCCGCCCGCGGCGAGCAGGGTTGGGTGGCGGTGCTGCTCTTCGGCGTGGGGCTGCTGACCGTCGCGGTCACCGCGTGGTATGCGATGCGGCTCTGGCTGCGTACCTTCTTCGGGGAACCGCGATCGGCGGCGGCCGAGCATCCGCACGAGCCCCCGGGCACGATGGCCTGGCCGGTCGTGCTGCTCGCGGTGCCGAGCGCCGTGCTGGGGTTCGCCGCGCTCTCCGACCGGTTCGGCGAGTCCCTGCGTACGCCGCCGCCCGTCGACTGGCTGGGCGAGTACACCGGCCCGGCGGCGCAAGCGATCCCGGTGCAGGCCGCGGTCGAGCTGTTCCACGTTGGGGTCGAGACGATCTGGCCGCTCCTGGCGCTCTCGTTCGGCGCCGGGGTCGCCTGGTGGGTCTGGCGTCGCGACCGCGCCGTCGACCCGGCCTCGGCGCTGGGTCCGCTGCGGCCGGCCTTCGCCAGCGCGTTCTGGCTCGACGCGGTCCAGGATGCATTGGTCGTACGCCCAACGCTTGCGCTCGCCCGCGCCGTGCGCGCAGGGGACGAGGGTGGCGTGGACGGTGCCGTCGAGGGGACCGGTCGGGCGACGGTCGGGCTGGGTGCGCGGCTGGCTGGCTGGCACCGGGCGGCCCTCCCGCGGGCCGCGACCGCGGTGCTGGCCGGTGCGCTGCTGATCGGCCTCGCCGCTGCGGCGATCGGAGGCGTGTTATGAGCGTCCTGCTGGTCGCGACGCTCGCGCTGCCGGCGCTCGGCGCACTTGTGGTCGCACTGCTGCCCGGGAGCGTCGACCGCGCGGCCCGCCTTGTCGGCACCGCGTTCGCCGCGGCAGCGTTCGTCGCCAGCGTCATGCTGTACCGCCCCGGTGCGACAGGTTGGTTCACCTACGGAGCGAACGCGGGTCCGCCGCCCATTCGGCCCTGGCACGAGGTTGACGTCTCGTGGGTACCGGGCCTCGACCTACGTTTCCACATTGGAGTCGACGGCATCTCCTATCCGCTCCTGGTGCTGACGACGCTGCTCACGCTGCTGTGCTGCGGGTACACCCTGTGGCTGGCGCCGGCTGGCGGCCGCGGGCGCAGTCTCGTCGCCCTGCTGCTCATCATCGAGGTCGGCATCGCCGGCACGTTCCTCGCCCTGGACCTGGTGCTGTTCTTCGTGTTCTTCGAGGTCGTGCTGCTGCCCATGTATGCGGTGATCGCGGTGTGGGGCGGCGACGGCCGGCGGCACGCGGCCCGAAAGTTCGTGCTGTATACGTTGTTCGGCTCCGTGTTGCTGCTGGTCGGCGTATTCACGGTCGTGGCGAAGGCCGGGACGGCGGATCTGACTGAGCTGACCGGGGGAGTTGGCCTGTCCCGCACGACGCAGCTCTTCGCGTTCGTCCTGCTCGCCATCGCGTTCGCCGTCAAGAGTCCACTGTGGCCGCTACATACCTGGCTGCCGGACGCGCATACCGAGGCGCCCACGGTCGGGAGCGTGATCCTCGCCGGGGTGCTGCTGAAGATGGGCACATACGGCCTGATCCGTGTCGGCGTCGGCGTCGCCCCGGAGGGCGCCGCGTGGGCCGCCCCGGTGCTCGGGACGCTTGCGGTCGCAGCCATCGTCGTCGGCTCGCTGGTCTGCCTAGCGCAGACCGAGCTGAAGAGGCTCATCGCGTACTCGAGCGTCGGTCACATGGGCTTCGTGCTGCTCGGCATCGCGACGCTGAGCGCCACCGGCATCGAGGCCGCGCTGATCGGCAACATCGCGCACGGTGTCATCACCGGACTGCTGTTCTTCCTGGCCGGCGCGATCAAGGATCGGGCACACACGGGGCTACTGGGCGAGCTCGGTGGGCTGCGCGAGAGGTCACCATGGCTGGCCGGCGTCCTCGGCTTCGCCGCCATCGCGTCGCTCGGCCTGCCCGGCCTGGCGGGATTCTGGGGCGAGGCGTTCGCCGTCGTCGCCTCCCTCCGCCATGGTGGTCCACTGTGGACTGTACTGGGAGCGGTGGCCGCCGTCGGCGGCGCGCTGACCGCGGCGTACTTCATGCGGCTGCTGCGGCGCGTCACGCACGGGCCGGCCTCGCCGGCGGTGGCATCGCTCTCCCCGGTCGGGTTGGCCGGACCGGAGCTGGTCGCGTGGGCGCCCCTCATCGTGCTGGCGCTCGCGATCGGACTGATCCCGGCGCTGGTGCTCGGTGTCGCGGGCGACCCGGTGCAGGCGCTCACCTCGGCGGTCCAACGATGACCACCAATATGATCGACCACGTCGCCCTGATCCCGGCGTACCTCGCCGCCGGCACGGCCGTACTCGTCCTGCTGGCCGATCTGCTCGTGAGCCGGCGGGGCGCGACGGTGGCCGCCACCGCGCTCGGCGCCGCCGCGACCGCGGTCGGCGCGATCGCCGTGGCCCGCGGCGGCGACCGTGCCACGTTCTGCACCGGGGACGCCTGCTCCTACCTGGCCACCTCCCGGGCGGCGCTGGTCGCTGTGCTGTTCGCGACGCTCACCCTCGGCGTGCTCGGGTTGTCGACGCCGACGCTGCGGTCGGCCGGGATCCCGGTCGGCGAGTACTGCTTCCTGCTCGCCTGCTCGATGACCGGCGGGGTCGTCATTGGGTACGCCGGGGACCTGGTCACCCTTATCGTCGCGCTCGAGACGCTGACCCTGCCGCTGTATATCCTCGTCGGGCTGCGGCGGACCGCGGTGACGAGCGCGGAGGGCGCGGTCACCTTCTTCGTCGTCAGCGTCGTGGCTACCGCGATCACGCTGCTCGGCGCGGCGTTGCTGTACGCGAGCACCGGTGCGGTCCACCTGAGCGTGCTGCGGTCCGCATTCGGCGCCGACGCATCGCTCGTGCACCAACCTCTGGTGCAGGTCGCGGCCGCGCTCGTGGTGCTCGGACTGTCGTTCAAGGTGGCCGCGGTGCCGTTCCACGCGTGGGCGCCGGCGGCGTACGACGGCGCGCCGGTGCCGGTCGCCGCGTACCTGTCGACCGCGTCGAAGCTAGGCGGCGTCATCGCGTTGCTGTACGTGGCCATCGGACCGCTCCCGCTGCAGGTCACCGGCCCGGTGCTGGCCGCGCTCGCGGTGGCGACGATGACCGTCGGCAACCTGGTCGCGCTGCGGCAGAGCCGGATGGTCCGGCTGCTCGCGTGGTCGTCCGTAGCGCAGGCGGGTTACATCCTCGCGCCGCTCGGCGCGGCCGCGTTCACCGCCGGGCGGTCCTCGGACGCGCTGGACCTCGCGGTGGCGGCGACCGTCGCGTACACCGTCTTCTACCTGGTCATGGAGCTCGGTGCGTTCGGCTCGGTGGTCGCTCTCCGGGGCGCCGCGGATGGCGGGGCGATCGACGACTACCGCGCGGCTGCGCGGCGTACGCCATGGGTTGGTGCCGCATTCGTGCTGGCCCTGGTCGGCCTCGCCGGCCTGCCACCGGGCCTGGCGGGGCTGTTCGCGAAGGTGACGGTGGTGCGTTCGCTGCTCGGCGGCGGCGCCGGCTGGCTCGCGGTGATCGTCGCGCTCAACGCCGTGGTCGGTCTCGCGTACTACCTCCGCGCAGCCGTGGTCCTGTATGCGGCTCCAGACGCCTCGCTGCCGCCGACCGCCGCGCCCGCGGCGGGTCCGGCCGCCCCGGCGGTGCCGTGGACCGTCGCGGTCGCGCTGGTCGTCGCGACCGCGGTGGCGGTCGTCATCGGGTTCGCCCCTCAGCTCGTCCTCGACGCCGCCAACCTCGCCGCACCGTAGCCACCTCACCACCCAACGGTCGATCTTGCAGTTGTGGCTCCGACAAACTAACGACTAAGGCAAATAACGCTCACCACGACTGCAAGATCGACGCGAAGGGGAGGCGGGTCCGACGTTCTGCTCTCAGGGAACTCACAGCATTGTCGGGAAGCCTGGTACACCCGGGTGTCGTTGCAGCGCATAGCGGGTAACCCGGATCCGGCGTATGGCGCCGGCCGGGCCTCGTCTCGAAGGAGTGATCGTGCACAGCCACAACGGTCTGAAGACGGCCGCCCTGCTCGGCCTGCTCACCGCCATGATCCTTGGCGTCGGCTACTGGTTCGGCGGCAGCACCGGCCTCATGATCGCCGTGGTCATCTCGTTGGCGATGAACGCGGCCACCTACTTCTGGTCCGACAAGATCGCGTTGCGCACGATGCGCGCCCGCTCGGTCAGCGAGGCCGAGTTCCCCGCGCTGTACCAGATGGTCCGCGAACTCTCCAGCGCGGCGCACCAGCCGATGCCGCGGCTCTACGTCAGCCCGACCATGCAGCCGAACGCGTTCGCCACCGGACGCAACCCGCGTAATGCCGCAGTCTGCGTCACGCAGGGCATCACCCAGATTCTCGACTACCGCGAGCTGCGCGGTGTGATCGGCCACGAGCTATCGCACGTCTACAACCGGGACATCCTGATCTCCAGCGTCGCCGCGGGGCTCGCCGGCATCATCACGTTGCTCGCCAACCTGGCGTGGTTCATCCCGCTCGGCGGCAACGATGACGACGGGCCGAACCCGGCCGTGTTGCTGGCGATGCTCATCCTCGGTCCGCTGGCCGCCTCGGTGATCCAGCTTGCGATCAGCCGCAGCCGCGAGTACCAGGCCGACGCATCCGGCGCGGGCCTGACCCGCGACCCGCTGGCGCTCGCGAGTGCGCTCCGGAAGATTCAGGATGGGACCCGGCGGATGCCGTTGCCGGCCGACGCCCAGCTGGCGAGCACCGCCCATCTCATGATCGCTAACCCGCTCAAGGGCGGCGCGGTCGCGTCCCTGTTCTCCACCCACCCGCCGATGGCCGAGCGGGTGCGCCGGCTCGAGCAGATGGCCGCCGCGGGCGGGCCGATCGAGTACGTGCGATAGACCGGAGTTACCGACCGCGGCCGGGGCACCGAACGGCCCCGGCCGCGGCCTATGCTCCGCGCCATGAACCCGCAGCGAGTCGTACGCCTGTCGATCGGCCTCAGCCCGGCGATGAAGGCCGTCAGCGTCGCACTCGGCCTCGTGTTCGCCGCGATGGGCGGCTTCTTCTCGCTGTTTGTGTGGCTCGGCGTCGGTGTGTTCGAGGGGCGTACATCCGCGGTGCCCTGATCACGCGCTCGGCGGACCTTGCCACGGCCGACATCTCCGCCGGCGCGACCCGGTACCACGAGAACCGGCCGGGGCCGTACGACGTCGTGCACCGGATCCCCGCCATCGTCGCGCGGGACCGTGATACCGGGCGTCCCGTGAAGATCCCGCTGCGCGGACGCGGCCTCGACCTGCTGCCGCGCGCCGAGCTCGTCGCGCTCGCCGACGCGCTCACCGTCGGCCGGCCGGCCGGACCGGAGCACAAGGCCGCACACGCGATCGCCGAGCGGCTTCGGCAGCTGGCCGACGACCCGCTCGCCGTGTGACCTCGCTTACCGGTACGCACGAATTCGGTTCTCCCGGTCGTACGCCGGCGTTACCGTCGGATCGCCGTCCCGGCTCATGACGTTCTTTGGGGGTGTACCCGGTGGCCGCGCTGCGTCAGTACTTGGCGGTGTGGCGGATTCCCGGCGCGCCCGTGCTCCTCGTGGTCGGCGTGATCGCCAGGCTCGGCATCGGCATGACGCCGCTGGCGCTCCTGCTGCTCGTCCAGCAGACCACCGGTCGGTATACACCGGCCGCAGTCGCTGGCGGACTGTACGCGCTGGCGGGCGCCGCGCTCAGCCCGGTCGCCGGCCGGCTCGCCGACCGGGTTGGTCCGTCACCGGTGCTGCTTCTGACAGCGATCGCCCATCCGCTGGCGTTGACCGCTCTGCTGTTCGCGAGCCGCGGTGGGCAGGATGCGCTCGGCGCGGTGTTCGTCGCCGCCGCACTTGCCGGCGCGACCTTCCCGCCGCTGACCGCCGCACTGCGCGGCGCCTGGAATGACCTGACCGAGCCCGGCAGTGGCCGGCACCAGCTGCGCGCGACCGCGTTGGCGGCCGAGACGTCGGTGTTCGAGCTTGTCTTCGTGGCGGGCCCGATGCTCGTCGCGGCGTTCGTCGCCTTCGCGGATCCGGCTGCCGCGCTCGCCGCGTCGGCGGTGGTCACATTCGTGGGTACCGGGATCGTCGCCCGCGGTCGCGTGCTGCGACACCGCCGGCCGCATCCGGCGGAGCACCACGCACGCGGGCTCGGCCCGCTTCGGGTGAGCGGGATCCCGGCGCTGCTCACGTGTGTGGCCGGCCTCGGCATCGCATTCGGCGCCGCCGGGGTGACCGTGCCGGCGTACGCGACAACGCATGCCGGCCCGGACGCGAAGAGCCTGGGCGGCCTCCTGCTCGGCGTGTGGGGCGTCGGCAGCGCGATCGGCGGCATCTGGTTCGGCACCAGACGCCCGACGATGGTGCTGCACCGGCAGTTCGCCTGGTGGCTGACCGCGTTGGCGACCACCTTCGCGGTGCTCGCCGCGATGCCGAGCCCGACCGCCCTCGGCGTGGCGCTCCTACTCGGCGGGGCAACCATCGCGCCGGCGTTGACGGTCGAGAACTCTCTGGTCGGTCGCATCGCGCCGGCGAGCATGCTCAACGAGGCGTACACCTGGGTCGTGACCGTGGCGGTCGCGTCGAGCGCGGTGGGCGGCGCGGTTGCGGGCGTCATCGTCGATCAGCCGGGCGGCGTGCCGTGGGCGTTCATCTTCGCCGGGGCGGCCGTCGGCGTCGCCGCGATCGTCGCCGCGTTGCCGGCCGGGTCGATCGCCCGAGCGGACGCGCACGCCGCCGCCCGGCTCGAGCGCGTGCTCGCGACCAAGGCCGGCTAGCGCCTCGATGACGGCGTGGCGCGCCGCCCGGGTCGGACTGGCCGACCCACGCCGCGTCAGGCGGCCGCACCGGCCCGCAGTGCGCCGAGCGGCGCGCTCAGCCGCAGCAGCTCGTCGAGCAATTCCTTGGCGGCCTGGTCCATGTGCGCGGTCGGCATCAGGCGCCCGCCGGCGTCGAGCGCCTGCCGCAGGGGGATGCTGACCGGGTCGGACGCCGGCATCATGCGCAGGTTCGTGACCACCTGCTTGATCATGTTTACGGCGCGCAGGCCGGCGGAGCTCATGCCGTACGACACGAACGCGACGGGTTTGTACGCCCACTCCTCATAGAGATAGTCGATGGCGTTCTTCAAGGGTGCGCCGTAGCCGTTGTTGTACTCCGGCATCACGAAGACGAACGCGTCGGCGGCGTCGGTGATGGCGCTCCACCGCTTGGTGTGGTCGCGCACGTAGCCGCGGCCCTCGTGTGCGGGTGAAGGCTCGTCCAGGAACGGGAGGTTGAGCTCGGCGAGGTCGACGACGGTGACGTCAAAGCCACCGTGATCGCGGGCGATCGGGATGAACCATTCCGCGACCTGGGCTCCGACGCGGCCGGGGCGGGTGCTGGCGATGATGATGTTGAGGCGGGGCATGGTGTGCGTACTCCTTCGGTCTCGGGTCTTTGCCGCGGAATCGCGAGGCGTGGGATGAAGTAGTGGACGAGCGGACCGATGGCGACGGCGAACAGCAGCGTGCCGATGCCGACCGTCCCACCGAGCAGCCAACCGACCGCGAGCACGACCACCTCGATTCCGGTGCGAACGACCCGGATCGAATGGCCGCGCGCGGCGAGGCCGGTCATGAGCCCGTCGCGCGGGCCCGGTCCGAGGCCGGCACCGACGTAGAGACCCGTGGCGATCCCATTGAGCACGATGCCGCTCACGAGGAGGGCCGCCCGCGCACCCATCTGGTCGGGCGGCGGCAGGACGGCGAGCGCGGCGTCCGCGGCGAGTCCGACCACGATCACATTGGCGACCGTGCCGTAGCCGGGGCGCTGCCGAAGCGGAACCCACAGCAGCAGAACGAACAGGCCGACCCCGTTCACGACCCAGCCGATCGGCAGGCCGGCGCGCTCCGCCAGGCCCTGGTGCAGGACGTCCCAGGACGCCAGGCCGAGGTCGGCCCGCACCATCAGGGCGACGCTCAGCCCGAACAGCACCAACCCCAGGTGCAGGTTCACCAGCCGGCGGAGTTTGGTTGACATGTCACCAAACTAGCTCGAGGTTGGTGACACGTCAACCTCTCTTGTACCCTGGTGCCCGTGGGCGAACCGAGGTGGCTGACCAAGCGGGAGGACCGCGCCTGGCGCGGCTACCGACGGATGCGTACCCTCCTCGACCTGCAGTTGGGCCGCGACCTGCTGCGTGAGAGCGGCCTGTCGGAGGCCGACTACGACGTGCTCTCAGGTCTGTCCGAGACCGAGGGTCGAAAGATGCGGCTCAGCGAGCTCGCGTCGCAGATGCTCTGGTCGAAGAGCCGGCTCTCGCACCACATCACCCGCATGGAGCAGCGCGGGCTGGTCCGGCGCGAGGAGTGCTCGGACGACGCTCGCGGATCGGTGGTCGCGCTGACCAACGCGGGCTGGAACGCGATCGTGGCGGCCGCGCCTGGGCACGTGACGTCCGTGCGCCGCCATCTCATCGACGTGCTGACCGCGGACGAGATCGACGCACTCGCCGCCTTCAGCCAGCGCGTGGTCGACCGGCTTTCCGGCGTACGCGCGGAGTAGCGCCGGGCTTTCGTCAGCGGTAGTTGGTGAACTGCAGCGCGATGCCGAAGTCCTCCTGCCTCAGCATGGAGATCACGGCCTGCAGGTCGTCCTTCTTCTTGCCGGTCACGCGCAGCTGGTCGCCCTGGATCTGGGCCTGCACGCCCTTTGGGCCGTCGTCGCGGATCTTCTTGCTGATGACCCGGGCCTTATCCGAGTCGATACCCTGAATGATCTTGCATTCGATCCGGTGGGTCTTCCCGGACGGCTTCGGCTCACCCGCGTCCAGTGCCTTCAATGAGATGCTGCGCTTGACCAGCTTCTCCTTGAACACATCGAGGGCAGCCTTGACCCGATCTTCGGTCTCGGCCGAGAGGCTCACGCCGTCCTCACCGGACCAGGCGATCTGGGCGCCCGTGCCGCGGAAGTCGAAGCGTGTGCTGATCTCCTTCTCGGCCTGCCGGAGGGCATTGTCGATCTCCTGCCGGTCGACCTTGCTGACAATGTCGAACGACGGGTTCGCTGCCATGAGCATGCTCCTGCGGTCTCGGTGTAATGGGCGCGATGTGCCGACGCTACCCGGTTGTAGGCGTTGCCGGGCTTCCCGCTATCCTTGCTGTCGTCGCCGCGCCGAGCCGCGGCGGCGCGCCTTTGGCGGGTTGCCCGAGCGGCCAAAGGGAGCGGTCTGTAAAACCGTCGCGAAAGCTTCGGTGGTTCGAATCCACCACCCGCCACAGCAGTATCTGGGCCTTGAAATCTTGGAGAGTTTCCGTCGCGGCTTAACGGAAACTCTCCAAGATTGCACGTATCACCGATTGCCGGCACGCCGGGCGTTGCCCGGCAAATCAGCACCCAACCGGATAGACTCCAGCGGACGAGGCCAGCCGACCCCGGGGGGTTTGGCTGCGCTTGTTTTGTGTGGCACGATCCATATAGCCCCTCGTCGTCCGTCGCCGATGCGAACTGATAGGAGCCAATGTGCGTGCAACCAAGCTAGGCCGCTGGGCCAGGCGGGCTGCCGTCGTCCTCGTGCTCGGCTTCGGCGCCGCCGCACTCGGGGCTGCCACCGCCCAGGCAGAAGTCGGCTGGGAGTCCCCGACTCCCAGCGCCCCAGCCATCGTGGCGCCCGTGGGCCAAGGCGTCGTCGGCGCCGCGGCCTTCGCGCAAGAAGTGGGCTGGGAGTAACCTCCGCCGCTTCCTTCAGGAGCGCTTCCTAAGGAGCACGCGTGGCCAGGGCTCGTTTTGGCGTGCGGCGATCCTCGCAGCTCGCGTGGCTCGTCACCGGACCGCTCGCCCTCGTGGCCGTGCTGCTCACGTTCGGGGTCCAGTACGGCCATCCGATACCGGTGCGCCACTGGTTGTGGGCGCCTCTCTACGTGCTGCTTTTCGCCGCCGCCGAGGCGACCATTCTCCGGTTCGAGATCCGCCGCCAGGGCTTCTCGGCGAGCCTGGGCGAGATCCCTCTGGTGCTGGGGCTGTTCTACCTGTCGCCGATGGTCCTGGTCCTCGTGCGTGGGACGGCGTCCTTGATCGTCCGCGGTCGGCGCAGCCAGTCGGCGGTCAAGCTCTGGTTCAACGTCGCGAGCATCACCGCGGCGACGGCCTGCGCGAGCCTCGTCGTCACCGGTATTGGCTCGCCTAACGAGAGGGATCCGAAGGCCTGGCTCATCCTCGCGCTGGCGGCGGCCACCAGTCTCTTGGTGACCTTCGCGTCGGTGGTCGGGGTCATTACCCTCGTGCAGGGACGGCCGACCGGTCACGATCTCGTTCGGCAGTTCACCTCGGTGTTCGCGATCAGCGCCGTGAACATCACGCTCGGCCTCGTCGTTCTGCTGGTTTTGTGGCAGAGCGCGTGGGCCGTGCTGCTGCTGGCCGTACTCATGGCCGTCTTCGTGATGGGCTACCGCTCGTACAGCCAGTTCCAGCGCCAGCACAGGTCCCTGACCGAGATGTACGCCCTGACCGGGGCGCTGCGTGAGGCTCAGCGCGACGGCTCGATCACCGACGTCCTGCTCACCAGGGTGCGGGACCTCATGCAGGCCGAGTACGCCACACTGTGGCTGCCCGCCCAGGGCCGCCATCCCGAGGTCCTGCTCTCGGCTCGGTTTGACGATCAAGGACTGCTCGACATCGTGGCGACCCCCGACAGCCTCCGCCGGGCCGCGATCGAGCGTGGCAGCACAGTTGCGATCGGTCCGGGACTCGAGGCACCCCTGGACGACGCGTATCTCCGTGAGGAGCTTCGCGGCCAGCGCGGCCCCACGGACGCCATCGTCGTCCCCCTCCGCTCCGGTGGCGCGGTGATCGGCACGCTTGAAGTTGCGGGCCGGCTCGGCGATGGAATCAACTTCGAGTTGGCGGACGTACGCCTGCTCGAGACGGTCGCCGCGCACGCGGCCGTCGCGGTCGAGAACTCTCGGTTGGTGGACCGCCTGCGGTTCGACGCCACGCACGACTCGCTTACCGGGCTGCCCAATCGCCGGCAGCTGAGCGCCGCGCTCGAGGAGTCGGTCGGCGTACGCGCGCCCGGCGAGGTCGTCGCCGTGCTGCTGTTCGATGTGGACGGTCTGCGGGACGTCAACGAGTCGCTGGGCTTCGCGGCCGGGGACAAGCTGCTCGCCGAGGTGGCCCGGCGCCTGCGGACGCTCGCGCCGCCGGCCGCTCTGGTGGGCCGGGTCGGCGGTGACGAGTTCGCCGTGCTGCTCCGCGCGGACGGCGCCGACGGCGCCGTGAGTGCCGCCGTGGAGTTGCGCGAGCGACTGCACAACCCGATGGTGTTCGACACGCTGACGCTGGACGTGGACACCGCGGTCGGCGTGGCGGTGCACCCCGACCACGGCACCGACGCGGCCGCCCTGCTCCAACGGGCGGACCTGGCGACGCACGCCGCGAAGTCGGTCTCGTCCGGCGTACAGCTGTTCAACCTCGGCCTCGAGTCGCGGTCGGTGCGTCGCCTGGGTCTCGCCGGGGATCTGCGCCGGGCGCTCGACAACGATGAGCTGGAGGTCTACTTCCAACCCAAGGTCTCATTGCCCGATCGGCGGCTCGTCGGGGTGGAGTGCCTTGCCCGGTGGGAGCACCCCACGCACGGACCGGTCGCGCCCGAGGACTTCGTCGCCGTCGCCGAGCACACGGGTCAGCTCGGCAGGCTCACCGAGGCCGTGCTCGAGGAGGCGCTCCGACGCTGCCGCCAATGGTCCGACGCCGGCCGTCCGCTCTCGGTCGCGGTCAACCTGTCCCCGCGTACGCTCCTCGACCCCGAGTTCCCGGCCCGGCTCGAGCGGATGCTCGCCAAGCACGCGGTCAAGCCCGAGCGGGTGATGTTCGAGATCACTGAGGACGGCGTCCTCGCCGAGACCGACCGCCCGATGCCGACCCTCCGCCGGCTGCACGACATGGGCGTACGGCTCGCCGTGGACGACTTCGGCACCGGTTACTCGTCGCTGTCGTACCTGCGCCGACTGCCGGTCGACGAAGTGAAGATCGACCGGACCTTCGTACAGGGCATGGCGACGGACCCGGGCGATCTCGCGATCGTGCGCGCGGTGGTCGACCTGGCCCGCCACTTCGGTCTGACCGTCGTGGCGGAGGGTGTCGAGAGCGAGCTCACGCTGGAGCTGCTGGAAGAGATCGGCTGCGACATCGGGCAGGGCTTCCTGTTCAGCCGTCCCCTGCCGTACGAGCGTCTGGAGGCCTGGTTCGGCGCACAGACGGAGGCGGAGCCGACGCCGACCGGCGAGGTTCGCCGCCTGCGCGCGGTGCCCTGAACCGCGCCTGTGGTGGCGAACGATCCGATTTCACCCGCTGAACGGCGCCGTGTACGCTTACCCGTGCGCATCCCCAGGGAGATCGCGCACGCCCCCTTAGCTCAGTCGGCAGAGCGTCTCCATGGTAAGGAGAAGGTCTACGGTTCGATTCCGTAAGGGGGCTCAAGCCGGGTTCGGCACAGGCCCGACGCGGCGGTGTAGCTCAGTTGGCAGAGCAAGCGGCTCATAATCGCTGTGTCGCCGGTTCAAGTCCGGCCACCGCTACCACGGCCAACCGGCCGTTACGGGCGCCACAGGCGCCCGCTTTGCGTGCCCGCGGAGAGACAATCTACGCTGGTACACCGTATTGTCCGTTCATGAGCTCGGCGGTGACGACCCGCTCGAGACCCGCGAGGAAGGCACTCCGCCGTGGCTAAGGCGACCGACGTTCGTCCGAAGATCACTTTGGCGTGTACGGAGTGCAAGGAACGCAACTACATCACGCGCAAGAACCGCCGTAACGACCCGGACCGCCTGGAGCTGAAGAAGTTCTGTCCGCGTCAGGGCAAGCACACCCTGCACCGCGAGACGCGCTGAGCTCCGGCGCTTCTCCGGCTCAGCATTCGACCTAGTTGCGGCCCGGTAGACCGGGACGGAGATCGACCCGGATTCCGAATCGGCTCTCCTCGTATCGCCGTTGTCTCCCGATACCCTCGGCGCATGCCGTTGGACCCGTCCTTCGTCGGCCGGACATATCCGCCGACCGCCCCGTACCGGGTGGGGCGCGAAAAGATCCGCGAGTTCGCGGCCGCGATCGGGGCGACCGACGCGGCGTACCACGACCCCGATGCGGCACGGGCGCTCGGCCATCCCGACGTCGTGGCGCCACCGACGTTCCCCGTGCTGCTGTGGATCTCCGCCAGCCGGCAGCTGGTCGAGGACCCGGCGCTCGGCCTGGACTACAGCCGCGTGGTGCACGGCGACCAGCGCTTCGCGTACGCCCGGCCGGTGGTCGCCGGCGACGAGCTCGTCTGCGTCCACTCGGTCGAGGAGGTGACCTCGCGCGGCGGGCACGACTTTCTCACGACGCGCACGGAGGTCAGCACCACGGCCGGCGAGCCCGTGGTCACCGTCTGGTCGAAGCTCGTGGCGCGGGGGGATAGCTGATGACTCTAGAGATCGGCACCAGGCTGCCCGCACAGACGTTCCGGGTCACGCGCGCCGACCTGGTCCGGTACGCCGGTGCCTCCGGCGACTTCAACCCGATCCACTGGAGCGACCGAATCGCGACCAAGGTCGGGCTGCCCGGCGTGATCGCGCACGGGATGCTGACCATGGCGCTCGTCGGTCGGGCGGTCACCACCTGGGCCGGCCGGCCGGACGCGGTCGTCGACTACGGCGTGCGGTTCACCAAGCCGGTGGTGGTGCCCGACGACGACGCGGGCGCGGAGATCGAGGTGACCGCGGTCGTCCGGGAGGTCGGCGAGGATGGGTTGACCCGCCTCGACCTGACCGCGACCTGCAACGGCGAGAAGGTACTGGCCCAGGCGCGGGCCACCGTGCGGCGCGCCTGAGGCGGGAGGTGCGAGTTGGGAATCGCCTGCCCGTACCCGTACACTGGTCGGCCGTGGGGTGAGTACCCCCTACTCAGGTTTGCCTGGGTGGGCTCGCCACCCCGCTTAGGGGTGTGGCGCAATTGGCAGCGCAGCGGTCTCCAAAACCGCAGGTTGCAGGTTCGAGTCCTGTCGCCCCTGCGCCTAGGCCCGAATGGCCCCGGATCGGCAGCGGCCGGCGCGTGACATAACCACCCCGCAATGGAAGAGGGCGAGATGGCCGAGAGCAACCGGCGTGGCAAGGGCGCCGCGGACGAGCCCTTCGACGACGCGTTCGACGACATCGTCGACGACGACGTCGAGGTGCCGTCGGGCCGCGGCGGCACGGCCACCCGTGCCCGCGCCCGGACCGGTGCGGACCGTAGGCCGGCGCGGGTACGCCGGGAGACCGAGCGGGTCGGGGTTTTCGCCCGGATTGGCAGGTTCGTCCGCGAGGTCGTCGCCGAGCTGCGCAAGGTTATCTGGCCGACCCGCAAGGAGTTGCTGACCTACACCGCCGTCGTCCTCACGTTCGTGGCGGCGATGACGGCCCTGATCCTCGTGCTGGACTACGGGTTCGCCAAGGGCGTGCTGTGGGTTTTCGGCAACGGCGGCCAATGATAGTGACGGAAGTGAGCAAGCGTGCCTGAGTACGACGAGACCACCGAAACCACCGACGAGCAGGGCTCGGTGGCGACGGAGGC
>DASXRQ010000052.1:0-22316 GCA_036506495.1 Micromonosporaceae bacterium | reverse complement strand
GTCGGCTTCAAGCCCGCGGGCGGCATCCGCAACGCGAAGCAGGCCGTGCAGCACCTCGTGCTCGTGCACGAGACGCTCGGCACCGACTGGCTGACACCGGACCTCTACCGGCTCGGCGCCTCGTCCCTCCTGAACGACGTGCTGATGCAGATCCGCAAGGAACGGACCGGCGCGTACCGAAGCGCGGATGAGTTCACGATTGACTGAGATCGGACGCCGCGAGGGCGCCGTACCGGCGCCGACGAGCTGGGAGTACGCGCCCGCGCCGGAATCGCGCGAGATCGTCACGCTGCGTGAGCGCTACGACCACTTCGTCGGCGGCGAGTGGCTCGAGCCGAGTGAGACGTACACCACCATCTCTCCGTCGTCCGAGGAAGAGCTCGCGCAGGTCGGGCAGGCCACCCCCGAGGAAGTCGGTCTGGCGGTCGGCGCGGCGCGCGACGCACTCGAGAACGGCTGGTCGGACCTCCCCGGCTCCGAGCGGGCGAAGTATCTGTTCCGCATCGCGAGAATCCTCCAGGAACGCTCGCGGGAGTTCGCGGTGCTCGAGTCGCTGAACGGCGGCAAGCCGATCAAGGAGTCGCGCGACGTCGACCTTCCGCTCAGCGCTGCACACTTCTTCTACTACGCCGGCTGGGCGGACAAGCTCGAGTACGCGTTCCCCAACCGAAGGCCGAAGCCGCTCGGCGTCGCCGGACAGATCATCCCGTGGAACTTCCCGCTGCTCATGCTGGCGTGGAAGATCGCACCGGCGCTCGCGTGCGGCAACACCGTGGTGCTCAAGCCGGCCGAGACGACGCCGCTGACCGCGCTCGTGTTCGCCGAGATCTGCCAGCAGGCCGAGCTGCCCCCCGGCGTCGTCAACATCATCACCGGTGCCGGCGAGACCGGCGCGGCGCTGGTCAACCACCCTGGCGTGGACAAGGTGGCGTTCACCGGCTCGACCGAGGTGGGCCGCGCGATCGCCAAGTCGGTCGCGGGCTCGACCAAACGGGTCACGCTCGAACTCGGTGGCAAGGCCGCCAACATCGTGTTCGACGACGCGCCGACCGACCAGGCGGTCGAGGGCATAGTCAACGGCATCTTCTTCAACCAGGGCCACGTCTGCTGCGCCGGCTCACGGCTGCTCGTCCAGGAGTCGGTCTCCTCGGATCTGCTGGAGTCGCTGAAGCGCCGGATGACGCGGCTGCGGGTCGGCGACCCGCTCGACAAGAACACCGACATCGGTGCGATCAATTCGGCGGCGCAGCTCGACCGCATCCGGACGCTGTCCGAGATCGGCTCGCAGGAGGGCGCGGAGCGCTGGTCGCCGCCATGCGACCTGCCGGACCGCGGCTTCTGGTTCGCGCCGACCATCTTCACCGGCGTGTCGCAGGCACACCGCATCGCCCGCGAGGAGATCTTCGGGCCGGTGCTGTCGGTGCTGACGTTCCGCACGCCGGCGGAGGCGGTGGAGAAGGCCAACAACACGCCGTACGGCCTGTCGGCGGGCGTATGGACGGAGAAGGGCTCCCGGATCCTGCGGATCGCGGACCAGTTGCGCGCCGGCGTCGTGTGGGCGAACACGTTCAACAAGTTCGACCCGTCCGCCCCGTTCGGCGGCTACAAGGAGTCGGGCTACGGCCGCGAGGGTGGCCGGCACGGTCTGGAGGCGTACCTTGCCCACTGAGTCCTCTCCTCGACTCGCCGTTCGCAAGACCTACAAGCTCTTCATCGGCGGCAAGTTCCCGCGCAGCGAGTCGGGGCGGTCATACGTCGTGCAGAACACCAACGTGGCGCTGGCCTCCCGCAAGGACGTGCGGGACGCGGTGGTCGCGGCCCGGGCAGCGGTACGCGGGTGGTCCGGCGCCACGGCGTACAACCGGGGCCAGATCCTCTACCGGATCGCCGAGATGCTCGAGGGACGCCGGGAACAGTTCGCCGCCGAGCTCGGTGGCGGCAAGCGCGCGCTGTCCGAAGTGGACGCGGCGATCGACCGGTGGGTGTGGTATGCCGGCTGGTCCGACAAGATCGCTCAGGTGTACGGCGGCGCGAACCCAGTCGCCGGGCCGTACTTCAACCTCTCGGCGCCCGAGCCGACCGGCGTCGTCGGCATCGTCGCACCCGCCGAACCGGCGCTGCTCGGCCTCGTCAGCGTGGTGGCGCCCGCGATCGTCACCGGCAACACGGTCGTGGTGCTCGCGCCGGAGACCCACCCGCTGCCCGCCATCACGCTGGCGGAGGTGCTCGCGACCTCGGACCTGCCGGGCGGCGTCGTCAACCTGCTCACGGGCCGCGTCGCCGAGACCGCGCCGTGGCTCGCCTCGCACATGGACGTGAACGCGATCGACCTCGCCGGCATCGCCGACGACGCGCTCGCGACCGACCTCGAGGTCGCGGCCGCCGAGAACCTCAAGCGGGTGGTCCGCCCCGGTCGTGTCGACTGGACCGCCGACCCCGGCATCGACCGCATGGTGCCGTTCCTCGAGACGAAGACGGTCTGGCACCCGAAGGGGATCTGACCGGACTCAGGCGTCCGACGGACTCTGCCCAACTTCGTCGAAGTAGGGCAGTCGAGCGCCGCCCAACCCGCCAACTTCGACGATGTTGCGAGAGGTGCGCGGCGTCAGGCGTCGCGGAGCCGGAACAGGACGGCGCCGACGAGAACGGCCGCACCGGCGTACGCGGCGAGCACGCCGAGCCCCTGCCACGGCCCGATCGGCAGGCCACGCAGCCCCCGCGTGGCCTGGATCGCGAGCCCGGCGTCCATCGGCGCGTACTTCTCGATCCGGGTGTGCCAGCGCGGGTCGCTCACGAACATGGCCAGCATCGGGAACGCGAACAGGGCGGCGAGCACGGTCGTGATGGCGCCTGCGGTGTCCCGCACGATCGTGGCTACGCCGAGGCTGAGCAGCGCGACGAGACCGAGGTAGAGGACAGTGCCGATGGCCGCCCGCCGGGTGGGCTCGTCGGCCAGTGACAGCACCGCGTAGCCGTTGGCCGCGGTGAACCCGTTACCTGGCAGCATGCCTCGGGCGGCCAGCAGCGACCCCGCCACGCCGAGCGCGCCAGCGGCCATCGTCGCGGTCACCACCACCACCGCCTTGGTGGCCAGCACGACTAGCCGCCGGGGTTCGGCGGTCAGCGTCGTCTGGATCAGCCGCGTGGCGTACTCGTTGGTCATCACGAGCACGGCCAGCACGACAATCGCGACCTGGCCGACCCGCACCCCGGTCAGGCTGACCTTCGCGAGGTCATGGACGCACGTGCTAGGCGTGGGGCATTCGCGGGTGTTGGTCGACGCGGTCACCACGGCGCCGAGTGCCACCGTGAACGCCACCGCCGCGAGGACCAACCACGCGCTGCTCGGCACGCTGCGCAGCTTCGTCCACTCCGCGTGCACGGCCCGCCTCACGCGTCTCTCCGGCGCAGCAGCCAGGCCGCGAGAGCCAGGGCCACCACGGCGTACGCGAACACCACGCCCAGCCCGGCCCAGGGGTCGATCGCCGACCACGCCTCGGCGAGCATGTTGCTCGGCGGCTTGGCGCGCTGGATCGCGAAGCCACCCGCGGGCGTGAGCCGCATGAGCCAGAGCGCGCCGGTCGTCGGCAACGCGATCGCGACGAACGCCGGCAGGATGACGAGCGCGAGCACCGCCGTGATGGCGCCCGCGCTGTGCCGCAGGATCGCGCCCACGCCGAGGGCGAAGACCGCGATCAGCGCCACGAACGCGGCGGTGCCGACCACCGCCCGCAGCACGGGCCACTCGGTCAGCTTCGGGGTCGGGTACGCCGGTGGCGCAAACCCGCCGTCACGCAGGAGCGGCAGGCCGAGCCGGAACGAGACGACGGTGGCGACCAGCCCGAGGACGAACGCGGTCGTGCCGAGGACGACCGCCTTCGCGGCCAGCACCCGGCCACGACGCGGGCTGGCCACGAACGTGGTCCGGATCATGCCGCGCTTGAACTCCGACGTCATGTACAGGACGCCCATCGCCGCGATCACCATGAGTCCGATCAGGATTCCGAAGAGCGCGGCCTGCACGGGGTCGTCCGGCGATTCCCGCGGCCCGATCTCACCGGACCCGGTCACCGTGAAGACGCCGTTCGCCTCCGTCGAACCAGTGCTCGGGCCGCCCCTGCGCTTGAAGTCCGGCACCCCCTCCAGGGTGTCTTGCGCGTGCGGCTGGGTCACGCGGTCGCTCTGCCATACCGCCGAACCGGTCGCCTGGGCGCCGTCGACGCGGACGCTGTCGAAGGTCGCGGTGCCGGTCGTCGGGCCTTCGGCGACCGATGTCGTGCCGGCCGACCGCGTGACGACGACCTTCGGCGGGGACGACACGAAGAGTCCGACCTCGGCCGTCGGGGGCAGCCCGCGCATGTCCACCGTGCCCACCTTGTGCCAGGTGGCGCCGTCGGTCGACTCGTATCCCGTGACGGAGTTGCCCGTCCGGGTCAGGCGCAGCCACCGCGGTACGCCGCCCGCGCGACCCGCCCGGCTGACCTCGTAGTTGGCAGACAGGCGTACGCCATGCTTGGGCGTCACCATGAGGGCGGCGTACCGGGACCCGCTCCGCGTGCCGTCCTTGATCATCACTCCGGCGCCGGCCCAGGCGTGGCTGTTCTGCTGGGAGACGACGCGGGCGACGACGCTGCCGTCACCGGTCAGCGGCTGGTGGACGAACTGGAACTCGTCCGCCACGGGACGCCCGTTCGGTCCCACCACGAAGTCGGGGTGCTTGTTCGAGTCGGTGCCGCTGCCGGCGGACGCGAAGAGGCTGAAGCCGACCGACAGCACGACCAGCGCGGCGAGTGCGAGCACCCACCGGCGTACCGATCGCAGCTTCGTCCACTCGGCGAGGAGCAGCTGGCCGAAACCGTCGCGAGCCGCGGACATCATGCGTCCCTCACGGTCGGCACGTTGAACTCCACCGCGTCTCGGGTGAGCTCCATGTACGCCTCCTCCAACGAGGCCCGGTGCTGCCGCAGCTCCGAGAAGGGCACACCGGCCCCGGTGAGCAGGCCGGCGATCCGCTCGCCGGACAGCCCGTTGACGGTCAGCAGCTCGTGGTCGATCGCCGCCACGGTGGCGCCGGCGTTGGCGAGCAGCGTCATCGCGTCGGTGCGCCGCGATGTGCGGACGTCGACGCGATCCCCCGATGCCGCAGTGCGCAGCTTCTCGACGCTGGTGTCCGCGATGAGCCGGCCACGGCCGAGGACCAGCAGGTGGTCGGCGGTGTCCTCCAGCTCGCTCATCAGGTGGCTGGACACGAAGATCACCCGGCCCTCGGTGGCGAGCGACCGGAGCAGGCCCCGGATCCACACGATGCCCTCCGGATCGAGCCCGTTGACCGGCTCGTCGAACATCAGCACCGGCGGGTCACCCAACAGCGCGCCCGCGATGCCGAGGCGCTGGCGCATGCCGAGCGAGAAGCCACCCGCCCGGCGCTTGGCCACCGAGGCGAGCCCGACCTGCTCGAGCACCTCGTCGACGCGCCGCCGCGACAGCCCGTTGCTGTGGGCCATCCACAGCAGATGGTCCCTGGCCCGGCGGCCGGGGTGGAGGGCCGCAGCGTCCAGCAGCGCCCCCACCCGGACGAGCGGGGTGCGCAGGGATCGGTACGCCACGCCGTCCACGAGCGCGTCGCCCTCGTCCGGCGTGTCCAGGCCGAGGATCAGCCGCATGGTTGTCGACTTGCCGGCCCCGTTGGGCCCCACGAACCCGGTCACTTCGCCCGGCTTGACCGCAAACGTGAGGCGGTCGACGGCGACCGTCCGGCCGTACCGTTTGCGCAGTCCGCGTACCTCGATGGATGGCTGCATGGCAGTGAGAGTACGAAGGGCGCGCGGCCAGGTCGTCACGCCGCCGGGCGGTCTTGGTCACCCGGTCGCGGGTGACGGCCGGGCCGGCGCATCCCCCATGCGAGCGACGCCGAGCCTGCGACCTGGGTGACGCCGGTACCCGCGGCTGCGGCGAGAATGGCGTACGTGAGGCAGGCAGGTGGACTGGTCGACCGCGCGGTCGCGGGCGTTCGACGGGTCACCGCGGCGAACGGCTCGCCCTATGTCGCCGCCGGTGTGCTGTGCCTGGCCGCCTTCACGGAGGTCGCGTTCCGCCCGTTGGGCGAACGGGAGAACCCGTCGTTCGCGCTGCTGTTCGCGCTGGCCGTCACGCTGCCGGTGGCCCTGGTGCGGATTTCGCCGGTGGTGGCGGCCGTGCTCGTCGGTGCCGCCGCCATCATCACGTCGATCGGCGACGGCCGCGCGCCGCTCGCCGGACTCGTCGCGCTGGTCGTCGTGCTGTTCGTGGTTGGCCGCCGCCGATCCCGGCGGGCCGTCGCGCTGCTGCTGGTGCCCTTCATCGCGTACGCCGCGATAACCCTGCCCACCCGCGATGACCGAGCGTTCGGCGTACTCCTGCTGCTGCTGGCCACCGGCGCGGCGGTGACCGGCGTGGCGTTGCGGGCGCGCGACGAGGCCGTGTGGCGTGACGCGTCCGTCCGGGCGATGGCGGACAGCCTGCTCGAGCACGCGGCGCGCGGCGAGCGGGCGCGGATCGCCCGGGAGCTCCACGACGTAGTCGCGCACCACATTTCGATGATCGCCGTGCAGGCGGAGGCCGCCCGGCTGACGACGCCGGGGATGCCGTCAGATGGCGCCCGGCGGCTGGTCGCCATCGCCGACACCGCGCGAACCGCGCTCACCGAGATGCGCCGGCTGCTCGGTGTGCTGCGCGAGGACGCCGGGGTGGAGCCGACCCGCCGGCCACAGCCCGGCCTGCAGCAGCTCAACGATTTGCTCGATGAGGCGCGGGGCCTGGGAGCCGGTGGCACCCGGTTGATCGTGCGCGGCCGGGTGGCGCCACTCGACCAGGGCATCGAGCTCACCGCGTACCGCATCGTCCAGGAGGCCCTGACCAACGCGCGCCGGCACGCGCCGGGTGCCGCGGTCGACGTGGAGCTGCTGTACGGGAAGGACGCCCTGCACCTCCGGGTGCGGGACAATGGTCCGGGGCCGGCCGCCGCCAACGGCTCCGTGCCGGACGGACACGGCCTCGCGGGCATGCGCGAGCGGGCCGGGATGGTCGGCGGCCGGCTGTCGACCGGCCCCGCTCCGTTGGGTGGCTTCCTGGTCGAGGCAGACCTGCCGATCCCGGAGACCGAGCCGTGACGGTGCGGATCGTCGTGGTCGATGACCAGGAGGTGGTACGCGCGGCATTCGGCGCGCTCCTCGAGACGCAGCCGGACTTCGCGGTCGTGGGCACCGCGGCCGATGGTGCGGCCGCCGTGCGGCTCTGCCGAGAGACGCGGCCCGACGTGGTGCTGATGGACGTGCGGATGCCGGTCATGGACGGTATCGACGCGACCCGCCGGATCGTGGCCGCGGCCGGCGCCGACGGACCGCGGATCCTCATGCTCACGACGTTCGACCTGGACGAGCACGTGTACGACGCGCTCGGTGCCGGCGCCAGCGGCTTTCTGCTGAAGGACGTCACCGCCGAGCGGCTGTTCGACGCGGTGCGCGTGGTCGCCGCGGGCGAGGCTTTGCTCGCGCCGACCGTGACGCGCCGACTCATCGCCGAGTTCGCCCGCCTTCGCCCACGCCCGCGACAGGCCACCGCGCCCCTGCGGGGCCTGACGCCGCGGGAGACCGAGGTGCTGTGCCTGATCGCCGAGGGACTGTCCAATCCGGAGATCGCGGCGCGGCTCGTGGTGAGCGAGGAGACGGTCAAGACTCACGTGAGCCGCGTGCTCAACAAGCTCAGCCTGCGCGACCGCACGCAGGCGGTCGTCCTGGCGTACGAGTCGGGTCTGGTGGTTCCCGGCGGGCGGGGATGACCGAGCCACGCCTCCCGGGTGTCCCCGGCCTTCCCCGGCCTTCCCCCGGGTCGATCTAGGGCGAATACTGGCTAGTTGACCTCCGAACACCAGAATTCGCCCTAGATCGGCCCGAGACGGCGGAGCGATGCGGCGGTCGGCGACTCTACGACGGCGCGTAGTAATCTGGCTGCCGTGGCCCGCCTGGGTGAGCTCGAGCGCGCGGTGATGGACGTGCTCTGGGACCGCGGCGATTCCGCGACCTCCGCCTCCGGCATGACCGTCCGCGGCGTCGCCGAGGTGCTGCGCGATCGCGACCCGGCGTACACCACGGTCATGACCGTGCTGGACCGGCTCGCCGGCAAGGGCATGGTCCACCGCGTGCGGGCCGGACGTGCGTGGAGCTACCGCCCGGCCGCGAGCCGAGAGGCGTACATCGCGCGGCTCATGCTCGACGCACTGGACCAGGCCGGCCGCCGGGACGCTGCGCTGGTGCGGTTCGTCCGCTCGGTGAGCTGGGACGAGGCGCAGGCGCTCCGCCGGGCCCTGGAAGACCAGGCCGGACCGGACTGACACCCGTGGCAGGCGCCCGCGCTCTTCGCCGGGTGCTCGTCACGGGCGGCCTAACCGCGCTCGTCCTCGGCGCGCCCTCGTCGACCACGCCGACCTCGCGGCCCCACTCGCGGTCCCCGGGCGCGCTCGATCGTAGGCTTTCGGGCGAGGTTGCGGCGGGTCCGTCCGGGCCGACTCGACCGCAGGGCACCATTGTTCTGGTGACGCGCCGACCATTCGACCCACGCCTGCCGCGCCGAGTCCCCGCGACTCGGCGCCAGTTCGCGGCCCTCGGCCTCATCGGTGTGGGGACGGGCGTGGCGATCGTGGCGCAGGCCACCGCACTGGCCGCGGTGCTCGCCGCCGGTGCCGGCGGCAGGCTGGACCGGTCGGCGCTGGTCGGGTTCCTACTGGCGGTGGCCGCCCGAGCCGGGCTCGGCTGGCTCCAGGGCCTGGTCGCGACGCGGATGGCCGCGAGCGTCAAGGCGACCCTGCGGGCCGAGCTGCTGGCCGCCGTAGGGCAGCGCGGGCCAGCCTGGCTGACCGGCCAGCGGGCCGGCGAGATCGCCACCCTCACGGGGCGCGGCCTGGACGCGCTCGACAACTACTTCGCCGGCTACCTGCCGCAGCTCGTGCTCGCCGTGACCGTGCCGATGGCGGTGCTGGCCAGGCTCGTGTTCGCGGACTGGAGCTCGGCGCTGATCATTGCGGTCACGCTGCCGCTGATCCCCATCTTTGGCGCTCTGGTCGGGTGGCAGACCGAGGCAGCGACGCGACGGCAGTGGCGCCGCCTGTCGCTGCTCGGCGGCCACTTCCTGGACATGGTCGCCGGACTGCCGACGCTGCGGGCCTTCGGCCGGGCGCGCGCGCAGGTCGAGGTCGTACGCCGGATGGCGGACGCGCATCGCGTCGCCACCATGCGCACGCTGCGCATCGCGTTCCTGTCCGCACTGGTGCTCGAGCTCGTCGCCACGCTCTCGGTCGCGCTCGTCGCCGTGCCGGTGGGCCTGCGGCTGCTCGTCGGCGGGCTCACGCTGCAGACTGCACTCCTCGTGCTGCTGCTCGCCCCCGAGGCGTACCTGCCGCTGCGAGCGGCCGGCGCGCGGTTCCACGCGAGTATGGAGGGGCTGACCGCGCTCGACCAGGCGTTCACGTTGACGTCCGCACCAAACCCCGCTCCCGCAAGTCCGTCGGAGTTGGTGGGTCGGGCGCCGGTTGACCGCCCAAGTTCGACGGAGTTGTTGCGGCTCGAGGGCGTGACCGTCGCGTACGAGCGGGCGACCGCGCTGCGAGACGTGTCGCTGGCGATCCGGCCGGGCGAGCGGATCGCGATCATCGGGGCGAGCGGCGCGGGCAAGAGCACACTGCTCGGCGTGCTGCTCGGGTTCGTCGCCCCGACGCGGGGACAAGTGATAGTGGACGGTGCCGATCTGTCCACGGTGGACATCGCGGCGTGGCGGAGCCGGGTCGCCTGGGTCCCACAGCGCCCGCACCTGTTCGCCGCGACGCTCGCCGAGAACATCGCACTCGGTGACCCGGATGCGTCCCCGGAGCGGATAGCCGCCGCGATGCACGCCGCCGCGTTGGATGAGGTCGTGGCCGGCCTCCCCGACGGGCTGGAGACCAGGCTCGGCGAACGCGGACACGGGCTGTCCAGTGGGCAGCGTCAGCGGGTCGCGCTCGCCCGCGCGTTCCTGCGCGACGCGCCATTGGTGCTTCTCGACGAGCCGACCGCGCGCCTCGATGCCGCGTCGGAGGCGGCCGTGCTGGCCGCGACTCGGCGGCTGCTGGCGGGGCGCACGGCCGTGCTCATCGCGCACCGGCCGGCTCTGCTCGGCGAGGCGGACCGGATCGTGCGGATAGAGGACGGCCGGCTCGCCGAGCTCGCCCCGGCCGTGGTAGAGGTCCGAGCATCGTGAACGTGCTCAACAGCTTGGCCGCGGAGCGCACCGTGCTGCGCCTGGCCCGGCCGTACGCCGCGCGCCTGTTCGCCGCCACCGCGCTCGCGGCCGGCACGGATCTGGCCGGGCTGGGCCTGATGGCGACCGCGACCTGGCTGCTGATAACGGCGGCCGGCCAGCCGCCGATCTCCGCGCTGACCATATCGATTGTCGCGGTACGCACGCTCGCAATCTCCCGAGGGGTACTCCGCTATGGCGAGCGGCTCGCCGGACACGACGCGGTGCTGCGGATGCTGACCGATGTCCGGACCCACATCTTCGGCACGTTGGTCACCGCGGCGCCCGACGCGAACCCGCACCCGGCTCGGTCCGGCGACACGCTGAGCCGACTCGTGTCCGATGTGGACGCCGTGCAGGATCTCGTGATCCGGGTGGTGGTGCCCGGAGCGGCAGCGATCGCCGTGGGCGGGCTCGCGGTCGTTGGCGCGGCCGCGGTCACGCCCGCAGCCGCGCTGGTGCTCGTCGCGGGACTGCTCGTCGCGGGCATCGCCCTACCGGCCGCGGTGGTGGTGCTGGCCCGCCGGCACGCCGACGCGGTGGCGCCGCTGCGGGGAGAGCTCGCCGCCGACGCCATCGACCTCACGCACGGTGCCGCCGACCTCGCCGCGTTCGGTGCGACCCGGCGCGCGCTGGACGCCGCCAAGGGGCGGATCGCGCGGCTGGCTCGCGTCGAACGCCGCTTGGCCGCAACGGGGGCGGCGGTCGACGGCTCCGGCACACTCGTCGCCGGGTTGACCGCTGCCGCCGTGGTCGTCGTCGCGCTCCGCGGAGACGTGTCCGGCGTACTGGTCGGCGTTCTCGCGGTCGCCACGCTGGCCGCGGTCGAGTCCGCGTTGGCCGTGGTCGCCGCCGCCCGCCGCTGGACGGAGATTCGCGCGGCCGTACGCCGGGTGGCGGAGCTGCTCACCACCGCGACGCCCGCCGCGGGCGGCGACGCGACCGCCAATGCGACCGCCGACCGGCGCCTGCCGGAGCAAGCCACGCTCGCGCTACGCGGGGTGTCCGTGCGCTACCGGGCCGGCGGCGCTCCTGCGCTCGACGGCGTCGACCTGACGATCCCGCCGGGCCGTCGGATCGCGGTGGTGGGGTCGAGCGGGGCCGGAAAGAGCACGCTCGCAGCCGCGCTGGCTCGGGGGGTCCGGGCCGACGAGGGCGAGCTCACCTACGGTGGCGCGGCATTCTCGGCGTACCCCCTGGGAGGCTGGCATCGCGCGGTGGGCGGGTTGTTCGCGGATGCCCATGTGTTCCATGCCAGCGTGCGCGACAACCTGTTGCTCGGCCGCGCGGACGCATCCGAGATCGATCTCGACGTGGCGTGCGCGGCGGCCGGACTGCTCGACTGGGTGCGCGAGCAGCCCGACGGCTGGGACACCATCGTCGGCGAGGACGGCGGCCAGCTGTCCGGGGGCCAGCGGCAGCGTCTTGCGCTCGCCCGCGCGCTGCTCGCCGCGCCGGCGGTGCTGATCCTGGACGAGCCGACGGAGGGCCTCGACCCGGCGGCCGCGGATCGGGTGCTGGCCGGTGCGGTCGCCGCGGCCGGCCCGGACCGGGCCGTCGTGCTGATCACCCACCGGCTGCACGGGCTGGCCGACTTCGACGAGATCCTGGTACTGGACGCCGGGCGGGTCGTCCAGCGCGGCCGGCCGGCGGGGGTACGCGAGGAACCCGGCTGGTACCGCGACCAGTGGTTGATCCAGGACGCGGCCGAGCGCGGCTACCGTCGGTTGTGACCGCTGGCGCGGACGCGGAAACCGGGTGCGGGCACCGGGTCCGCCCGCCGGACGACTAGGGTGTGTGCGCAGAGTCACCGCGCCGCGATCGGTGGTGCGATCCGGTTAGTGCCAGCTCACACGGAGGTCATCGTGGCCCGCCAGTCGCCGCACCCGCGCGACCCCGACTCCGACCCCGACGAGGTCGGCGATGTGGGCGACGTCGACGAAGCCGGCGATCCCGCGGCCGGGTCGCTGTGGCAGGAGGCTCGCATCGAGCCGGTTGAGATCGCATTGCCGGCCGGTGTCGGACTGACGCTTCGGGCGTACCGGCCGGCGGCGGAGCTGACCCCCACCGAGGTCGAGGAGCGCGACCAGGAGGACCCGTTCGACGCGCGCAAGCACCGGCACGCGCGCGACGAGGACGACGAGACCGTGGTGATCCTCGACGAGGAGTTCGCCGCGCTGGTCGCCGAGGATGCTGAGGACACGACGCGTGAGCGCGCCGGCGCACGCGGCCGGGGCGAGCCCGAGGAGCCCGATGTCGAGGAGCCCGAGTCTGACGAGGGCGAGGACGTGGTCGAGGAGGGCGAAGTCGAGGAGGACGAGGTTCCGATCTTCCTGAGTCACCGCGGCCGGCTCCTGCTCTTCAAGACCGCGGAGTCGCTCGTGGCGTTCGTCCGCTCGGGCGGGCCGAACGACATGGCGCAGCTGCGGTCGTGGGCGGCGCTCGCCGCGCGCATCCAGCCCGGTGACGTCGAGCCCGCCGACGAGGACACCTACGAGCTGGACCTCGTCGTGGAGAACCTGCGCGGCGGCCACGACGCGTGGGACCTCCAGCTGCTCATCGAAGCCGGCGAGATCGCCCGCGACCTCGGGTACGCGTTGCGGCTCGAGCCGATCATCACCGCGCTCGCCCCCGGCTCCCCGCTCGACGACCTCGACGAGGCGCTACGCTCCGCAGCCGCGGGCGGCTTCGGTGGCTTCATGGGCCGCCGCCGCATCAAGAAAATCGGGGCACAACAGGCAAGTCTCGGCTGGCGCACGATAATCGGCAAGATCTCTGCCGCTGTGGACTGGCGCGACTGACCCCTGACCAGGGAGCATCAGTCCTTGGCACACGATGGCCCGAACGTCATGCCCTCGCGCGACGCCGCGTGGGAGGATGACGCCGGCCCTGGGAGGAGGACGACGCCGTGGCGCTCGTGCGGGTGTACTGCGGTCTGGCCTCGGCCGATCCGCCGAGCCGACCGGCCTCGGCCGGCTCGTGGCTGACCGTAGCCGTCGTGGACGACGCCGGCCGGTTGCTGGACGTCTGCGAGATCAGCGACGACCCCGCGGGGTACGCCCGGCTGGGCGCTCTGCTCGCCGAGCGGTCGAGTGGGCCGACCGCGGTCGCCGTCGCCTCCGACAGCGACGACCACCTCGTCATGATGCTGCTCGGCGCCGCCGGCCGTCCGCTCGCCTTCGCCGACGCCGACTCCGCCGACGACTACGCGGAGCGGTTCGCCGACGACGAGTCGCTGGAGGAACTCGAGTCTCCACAGGCCGAGCGGCGCGCGGTCGGCCTCGCTCGGGCTCTGCAGGCCGGCGCCCTCTCAGCGGTGGCGCTCGCCGCGCCGCGCGACCTCGTCGCCTTCAAGCCGATCCTCGCCGCACACGCCGCACTGGCCACCGGGCGGCAGTCCGCCGCGGTCGCCTTGCGCGAGGTGCTCCGCGAGCTCTACCCGGCCGCGCTGCGGGCATACCCCGATCCCGCCGAGCCGATCGCGCTGGCCGTGCTCGACGTGCTGCCGGAGCCGGGGCTGCTCGGGGCGCCGACCGCGGCCCGCGGGCGCGACGTGGCGGTCGCCGCGGACGCGGCGGTGGCTCAGCTGACCCAGGACGGCGTGGCCGATCCGGCGACGATCGCGGAGGCCGTCACCGCACTGCGGGTGGCGATCGCCGAGACCCCCCGGCGTGGTGGCGTCAACAAGGCACTCGCCGCGGCCGCGGCCGAAGCCGTGAGGCACGCGGTCGCCGCCGTGCGGGCGTGCGACGCCGCCGGCACAGCCCTCGTCGCCACCCTCACCGAACGGCCGAGCGCACCGCCGGTGCCGAGCCCGACCCGGCGCGTTCCCGCCCGGCGGCCCATCGGCGGCCCGCCGTCCGCGCCACCCGCGTCGACGCTGCACCCGGTGCCGGTGGCGGCGGACCACATGGACGGCACGGCAGGGAGCCCTCAGCGGGCACGACCGCACCCGGCCGCAGGTAGCACTCCTGTCATTCCGCAGCCGGTGGCGCCGCCACCCGTGGCGCCGGCCCCGATGTCGCCGCCGCCAGCCGTACCGGTGCCGATGTCGCCGCCGCCGGTCGTGCCAGCGCCGCCGCCGGTCGCGCCAGCCGCCGCGGCGCAGGCTTCCATGCCACCTTCGGCCGCCCACGCGTACGCTCCACCGGGTCACCGCGACCCCGCCTCGCCGGCTGGTTCCGTGTACGGGATGCCGCCGGCCAGCCATTCGGTGTCGCAGGAACCTGTCCCGGCGCACCCGGTGTCGGGTCACCCGGCGACCGGACATGCGAGCGCGCCCGCTGGTTCGACCATGGTGCCGCCGATCGATCCGCTCGGCGTCCCGGCAGCGCCGCCCCGCCGCGGCGCGCACGCGGCGCCGCCGGCGGCCGCTGGGCCGAACCGTCCGGTCTCCGCGCCCCCGCCACCGCCACCGGGGATCACGCCGATCATCCCGATGCAGCGCGGCCCGATCGCCCCGGCCGAGGGCGGCGAACCGTTCCGCCCGACGCTGACCACCGCGGCCCTCAGCAGCGCCCGCGCGGCACGGTCGGCGCACCGACCCGCCGAGCCGCCGAATGTGGAGGAGACCGGAGGCAACGACTACCGGCCGACCGACATCACCGTTCATTTCCCCGCGCCGCGCCCAAGTGCGGCTCCGGGCTCGCGCGCCAACTGGCCCCTCGTCGGCCCGGCGGACGACCCGTCGACCGGGTCCGACCGGTCGAGCGATTACGACTTCGAGCGACCACCGTCCGAACTGAACCGTCCCGCCGAGCCTGCCGAGACGGCCGGTCGGGTGACTCCGCCATGGCTAGCGGACGACCTTCCTGAGCCGCCGACGCTTCGCCTCGTGGAACCACCGCCGCTGGCTGATCGTGCGCTGCGCGACGAGCTCACTCCGCTCGACGACCTGCGCTACGGGCCACCACCGCTGCGCCTGGTCGAGTCGGAGTCCGCCGACCACAGCGGCGGTGGCCGCTCCCGTCGCGGCCACGGTGCGGAGCGCGCGTTCGCACCGCCGGTACCCGACGAGGACGACGGTGACCTGCTGATCTTCGCGGCCGCCCGCTCCGCCTGGTTCACCGGCCACGCGGAGAGGGAGGACGAGCTGGAGTGGGCGTCGTCCGCGGACACTGGCTGGCTCGCGGCCGAACGGGTGGCGCAGCCCGCGGTCGGCGACGACACCCGGGCGGGTTTGCCGCGGCGCGTTCCGCAGGCGAATCTCGTCCCCGGCTCGCCGCTGCGCGATGAGCGCCCGCTACGCATTGTGCGGGACGCGGCCAGCATTGCCGCGCACACGACGGGCTACTTCCGTGGCTGGCGCCGCGGACAGGAGATCGGCGGGTACGCGGTCGGCGGTCGCCCCGGCCGCGACTCGGCCGGCGGCTGGGACTTCTCCCGGGACCAGGAGATGCGGCAGCACGACGAGCGGGAGTACGAATATCGATCGGCCGGTTATCGCTCGTAGCCGCGCCGTCAGGCCGGCGCGGCGGCGCGGCTGCGCCGCATCGTCAGCACGTACTCGACGAGCGAGATGAGCACCTGCTTCGTCGACTCCCGGTTCCGGGCGTCGCAGCTGACCACCGGGATGTCGCTGGAGATGGCCAGCGCCTCACGGACGTCCTGTGCGTCGTGGTACTGCATGCCGTCGAAGCAGTTGATGGCGACGAGGTATGGCAGCCGCCGGTGCTCGAAGAAGTCGATGGCGGCGAAGCAGTCGGCCAGCCGGCGGGTGTCGACGAGGACGACCGCTCCGATGGCGCCCCGGACCAGCTCGTCCCACATGAACCAGAACCGGGTCTGACCGGGCGTCCCGAACAGGTACAGGATCAGGTCGCGGTCGATCGATATCCGGCCGAAGTCCATGGCGACAGTGGTCGTCGTCTTGCCGGGGACCTGGCGCGTGTCATCGACCCCGACGCCGGCCGACGTCATGACGGCCTCGGTGGTCAACGGCGTGATCTCGGAGACCGAACCGACGAGCGTCGTCTTACCGACGCCGAATCCGCCGGCGATCACAATCTTCGCCGATGTCACGCGCCCGGTCATCGGGCGGGGCGACATGTCAGAGTCTGCGAAGTCCACTCAGCACCCTCTCCAGCAATTCCGTGCCCACCGCGTCGTTTGCGTCGTCCAACGAGGTCGGCTCGTACACCGCGACGAGGCCTTCCGCGGCCATGTCGGCGATGAGGACCCGAGCGACCCCGAGCGGTAGCTTCATCAGCGCTGCGATCTCGGCCAGCGACTGGAGCCGGCCGTCGCAGAGCGCGGCGATGTATTGGTGTTCGCGGCCCTGTCCGCCCTTGTTCGATATGGACGAACGGCCGCGCACGGTAGTCTCGACGAGCGCCTCGAGCGCGATGTTCAGCCTCGGCCGCGTTCGGCCACGGGTGACGGCGTACGGCCTCACCAGTGGGCCTGCCGGCTCATCGCGTTCGGCCATCGTCGCCGTTCACCCCCTCCTCTACCGGGCTGTGCTCATCCGCCCATGTGTCATGTGCGGCAGGCGCCGCGCTATCCCATGACTCCGGCCGTCGTACGCGGCGGCGGAGTCAGCGCATCGCCGACCCGGTCGACCAGCAACGCCATCTCGTAACCCACCTGACCGACGTCACAACTGCGCGCGGCGAGGACCGAGAACGATGAACCGTCCGAAATGGACATCAGGAACAGGAACCCGTTGTCCATCTCGACGACTGTCTGCAACACCGCGCCGCCCTCGAAGCACCGGGACGCGCCCTGCGTCAGACTCACCAGACCCGACGAGATCGCGGCGAGCTGATCGGCGCGGTCCCGTGGCAGGTCGCGGGACGACGCCAGCAGCAGTCCGTCCGCGGACACGGCGATGGCGTGCGCCACCCCTGGTACGCGGTCGGCGAAGTTGGCCAACAGCCAACCGAGATCCTGCGGAGTTGTCATTCGTCATGCTCCTTGCCAGCCTGCGCGGATTGCTGCCCGGCCGACGTCGCCGCCGGGTCGGTCGAGTCGTCGTCCTTCGGTTGCGTGCGGCCCCGCTGAACCCCACGGTGGTACGCGGAGAGCAGACCGCGTACAGCTTCGGGCGTCCGGCGCTGCGTAGCGCTCGCGCCCTTGTCCACGCCGCCGGGCACGAGCTGGGCCATCGGCACCCGCTTGGGCAGTCCGGCCTCCGTGGTATCGGTGGGGACCATCTCCGCGGCTTCCGCCGCCGCCCGCCAGCCCTCGTCGGCGACGGTGTGCCACGCGGGCTCAACGGATTCGGTGCGCGGAACCTGCGTCGTTGGGGCCTCGGCGCCCGCCGGGGCCTGCATCGGCGGGTTGGCCATCGCTGCGTTAGCTGTCCCCGTTGCCTTGCTCTGCGCCGCCCTGACACCGGTGCGGGCCGAGGCGTCAACCGTAACGTACTGATCGCCGCCCGCGTCGGGCTGCGTCTCGGTCGCGACGATGCCCGCCGCCGCGGAAGTGTCCGGAGCGGCCGACCGGTGCGTGTGGAACCAGGCCGACTCGAGCTCTCGGAAGATGGGCAGCTCCATCGTCTCGTCGACGTACGCGACGCGTCGCTCGGCCGGCCGTGGGGGCACGTACGGCCGCGCCGCCGCCGGCTCGCCGCCGCGTGGTCCGTCCGGCTCTTCCCCGCTCGGTCGAACCTTCGGGAGCTCCGCGGTCATGTCGAGCGCCGCGGCGAACTTCTCCGGCACCTGTGGCGCACCGGCGCTGTCGCGGTCGGGACCGGCCGGCGGCCACGCGGGCGGGACGGCCTGACCGGACGCGCCGGGCCGCGCCGGCGCCTCCGGGGCCGGCCCGGCGGCCGGCGCCGGAATCACCGGCGGTGGCGGGCCCACGACATCTGGCGGAGCCGAGGTCGGCGGAGGGACACCCGGCGGCATGATCGGCATGTGCAGCATCCCCTCCGGCTCTGATTCAACCGAAGGCGGACCCGCGTACGGGGGTCCGGACGGGACTGGCGGTGCCGAAGCAGGCCGGGCCGATCCCGGCGGGGCCGATGCCGGTGCTCCGGACGGCGGAGCGGACGAGATCGGCGGGGTGGGCGGCCCAAACGGAGGTGCCGAAATCACGGGCGGCCCCGAGATCACGGGTGGAACCGCCGGCGGCGCCGCCGAGGGCGGCGCCATGTGCCCGGTCGGCATGCCGTCGCCCGGCCGCGGCCCGATCCGACCACCGGCGTGCGTCTCCGGGGTGACCTGACGCGGGATGATGGGGCCGGTCCGGGACCCCGTCACCTCGCCCTCGACGGTCCGGTGTTCGGAGCCGCGGCGCTGCGGCAGCGGCTCCACCGGTCGCCCGTTCGGCTGGCGCGGCGTGAACATGTCGTCGCCGCCCGGGAGCGCGCCCGTCAGGTCGGACCACGCGGGCATGGCCCGTGCGGACGCGGCCGGGCCTAGGAGTCCGCCGCCATTGGGTGCCGGCGCGGCCCCGACCCGACGCCCGTCGGGCGGTGGGCCGAACTCGACCGGACGGGGACCCGTGGCGGCGGGACCGCTCTCGAGCGCGAGCGGCGCGGCGAACGAGCGCTGCGCCGGAATGATCGGCTGCTGCCGGGACGGCCCGGCCGGGACGGCCTGTCCGGCCTGCGGCTGCAGGCGGGTGCCCAGGGCTCGGGGCACGAGCACGGCGGTGGGAAGGGTGACGTCCGCGATCGTGCCGCGCTCGGCGGCCGGACGCAGCTCGACCTTGACGCCGTGCCGGGACGCGAGCCGGGCGACCACGACGAGGCCCATCATCCGGGACACCGTTACGTCGACCATCGGCGGCGTGGCGAGCCGCTCGTTGAGGTCGGCCAGCTGATCCGGGCTGACGCCGATGCCACGGTCCTCGACGTAGAGCACCGCCCGGTCGCCCACCCGGCGCGCCTCGACCACCACGTGCGAGTCCGGCGGCGAGAACGCCGTGGCGTTGTCGAACAGCTCGGCGACGAGGTGCACCAGGTCGTTGACCGCGTGCGCCGCGACCTCGATGTCGCGGTCGACCACGCCGAACTCGATGCGGGTGTAGTGCTCCACCTCGGACTGCGCCGCGCGAAGCACGTCGATGAGCGCCGCCGGCTCGCGCTGGACGCGGGTCGAGTCGGCGCCGGCGAGAACGAGCAGGTTCTCGTCGTTGCGCCGCATCCGGGTGGCCAGGTGGTCGAGCTGGAAGAGCTCGGCCAACCGGTCCGGGTCCTCCTCGCCGCGTTCCAGCCGGTCCAGGTGACCGATCAGCCGGTCGACCAGAATCTGCGAGCGTCGGGCGAGGTTGACGAACATCGTGGCGACCGAGGATCGCAGGGCAGCCTGCTCGGCCGCGGTGCGCACGGCCTCGAGGTGAACCGCGTTGAACGCCTCGGTCACCTGCCCGAACTCGTCCATGCTGCGGACCGGCAGCGGCTCCGCGATCTGGGCGGCGACCTGGGCCGGCGACAGCTGGGTGGTCAGCGCCGGATCCCGCAGCCGGGCGACCGCCTGCGGCAGGCCGTACTGCGCGACCGAGAGGGCGCCGTGCCGTAGCTCGCGCAGCGACCGCGCCATCGAGCGCGCCACGAGCCACGCGAACAGGATGGCCAGCAGCAGCATGCCGAGCAGCAGGCCGGTCTCCACGAGCACCCGCTGCTGAACGGCGTCGCGTAGGGCGGTCGCCTGGGCCACCATGTCGCGGTCCAGCTGCGCCTCGACCTTCCGGATCAGGTCGGCGTGCCCGACGATCGCGGCATCCCACTCGGAGTCGTCGAAGTGCTGCTTGGTGGTCTCCATCGACTCGTCGGGCTTGCTGTCGAGGTAGCCCTCGTAGGTGTCGGCCTCACGCAGGACCGAGCCCGAGACCGTGTCCTTGTACGCCTCGACCTCGGCCGGCGTCGCGACGGCCGTGAACGCCTGCAGCGCCTGGTCCTGGCCGGTGCGGGTCGCGATGTACTTGCGCTTGAGGGCGGGCGTCATGCGGTCGAGGCTGAACGCCTCGTGGACGACGACGCGCTCCTGCGAGAGGTAGTCCTTGATCCGGGAGACGGCCGCGGTGGCCCGCATCCGGTCGGAGAGCGTCGTCTCCCCAGCCAGCTGGGCCGCCGAGTCGCGAATGCCGACGAGGTCGGTGAGCAGCGCCTGGTAGCTTAGGGCCGCGTCGGAGAGCTTCAGCTTGCCGTTGACGACCTGGCTGCGCACCGTGGGCAGCTCGGAGAGGTTGGCGTCGATGTTGCCGAGCAGCTCCCGGAACTTCGGTGGTAGGTCGGCCAGCGCGGTGCGGTGCTGGGAGTACGGCCGCCGGGCCGCGTCGACCTGTTCCTGTGTCTGGGTGTACGCCGCGAGGATCTTCGCCCGGGACGGCTGGTCGCGGGCGGCGAGCAGCATGGCGGCGTCGGCGCGTTCGTTCTGCAGGTCGTGCACGAGGACACCGGAGACCTCGGAGAGATTGGCCAGCGTGCGGGCGCGGTCCGCGTTGCTCGCGGTCGCGATGTGTCCGACCAGTCCGTTTGTGCCGACCACGATGGTGGCCAGCGTCGGCACAATCATGATGAGACCGAGCTTGGACCAGATCGGCAGATCACGTAGCCGGCCTACCGGCCGGCGGAGACGCGATATGACAGCTGTCGTCGTCGATGGCTGCTTGCTCACGTCACCGCCCCTCCCGTACCGGCGACCGACCACGGCGCCGGGCAACGCTCATCGGCCGACCCGGGTGGGTCGGACCCCCGAGATTCCATCACGCCGCGTGTCAAGAAGAAAGCCCAGGTCGGTCCTGATCCGAACTGTGCTGAGATGTTCACACTGTTTGGTTGCGAAGTGTTCGTCTTGCGTCACGCTCAGTGAGTGCGAGTCACACCGTGTCAGGCCAGCGGCGACAGCAGCTTCGCGTACGCTGGCTTGATCGTCTCGTTGATGATCGCGAGCCGCTCATCGAACGGGATGAATGCGCTCTTCATCGCGTTGATCGTGAACCATTGCAGCTCGGCCCAGCCGTACCCGAAGGCCTCGACCAGCAGCGCCATCTCCCGCGACATCGATGTACCGCTCATCAGCCGGTTGTCCGTGTTCACGGTGACCCGGAAGCGAAGGTCGTGCAGCAGACCGATCGGATGCTCGGCGATGGACCTCGCCGCCCCGGTCTGCACATTGGACGATGGGCACAGCTCCAGCGGGATGCGCTTGTCGCGCACGTACGCGGCGAGCCGACCGAGCTTCGCCCCCGCGGCGCCACCGCCGGGCCCGTGCGTGATGTCATCGACGATGCGTACGCCGTGGCCGAGCCGGTCCGCCCCGCACCACTGGATCGCCTGCCAGATCGACGGCAGGCCGAACGCCTCGCCGGCGTGGATGGTGAAATGGGAGTTCTCCCGCTGCAGGTACTCGAACGCGTCCAGGTGCCGGGTGGGCGGGAACCCCGCCTCGGCGCCAGCGATGTCGAAGCCGACCACGCCGAGGTCCCGGAAGGTCACCGCCAGCTCGGCGATCTCCATCGAGCGGGCCGCGTGTCGCATGGCGGTCAGCAGGGTGCCGACCCGGATCGGCGTCCCGGCGTCGTCCGCCTGCTTGGATCCGTCCGCGAAGCCGGCGACCACCGCCTCGACGACGGCCGGCAGCGAGAGCCCGCGTTGCAGGTGCTGCTCCGGCGCGAACCGCACCTCCGCGTACACGACGCCGTCCGCGGCCAGGTCGAGCGCGCACTCGGCGGCGACCCGGTGGAGCGCCTCCTCCGTCTGCATCACCGCCACCGGATGGGTGAACGTCTCCAGATAGCGCTCGAGCGAACCGGAGTCGGCGGCCGCCGTGAACCAGCGGCTCAGCCCCTCCGTATCGGCCGCCGGCAGCAGATGGCCGATCGCGTCGGCCAGGTCCAGGATGCTCGACGGCCGCAGGCCTCCGTCCAGGTGATCGTGCAGCAGCGCCTTCGGGGCCTTGACGAGATCATCGTGGGCGATTGCGACCATAGTCAGACCCTAGTCATGGAGGGTGCATGCTGGCCGATGTCCTCCGGTATCTGCGCTGCCCCGTCTGCGCCGAGCCGCTGACGGAGGCGGCAGACGGCGCGACGCTGCGCTGCCCGGCCGGGCACAGCTTCGA
>DASXRQ010000051.1:0-2462 GCA_036506495.1 Micromonosporaceae bacterium | reverse complement strand
TCATCGACCTCGTCGAGGGCATGGTCGCGCTGGCCCGGGACGAGGTGGACCGGGCACTCGACATCGGGACCGGGAGGGCCACCCAAGGCCCCGCGTTCCCGCCGCTTGCGCTGGCGCTCCGGGGGGAGGCGCAGGCCGCGGTGGGCGATGCGACGGCGGCGTTCGACACCGCCTCTGCGTTGGCCGCCCTGGGCCCCGGTGCGCCGTACCCCGCCGCCCTGGGCGCGTGGGTGTCCGGCTTGGCCGCCGGGGCCCGGCGCGATCCGCCCCGCGCGGTCGCCGCGCTCGGGCAGCTCGACCGCGCGGTTACCGGGTTTGCGGAACTGGGCATGCCGTACGAGGAGGCCGTCGGCCGGCTGGACCGCGCTTCGGTGCGCCGCGCTGCCGGACACCCGGCCGACGACATCGCGCGCGAGGTCGCCGATGCGCTGCAGGTGCTGGACCGCTTGCAGGCCAAGCCGCAGGCCGACCGTGCCCGTTCGCTGCTGCGCGAGTTGGGCCGGCGACCGGCACCTCCGCCACACGACGAATCGCGGCGGCTCAGCGTGCGCGAGGAGGAGGTGGCCCGCCTGGTCGCGCAGGGCCTGTCCAACGCCGAGGTCGCCCAGCGACTGTTCATCAGTACCCGCACCGTGACCACGCACCTGCAGCACATCTACCGCCGGCTCGACGTCCCGTCACGCGCGGCGCTCATCAGGTACGTCCTCGAGACGTCGCCGCCATCGGCAGGTACGTCACGACGCCGCGCAGATACGTAGGCCGACGGATGCCGCCGCCCCTACGTACCCGACGACCGTGGAGAGCACCGATCAGGAGGTGCCCGCCATGACCACGACCACCCCCGCCACCGGCACGGTGCTGCCGCTCGCCGCGGCGACCGATCACCGCATCGCCGGTCGCAAGGCCGCCACGCTCGCCCGGCTGGCCGCGGCCGGCTTCCCGGTGCCACCCGGCGTGGTGGTGCCGGCCGCCGTCTCGGAGAGGGCGTCCGGCGCGGAACTCAGCGTCCCGGCGGACGTCGCCGCCGACCTGCTCGTCGCGGTCCGCGGATGGGGCGACGTGCCGCTCGCCGTCCGCTCGTCGGGGGTGGACGAGGACGGCGCCGTCGCCTCGTACGCCGGTCTGTTCACGTCGGTGCTCGACGTGCGCGGTGCCGGCGCGCTGCTCGAGGCGGTCCGCGCGTGCTGGCGGTCGGCGTTCGACGCCCCCGTGACCTCGTACGCCCGATCGCAGCCGCGGCGGCTGGCGGTCCTGGTGCAGCCGATGGTGGCGGCCAGCGCGGCTGGGGTGGCGTTCACGGCCGATCCGGTGACTGGTGAGCGCGGCTGCGTGCTGATCGACGCGGTGGTCGGGCTCGGCGATCGGCTGGTCTCGGGCGCGGCCACACCCGACCGGTGGGTTGTCCGCGGAGACGACGTGCGCCAGCACTCCACGGATGAGTCCGCCATCGACGAGCCGCGGGCCCGGTCGGTCGCCGAGCTGGCCCGGCGGGTGGAGGCCGAACTCGGTGGCCCGCAGGACATCGAGTGGGCACTCGTCGACGACGAGGTCATCCTGCTGCAGGCGCGCCCGGTGACCGCGCTGCCGGTCGAGCCGGTGCCGGTCCCGGTCGCGGTGCCGCCCGGCTACTGGACGCGGGAGGCCAGCCACGCACCGCTCCCGTGGCGGCCATTCACCCGCGCCTGGGCGGACTTGATCAACGCGCCGGGGTTTCGGATGGCCGCCGAACTCGGCCTGCTGCTCGACGGGGTCGTAATGCAGCCGATCGGCGGTTGGGAGTACCTGCGGATCGTGCCACTGGGCGGCAAGGAACCGCCGCAGCTGCCCGGCTGGCTGGTTCCGGCGGTGTTTCGGCTCGTCCCGGCGCTGCGTCGGCGGATACGCGAGTCGGTCGCCTCGATGCGCTCCGACGTGCCTGGTCAACTCGTTGATCGCTGGTCGCGCGAGTGGCAGCCGGACTTCGCCGCCCGGATCCGCGTGCTGCGCGAGCGCCGCCTCGCCGCGCTGTCCGATACTGCCCTCGACGGGTACCTGGCCGACGTGCTGACCCTGGCGGCCGACGGCGTGGACGTCCACTTCCGCCTGCACGGCGCGCTCGCCATGGTGCTCGGCGAGTTCGCCTTCACCTGCCGCGACCTGCTCGGCTGGGACGAGACGGCCATGTTCTCGCTGCTGTGCGGTACCTCGACCACCTCGACGCGGCCGGCCCGGGCGCTCGGGGAGGTCGCCGCGGCGGCCGGTCCGCGAGTCCGCGCGCTGCTGGCCCAGGGTGCCCCGGCCGACGAGGTGCTCGCCGCCGACCAGAAGTTCGCCGCCGCGGTCGCCGCCTATCTTGAGGAGTACGGCTGCCGCGCACTGACGTACGAGCTCGGCGACCCCTCCCTGGAGGAGCGGCCCGACCTGGTGCTCGGGCTGGTGCGTGACCAACTGGACAGCGGCTTCGACCCGCGGGCGAACCAGGA
>DASXRQ010000050.1:0-1664 GCA_036506495.1 Micromonosporaceae bacterium | reverse complement strand
GCGCCGTGGCGGCTCGCTCAGGAGGGCCACCTCGACATCGTCTCGGCCGGCGGCATCCCGCTCGCGCTGGCGATGCTGGCCCGCGGCCATGGCTGGTCGCTGCGACACGGCCTCAGGCCCGAGCGCCGGCACGCTGGCTGGACCGCCGTCGGCTGGCTGGTCGCGGCGTGGCAGATCGGCCTCGGCTTCTCGCTGGGGCTGCCATTCGCGTACGTGCTGGCCGGCATCGCGGTGGTCGTCGCCATCGCGGTGCCGATCCGCTACCTGCGCAAGCGCCGGCAGGGACCGGCTCTGGGATGGCGGCTGCTCGTGACGGACGTGGTCGGGCTAGTGATCGTCGCGGGCGTCGGCGCGCTCATCGCGATCCCGTACTTCAAGATCGCCGACAACGGGCCGAGCGGCACCGAGATCGACTTCTTCTCCGCGCCGTGGCGGAGCCTGCTCATCGCGCCGGCCGAGTCACGGATCTGGGGCGCCGCGCACGCCGGGCCCCGGTCGTCGCTGGCGTGGCCCGCCGAGATGACGCTGCTGCCCGGCTTCGTGCTGTACGCGCTGGCGCTGGTCGGGCTCGTGTTCTCGGTCTGGAAGTGGTGGCACCGCCTGCTCCTGCTGCTCGGCGTCGCCGTCAGCGTCGTCTTCACGCTCGGCACCACCGTCTTCGGCGGGCGCTGGACTTATCTGCCGCTGTTCGGTCACCTGCCCGGTTCGCTGGACGTGCGGATCCCCGGCCGGCTCGTGCTGTGGGTGACGTTGCCGCTCGCGGTGCTCGCCGCCGGGGCGGTCGCGGAGTTCGTACGGCGGGCCGAGCACCTGTCGGCACTACGGATGCCACCGTGGCCAGGGCCGTGGCTGCGCCTCGCGACGCTCGTACCGCTGCTGCTCGTGCTCGTGGAGAGCTGGAACGCGACGCCGCATGCGGTGGTCCCGGCCCAACCCGCGGCGATGCGTACGGTGACCGGCCCGATGCTGGTGCTGCCGAGCGCGGACATGAGCGACCAGATGGTGATGCTCTGGTCGACGTCGCGCTTCCAACAGATGGCGAACGGGGGCGGCGGATTCGCCTCCGCCCGGCAGGCCGAACTGCGCCAACGGGCCGCTTCGTTCCCGGACACGACCAGCGTCCAGTATCTGCGCGGCCTCGGCATCAAGACCGTCGTACTGTTGCGCGCGCAGGCCGCCGGCACGGTGTGGGAACGCGCCGGCGACGTCCCGGTCGACGCGCTCGGCATCCGCCGCGAGGACCTCGACAACGGGACGGTCGTGTTCAGGCTGAGCTGACCGCCGGCTCGGCGGCGCGTTCGGGCGTTTTCTCCAGTCCGGCCGCCCGCCGCAACCGCGCGATCCAGTCGGCGTCCGGGGCGCGGTCGAACGGACCGCCGTCCGGGTCGTCGGCGTAGGTCTGCCGGACCGGGTCCAGCTCGGGTCGCCAGATCTCCCGGATGACCAGGCCGCACAGGATCGCCACGGTGATCAGGCGTAGGGCCGCCGCGAGCACGAACACCCCCTCGGGGATGACCGGCTTACCGCCCGCACCGAGCAGCTCGCCGTAGAACGCGGTGAAGTAGCCGATCTCCGCGACCGACCAGGCCACGATGGCTCCCCAGCGCGGCCGGGCCAGCACGATGAGCGGCAGGAGCCAGAGCACGTACTGCTGGGACCACACC
>DASXRQ010000049.1:0-1789 GCA_036506495.1 Micromonosporaceae bacterium | reverse complement strand
CAGCGCGAGCTGCGGCGCCAGCTCGGCATGGCACGGCTCGACACCTACTACCTGTTCCGGATGGTGGTGATCAGCCTGGTCACGCTCGTCGTGCTGGTGCTGATCGCGCGCGGTCTGCGGCTGGCGACGCGGGGTCTCGCCCTGTTGCTGTGCCGGTTCACGCCGCAGCCGGTCGCGTACTGTGCCGGCGTCGTCGTGGTAGCGCTGCTGGCCGTGACCGCCGTCGACAGCCTGGTCGTGAGCAACATGTTCGCCATCGCCGACCGCCAGGCAAAGCTACGCAACAACGGCACCGACTCGGACGTGATCCGGCCGGGGTCGCGCCTCCGCTCGGGCGGGCCGTTCTCGCTCGCGCCCTGGGACACGCTGGGCCGGCAGGGCCGCGACTTCGTCGCCCACGGACCGAGCCGGCAGCAGCTCACGGCGTTCGCGGGCCGGCCGGCGACCGAGCCGATCCGGGTATACGCGGGGTTGGACTCGGCGCGTACCGTCCAGGACCGCGTGCGGCTGGTGCTGAAGGAGATGGACCGTACGGGCGCGTTCGACCGCTCGGTGGTGGCGGTGATCATCCCCACGGGCACCGGCTGGGTGGACGGCGCCGTGACCAACTCCCTGGAGTACATGTACGACGGCGACACCGCGATGGTGTCCATGCAGTACTCGTACCTGCCCAGCTGGATCTCGTTCATCGCGGACCGCTCGAAAGTGATCGACACGGCGGCCGCGTTGATCACCGCCGTCCACGATCGGTGGGCCGCGCTACCCGTGGAGAGCCGGCCGAAATTGCTGCTGTTCGGCGAGAGCCTGGGCACGCTGGGCACGGAGAAGACGTTCGGGACCGTGCAGCGGATGGCGCGCGGGGCCGACGGCATCCTGCTCGAAGGGCCGACGTTCGCCAACCCGCTGCGCAACGAGATCATCGCCGGCCGGGACCCGGGCACTCCGGTCTGGGATCCCGCGTACACGCCGGAGCCGATCGAGTTCGCCGCCGTGCCGGACGAGCTACGCGTGCCGGCGTGGCCCTCGCCCAAGGTCGTCTACCTGCAGAACGCGACCGACCCGGTTGTTTGGTGGAGCCCCGAACTGCTGTACACATCGCCCGCTTGGCTGCGGAAGCCGCGCGGTCCGGACGTCTCGCCCGACATGCACTGGTATCCCGGCATCACGTTCTGGCAGACGACGGTTGACGCGGTCTTCGCGAACGACGTGCCCCGGGGTCACGGCCACGTCTACAAGTCCGGCGTGGTGGACGGCTGGGCGGCGCTCGCGCCCCCGCCAGGCTGGACGGTCGCCGACACGGTACGCCTGCGTGCCCTGCTCGACGGCTAACTGCCCCCATGGCGTCGCCTTGCTGACAGATCGTGCTCGCGTGCGCGCACAAAGGCGCAGGCTGGGGGCGTGTCACCGGGAACGGCCGCGCCCCGGCTCGTCGCGCTCGACGGGCGCCTCGCGCACGCCTGCTGGGACATCCCGCCCGGCCTCAGCACGATCGGCCGCGAGCCCGCCACCGGCATCGTGGTGGACGACGAGAGCGTGAGCCGCCGGCACGCATCGGTGGCGCGCGACGGCGGTCACGTGGTTCTCACCGACCTCCGGTCAACGAACGGCACGTGGATCAACGATCGTCGACTGTACGGGGCACAGGAGTTGCACCCCGGCGACACGGTCCGGCTCGGGCAGGTGTCGATGGCGTTCGAGAGCGGCGCGCCGTCATCGGTTGCCGCGAGCTACGGCTTCGGCGACGTCGGCGGGCCGGTCAACGCCGGCAGCGGCAGGCAGTACATAGCCG
>DASXRQ010000048.1:0-1908 GCA_036506495.1 Micromonosporaceae bacterium | reverse complement strand
TTGCGAACTCTGCCGGGCTCTGTCACCACCGGCGCGGCCGCGCCGGAGAGTCCTTTCTCCGAAGTCTTCTGCGCCATGACGAGCGCACCTCCGTTTCCCGGGTGTTACGACGCTGTTCTGTGATCCCACACCCACCGCTGTGGGCGCCGCAACCCCCGGTAGTCAGCAACCATCGGGGTTGCACGACATCAGACGATGGGTGACGTCGGTCGTACCGTAGGGTCCCGGCCGCCGATATGGTGGGACGGCCCTGGCAAAGATCTTCAACGCGCCTGCTCGAGCGTTCGCCTCGTACGGCGTCAAGCCGACCGCCCGGTTCTTGCTGCGCGTCGGCGTCACCCCCAACGCGGTCACGATCGCGGGCACGGTGGGCGTGTTGATCGGGTCCTACGTGGGCGCGCTCGGGCACCTGCTGTGGGGCACGTTGATCGTCACCGCGTCCGCACTCACCGACGCGCTGGACGGCACGATGGCCCGGATGCGCGGGACGTCCAGCAAGTTCGGCGCCCTGCTGGATTCGTCGATGGATCGGATCGCCGACGCCGCCGTGTTCGGCGCGGTCGTGTTCTACATGGCACACCAGGGCAACCCGTACGGCGGCATGGTCGCCGCGATCATCTCCCTGGGTGCCGGGCAGATCGTCTCGTACGTCAAGGCACGCGCGCAGAGTTTGGGCCTGGACGCCGACGTCGGCATCGCGGAGCGGCTCGAGCGGCTGATCATCGTCGGCATCGGTGGGTTACTCGGTGCCGCCGGTCTGGACTGGGGGCTGCCGGCAGCGCTGTGGGTGCTGTCCGTCCTGTCCGTGGTCACGATCTTCCAGCGGCTGATCCACGCGGCCCGTTCGGAACAGGTGGCCGCCTCGTGAAGGAGCAGCTGGTCGGGCTCGGGTACGCCGCGGGCTGGCGGCTGGTCCGCGTCCTGCCGCTGCCGGTCGCCCGCGCCGTGTTCAACGCCGCCGCCGACCGGGCGTTCCGGCACAACGGCCCGGGTACCCAGCGGCTGCGACGCAACCTGCGGCGGGTGGTGGGCCCGGACATGCCCGACGCGGAGCTCGAGGACCTGGTCCGGGCCGGGCTGCACTCGTACGCCCGCTACTGGATGGAGGCGTTCCGGCTGCCGTCGCAGTCGCGCCGGCAGTCCCTCGAGCGGTTCCGGCTCGACCAGGCCGACGAGTTCAACGCCATGCTGGCCGAGGGCAAGGGCGCGATCCTGGCGCTGCCGCACGTCGGCAACTGGGACGCCGCGGCCGCCTGGGTGGTCAGCAACGGCTTCAAGTTGATCACGGTTGCTGAGCGGCTCAAGCCCGAGCCGGTCTTCGAGCAGTTCGTGGCGTACCGGGAGAAGCTCGGCATGGAGGTCGTCCCGCTGACCGGCGGCGAGCGCGCGCCGCTCGACGTGCTCGCGGAGAAGGCCACCCAGGGGTACGCGGTCGCGCTACTCGCCGACCGGGACCTCTCGGCCCGCGGCGTGGACGTGGAGTTCTTCGGCGGCCGCGCCAAGATGCCGCCCGGGCCGGCGCTTCTCGCGCTGCGCACCGGCGCCCCGCTGTATGCCGTCGACCTGTGGTTCTCCAAGGATCAGGCGCGTGGCTCGGTGCGCCGGATCCCGCTGCCCGATCCGAGTGAGGGCACGCTCGACGTCCGGGTGAAGCTGGTGACGCAGCGGCTCGCCGACGCGTTCGCGAGCGGCATCGCCGATCACCCGCAGGACTGGCACATGCTGCAGAAACTGTGGCTCGACCAGCCCGCCCGGGTCTGAAGGGCGGCGCAGGGTGCGGATCGGGATCGTGTCGCCGTACTCGTTCGACGTTCCGGGCGGCGTGCAGAACCACATCGTCGATCTGGCCGAGGCGCTGATCGGTCTCGGACACGACGTCAGCGTGCTGGCTCCCGCCGACGAGGACGC
>DASXRQ010000047.1:0-2851 GCA_036506495.1 Micromonosporaceae bacterium | reverse complement strand
TGGTCGACGAGATGGACGCCTGGTCGGCCGACCGCAACATGTGGCTGGTCCGGACGGCGATCCTGCACCAGCTGCACTACGGCACCGAAACGGACACCGAGCGGCTGTTCGGGTACTGCTCGAGGCAGGCCGGGCACCGCGCCTTCTTCGTACGCAAGGCCATCGGCTGGGCGCTGCGGCACTACGCCCGGACGGATCCGGACGCCGTGCGCCGGTATGTCGCCGAGAACGGGGGCCGGCTCTCGCCGCTGTCGGTCCGGGAGGCAACCAGGCATCTCTAGCGGCCGGCCGTGCCCTAGAGCAGCCTGATGGCCAGCACCGCGATGACCACGCTGGAAATCAACGCGGTGATCAGCCGGCCGCGTTCGCCGGTCAGCAACCGCCCGACCAGCGAACCCCCGCCGGCGATGAGGAGTTGCCAGCTCGCCGACGCCAGGAAGGCGCCCAGCACGAACCAGACGCCGCCCCCAGCGCCGCCACGCCCCAGGACCAGCGCGGCGAAGTAGATCACCGTAGCGGGATTCAGCAGCGTCAACCCCAGGATTCCCGCGTACGCCCGCAGCGCCGTTGTCGGCCGATTGTTCTGCTCGGCCGTCCCCGGCCTCCTGAACGCGCTCACCGCCGTGCAGGCCGCAAGGAGCAGCAGCACCCCCGCAGCCCCCCAGCGCAGCGGCGTGGCAATCGGGGCGACGAGGCCAGCGATGGCCGCTCCGCCGAGCACCGCGATCAGGGCATAGACGCCGTCGGCCGTCGCGGCCCCGAGGCCGGCGGCGGCACCGACGCGCAGTGAAATGCGCGCGCTCAGTCCCGCGATGAGAACCCCGATGGCCCCGATGGGCACGGCGATGCCATAGCCGGCGGCGACGCCGGCCAAGAACGCCGCGCTCACGACGGCAGCTGAGCGACCGCCGTTCCGCCGACGCGCGCGTGCTGTCGCCCAGCCCGAAGGCCGGCGGCGACAGGGACGGCGAAGGGAGTTCTCGGGTTGGTCACGCTCACATGATGGCGTCTCCTCGCCGGTACCGGCCACCCAATAACGCAGCTAGCCGGGTTCCGGCCTGGTACGCCGCTATCCTGCGCCGGGCGGCCATCCTTCGCGCTCGCGCGCGGCACGTCGCTGATCATCGACCTTCCCGCTCGCGCGCGGCATGTTGCTGATCATCGAGCAGACGCTGGCCACGCGGCCGAAGAGCGGAATGCCAGCCGAGAGGCCGCCACCACCGGCGGGTCGACACCGAGACGGCGTCCAGGCGTGCGGCGAGGCTGACCACCATGCGGCCATCGGCCGCCTCACGCGCGGCGGCCAACGCCACATGATCTGGCGAAACGTAGGGATGGCGCCGCAATGCCGCCTGATGCGAGGCCGCCTCCATGAGCTGTCGCACCGTAAGCGCCGGCGGCAGTCGAGTGGCCAGAACGGGCTGGCCGAGGAGCACAAGCAGCTCGGCAGGTGTCGAGGCGGTCCGAAGGGCCACTCGCACCGGACGAGTTACACCGAACGGCATGGTCGCACATTAGCCCGCGTGGCGTCCGTCTCTCCTTCTGCGCAGGCGCCCGTTCCGACCCTTCATTTCGGCTTCAACGGATAGGGTCGCGAACGTGAGCGTGGTCGCTGAACTGATCCTGATACGGCACGGGCAGAGCGCGGCCAACGTGGCATTTCCGGAGGCCGACGCGCGCGGCCTCCTCGAATCGGGGCTCACCGGTCGCGACAGTGACGTCGAGCTGACGGACCTGGGCCGCGAGCAGGCCAAGGCCATCGGGCACTGGCTCGCCACACTGCCCGAGGAGCGGCTCCCCCAAGTCGTGATCACGTCGCCCTACCTGCGGGCGCGGGAGACATGGTGGATCGCGGCCGAGGCATCGGGGTTGGACCTGCCCGTACCGACGACCGATGACCGGCTGGTCGACCGGCTGCTCGGCGATCTCGAGATGCTCACCCGGGCGGCGATCGCCGACCGTTATCCCGGTGAGCCCGGCCGCTGGAAGGCCGCCGGCGAATATCACTACCGACCGCCGGGCGGCGAGTCATTCGGCGACATCGCCGAGCGCCTGGCGTCGTTCCTCGCGGACCTCAATCGCGACCACGCCGGCGAACGGGTCGTCGTCGTGGCCCACGACGCGGTGGTCCTGATGATGCGATACGTGATCGAGGGCCTGACGTGGGACGAGATCGCGGCGGTTGCGGCCACCGGGCACGTGCGTAACGCCTCCATCACCCGCTTCGACGGGTCGTCCGGCCGCCTTGTCCTCGAGAGCTACAACACCGTGGAGCACCTGCCGCCCACCTAGTCAGGCGCAACCGTGGGGATTTTCGGTCAGCTCCGAACCCAAACTCCCCACAGTTCCTCAGACGTTGAAGCCGAGTGCGCGCAACTGCTCGCGGCCGTCGTCGGTGATCTTGTCCGGTCCCCACGGCGGGAGCCACACCCAGTTGATGCGGAAGTCCTTCACCAGGCCGCCGCCCGGGCCCATCATCAGGGCCTGCCGGGTCTGGTCCTCGATGACGTCGGTCAGCGGGCACGCCGCCGAGGTCAACGTCATGTCGAGCGTCACGACGTTGTCGTCGTCGACGTACGTGCCGTAGACCAGGCCGAGGTCCACCACGTTGATGCCCAGCTCTGGGTCGACGACGTCCTTCATCGCCTCCTCGATGTCGGCGATCGCCGCCTTGGAGACCACGGCGCCATCAGAAGCCTCAGCGGTCCCGGCGACCGGGGCGATCTCGTCCACCGTCTTGTCCGTCATGCCGTCTCCTCCTCGAGCATTCCCCCCGCTAAAGGTCATGCCGTCACCTCGGGGCTTGGGGCCACACCCACGCCCGCGCGCGCCGCGGCGTCCTTGAACGCCA
>DASXRQ010000046.1:0-2314 GCA_036506495.1 Micromonosporaceae bacterium | reverse complement strand
GCTGCTGCTCTGGCGCGCCGAGGACGAGGCGATCCAGCGCTTCTTCACCGGTGGCGCGCCGGACCTCGTGGAGATCCGCGACCTCGCGGCCGCACTGCGCACCGGCCCGCAGACCAAGACGGCGCTCAAGGAGAAGACCAGGCTCGGGCCGCGCAAGCTCGGCCAGATGCTGGGCCTGCTGGAACGGGTGGGCGCGGCCACGGCCGGCGAAGGCAACAAGTGGACGGTTCCGGTCTTCGCGCCACTCCCGGCCGCGGCCGCGGAGGCCGCGATCGCCGAGTACGAACGCCAGCAGGTCGTCCAGCGCTCGCGGATGGACATGATGCGCGGATTCGCCCAGACGCGCGGATGCCGGTCGCAGGTCCTGCTGGCCTACTTCGGTGAGAAGCTGAAGAATCGCTGCGGCCACTGCGACAACTGCGTCGAGGGTGTAGTTTCCGCCGCCACGACGCACGAGCCGTTTCCGGTGCACGGCAAGGTGCGGCACGCCGAGTGGGGCGCGGGCATGGTGATGGGATACGAGCACGAACGGATGACGGTGCTGTTCGACGAGGTCGGATACAAGACGCTGTCCGTACCGGTCGTCGTGGAGCAGGGACTGCTGACGCAGGAACGCTCCTGACCATCGGCCTCAGCCGTCGCCTCCGCCACCGTCGCCGCATCCGACAATGTCGCCGCCGCCCGCGCCGGGGCGCCCCCGGCGTAGCCGTGGCCGCCATACATGGCCGGGTCGGCGCGACTGCCGGGTACGCCGGGCCGCTTGCCGGGCCCTGCGAGGTGTTGCAGGCAGATCAGGCCGGGAGCCCGGAAGCATTCGCCGCGACCGCCGCAATCAGCCGGGTAGTGGTTGCCGTCCCGGATGCGAAGACCTTGGTCTAGGTGTGGGATTCTCGCGGCCGACACGGAGCGTTGCCTCCACCGCGGTGGCGTTCACCTGGTCTTTCTCACGGAGGCAGGTGGGCGGCGTCGGCCGTCATCGATGCTGACGGCAACGGTGACGGCAACCTGGACAGACAACAGCGTCCGCCGCGCAGGCAGCCGCCAGGGCACCGTCATTGAGCAAGGGCGCGGCGCAGGTCCTTCATCAACAGCAGCAGGTGCATCTGGTCCGTGGGACTCGGCTCGAACTTTGCCAGCCGTAGGTAGAAGTCCCGGGCGGCGTCGGACTCGCAGTGGATGAGCAATGCGCGAACCCCGATGACCTCGGACGCCGTGGCGATGCGCCGCAGCGCATCGACGACCAGCGCTCGGCCCAGCCCGACGCCCCGCACGGTCCGGTCGACGCCGAGGCGGGTCAGGATAACCACGGGCTGGTGATAGCGGCCAGCGCCTCGCATCAACCGGGGCGTGGCGTCCGCTGGGGCGACGCTGCCGGCCGCCAGGGCGTAGTAGCCGACCACCCGTTGATCGGGATCGTCCAGACCACGCACCACATAAACCCGCGACAGGCCGGCGCGGTGCGCCTGTTGGGCGTGCTCGATCAGCCAGCCAGACTGGGCCGGAGACCCGCAGTCGAAGCCGGCCAGCACGTGTGTCGCCGCCAGCGGCTCGACCGCGGCCAAGCGTGAGGTCACGGCTGCTCGCCGGTCGCCGCGTTGTCGAGCACCGTCGGCCCGCTCAGCAGCTCCCGCAGGCCCGCGACGTCACCGGCCGGTCGCGTCAGTGCCTCGTCGAACACCTGCCACGCCGCCTGGTCCAACACGAACACCCGCCGGTCGGCCAGCACGTCCGCCGCCGCCTCGGTTGCCGCCTTCAACACGAACGTCGACACGCTGGCTCCCGTGGCCTGACTCGCCGCTTCCAGCAACGCCTTCTGTTCGGCGTCCACCCGCAGGTGCAGACGCTCCGCCTTGGCACTCATGACACATAATCGTACGCACATTGTACGCCAGCAGCAACGGCCACCCCGTCCGGCAGCATCAAGATCCGAGCCTCGGCGTGCAGAAATGCGACACGATCGTCGCGGTCGGCGCCGCGCCCATCGCCGCGCTCGACCAGGGACGCGCACAGTTTCCCGGAGTCAGGTACATCACCGTCGGCGGCGCGGGTGCCGACGTGGACGCGACGTCCGCGCAGATCATCCGCGCCGGCCTGGCCAGGCGGCTCGGCTGAATTGATCGTCGGTCGCGCGGTTCTTGCCGCCGGGGTGGGGGTACAAGACGCAGTCCATACCGGTGGTGCGGGAGAATGCGCTGCTGGTCACCGACAAGACGTGAGTGAGGGACATCGAGTGACGGACGAACCGATGTACACCAGGCTGGGCTTCACCGACTCCGAGTGGGGCCTGCTCGTCGGGCTCCCGCAGGCGGTTCTC
>DASXRQ010000045.1:0-2531 GCA_036506495.1 Micromonosporaceae bacterium | reverse complement strand
CCCGTCGCGGAGACCTCCGTCGACGATATGGGCTTCTTCGCCATCCGGCCGGTGCCGACGTCGTCGTTCCGGCTGCGCTGCGTCACCGCCTCCGGCCTCGACATCATGACCGGCCTGATCACGCCGTAGGAATGTGCGAGCGGCTCAGCGGGCCTGGATGTCGACGTAGATGCGGCCGTCCAGTTCGCCGATGCGGTAGCCGGCCTTGCCGTTCAGGCCGAGCGCGATCGAGACGTAGCCCTCGTAGTCGCCGACGACCGCGTACGACTCGAGCATCGGCAGGTCGACGCGGTGCACCCCGGAGACCGTCGGGCCGCCCGTCTCGCGGTGGGCCTGTGCCGGGGTCAGGACCAGGAGGAGGTACTTGCTTCCCGGCACCGACACCGGCTGGTCCGACCCGTCGCTACGGACCTCGGAGACGTACTTGGCCGAGTAGCCCGGCAGCGCGCCGGAGATGTCGAAGACGATGCGGTCGTAGCCTCCGTCGCGATGCGCCGCGTACCGGATGGCGGTCACGACCGGGACCGGCGGAACCTTGGGCTGATGCACGACGGTGATCGGGGTCGTACTCCACGGCTTCGCGGCTGTGACGTCTGTGGTGACCGCGGGAGCGGTCGTCGCGGGGGTCGCGGCCGGCGCGGCGGGTGCGGCAGGGGTGGGGGTCGGCTGGCCGGTCGCTGCGCACCCGGCGGCAAGAGCGGACACCGCCAGCAGTGAGAGAACGATTTTGATCATGTCAAGGATCTCCGTTCGGAGCGCCCGCCGGAGTCGACCGTGCGGACGTGACCTCAGGCTACGGACCCGTCATCTGGTCGTCATCACGGGTTCGTGCCAGGCAGGTCACGGCATCAGCACGGCCGCGCCGTTGACCCGGCCCGCCGCCAGGTCGACCAGCGCGGTGTCCGCTTGCGCCATCGGGTACGGCGTGACGGACACCTTCAGATGGTGGTTCGCGGCGAAGTCCAGCAGCGCCCGCCCGTCCGCTCGCGTATTCGACGTGACGCTGCGCAGGTTCCGCTCCTGGAAGAGATCCCGCTCGTAGTTCAGGGCCGGGATGTCGCTGAGGTAGATGCCGGCGATCGCAAGGGTGCCGCCGCGGTCGAGCGCCTGCAACGCCGGCGGCACGAGGTCACCGACCGGGGCGAAGAGCACCGCGGCGTCCAGCGGCTCCGGCGGCATGTCGTACGCGCCGCCCACCGACGCGGCGCCGAGTTCCAGCGCCAGCTTCTGCGCCCGTCCGCCGCGGGTAAGCACGTGTACCCGCGCGCCCTCGGCTATCGCCACCTGCGCGGTGAGGTGGGCGGACGCGCCGAACCCGTAGATGCCGAGCCGCCCGCCCGGCGGCAGATCGGAGCGGCGCAGGGCGCGGTAGCCGATGATCCCGGCGCACAACAGCGGCGCCAGCTCTGCGACGGAGTAGCCGTCGGGCAGCGCGTACGCGAAGTCCGCCCGTACCGTCGTGTAGTCGGCGTACCCCCCGTCCGCGTCCCAGCCCGTGTACCGGGAGTTCGGGCACAGGTTCTCCCGGTTCGAGCGGCAAAACCGGCACACGCCGTCGGTCTCCCGCAGCCACGCCACTCCGACCCGGTCCCCGACCTCATGTCCGGTGACGCCGGGACCGACCTCGACGACGTGACCCACCACCTCGTGCCCGGGCACCACCGACGGGCGGTGCACCGGCAGCTGGCCGGCGGCGACGTGCAGGTCGGTGCGGCAGACCCCGCACGCGTCGACCGCCACGAGCAACTCACCCGGTCCCGGCCGTGGATCGGGCATCTCGACCCGCCGCAGCGCATGGGCGATGTCCGGACCCGGCGACTGCACCTGCCATGCCTGCATCTGCCCATCCTTGCCCATCGGGCCGTACGCCGCCCCTGCGGCGTAGGTCACGGGCGACGGGGGTATGGCCTATGTGAGCGGCCTCTCAGTCAGTTGCCGTCCGGTTCTCATCAAATTCTCAACCGGTCCGAGCACCCTGGGGGGCTGCGGCAACCGTCACAGAGATGGGAGACCGCTCGGACGAGGAGACGACGTGCCGCAGAACACCGCCAAACGGGCCCGCACTCCGCGATGGGCGCGCTGGTGCGTGCTGCTCGGATCGCTGCTGCTGGTCGCGTCCGGCGGGGCGGTGGTGGCCACCCGGGTGCTGCTGACCACGGCGACGCACAGCATCACCCAGCAGAACCTGCTCGGCGCGGTCAAGACGGGCACGGAGCGGAAGCACGCGAAGGTCACGGGCGCGAAGAACATCCTGCTCGTCGGTATCGACACCCGGCAGAGCTGGGATCCGAGCCAGCTGAGCCGGTCCGACTCGATCATCATCCTGCACATCCCGGCGAACCACTCCGAGGGCTACCTCGTGTCACTCCCGCGGGACAGCTACGTGAGCATTCCCGCGTACAACAACGGCGCGGTCCCCTATGCCGGCGGCAAGAACAAGATCAACGCCGCCTTCGCGTACGGCAGTCGCGGGCTGACCGGCGAGGCGGCGGTGTCACACGGCTTCGAGCTGCTCGCGCTGACGGTGAAGA
>DASXRQ010000044.1:0-2125 GCA_036506495.1 Micromonosporaceae bacterium | reverse complement strand
AGGAGATGCTGTGCCTAGGCAGCGCCCTGTTGCTCATCGGATGACGCTGGCCGGCGGACTTGCCGCTGTGATCGGCGCGGCCGCGGTAATCGTGAGCCTCACGTTCGCCAACGACTCGGCGGCGGCGGAGACCGACACGGGTACGCAACGCGTCTCGGTCGGCACCGGCGAAGAGCAGTCCACACACGACAGCCGCGAGCCGGCGATCTCGGCCGATGGGCGATATGTCGCGTTCACCACCGACGAGCCGTTCGATCCGGTGGACAAGCTCAACGTCTCGCAGGACGTGGACGGCGGCCTCGCGGAGAGCGCGCCGGACGCGGACGTATACGTCCGCGACACGAAGCTCGGCACGACCACGCTGATCTCACACGGCGTCGTCCCGCAGGAGGACGGCACCGAACGGATCGTGCCGGCGCGCGGCGAGAGCGACGAGCCGTCGATCTCGGCGAACGGGCGGTTCGTCGCGTTCCGCACGGCGGCGAACAACATCTCCGACAACAGCGAGGTCTGGCACACCATCGTGGTCTGCGATCGCGACCCGGACGGCGACGGCCAACTGAACTCCACCTGTCGCTTCACGACGATCAGCACGAATGACGAGTGGGACCCGGGGAACCCGCAGATCTCGGCCGACGGCCTGCGGCTTTCCTACGACATGCCGCCGGCCGCAGTGGTCTCGATACTGCGCAGCGCGAAGGCGGCGTTGGCGGCGCGGGACTTCGGCATCGGCTGGGTCGAGGTCGTGAACCTGCGCCTCGGCACCGACGGCAAGCTCACCGTGCCGGCCGCGGACGACCGCACCTTCGTCTCCGCGCCGGCCGAGCTCACGTTCGGCGGCAAGAAGTACCCGCTCGACGCGCACTTCGACTCCACGATGGCCGCCGGCGGCACGCACGTCGCGTTCGTCGCCAACTACCGGCTGTCGAACAACCCGGACGCCCAGGCCGTCTACGACTACGACGTCGCAACCGGCGGCCTGACCCGACTGGACCTCGACGCGTCCGGCAACCCGATCGGGGCCGCCGGGCGGCAGTTCAGCCATCCCGCGCTGTCCGGGGACGGCCGCCGCTACGCCTTCGCCGACCGGCAGAGCAGCAGCCAGATCAGCGTCCGGCTCTATGACCGCGGGACGACCATGACCGGGACGCCGTCGGTCGAGATCGCCTCGCGCACGCCCGACGGCACCGTGGGCCGCGGCGCCCAGCCCGCATTTTCCGCCGACGGCCGCTACCTGGCCTTCACCACTCCGACGCCGGGCATGCACAACGGCACCGACAACGGCGTCCTCGAATCGTCCTGCCTCGGCCCCGGCGACAATCAGTCCTACTGCGACATCGTCGTCCGCGACGTGATCGTCGACCACGATCGTGCGGCGGCCGGCCTGCCGCGGCTTCCGGCCGAGCTCGCCTCACCGTCCGCGGGATGCACAGGCAACCCCTGCGAGGGTACGGGCGACAGCGGGCTGCCGCGGGCAACCGGCGGCGAGGGCAGCAGGAGCGACGGCGCGGCGGTGCTGAGCGCCGACGGCGCCGTGGTGGCGTACGGGTCGGCAGCCGCGGATCTCATCGCGGGCGGCGCCGACACCAACCGGCACCTGGACGTGTTCCGCCGCCGGTTCGCCCCGGCGCTGGCCGGCGACCCGCAGGACTTCGGCCAGGTGCCGCTCGGCACCGAGGCGCTTAAGGACGTACCGCTGACCCACGTCGGCGCGGGTCCGCTGAGCGTGACCGCGGTGGCCGTGGACGGCGCGGACTTCGACGTCTTCCCGGGCGAGGCGTGCACCACGGTCGTGCTGCACGCCACTGAGAAGTGCATCGTCTCGGTCCGGTTCAAGCCGACCGTGCTCGGCCCTCGTACGGCGAGCCTGCGGGTCACCATCGCGGGGGTCGAGACGCCGCTGACGGTGTCGCTGGCCGGCACCGGGGTGACACCGCCCGCCGGCGTTCCGACCGTCGCACCGGACAAGCTCGACTTCGGCGCGCGGCCCGTGCTGCAGACCAGCCCGATCAAGTCGGTGACCGTTCGCAACACCGGCGACGGCCCGCTGAGCATCCAGACGGTCACGCTGGGCGCCCCGACCGCGACGACGTTCCCTTCCGACTACCAGAAGGTCGCCGACACC
>DASXRQ010000043.1:0-1512 GCA_036506495.1 Micromonosporaceae bacterium | reverse complement strand
GCTCATCGACCTCGACGCACCCGCCAACGACTACCTGCGCGCCTACCGGCTGATCCCCGCCCAGGCCCACTGGCGGCCGGCCACCGTACGCCACCTGCTGACCCACACCGCCGGAATCGCCGAGGTGGTACACCCCGCGCGAGTGTTCAGGCGGGACTTCGGTGAGGACGTTGCGGTCGGAAAGCCGCTACCCACCCTCGCGGAGTACTACGGCGGCGGTATCCGCCTGGACGCCGAGCCGGGCACCAGGTTCACCTACGGCAATCACGGCTTCGCCACGCTCGGCCAGATCGTCGAGGACGTGAGCGGGCAGCCCCTGGACCGGTACCTTCGCGAGCACGTCTTCGCGCCGCTCGGCATGGCCGACACCGACCTCGTCCGATCCGAGCGCATCGAGTCGCGCCTGGCCACGGGATACTCGCTACGCGCTGGCGGCCCGACGGCGGTCATCGACCGCGAGAGGGTGACCGCGGCAGCCGCGTCGATCTACTCCACCGCGCGGGACATGGCCCGCTACGTCGCGGCCCTCGCCGGCGGCGGCGCCAACGAGCACGGCTCGGTGCTCAAGCCGACAACGCTCGCCAGCATGTTCCAGCCGCAATACCAGCCCGATCCGCGGATACCGGGCATCGGCCTGGCGTTCCTGCGCGGCACCATGGGTGGGCACCTCGTCGTCGAGCACCAGGGCATACTTCCCGGCTTCAACTCGCAGATCTTCGTGGCGCCCGAGGACGGTGTGGGCGTCCTCGCGTTCACGAACGGAGCGAGCCGTGCGATCTTGTGGCTGCCCGGTGAACTGGCCGCGCTACTCAGGCGCGAGCTCGGCGTCCCGGACGACGGCATTCGCACCGAGGTGGCCCATCACCCCGAGGTGTGGGGCGACATCTGCGGCTGGTACTCCATTTCCGGACGGCTCACCGACGTGACCATGAGGAGCATGCTGGGTGCTGGACTGGAGGTCTTCGTCCGCGGCGGGCGGCTCATGCTTCGCCTCCTGAGCCCGATACCCGTGCTATACCGGGGATTCCCGCTGCACCCCGATGACGACAAAGACCCGTACTCGTTCCGGATCGACCTCGCCGAGTTCGGCATCGGCACCGCGCGCGTCGTGTTCAGTCGCAACCCGGGAACCGGGAAGACGGCAGCCCATCTCGACCTGACGCCGATGTCGCTGCACAAGCAGCCGGCCGCGAAGAATCCAAGGCGCTGGCTCGGCGGGGCGCTTGGGGCGCTTGGGGTGGCCGCCACCGTGACGGGCGTTCGCCGGCGCCGTCATGCCTAGCTCCGAAGGATCGCGGAGGAAGACGTCGACGTCATCGTGATCTCCGCCGCGCGCGATGTGGAGTCGGCGGCACGGGTCAGCTCGCGCTATGGCCACCCCGAACAGCGCGCCGATGCCCAGCGCGATGACCAGCTTCACGCCCAGCTTGACGTAGTCGAGGTCAACCCCGCTGGGGAACGGGATGGCGAGCAGGAGGCCGGTGCCGATCATCGTGCCGAGGCCCGTGCGCA
>DASXRQ010000042.1:0-3375 GCA_036506495.1 Micromonosporaceae bacterium | reverse complement strand
GACAAGGGGTATGACCAGACCACGGTCGACGACATCGCGCACGCCGCGGCGATGTCGTCGCGGACCTTCTTCCGGTACTTCCCCTCGAAAGAAGACGTCGTGCTCTGGGACGAGTACGACGAACGCCCAATGCAGGAAGTGCTGCAGATCCGCCCGGGCGAGGACCCGCTCGCCCAGCTGATCATGCGGGTCCGCGAAATTTTCGCGGACATCTACCAGAAGGATCCGGAGCTGCTGCTCACCCGGATCAAGCTGAGCTTCACAGTACCGGAGATCCGCGCCCGCTTCCTCAACGCGCAGCTCACGTTGATCGGCCCGTACTTGGCGCAGATCGCGGACGCCATCGGCGCCCCGCGCGACGATATGCAGCTGCCGGTGACCCTGGCCGCTCTGTACTCGGCGATGATCATCGCGGTGGAACGCTGGCAGCGCCACGACGGGCGCGAGGACCTGCTGCGTCTGTTCGACGACGCGATCGCGGCTCTCGCCGCCAGTGCCACAGATCTGCGGGACACGGTCCTGACCGCCGCGGCGGCGGGTACCCGCCCGACAAAGCCCGAAGCGGTCGCAGCCAAGGGGAAGCCCTAACGGATCCGCGTTCTCGTGGCGATGCGGCAGAACACGAGTGAGCACGCCGCAGGACATCGGGGTGTGCTCCCCAGACGACGTTCACGACTTGCTTGGCGCCACCGTGGACGTCGTCTGGGCAGCAGCACCTCCGGGACAGCCGCCTAGTGCATCCATGCACCGGATCCGAAGGGCGCGTGGTGGCCCCGGCCGGACCGTGGCCCGCACCTAAGATCTCGCTGGCGGCCAGCGGTCAGCGGGTCGGGATCAGCTGACCGACAAGCCCGTCTTGTTCGTCGTTGGGTCCGGCGCTGAACCAGAGGGTACCGACGCCACCGGTGGTGGCCGTGCCAGGCAGCAGCGCCCACAGACCGTCGATCGCGACCGGGCGGTTGCCCGCGTCTCGCAGCTGGCCGATGAAGTGGTCGCCGCGGAACCCCGAGATCCGGCCGTCGCCGAAGTTGCCGACCAGCAGCGCGCCGGTGAACTTGCCGAAGCCGGACGGCGCGATAGCCAGGCCCCACGGCGCGTTCAGGGTGCCGTGGCTGGCGATCCGGGTGACGGTGGTCCCGAGGTGCCCGAACGTGTTCACGATGCCGAGGCCGGGGCCGGCCTGCTCGTCGGTGGAGCCGGCCTGCTGCTTGGCGTACGTAACGGTGACGGCGTCGCCGTTGGTCATGACGTTGAACGGTGCGTACCCGCTGGGCAGTCGCGGGTCTTTGAACAGCTCGCCGGCGAGATCGACCTGCCGGAACGTGCGGTCGAACACGTCGATGCGGCCGTTGGCGAAGTCGGTCGCGAGCAGGAACGTGCCTAGGGGCGTCGACCAGAGGGCCAGGCCCTTGAATACCGCGCCTGGCACGTGGGCGACGACGACGGCGTGGGTGCCGGTCGCCGCGGGTGCCCAGGCGGTGATGTCGCCGCTCTCGCTGTCGAACAGGAACCGGGCCGGCCCGGAGCCCTGCGGCGTAGTGACCACGAAATCGGCGGACCCGTTGAAAACCTGGCCGGTCACGCCATCGCTGTCGTTGACGACGGTGAGACCGGCCTTGCCGACCGTCGCGCCGCCGAGCCCGCCGGTGTAGAGGGTGGCGGTACTGGTGCCGTTGTTGGCGACCCACAGCGGGGTGGTCGGGCCGAGCGCCAGCCCCCAGGCGTTAACTACGTCGGGGTCGGTCAGCTTGGCGCGGCCCGGCTGGTTGGATACCTGGTCGATCTCGGTGACCCGCGATGCCGGCGGACCGGCTTGCGCCGGGGAACCGGCAACCAGCAGGAGCGCGGTCGCGGCAAGTGCGGCCAATCCCCATCTCTTGGACATAACCCTGCCTCCTCCGGACGTTGATGACGACGACGTCCCGATGAGGCGCACGCATCCCCCCTATGGGGCGTTCACCCCGACGCGGGAATTGGCACGGCGCGCGACAATGCTCAAGTTGTGGCACCGCCGAATGAGCCGGATGGTCCGCTGGGGGGCGCCGGTCCTCCTCGTGAGGTATGGGTCGCTCAGATCAGCCGGGGCACCGTTGCGATCGCCGGAAGATCGGCCGGTCCGGTCGCGTCGATGTGGGCCGCGAGGTTCCGCGCCCATGCGGTGAGGTCGGCAACCGCAATGGCGTGCGGCGGTGACCCGGCGTACGGCTCGATGCGGTCGGCGCTGCGCCGCAGCAGCCGCGACGCCCCGGCCGCGTTGCCTCGGCGGGCGTGGGTCAGACCCACGGCCAGCTGTGCTAGTCCGCGCCAGAGTTCGCGCTCGTCTTCCGGGGCGGACTTCCACGCGGCTTCGAGCACCTCGTGGGCGTGGAACGGGAGGCCGGTGTCGAGAAGCCGCTGCGCTTCGCGGAGCGTCTCCGCCGGTGCCAGGTCCAGATGGTCCGGAGTGGTAGGTACGCCGGGCGTTCCAGGTGGCAGCGGCCGACCCAGACCGTCGCGCGGTCGAGCGTTGCGGGGCCGGCCGGCGTCGTCACGGTCGCGCCGTACCCGGGTGGGCTCGGCTCGGTGGCCGTCGGACCCTGATGACGTCGTCACCCCGTCATTCTTCCCTGTGGGCCGCGACGACACCGAGTCGATTCACCCACAGCCCTCGGCGGGTTGCTGACCGCTACGGTCCCGCATCACCCCGCGGCGGCGTGATGAAGGGTCGCTTGCCGATTCATGCGGCGGCGGCCACGCGGATCGTTCTCGACGCCGTGACCGGTCGGGTGTGGGAGACCCAAGCCGGGGCGGCCTCGAACGTCTTTGCGACGATCTGACGAGCCCAGCGCATCCGGGCTACCGCGGCCTCCGGGTGGTCGCCGAACTCCTGCGCCATACGCCCGGCGCATCCCCTGCTTCCGAACTGGCGGACAGCCCCGCTAATGGCCTGCCGGACCTGTTCGGCGCGGGGGTCGTCCGACGGTTGCAGGGCGGAGACGAACAGCGCATGCGATCGAACAGTGTTGATGGCGATGTGTTGCATGATGAACCTCCTCACCGCACCGGCTACCTCCACCACACCACGGGGGTATGACACTTTCCGGACCCTTGGCTGGCCTTGACGCGCGGGATGGATGCCGAAGGACACCGTGTGCGATGACGAAGATCTTGTGACGGTGGTCGTGCTCAGTTCGGCTGGAGCTCCTGCGGTCGCGCAGCGTCGCTGCGCGGATCGACGAGGATCTTCGCGTGTGCTCCGGGGTGCGCCAGAGCGTCGAAGGCAGCCGCGACGCCGGGCAGGCCCACCTCGCCGGTAACGAGGCGGGCTGCCGGCACTGTGCCGCCGGCGAGCAGGTTCAGCGCGTCGCGGAAGTCCAGCGGTGTGTAGCCGAACAC
>DASXRQ010000041.1:0-3190 GCA_036506495.1 Micromonosporaceae bacterium | reverse complement strand
CCAGGCGTGCTCCGACGACCAACGCGGAGTAGTTCCGCCCGTTCACGAACAGGTAGCCGAGGGTGCGGCCGAACGGATCCAGGGTTGCCGAGCGCAGCAGCTCGACCTGCGAGGCGGCGGCGAAGGCGCCGAGCGCGAAGGCCCGCGCCTGTTCCCCGAACTCCTGGCCGTACGGGATGTTGTGCTCCAGGTGGCGGGTCTCGGGCGTGTCGATCCCCAGGATGCGCACGGTCTCGGAGTCCCACCGCGACCAGCGGATCACGACCGTGTCGCCGTCGTCGACATCGATCGCTCGCGCGTCCACGGCCACCCGCGTCCCGTGAGGCCGCGGCTGCGGGCTCGGCGAGGGCCGCGGCTCACGGGGCGCCTGCGCGGATGACGGTTCGGGCCGCGGAGCGGCTTGTGCGAACAGGGGGGCCGCGAGCAAGTGCAGGACCGCGGCGGAAACGAGGACCAGGCGATGGCGCATGATTGGACTACCTCTCAAAAAAAAAAGAACGGGGCGGTGCGAAACCGACTCGCACCGCCCCGTCGCGCGGCTGGTTCAGCCGCTATGACTTATTTGCAGCCGGGGTGGCCACAGTTGCACGGCATGCGGCCTGCGCTCTCGCCCATGTCGGCGCACTCCTCGCTGCAGTAACGCCGGCCCTCGCGCACGATGCTCTGCGTCCGACAGTGACAGCCCGGGTGTTCACAGTACATGAGTGCCTCCCGGGGACACGTTCCCCAACCTGTTGTTAAGCAAGGTTCGTGCCTGCCCGCCTGCTCCGCCGCATCCCTAGAACCGCAGCGCGTAAACGAGCTTCACGGTCCGGCCCATCTCCGGCGCAATGTCCTTGATGAACGACAGGTGGTTTCGATACAGCTTGTCGGTGGCGTTGCCGACCCGGAGCGTCACCGTGTGGGCCGTCTTGCCGGTCGTGAACGTGTACGAGCCATGGCCGTTCAGGACGGCATAGCCTGGCGTCGAGGTCTCCGCGCCGAAGATCCGGTCCTGCTTCGCCGCGCCCCGCACCTCGCCCTCGAGGTGGAAGCCGCCGCTCTCGTAGCGGAGGGCGACCCAGCCGCGGTAGGGCGGGATGCGCGGCAGGGGCTGGTCGGTGTCCCGCAGCTCGGCATGGACGCCGTCGCCGCCCAGCTCCAGCCAGACCGAATTGCTGAGGCCGATGTCGGTGTGCAGCTCGAAGCCCTGGAGGAGGCTGTCGGCGGACAGGAAGTTCACGACCGCCAGGTCGTCCTCGAACTCGCCGGTGGGGAAGGCGAAGATGTAGTTGTCGATGCTATTGCGGAAGTAGGTCGCCTCGCCCTGGAACCGCCGGCCGCGGTAGCGCAGCGACACGTCCACGCCGAGGCCCCTCTCGGAGGGCAGCTCGGGATTCCCGATCTCGAAGGCGAAGTTGCCGACGTGGGCGCCGAAGTTGTACAGCTCCTCGAGGCTGGGGTTGCGCGCGGCGCGGGCGAGGTTGGCGGCGAGCGTCACTTCGTTCGACAGACGGCCGACCAGGCCGACGGAGCCCGAGAACTCGGTGAAGTCGCGATCCGTCAGCTCGGGGCGATCGACAGAGGCGCCGTCCGGAGAGAACTTCGTCCTGTCCACGCGGCCCCCGAACTGCAGCGAGACCTTGTTGAACGCCAGCTCCTCGTAGAGGAACCCGGCAAAGGCGTTCTGCGTGGTGGGCGGCGCGAGTGACTCCTCGCCGAGCGAGCTGTAGTCGCGATGGGTCGCCCAGCCGCCGATGGTTCCCCTCAGCCGGCCGGCGGGCCGGTGGTTCAGCAGCACCTCGCCCTCGGTGAACTTGTTCTTGAAGGTCGTGGCGATCTCGCCGCCGGCCTCGATCTCGTCGTGGGTGTAGTTGCGATAGCCGCCGAGGGCCTTGATCCCCTCGATCCAGCCGGGCATGCCGCGCCGCTCGGCGCGGAAGTCCACGCGATGGCGCCGCGGGTGCAGGGTCGTGCCGCCCTCCTCGACGAAGGGGATGCCGTAGCGGTTGTCGACGTACTGGTACGCCAGCCCGGCGTATCCGTTGTCGGCGGTGTACCCGGCCGAAGCGCCGCCCGACGTCATCTTGGTCTGGCTGTTCGGGATGTCGCCCTCGGGGGTCGTCACGTCGCCCGTGCGGCTCGCCGAACCACCAGCCCGGACCGCCCACCGGCTATTGCCGCCCGTGACGTTGCCCGCGATGCCCGCCTCGTCGTTCGCGGTGCCGCCCTGGAGGGTCAGGTTCCCGCGAGCGCCTTTCACCGGCTTGTTCGGGATCTCGTCGGAGACGATGTTGACGACGCCGCCGAGCGCGTTGCTGCCGTAGAGGAGCGTCGCGGGACCGCGCACGACCTCGATCTGCGTGGCGGAGGCGGGGTCGAGGTTGACGCCGTGGTCGGCGGACTGGCTCGACAGGTCGCCGGTGCGCGCGCCGTTTTCCAGGATGAGGACACGATCGCCGTCGAGACCACGGATCACCGGCCGCGATGGACCGGGCCCGAAGGAGCGCATGTTGACGCCAACCTGCTTGCCGAGCGTCTCGCCCAGGGTTGGCGCGAGGTTCTGCGACAGCTCCTCGCCGCCCAGGACGGTCGCCGGCTGATACGACTCGAAAGTGTCGCGGCCCGTCGGGCTGACGGTGACCGATTCGGAGAAATGCACCCGTGTCGACAGCGTGAAAGGAATGCTGGCCGCCTTGCCGTCCTCGACCTGCACGTCGGCCCTGGCCGGCATGAAGCCCGAGAGGTGAGCGGTCACCTGGTACGTCCTGGCGGCAACGGCCTCGAACCGGCAGACCCCCTCCGCGTTCGTCACACACTCGTTCGTCGTACCGGCCAGGCCGACGGTCACACCGGGCAGTGCGCGGCCGTCGGGATCGGTGACCCGGACTTCCAACGTACCCGCCGCCCACGCCGGCGCGGCGAGGCACAACACGGATGCAACGGAAAGGCATCGCAAGAGAGCACGCATCACACACACCTCATCTAGAAAACACAGCCAGTAGCGCCGCCGGCACGGCCGGCGGTCGAAACGGTCGGTGGCTAGGCGAGGGGCGGCGCGCGGGCCGGGGTCTCGGGGCGGGCGCCCTCGAGACGGACGACGTGGCCGGAGTCTGCGATGAAAGAGCCCGGCTCCAGCCGTGCGACGGGCGCCGTGAACGAGACGCTGGCGGCGGTCGAGCCCTGATGCCACCGGCAGGCGAGGCAGTGT
>DASXRQ010000040.1:0-3661 GCA_036506495.1 Micromonosporaceae bacterium | reverse complement strand
CTGGCGGGCGTCTCGTTGCGCGCGCTGTGGAGCCACTTCGCCGACATGGAAGCGCTGTTCGCCGCCAGCGGCCAGCGGATCCTGGAACTCCGCGACGCCGCGTACGAGCCGATCTCCACCGACCTGCCGTTGGCCCGGCGCATCGAGGCGTACTGCTATCAGCGGGCGCGGCTGCTCGAACAGATCGCGCCCGCCGCGAAGGCCGCCTCGTTGAAGGAGCCGTTCTCGCCGGCGCTACAGCATTATCGCCGCTGCCACGTCGAACGGGTCCGCGACGAGATCAAGTCGCTGTTCGCGCCGGAACTCAAGGCGGCCGGCGACGGCGGCCCGGAGCTGCTGGCCGCGCTCGCGGGCATCAGCATGTGGCCGGCATGGGGCACGTGGCGCGACACGATGGGCATGGACCCGGACGCCGCCCGCGGCGCCCTCACCCGCACGGTCACCGCCCTCCTCAGTGGAGCGTGACGCGGCTAAAACAGCACTACCGAGCGGGCGCCCTCACCGCGGGACATGCGCTCGAACGCCGCCGGGACGTCCGCCAGCCCGATGCGGTCGGTGATCAGGTGGTCCAGCCTGAGCGCGCCCGACAGCACGGCACGGGCCAGCGCCGGAATCTCGACATCGGGATCGGACGAGCCGTACACCGACGAGCGGAGCGTGCGGGCCGACGCGAAGATGTCCAGCGCGCTCAGTTCGAGCCTGTCGTCCGCACTGCCCATCCCGACCACGATCACGTGGCCGCCGCGCCGGGCGGCCCGCCAAGCGGCCCGGATCGTGGCCGACCGGCCCACGCATTCGAACGCGTAGTCCGCGCCCCGGCCGCCGGTCCGCGCCCGGATGTCTTTGGACAGCGCGTCGGACGAGACCACGAAGTCGGTGGCGCCGGCCGCCTCGGCCAGCGCCTTCTTGGCCTCGGCGACATCGACCGCGATGACGTCGGCGGCGCCCGCCGCGCGCGCCGCGGCGACCACGGACAGGCCGATCCCGCCGAGACCGAGCACGACCACGGACGAGCCGGCCGGGACCCGAGCGGTGTTGCGGACCGCGCCCGTCCCGGTGAGGACCGCGCATCCCAACAAGGCCGCGTGCTCCCAGGCCAGTTCGTCCGGTACGCCGATGACCGCGTTCTCCGGCACGACCACCTGATCGGCGAACGCGCCCAGACCGAGCGCGACGTGCACGGGGGCGCGGCCGAGCGTGCTGCCGTTCTCCAGCGCTGCGGTCCCGGACGACATCGAGCACAGCCACGGCTCACCGTGCCGGCAGAACCAGCAGTCGCGGCAGGCCGGCTGCCAGTTCAGCGCCACGTGCGCACCCACGGTGGCCCGGGTCACGCGGGCGCCAACCTCGGCAACCTCGCCGGCGGCCTCGTGGCCGAGCACAAGCGGGTGCGGCGGCCGGAGCGTGCCGTTCACCATGGACAGGTCGGAGTGGCAGACGCCCGCCGCCCGGATCCGTACCCGCACCTGGCCCGGGCCGACCTCGGGCAGGTGCACTTCCTCGACGGCGGGCGGCGCGCCGGCGGTGCGGACGACCAGCGCGGAGATGTACGCCGTCATCGTTGAATCGCTTTCACCTGCTGGAATTCGGCCAGGCCGTACGGGCCGAGCTCGCGGCCGATGCCGGACTGCTTGTACCCGCCGAACGGCGCGACCGGGTTGAACGCGGCGCCGTTGACGTCCACGGCGCCGGTGCGCATCCGCCGAGCCACGGCCAGCGCCCGTTCCGGCGTGCCCCAGACGCCGCCGGCCAGGCCGTACCGGGAATTGTTGGCGATGTCGACCGCATCGTCGTCGTCGGCGAACGGGATGATCGACAGCACCGGCCCGAAGATCTCCTCCTGGGCGAGCTCGCTGTCCGGCAGCACGTCGGCGAAGACCGTCGGAGCGACGAAGTAGCCGCGGTCGGGTACCGGCGCGTCCAAGCCGCCCGCCACGAGGCGGGCACCGCCGGCGACGCCGCGCGCGATGAAGCCGCGGACCCGCTCGCGCTGCCCGGCCGAGACCAGCGGCCCCTGCCGGGTGCCCTCGTCGAACGGGTCGCCGGTCCGGTAGCCCTTGGCAGCCGATGCGGCGAGCGACACGGCTTCGTGGTAGCGGCTCTCGTGCACCAGCATGCGGGTCCAGGCAGTGCAGGTCTGGCCCGAGTTGAGGAACGCGTTGGCCACGCCAACCTTCACGGCCTTGGCCAGGTCGGCGTCCTCGAGGATCACGTTCGCGGACTTGCCGCCCAGCTCGAGCGCGACCTTGGCAATCCGGTCCGCGGCCGCGTGCGAGATGGCCCGGCCGGTCGCGGTGGAGCCGGTGAAGGACACCATGTCGACGTCCGGGTGTCCGGCGATGGCGGCGCCGACCACCGGTCCGGTGCCGGTGACCAGATTGACCACTCCCGGCGGCAGGCCGGCCTCGTCCACGGCGTCGAACAGCAGGTACGCCACCAGCGGCGTCAGCTCACTGGGCTTGAGCACGACCGTGCAGCCGGCCGCGAGCGCCGCGGCCACCTTCGCGACGACCTGGTGCAGAGGGTAGTTCCACGGGGTGATGGCCCCGACCACGCCGATCGGCTCGTGCACCACGAGGGAGTTGCCGATCGACTGCGGCTCGACCGGCGTGGACGCCAGATCGGCGTACCCGCGGAGGACCGTGAGGGGCAGTCCGGCCTGGACCGCCTTGGCGACCTTGAGCGGCGTGCCGAGCTCAAGCCCGACGGTGCGGGCGATGTCGCCCGCGCGGGGGGCGAGCGCCGCGTGCAGCCGGTCCAGCGCGGCGCCGCGCTCGGCCATCGGCGTCGCGGCCCAGCCGTCGAACGCGGCCCGGGCGGCGGCGACCGCCGCATCCACGTCGTCCGCCGTGCCGGCCGGGACCTGTGCGAGGACCTCCTCGGTCGATGGATTCTCCACCGGGATCGTGCCGTCGGACGCCGGGGCGACCCAATCGCCGCCGATGTACAGCCGGTCGCGGGTCAGCGTCGCGTGCATCGAGGACGTCATCGTGGGACCCCATTCTTGGTCGGGCTGGCTTCATGGATCCGGTCGAGGCCACCGATCAGCATGTCGAGACCCAGTTCGAACGCGCCCTCGTCGACGCACCTATCGTGCTCGACGAGCAGGTGCGCCCGCCCCAGGTGCGGGTATCGCTCGTACAGCAGCGGGTCCTCCTCGAACCCGCGCGCGAACGAGCCCAGCGCCGCGCCGGTGACCAGGTACCGCATCAACGCGCCGATGTGCGTCGCCTGGGCCTCCGACCAGCCGGCGTCGAGGAGCGCGCCGTACACGGTGTCGACCATCGCGAGCGCCGCGGGCCGGCGGCCTGGACCGCGCGCGATGACCGGGACGATGTTCGGGTGGGCGCTGAGCACAGCATGGTACGAGCACGCCCACGACTCCAGGGCCTCACGCCAGTCCTGTGTGCCGAATGCCGAGACGTCGACCTGGGCGACCACCGCGTCCGCGACCGCGTCCAGGATCTCGGCCTTCGTGGCGAAATGGTGGTACAGCGACGGCCCGCGCACGCCCAGCTCCGTGGCGAGCCGGCGGACCGACACCGCCTCCAGGCCCTCCGCGTCGACCAGCGCGGATGCCACGTCCACGATCCGCTGCCGGGTCAACAGCGATTGCCGGGGCCGGGCCATCCGGATCTCCTTGAGGTCTGCTGAGAACGAT
>DASXRQ010000039.1:0-6006 GCA_036506495.1 Micromonosporaceae bacterium | reverse complement strand
CGGAGCGGGTATGCCGATGTCAACGGCTTGCACATGTACTACGAGGTGTACGGGGACGCGGGCTCGCCGCTGGTGCTGCTGCACGGCGGCATGTTGACCATCGACCTGAACTTTGCCACGCTCATCCCGCCCTTGGCAGGTAGGCATCAAGTCATCGGCGTCGAGATGCAAGGGCACGGGCGCACCGGTGACATCGACCGGGCCATCACACCGGCCGCCTTGGCGAGCGACATAGTCGCCCTGCTGGACCACCTGGACATCGAGCGGGCGCATGTGTTCGGCCACAGCATGGGCGGGGCGGTGTCGCTGGAACTCGGCGTGAACCACCCCGACCGGGTGCGTTCGCTGGTCGCGGCCTCGGCCTCCGTGCGCCCGGACGGGCTGCACGAGGACCTCACCGACCCGGCCAAGCAGGCGACCTCGACGAGGATGCCGACCCCGCAGGACTTCGCCGATCTGCGGCAGGCCTACCTGCGGCTCTCCCCACATCCCGAGCACTTCGATGAATTCCTGGCGATGTTGTCTCAGTCGGACGCGGACACCCGGGGCTGGACTGACGAACAACTCGCCGGCATCACCGCGCCAGTCCTTCTGGTGCTGGGCGATCGCGACTTCACGACCGTGGAGCATGGTGCGCTGATGCAGCACCTGATCCCTGACTCGCAACTTGCCGTACTGCCCGGCACGCCGCACATGCAGGTGACCAGGCGCGCGGACCTTCTCGTACCGATGCTTGCCCGGTTTTTGGATTAACCTCGAGTCCCGGTCAGGTAATTGAGTTGCGGTCTGGTTGCAACTGGCGGCGGCGGCGGACGCGTTCGCGCTCGAACTCAACCGGTTCGCGGCGCCGCCCGCCCGCACTCTCGACCATCGGGACTCGGGGCAGGCGGCGCTCGACGACCGGTCCACGCACCGGCTTTAGGCGTTGTTCTGTACCGCGTACCGCGCGAGCACGTTGTCCGAGTTGTCGAACGTACGTACGTCGATGCGCCGTAGCGGTGGGGCACCCGCGCCGACGGCGGGGGTGCCGTCGCGGAGGAAAAGGGCGCCGATCATGAGGTGCAGCTCGTCGACGAGCCCTTGGGCGAGCAGGTCGTTCCAGAGGGTCCCGCTGGCGAAGGTCACGATCCCCTTGCCGTCGCCTTCCTTGAGTTTGACCACCTCCTCGCGGGCCTTGGCGCGCTTGACGATGCGGGTGTTGTTTGCCCACGGGTGGCCCGCCGGGGGCGGGGTGGCGCGGTCGGAGATGACCACCTTGTCGACGGCGTTGTAGAGCCGCGAGAACTCACGGTTCGTCGCCGAGAAGGAGGCATCGCCGGCCACGCCCGGCCAGAACCCGCTGAACATGCCGTAGGAGGTGCCGCCGAGCAGGACGACGTCGGCCGCCTTGAGCTCGTCGAGGTTGAACTCGTCGAAGGACGCGTCCATTGGCAAGACCATGGGGTTCCCGCCCGGTCCGGCGACGTACCCGTCAAGCGACATGATGGTGGAGACGATGAGCTTGCGCATGATGCACACCCCTCAGGTTGGTGTTGGACCTTTCACCCCGATGAGAGACACCGTCGACGCGGGATTCATCGGTCCGGCCGAGAAAGGTCCCAGGGAACGGAGAAGCGGCGCAGCACCTGCGGGTCGAGGAAGCCGGCCAGCCAGGAGATCCGGCCGTCGCGCAGGCTCACGACGTTGACCGCGCCCAGCCGGAACCGCTGCCCGTCGTGCTGGTAGCACGCGAACGCCGGCTGCCCGTTCGCCGCGATCGGCACCAGCCGCCATGGCGTGGCGAACATCCGTTCGGCGAAGAACCGGCCGACGTTCTCGCGACCGTCGAACCACGCAGGCAGCGGCGGCATCGTGAACCGGGCATCGTCGGCCAGCAGGTCGAGCAGCGCCGGGACGTCCGCCCGCTCCCACGCCGTCACGAAGGCGTCCACCAACGCGCGCCGCCCACCCGGACCGAGCGCGGCCAGCTCGGCCTGCTGGGAGCGGTGCGGCGCCCGCTGCTGCAGGGTCGCCCGGGCGCGCTGCATGGCGCTGTTCACCGAGGCGAGCGTGGTGTCGAGCATCTCGGCGACCTCGGCGGCGCTGAACCCGAGCACCTCGCGCAGGATCAGCACCGCCCGCTGGGTGCCCGGCAGGTGCTGCAGTGCGGCGACGAAGGCCAGTTCGACGCGCTCCCTGCGCAGGTACGCCGCCGCCGGGTCGGGCTCGTCGTCCGCGGGCAGCTCGTCGGGCCACGGCTCCAGCCAGACCGGGCCGGTCACCGGCTCGCCGAGATCGCCGATGTCGTGGCGGGCCGGGCCGTGGTCGAACGACAGCATCCGGCGGGGCCGCCGCGCGGACAGCCGCAGGCAGGCGTTGGTGGCCAGGCGGAACAGCCAGGTCCGCAGCGAGCTGCGGCCCTCGAAGCCGGCCAGGCCCCGCCAGGCGCCGAGCAGCGACTCCTGCAGGGCGTCTTCGGCGTCCTGCACCGACCCGAGCATCCGGTAACAGTGGGCGTAGAGCTCCGCGCGGTGCCGCCGCACCAGAAGTTCGAAGGCCGCCTCGTCGCCCCGCCGGGCGTCGGCAAGCAACCGCTCCTCGGACACCCCGCCAGCCTCCCTCCTTTCCGCGATCTTGGAAACTTCGACCTCCGGCAACCCGATCACACGGCGCAGGAGGCGTATGGAGAGAACGGCTCCCACGAACATGGAACTCAGTTCAGGAAAATACGTTGAGGTACGGTCACGAAACATCGACGACGCCGAGATCGACGCCCGCTGACCGATAACGATGCGCCCCTGTGCTGTCGATCCGGGCCGTGGCCGTTCGTGTGGTAGGTGACACACGAACGGGAGGAGATACCCCATGCCCGCAGCACATGTCCTGCTCACCGACCTGGTCCTCGTCGAGTCGCCGCGGTGGCACGACGGGCGGCTGTGGTTCTGCCACTGGGGACCGGACGAGATCGTCGCGGTGGACCTGGACGGCAAGACCGAAGTGCTGCCGCTCGACCCTCGGGTGGGTGCGCACTCGATCGAGTGGCTGCCCGACGGACGCCAACTGGTCGTGCCGAAGAAGACCGATCTTGGACGGTTGCTGCTCCGCCACGATGACGGATCGGTGGAGCCCTACGCCGACTGCGGTTCCCTGCCCAGCGGGTTCAACGAGGTCGTCGTTGACGGACGCGGCAACGTCTACGTCAACGGCGCCGACTTCGACTTCCTGACCTTCATCGCGCAGCCCTCCGACGCGCCGCTGACCGAGCGGCCGGGTTACCGGCCCGGATTCATCGGGCTGATCACGCCCGACGGCACGGTGCGGCAGGTCGCCGACGGCATCGACTTCCCCAACGGGATGGTGGTCACGCCGGACAACGCCACACTGATCATCTCCGAGTCGTTCACGCGCCGGCTCACCGCGTTCGACATCGCCGCCGACGGCGGCCTCTCCAACCGCCGGGTGTTCGCCGACGGGATCGGGCCCGACGGCATCTGCATCGACGAGCAGGGTGCCGTGTGGACGTCGGACGGCGGCACGAACTGCGTACGAGTCCGCGACGGCGGTGCGGTCCTGGACCGGGTCGAGCTGGACCGGTGGCCGTTCGCGATGATGCTCGGCGGGCCGGACCGGCGCACGCTGTTCATCATGGCGGCACGTTGGAACCCGACTGACCCGTTCGGCGGCCCGCGGACTGGGCAGGTGCTGACCGCGGCGGCTCCGGCGTCCGGGGTCGGCTGGCCGTAGCGTTCCTGCGGCGGCGCGCCGTCCGCGACAATCCGGGGATGGAGTCACGGAAACGGTCCGCGCTGGTCACGATCGGCCAACCCGCGTTGATGTCTGCGCTCATCGTCGGGTTCTACTACGTCATCCCGGTGGAGCCCGGCGTACGAGGCGTGCAGTTGGCGCTACGCGTGGGCGGCACGGTAGCCGTCGGCCTACTGATTACGTGGCTGATCGTGCGCCAGGTCGCCCACCACCTCACCGAGCCGGAGACCACGCCGGTGGCCGGCCTGCTCACCGCGCTGGTCGGTGGGGTGGCCTTCTTCGCCCTCGCCGACTACACCACGGCCATCCTCGGGCCGGGGCAGTTCGTGGACTTGGAAACCAAGACCGATGCGCTCTACTTCACGCTGGCGACGTTGACCACGGTCGGGTATGGCGACGTTCATGCCGCCGGCCAGGTCGCGCGCACGGTCGTCATCGTCCAGCTGGTGTTCAACGTGGTGGTCATCGCCACCGGCGCCTCGGTGCTGTCGCGGCAGATCGGCACCCGAGCGCGTGAGCGCCGCGCGGCGGCACCACCTCGATGACACGCGTCGCGCGAGCGGCGTGGAAACTGCAAGTCATCGGCGCCGTCATACGGTGATCGGGCGGTGGCGAGCTTCGCTTCACCCGTGGCGGGTGAATTGGAAGTCGCGGAACGATCGATGCACCGCGCCATCTCACATTAACCGCCGCCGATCAACTCGATCGCATGCCACGGCCTGCTTCTGGCTCATCCGCAACGGGTGAGGACCAGGAGCCCGGCATCGGCTCACGATTCGATCATCCCGGCTCGCCGGCGAAGGGATCGGTGGGTGGACGACGTCGTTACCGCCGCTGCCAGATCCGCCGAGCCGGGCAGCGCAACGTGATCATGCCGGGTCGGCCGGATGCGGCCGACAACGGCGGGCTCACCTTCTCCGGGTGATGCGCCGTCCCCGTGCCGACATGAGCATCGATGTACCCGCAAGATTCGAGAAGGGACTCACAGATGGCCACGAACAGGACCACAAGTTGGGCGTGGGCCGGCTGGGTGATCTTTGCCGCTTCGATGCTCCTGATAATCGGCGTGTTCAACGTCGTCGAGGGACTCGTGGCGCTGTTCGACGACAAACGGCTCGTCATTACGCCCGGAAAGCTCGTCGCGGTCGATCTGACCGGCTGGGGCTGGACGCTACTGATATTCGGACTGGTGATGATCGCGACCGGCATCGGCCTGTTCTCGGCGCAGACCTGGGCACGGATCACCGCCATCATCCTCGCCGGATTGCACGCGGTCATCAACGTCCTCTGGATCGGCGCGTACCCGGTCTGGTCGTTGTTGATGGTCGCTCTCGACGTCGTTTTGCTGTTCGCGCTCACCGTGCGGTGGTCGGAAGCGCGCTCAGGAATCGATCCGTACGCCGACGAGGGTCGAGCCGGCCAGCACAGCACGGTCGCCTAGAGGGCTGACGTCACCAACACACGGAGCTGACGATGACGGAAGTACCTGGAACCCGCCCGGCCGAGCCGGGCGTCGCCTGGGCGCCGACGGTCGTGGAAGAGCAGGAGGGGCTGTTCCCGTGGTGGTCCCTCCTGCTCCTCGGGGCCGCATCGACGCTGTTCGGTATCGTGGTGCTCGCCTGGCCGGACGTCACTCTGAAAGCCATGGCGGTCCTGGTCGGCATCTGGTTACTGCTCGCCGGGATCGTTCGAATCGTCGCCGCGTTCCTGCCCGGCAGGGGTGCCGGTCGGCAGGTGCTTTCCGGAATCGTCGGCGTCGTCCTCGTTATCGGCGGCGTGGCATGCCTGCGCGACCTGGCGAACGGGCTCGCCATCCTCGCGTTCCTGGTCGCTCTGACGTGGCTGTTCAGCGGCCTGTCCGAGTTGGCGATCGCGTTCCAGGCGACCGGTGCTTCCCGCCTGTGGCTGGGATTGCTCGGCGTACTGTCCATCGTGGCCGGACTCGTGTTCGTGTTCACGCCGAATCTGTCGCTTGCCGTGCTGGTCTTGATGACCGGCATCAGCGCCATCGTGATCGGGCTTGGCGAGCTGGTGCTGGCCTTCCAGCTGCGCAAGGTCCGTGCGTAGGAGGACAACGACAATGACAACAATCTCGGACCGGAACACCCTCCGCCTGGCGGCCTGCCTCGTCGGTGTCGGCGGGCTGATGTGTGCCGCCGGTGCCGCCTTGACCGCCGCGGTCGCCGTCGGTGCGATCCGTCGCTGGACCGAGCAGCTGGAGGAAACGCCGAGCCAGATGGCACGGCGCCGGTGGTCGCAGGC
>DASXRQ010000038.1:0-2253 GCA_036506495.1 Micromonosporaceae bacterium | reverse complement strand
AGCTCTTCCGCTGGGAGTAGGTCAGCGCTCGGTGAAGCGCTCGATGAAGGCCAGGGAGGTCTGGGCCACCTCCAGCCAGCCGTGGTCGATGGTCAGCGAGTGACCGCGGTCGGGGATCTCGGCGAACTCCGTGGTCCCCGGGTTCTTGAGCTGCTGCTTGTAGGCGGCGTCCGAGATCGCGCGCGGAACCGTGTGATCCTTGGCGCCGCATAGCCCGCCGCCTTGAACACCTCAGCCCAGCGGTCCCAGCTGCTGGGCAGCAGCCACAGGCCGTGGATGAAGACCACGGGCGTGAGGCCGGTGGCGTTGACCAACTCACGTAGTTATGTGCAACACGGGAAAGTGCGGCGCCCGCGCCTGGATCTTATGCCCGGCTTGGCGAAGATCCGGCAGCTTCACAGGATCCGCCCAGGACCGTCACAGGGCAGGGAGAGGGTCACTGGCCACGATTCGTTGAGTGGTCAACGAAGAGGGGGACCAGGATGGACCGGGACACGGGCCTGCGACGCACGACCGCGATCACCGTAGGGCTGGTGGCCGCCAGCCTCGCCGGGACGGTGGCGGCCGCTGTGGCGGCGCACGCCGCATCGAGCTCGAGCTCACCTACCACGGAATCGTCGTCGACCGGCTCGTCTTCGTCGTCGGGTTCTTCCTCGTCGCCGTCGTCGTCTTCGTCGTCGGCCGATTCGCCGTCGATCTCGAGCGGCGCCGACGGCTCCGGCCAGGCCACCTCCGGGGGGTCCTGACATGCCGCTCGTCGAGACCCTGCCGGTCGGCGCGGACACAGTGCAATGGCCGGTGTGGGGCACCGTGGCGCGCATCGTCGTTACGGAGCCCACCACGGTGACCGACGCGGCCGCGATCGTCCGGGCCGAACTGGCCGCGGTCGACGCGGCTTGTAGCCGGTTCCGCCCCGACTCCGAGCTCAACGCCGCGGCCCGGTCGCCCTGGCCGATCCGGGTCAGCCCGCTGCTCGCCGACTTGATCGCGGCCGCGCTCGAGGCGGCCGGGCAGACCGGCGGCGATGTCGATCCGACCGTGGGCGCCGCACTCTGCGGGCTGGGCTACGGCTGCGACTTCGCCGCGCTCACCGGGCGGCGGGTCGCGCCGGCGGTCCGGGTCTTCCCGACCCCGGACTGGCGCGCCGTCACGCTGCGCGACCGCGAGCTGACGATCGCGTCCGGGGTGCTGCTGGATCTCGGTGCGACCGCGAAAGCCGTGGCCGCCGATCGCGCCGCCGCCGCGGTCGCCTCGACGCTCGGCACCGGGGCGCTGGTCGCGCTCGGCGGCGACATCGCCACCGCCGGGCCCGCGCCGGACGGCGGCTGGCGGGTATTCGTCCAGGACCGGCCCGGCGACCCACATTGCACGGTGCGGCTGCCGGCCGGCGCGGCGCTCGCCACGTCCAGCACCGCGAGCCGGACCTGGGCGCGGCCGGGGGAGCTGGTGCACCACATCCTCGACCCGCGTACGGGCCGGCCGGCGCCGCGCGTGTGGCGGACCGTGTCCGTGGCCGCGTACTCGTGCCTGCGCGCCAACACGCTCAGCACCGCGGCGATCGTCCGGGGCCACGCTGCGCCCGATCTGCTCGACGGTGTTCCGAGTCGCCTTGTGACGCCGGGGCTCGACGTCCTCCGCCTGGGCGGGTGGCCGTCGTGACCGAGCGCACCGAGCGCATCGAGGGCATCGAGGGCACGCCACAGGAGACCCGATCGTGACGGACGCGCTCTGGTACTTCGCCCGTGGCTCCGGGCTCGTCTCGCTGGTGCTGCTGACCGTCGTGGTGGCGCTGGGTATCGGTGCCCGCTCGGGCCGGCCCGCGTTCGGCCTGCCCCGGTTCGCGGTCAACCTGCTGCACCGCAACGCCGCGCTGCTGGCCGTGGTTATGCTCGCCGGCCATGTCGTGAGCCTGCTCTTCGACCCGTACGCCCAGTTGCGCCTCGTCGACATCGTGCTGCCGTTCGTGGGCAACTACCGGCCGTTCTGGCAGGGCCTCGGCACCCTGGCGTTCGACCTGACCCTGGCGCTGGTCGCGACCAGCCTGCTCCGGCACCGGCTCGGCGTCCGCGCCTGGCGGGCCGTGCATTGGCTGGCCTACCTGGCCTGGCCGATCGCCCTGCTGCACGGCCTCGAGACCGGCACCGACGGCGGCACCGGGTGGCTGCGGACCGTCGCCGGCCTCTGCGCCGCCGTGGTCGTGGCCGCCGCCGGATGGCGCCTGTCGCCGGCATTCGCCCGCTTCCCGCAGCGCGC
>DASXRQ010000037.1:0-1812 GCA_036506495.1 Micromonosporaceae bacterium | reverse complement strand
GCAGGTCCAGATCTGCAGCGGGGTGCCGTTTGCCGAACTGTTCCCGGTCGCGTCGAGGCATTTCCCGGAGCCCGTGTTGATCAGGGTGCCGTTCGACGAGGCCCACGTCTGCGCATGGGTGCCGTTGCAGTCGTACAGCTGGACCTTGGCGCCGTTGGCGGTCGACGCGGCGGTCACGTCCATGCACTTGCCCAGCGCGCGAAGGGTGCCGTCCGAGCCGACGGTCCAGTTCTGGGCGCCGGTGCCGTTGCAGTCGTACAGCTGGATCGCGGTGCCGTTCGCCGAGTTCGCGCCCGCGACGTCGACACACTTGCCGCCGAGACCGGTGATCGCGCCGCCAGCCGTGCCCGGTGCGTACGTCACCGTGACGCCGGAGCCGGCCCGGGCCTCGATGCCCTGCAGCGGGCTGACCGAGCCGGACGGGTTCACCCCGGCGCTACCGCCGCCCTGGTACATGGGCGCGCTGCCGCCGCCCGTACCGATGACCGCGATGGACTGCGTGCCCGCCGCGATCGGCAGGATCGCGTTGGCATTCTTCAGCAGCACGCTGCCCTGCGCAGCGACCTGCCGGGCCAGCGCGGTGTGCGCCGCCGAGGTGACGGTCGCGTCGAGGTTGCCGGTCTGGGCGCGGTCGAACAGGCCGCGCCGGAACATCGGCGTGAGGATGCGCCGGACGTGATCGTCGATGGTCGCCTGCGCGACCTGGCCGCTGGAGACCGCCGTGGTCAGCGCGCTGCCGTAGTAGTCGCTGCCGGGCATCTCCATGTCGAGGCCGTTGTTCGCGGACGCGACGGTGGAGTGGGTGGCGCCCCAGTCCGACGTGATGAAGCCGTCGAAACCCCACTCGTTCTTGAGGATCTGGTTCTGCAGCGGCCCGTTCTCGCAGGCGAACGGCCCGTTGACCGCCGAGTAGGAGCACATCGCCGAGTCCGCGCCGCCCGCCTTCACCGACGTCTCGAATGCCGGCAGGTAGATCTCCCGCTCGGTGCGGTCGGAGACGATGGCGTTGTCCGCGGTGGTGTTGCGCCGGGTCTCCTGGTTGTAGACGGCGTAGTGCTTGACCTGCGCCATCGGGCCCTGGCTCTGGATGCCCTGGATGTCGGCGGCGCCCATCTTTGCGGCCAGGTAGGGGTCTTCGCCGAACGACTCGAACGCCCGTCCCCAGCGCGGGTCGCGGACGATGTTGATGGTCGGGGCGAGCACCACGTTGGTGCCCTTGCCCCACTGCTCGGCGCCGAGCGTCTGGCCGAACTGCTTCATCAGGCCGGTGTCCCAGGACGCCGCGCCGGCGACCGGGGCGGCGAGCTGGGTGACGCCGGTGACGCCGTCGCCGACGCCGACCGGCCCGTCCTGCAGGTGCAGGGCCGGGATGCCGAGCCGGGTGTTGCCGTTGACGCAGCCGACGTAGCCGCACGAGGAACCGCCATGCAGCATGGTCAGCTTCTCGGCCTGAGTCATGGCCGCGAGCAGCAGGTTCGCTCGGTCGGTGGGGGACAGGGCTGTGTTCATCCAGGGCTGGTCGGCGGCGTGGGCGGACGTGGAGGTGAGGACCGTGGTGGCCAGGACGGCGGAAGCCAGCGCGGCGAGCAGTCTTCGAAGCACGTGAACTCCGTGGGGGCGGGCATCGATGGGGATGATTTGACGCCGCCCTAGCATTCCTTCTTTCAGGCTTCGATGGAAGTCCTCGGCCGCCCCGGAGTCAGCTGGTGACGTCTCGGCCCGAGAAGCGGGCCCATGCCGCCGACAGGAAGATCACGATGTACCCGGCGGCGGACAGCAGGCCGGGACGCAGCGCACCCAGCGACACCGGAT
>DASXRQ010000036.1:0-1608 GCA_036506495.1 Micromonosporaceae bacterium | reverse complement strand
ACGAGGCGGATCATCGGCCACCAGAGCCGCATCGTCGGGGGCATCATCCGCGGCGTCATCGCCGCGACCTGCTCGGTCCAGGCGCCACCCGGGTTGACCATGAACACGGATACGCCGCTGTCGGCCAGCCGGACACCAAGGCGTCGAGCGACCAGAAGCTGGAGCAGTTTCGCGCGGGCGTGCACGTCGAAGCCGCGGTAGAACCGCTCGGCCTCGAGGTCGTCGAGATCCGGCTTGGCGAACTTGTGCGCGTCGGAGTTGACGAACACGACGCGGCTGGGTGCAGCCGCGCGCAGCGCGGGCACCAGCTCCAGGGTCAACCGAAGCGGCACCAGGACGTTGGTGGCCAACGTGGCCTCGTGCCCCTCCCCGGTCACCCGCCGATCGGCGTACATGCCGCCGAAGTTGTGCACGACGACGTCCAGTCGCCCACGCTGGCGCACCAGCCGCACGCCCAACGCGCGGGCATCGGCGAGCGAGCTGAGGTCGGCGGCCTCGAACGCGACATGCGCCCGGTTCGTCCGGTCCTGGATATCCCGGGCCACGCGTTCGCCCCGTCCGGGGTTGTGTCCCACGATGATCACGTTGAATCCGTTGGCGGCGAGCCCTTCGCTGACAGCCCGGCCGATGCCGGCGGTGCCTCCCGTCACCACGGCGGTACGGTCCGGCATGATGCTCCTTCCCACGGCCCGTGCACGCCGCGAACGAGGACAACGCGAGACGGGCTGACGCTGATCTGGACTCGAAGGTCGGGGCTCCATTCTCGATCCGCTGGTCGCCGTCTGGCAGGAATCGCACCGCGACTGGGTGGAAGCCAACGATGCCTGCCGTCTGGGTCGAGGGTGTCAAGGGCACATGGCGCGTCGATCCGGCCTTCTTGGGTCAACCGTTCTCCGGGCCGACGCGATCCACCAGGACGAGGCTTTCGACAAGGCCGCAGCCGCGGCGGTGGATCAGGAAATCAAGGATCTGGCTCAATGGCTCGAGCTGGACCTCAAGCTGCCCGGATGATGAGTAGGGTCGGAGTCGATGCGGACGAAGCAGCAGCTGACCGATGCCATCCGGCAGGAACGACGGGCGGCCCTCGTCGTCAACGCCCATTCCCGCCGGGGCCGGCGGCTCTACGACGACGCCCGGTCGCGGCTTATCGTGGTTGGCTTCACGCTGCTCGGGACGTACCCCGTCGACCAGCCCGGCGAGCTCCACAAAGCTATTGCCGACGCCGTTGATCTGGGCCCGGACCTGCTCGTCGCCGGCGGCGGAGACGGCACGATCAGCACGGCCGCGCGCATGCTCGCGCACCGGGACATCGCGCTCGGCCTGTTGCCGCTGGGCACCACCAACAACTTCGCGCGTACGGTCGGCATCCGGCCCGACCTCGACGACGCCATCACGATCCTCGCGGACGGCAAGGTGATCGACGTCGACCTCGGGCTCGCGGGCGACATGCCGTTCACCAACCACGTGGGCATCGGTCTGTCCGCCGACGTGATGCTCAACGCGCCGCGTCCGCTGAAGCGCGTCACCGGCCGGCTCGCGTACCCGATCACCGCGCTGGCCCTGCTGACCCGGCACCGCCCGCTGCGCGCGGTCGTGCGCGCCGACGGG
>DASXRQ010000035.1:0-1873 GCA_036506495.1 Micromonosporaceae bacterium | reverse complement strand
ACGAGGCGGATCATCGGCCACCAGAGCCGCATCGTCGGGGGCATCATCCGCGGCGTCATCGCCGCGACCTGCTCGGTCCAGGCGCCACCCGGGTTGACCATGAACACGGATACGCCGCTGTCGGCCAGCCGGACACCAAGGTGTCGAGCGACCAGAAGCTGGACCAGTTTCGCGCGGGCGTGTACGTCGAAGCCGCGGTAGAACCGCTCGGCCTCGAGGTCGTCGAGATCGGGCTTGGCGAACTTGTGCGCGTCGGAGTTGACGAACACGACGCGGCTGGGTGCGGCCGCGCGCAGCGCGGGCACCAGCTCCAGGGTCAACCGAAGCGGCACCAGGACGTTGGTGGCCAACGTGGCCTCGTGCCCCTCCCCGGTCACCCGCCGATCGGCGTACATGCCGCCGAAGTTGTTTACGACGACGTCCAGTCGCCCATGCTGGCGCACCAGCCGCTCGCCCAACGCGCGGGCATCGGCGAGCGAGCTGAGGTCGGCGGCCTCGAACTCGACTTGCCCCCGGTTCGTCCGGTCCTGGATGTCCCGGGCCACGCCTTCGCCCCGTACGGGGTTGTGTCCCACGATGATCACGTTGAATCCGTCGGCGGCGAGCCTTTCGCTGGCGGCCCGGCCGATGCCGGCGGTCCCTCCCGTCACCACGGCAGTACGGTCCGGCATGATGCTCCTTCCGCGCGAGCGGGGGTAGTGTCCCGCCCGCCTAATGGTGCCCGCGGTGAGTGGTGAGGACGTCGGTCAACTGCGCGGCGAACTCGGCCGGCTGCGTCATCACACGTCCTTCGCAGCGGAGAAACTGTCCTTTGCGGCCAGCTCACCGGCCGGTGGAGACGGGCGTTCGCCTTGGATGGTTCCCCGCGGCGCTAGGAGTTGGCCAGGCAATCACCAGGAGCCCCTCGGCCGATCGTGAGGAGCGGCACCGGGGTAAGGGCGTGCTCCTCCATCAGCCGCCGGCGCACCCCGTCTAGCCTCGAGTCGTGACCGTCCACGAGCTCTCTCGCACCGACGCGCGTCGCATTGCCGTGCGCGCGCAGCTGTTGTACAAGCCCGCCGCCAAGCGCCGTTGGGGCTACTTCGCGCTACCCATCCTGCTCGGCGATCGCCTCGTGGGAAAGCTCGACGCCATCGCCGACCGCGGATCGGGCGTGCTCCGGGTCGACGCGATCCACCAGGACGAGGCTTTCGACAAGGCCGCAGCCGCGGCGGTGGATCAGGAAATCAAGGATCTGGCTCAATGGCTCGAGCTGGACCTCAAGCTACCCGGATGATGAGTAGGGTCGGAGTCGATGCGGACGAAGCAGCAGCTGACCGATGCCATCCGGCAGGAACGGCGGGCGGCCCTCGTCGTCAACGCCCACTCCCGCCGGGGCCGGCGGCTCTACGACGACGCCCGGTCGCGGCTCATCGCGGTTGGCTTCACGCTGCTCGGGACGTACCCCGTCGACCAGCCCGGCGAGCTCCAGAAAGCTATCGCCGACGCCGTTGATCTGGGCCCGGACCTGCTGGTCGCCGGCGGCGGAGACGGCACGATCAGCACGGCCGCGCGCATGCTCGCGCACCGAGACATCGCGCTCGGCCTGTTGCCGCTGGGCACCACCAACAACTTCGCGCGTACGGTCGGCATCCGTCCCGACCTCGACGACGCCATCACGATCCTCGCGGACGGCAAGGTGATCGACGTCGACCTCGGGCTCGCGGGCGACATGCCGTTCACCAACCACGTAGGCATCGGTCTGTCCGCCGACGTGATGCTCAACGCGCCGCGTCCGCTGAAGCGCGTCACCGGCCGGCTCGCGTACCCGATCACCGCGCTGGCCCTGCTGACCCGGCACCGCCCGCTGCGCGCGGTCGTGCGCGCCGACGGG
>DASXRQ010000034.1:0-3682 GCA_036506495.1 Micromonosporaceae bacterium | reverse complement strand
CGGGTCGGCGAAGCTGCCCGCGTACAGGCGCTCCAGGACGCTCGTGGTGATCCGCAGATAGAGCTTGTTGAAGTCGGCGAGCGGATTGCTGCCGAGCAGCGGCGGTACCCGGTCCAGGATGTCCTGCAGCTTGGTGAGCTGGTCGACAACGGCGGGCACGTCGTCGGGATGGCCGGCGAGCAGGCTGGTCATGTCCTGTTGCACGGGTCCCCACACCATGACGGTCATCGGTTCCTCCACGGGCGGCGCGTCAGGCGGAGGGCCCCCAGCACCGCCCGGCGAAACGGCTGCCGCCGGGCGGTGCTCCCCCGTGGAGTCAGCCTCGCAGGGGGACGTACGTAGGGGATCCGTAGAACGACGTATTCCGGCGACGAAGATAACGGACGGGTCACGCCGCCGCGGCCTGAGGGGCGGTGAGGTAGACGCGGCTGGCCTGCACGCGCGTCCGTACCTGAAGCTTGTCGAAGATGTGTCCCACGTGGACGCCGACGGTCCGCTCGCTGATGAACAACCGCAGGCCGATCTCCTTGTTGGTCAGCCCCTCGGCGACCGCGGCGAGCACCTCACGCTCGCGGTCGGTGAGGCCGCCCAGCGCGTCGCCCGGGTCCGCGCGCGGTCCGGTCCGCGTCGCCGCGTCGTCGTCGCCGGTCAGGGCCACGCGGGCGCGGGCGGCCACCGCGGTGATCTCGGCGGCCAACGGCCGCGCCCCCATCGCGAGCGCGGTCGCGTACGCCTGCCGGATCGCGGCCGTCGCGGCCGCGCGCCTGGTCTTGCGGGTGAAGCACGCCTCCGCCTGCCGCAGCCGCGAGTACGCCGCCGGGTAGGGCTGCTTGCGCCGGTCCCACGCCGCCGCGGCACGCGCCCACACGTCCGGGTCGTGCCGGTCCTCGATCCGGCTCAACTCGGCCGCGCACAGGTCCAGGTAGCCGTCGACCACGGCGCGGACCGGGGGCGCGGCGCTCCCCACCCCGGCCGCCATCCGGTCCATCACGACCTTCAAGCGGCGTACAGCGCCCAGGTCGACCGGCACCTCACCACTCACGTGGGCCTCCGCCTCGGCGCGCAACCCGTGCCACGCCAGCACCCCCAGCAGGTACAGGTCGTCGGAGCGGGTCTCGGTGAGTCCGCGCTGCACGGCGGCGCGGGCCTCGGCGTGCCGGCCCTGCCACATCGCCAGCCCGGCCCGCAGCGTCAGCATCGGCAGCACGTGCCGGGCGCCGCCGCCGGCCAGCACGGTCGCCACCGCGTCCAGGTCCCGGTTGGCCGCCTCCACGTCGCCGAAGCTGACCCACAGCGAGCACCGGGCGAGTAGCAGCTCCACGGCGTCCGCGCCGGACGGCCGCTGCCGCAACGCGGTGTCCAGCATGCGGTCGGCCTCCGCCCACTGACCCACCCGGAACAGCCCTTTGCCGGCGATGGCGAGCAGCCGCGTCTGGTAGGTGCGGCCCACGCCGAGATCGGCCAGTTTCTGGGCGCCCCGGCGGGCGACCAGTACGCCCTCTTCGAGGTTGTTCAGCGGCCCGGTCAGCAGCTCGGCCAGATGCAGGTACGCACACCCGATGTCGTCCGGGTGCCCGGAGCGCTCGGCAATGTCGACGGCGTGCCGGATGACCGCGAGTCCCGCGTCGGGATCCTCCCGGAAGGCGGCACTGAAGCCCAGCGCCGCGCTCGCCCGCACCAGGTCCCCGGTGGACCCGTCGACCTCGGCCAGCTCGAGGGCCTCCCGGGCCCGCGCGTTCGCGTCCGCGTACCGGCCCAGGTGCAGCAACAACTCCGCTAGGTACGCCGCCGCCGTCGCTTTCTCCCGGGGCGTGCAGTCCGGGGACGCGAGCGCGAGCTCGTACTCGGTCTCCGCGGGGGCCGAGCGGCCCGCGGCGGCGAGATAGCGAGCCCGGCGCAGGTGCAGCTCGCACTCGCCGGGGCCGTCCGCGCAGGCGGCGAGCTCCTCCAACCGGGCCAGTGCGCGCTGGTGCTCGCCACAGTGGTGCGCCGACTCGGCGGCGTGCGCCAGCAACTCCGTCCGGTCGCCGGAATCGTCCGCGACGAGCTCCAGCGCCAGACTCCAGTGGCGGTGCGCCTCGGCGAAGCCGTACAGCCGCTCGGCCGCGCGGGCCGCGGCGATCACCGACGGCAGTGCCCGGGCCGGCTCGCGCGCGTGCTGCCAGTGGTGCGCCAGCCGGGCGTGGTCGGTGGTGCCGGCCGCCTCGAGGGCCTCGGCGTAGCGGCGATGCAGCGCGGCCAGCTCGGCCGGCAGGACGTCGTTCGCCAGCACCTCGGCCACCAGGCTGTGCCGCAACGCGTAGCCGTCCGCCGCGCTGGTCACGAACCGCTGCGCGGCGGCCGCGCGAATCCCGTCGATGAGCTGCTCCTCGGGCAGCGCCAGCACCCGGGCCAGGAGCGCGTGCTCGACCGGCTCCACGCCGGCCGCGACCGCGCGCACCACGGCGTGCGCGTGCGGGGGCAACTCGTCCACTCGGGACAGGAAGATTTCGCGCAGCGTGTCGGACAGCTCCACCCGGCCGTCGCGCAGGTCCCGGGACAGTTCCTCGGCCACGAACGGGTTGCCGCCGCTGCGCTTGAAGACGCGGTCGGCGTCCTCGGGCTCGACGTCCTCGCCTGCGATCGCGGTGACCAGCTCAAGCGTGCCGCCGCGATCCAGCGGAGCGACGTCGATGACCCGGACCGAGCGCAGCCGCCGCAACTCGGCGAGCACCCGGCGCAGCGGATGGGTGCCCTGTAGCGACTCCGCACGGACCGCGGCGAGCACCGAAAGCTGCAGCTCGCCCAGGCCGGCGAGCAGGTAGAGCAGCAACTGGCGGGTGCTGCGGTCGGCCCATTGCAGGTCGTCGAGAATCAGCAGGAGCCGGCGGCCGTCCGCCACCGCGCGCAGGTCGCGCGACACCCGGTCGAGCAGCGCGCCCGCGTCACCGTCGGGATCGATGGGCGGCGTGGCGTCGAGGCGGCGTAACGCCTGCATCACCGGGTGTAGCGGTGACGCGTCGCCGATGTCCAGGCACGTACCGGAGAGGACCGCGAAGCCGGAGGCGTGCATCGCGTCCGCGGTCTCGCGCAGGAGCCGGCTCTTCCCGACGCCGCTCTCGCCGGTCAGGAACACCGCGGCGGTGCCGCCGGGGCCCACCTCGAGCAGTCCAGAGGAGATGGCAGACAGCGTGGCGTCGCGCCCGACAAGCGGCGCCTCGTCCCCCTCGCTGGCCATGCAGGGGAGCCTAATGCGAACTCCCCTAGCACGTTGTCGTCGGTTCGGTCTGTTCTGCGTCACAAAACGACGCGCGATCTACGTGTCAGAGATACGTCGTTCTGCGGATCCGCGGGCTCGGTACCTACTGGCAGCGTGTCCCTCGCCAGCGCAGCGAGCTGCGCGGCGGAGGAGGCAGGTCATGACCACCACGACGACGAGATCTCGCCGGCAGACCGTGACTGTCCTGTTCGTCGACATCGTGGGCTTCACCACCCTGGTCGAGGACCTGGACTGCCAGGACGTCAGGGATCTGCAGATGGACTACTTCGGCACGGTGTCCGTGGTGGTCGGATGCGCCGGCGGAGTGGTGGAGAAGTACGTCGGGGACGCGGTCATGGCCGTATTCGGCGCGGACGAGGGGGACGGGCCGGACATGGCCGCCGCGGCGGGGGTGCGGGCGGGGTTGGAGGTGCAGGAGGCACT
>DASXRQ010000033.1:0-1928 GCA_036506495.1 Micromonosporaceae bacterium | reverse complement strand
GTCCCGCTTGTCGTACAACACCGTCTCGACCACACCCCACATGCGACGAGCAGAGCCGCGACCGTGTCCAGCTAAACATCGCCACCACGCCGCCGCCCCAGCCGGTCGAGATACGCGGCGATGGCCGACAGTCCCGCCTCGCTTTCCCACATCTCGTTGACTCGGGGATCGTCGACCGGGCCCCGCTCAGCGATCCGCTGCCGCGCCGGCCGGCGCAACTGCTCTTTGGTCAGCGCGTAGGCCACCGCGGGCGACCGCGCGAGCTCTTCCGCGCGCCGCATGGCGTCGTCGAGCAGGTCCGCCGGTTCGACGACGGCGTCGACGAGGCCGACCCGCATCGCTTCCTCGGCAGCCAGCGTGCGACCGGTGAGTGCCATCGTGGAGACCGCGGTACCGACAGCGAACCGCATGATCTCCAGGGCTGCTGTCGGGAACGGCACCCCCACCAGCAGCTCGGTCAACCCGATCGTCCCGCCCGACATCAGCCGTACGTCGCAGGCGGCGGCGATGATGCAGCCGCCGGCGATGGCGTGCCCGTTCACGGCGGCGACGACCGGCCTCGGATGGTCGAACACCGCGAGGAACGCCGCGCTGAGCGCGGGCAGGAACTCGCGGACGTACCGCGGCCCTCCCGCCACCAGGCGGCGGAGGTCGACTCCGGCGGAGAACACGGTCCCGCTGCCGGTCAGTACGACGGCGGGCCCATCGGCGAGCCGCCGCATGGTGTCGGTAAGGGCGACCAGCAACTCCAGGTCCAGCGCGTTCACCTTGCCGTGGTCGAGCCGCACCACGGCGACTGTGCCGCGCTCCTCAACGTCTATCACGCGTGCCTCCCGCCGAGAGCCTACTCAGCCGCGGTTCCCCCCGGCCTGTCCGGAATCCGCGGCGGCTCCGGCCACGTCCGCCGCCTCCGGCACGGCGGGATCGGTGGCGCCGAGCCCCTGGTGCTGGAACACGGAAAGCAGCATGGACAGCGCCGAGGCCACCTGCGAACGCGACCGGTGGATGCGGGAGTACCCCCGGCGCGTTCTTCGCGCGCGATGTCACAGTCGAAAGGGTTGCATCCTGTACTTGGGTACAGGCTTACCGTCGAGGCATGACGACACATAACCTGGCCTGGGTGCCCGATGCGTGCTCCCTGCCCGCTGCTGAGCGGCCGCTGCGGCTGGCCGAGTTCGATGACCTGCTCGCCTCGGCGGTGCGACGGGTCGAGCCTGTCACGTCCACGCACGCCCGGCTATACCTCACCGGCGGAACCGGGTTGGCGGCAACCGTACGTGACTTGACCGCCCGAGAGACAGAGTGCTGCTCGTTCTTCGATTTCATGGTCACACCGGACGCTGTCGGAGAGGGTGAGGCGCTGATTCTCGACGTCAAGGTGCCTGCGCAGTACGCCGACGTGCTTCATGCCCTCGCCGGGCGGGCCAGCACGATCGCAGCAGGGCAGGCGCAGTGACCGGGGCTCTGCTGGATCTGGCCGAGTTGGCCGCCCGCGCTGAGATGTCCGTCGAGCGGCTGCGGCACTACGCCGACGTTGGGCTATTGCCGCCGGCACGCTTGGACGGTGACCGGCTCGGCTACTCACCGGCCGAGGCGCACACCATGCGGTTGGTGGCCGGATGGACGAGCTTCTCGCGAAGCGGCGGCGTTCCCCTGTCTGATGCCTGATTGGCGCGTCCGCGCGGATGACCGAGAACGCCGGCTGCCGTCATTGATCTTGCCGCTGTCGACCGTCTCATAGCGGGTCGGTATGCGACGGTCGGGCATGTGCTCATCTGCCGCGGAGCGCGCTGTCGTGCCGAAGATGAGGACGCTTTCGGTGGGTGGCGCAGAGTGGCGTTTTCTGCCGTCGCGGTCGCCGGATGAGACCAACCGGTCGGTTTGGCCGTCGTGCTGGTCAGAGTTCGCGCGGCCCCGCACGATTGTGC
>DASXRQ010000032.1:0-7091 GCA_036506495.1 Micromonosporaceae bacterium | reverse complement strand
GGGCACCGGACTCAGCGATCCGGCGCCGAACCGCAAGAGGCTGCTCGACGACGTCGTGCGCGATCTGCACGACTTGCTGACCGCTGCGCACATCGCACCTCCGTACCTTTTGGTGGGCCAGTCCGGCGGCGGGTTCGACGTCTACCACTACACCGGGCGCTATCCCGGCGACGTGGTCGGGCTGGTCCTGCTCGACGTCCCGGCCGGGCAGGCGACGATGTCCGCCGCCGACGTCGCGGAGCTGGCGTGGGACAACCCCGGCAACCAGGAGCACGTGGACTACGTGACCGTAGAACGGCAGATGGCGCTGCACCGGCTGCCGATCCCGGCGATACCGGTCACTGTGGTCACCGCCAAGGAGGGCCAGTCCGCGGCCCGCCCGGACGAACAGCGGGTGTGGCTGAAGGGCAGCTCACACCCGGCTCAGGTGGTACTGGAAGGGGGGCACAACATCGATCAGGACGATCCTGCCGGCGTGCTGGCCGAGATCGAGAAGGTGCTGGCACTGGTCTCATAGACCGGTCGGCCCGCTACGACGTCGAGAGCCGATCGGCGCCGGTCGATCGTCCCGCCGGCTGTCGAGGTGCACGCCGGTGTGGTACTACGAGTGATGAATGCGACCTCTGCCAAGCGCGGGGGTTCCCCGGTCGAGTTCCACGGCGGTTACGCCGCGTTGGGACGCCCGCCGCGCCGCGTGGCAGCGACGGAAGGGGTTACCGCATGAGGCAGAGAACGTGGCCGACGCAAGGACGTCGGTGGGCGGTCGGGGTGAGCGTACTGGCGCTGACCCTCACCACGGCGGGCGCGGCGGTCGGCGCCGCCCCGACCTCCGACGACGCGGTACTCGCGCAGACTCGGCACGGCGCCGACCATGCGATCGAGCAGCGTGTGGAAAGCCTGCTGCGGCAGATGACCGTCGACGAGAAGCTGGAGCAGGTCCAGCTGTTGCCCGACTTCCTCGTCACCGACAGTGAGGTACAGAAGGGGCTCGGCAGCGTCCTGAGCCAGACCGATGCGACGGAGATCAACAGGCTACAGCACATCGCCGTCGAGCAGTCCCGGCTGCACATCCCGATGCTGTTCGCCTTCGACACGATCCACGGCTTTCGTACGATCTTCCCGATCCCGCTCGGGGCGGCAAGCTCCTTCGATCCGAATGTGGCCGAGACGGATCACGCGATCGGCGCGCGGGAGTCGGCCGCGGTCGGCCTGAAGCAGATCTACAGCCCGATGGTCGACGTGTCGCACGAGCCGCGGTGGGGGCGCATCTCGGAGGCGGCCGGCGAGGATCCGTACCTTAACTCCGTCTTCGCGGCGGCCCGCGTCCGCGGCGCGCAGGGCAGCGACTACAGCGCCCCCGACAAGGTGGTGACCAGCGTCAAGCACTTCGTCGCGTACGGCCAGCCGGAAGGTGGTCGCGACTACAACACGACCGACATGTCCGTGCAGCGGCTGCGCAACTTCTATCTGCCGCCGTTCAAGGCCGCGATCGACGCCGGCTCGGACACGGTGATGTGCTCGTTCAATGCGATCAGCGGCGTGCCCGGCTGCGCGAACTCCTACACCGAGACCGACATCCTCAAGAGGGAGTGGGGCTTCGACGGATTCATCGAGAGTGACTGGACGGCGGTGGCCGAGCTGCGCGCCTGCCCGGCGAAGAATCCGGAGACGCCCCCGGACTGCGGACACGGGGTGGCCGCCGACGGTCCCGACGCCGCCGCGAAGGCCCTGATGGCCGGCACCGACTCGGAGATGACGAGCACCTTCATCCGTGACTTCGGCAAGCAGCTGCTCGCCGACGGCAGGATCACCATGCGCCGGCTGGATGACGCCGTTCGGCGGATCCTGCGGGTGAAGTTCCGCGCCGGGCTGTTCGAGCATCCGTACGTCGATCCGGCCCAGGCCGAGTCGAAGCAGTTGCTGCCGGACGCGGTCGCGGCCGCCCGAGTGGCCGCGGGCCGGTCGATGGTGCTGCTCAAGAACGAGGGCAACCTCCTACCGCTGGATCCGGCCAAGTCGACCGTCGTCATCGGCCCGCTCGGCAACGACCAGCACGACATGCTCGGCCCGTGGTGGGGTCGGGGCCGTGACGAGGACGCGGTCAGCGTCTACGACGGCATCAAGGCGCAGAACCCCGACACGACGTTCGTGCAGGGCTGCACCATCGCCCACACGGAGCCGCCGGACAACACGCCGAACGACGTGTGCGGCTCGGACGCCGGTTTCGCTGAGGCGGTGGCCGCGGCGAGGACAGCCGACCAGGTCGTGCTCGCACTCGGAGAGAGCCGGGAACAGAGCGGCGAGGCCGCGTCGCGCATCGACATCGACCTTCCGGGCCTGCAGCAGGAACTCATCGACGCGATCAAGGCGACCGGCAAGCCGTTCGTGGTCGTGCTGTTCAACGGCCGGCCGTTGACGCTGGGTAAGGTCGACGCCAGCGCTCCGGCGATCCTCGAAGCGTGGTTCCCGGGCGTACAGGCCGGCAACGCCGTGGCCGACGTCCTGTTCGGCAGGGTCAACCCCGGTGGCAAGCTGCCGGTATCGTTCCCGCAGCAGGTCGGGCAGATTCCCATCTACTACAACCACGAACCCACCGGCCGGCCATGCAACCCCGCGGCGAAGTACAACTCGCGCTACCGGGACCTGCCGACATGCGCGCCGTTGTACTCGTTCGGCTACGGGCTGAGCTACTCCACATTCGAGCTGTCCAACCTGCGGCTCAGCGCGCAGACGATGCCGCGCCGCGGCCGGATCAGCGCTTCGGTCGACGTCGCCAACACCGCCGGTCCGAAGGGCGACGAGGTGGTCCAGCTCTACATCCACGACCCGGTGGCGAGCATCTCCCAGCCGGTCCGCCGGCTGCGGGGCTTCCAGCGGATAACCCTCGACCCGGGCGCGAAGAAGACGGTCACGTTCACGCTGGACGCCGGCGACGTCGGCTTCTATGACAACCGTGGCCGCTTCGTGGTCGAGCCGGGGCAGATCGACGTGTTCGCGAGCACCAGCTCGGTAGGCGGCCTGACGGCCTCCTTCACCGTGCGCTGAGGCGCGTGAGCCCGGCCGCCCTCCTCGCCCATGCGGGTACGGGGGCGGCCGGCTATGTCCGCTAGTTCTCATCGTCGTCTCATCATTCGCCGCGCATCGTCGTCTCGTACCCGATCCGGAGGGAGCGAGATGGCATTCCGGCGACCCGGCCCGACACCAACCGCGGCCACTTTGTCTATTTTGTCCGTACTGGCGTTTACCGTGGCCGCCTGCGGCAACAGTGGCGGCGGTACGTCGTCGTCCACCGCTGACCAACCGGTCAACGGCGGCACGCTGAGACTGCTCGGCAGCAGCGACGTCGATCACCTCGACACCGCGAGCGCCTACTACACGACCAGCTACACCCTGGAACGGGCCTTCACCCGCCAACTGTTCAGCTATCCGGCATCCACCGACATCACCAAGGCCAACACACCGGTCGCCGACCTGGCCAGCGAGGTGCCGACCAAGGACAACGGCGGCGTCAGCGCCGACGGCAAGACCTACACCCGACGATGCTCGATGTCGGCATCGAGCCGTGGGGCGAAGAGCCGACATTTCACATGCCGGTGTTCGTACTGACCCACCGTCCACATGAGCCGGTCGTCAAGCTCGGCGGCACCACCTACCATTTCGTAACGACCGGACTCGCGGACGCGCTGGAGCAGGCGCGCGCAGCGGCGGGCGACAGGGACATCGTGATCGCTGGCGGCGCCGACCTCGTCCGGCAATGCCTGGCGGACGGGATGGTGGAGGAATTCCGCCTGCATCTCGTACCCGTCGTGCTCGGCGACGGCGTGCGGCTCTTCGACGGCGTGGCCCCGTTCACGGCGGAGCCGGCGGCGAGCCCCGTCCTGGTTTCCACGGCGTGACCCGCTTGCACTACCGCATGCGCGACCCGGCCAGGCCGGAATAGCCGTCCTGCGCATTTCCGCGGGACCTGGCGCAAGCGTCGCCGATCCCGCAGGGGCGTACGAGCTACTCAACGTCCCCCGCCTCGGGCGACCAGGCTCAGCACGCGCAGCGTCAGTGTCCCCGTGCCGTCCCCGAACTCGACCAGGGTCCCGTCACCGCCGATGCTGCGATAGGCGCCGGTTCCGCCGGTCAGCGCCAGGTCCTTCGGGGCTGGACCCGGCATGGACACGAACTGGGACGTGATGGTGCCGCCGGGCACCCGGAACACCGCGGTGCAGTTGGCCACGATCTCCGGGGTTACCGCGACGACAACACAGGAACCCGCGTCGTCGCCGACCTGCTTGCCCTGGGAGAAGAGTCGGTCGCGAAAGACGATCTCGTCGCCCAGCGCGATGGGGGAGTTCGGGTCGCGCTCGTTGTTCGCGGCAACCAGCGTGAACGGGCTGAACACGACGTCGAAGCTGAGCGTCTTGGCTGTGGTGGGTTCGGCGGCCTGCGACGCGGCGGAGCTGGACAGCACTCCCGCGAGACCAAGTGCTAGGGCCGAAGCCGAACCGATCAACGCGACTCGTCGCATGGTTCCCTCCTCACGGCTGGCGAGCCGGCCCTCTTCGCGGGTCCGGCTACTTCGCCGGCCAGCACACCCGACGACGCTAGCGACGCGTACACACGCTGTCTATGACATGCCACGGTCAGTGACGTCCGAGGAGTCCCGTCTCACCCCGCGGTCTCGTGTCTCGCGTCGCCCACGTCGTCGGGCCCGATGATCTCGTAGACGTTGCCGTCGGGGGCGCGGAAATGCTGCCACGCGCGGCCCTCGGCTCGCTGCGGCTCGGGATAGAGAAACTCGACCCCAGCTGCGGTCAGCGCGGCGTGCGCGGCCCGGAAGGACCCGACTGCGAATCCGACCACCGGCGCATTCCCGAAGAACTCGTGGTCCTCGTCGCTCGGTCCGTAGACGTGCACCTCAGTCCCGTCTTCCAGCCGAAACCACGTCGCACCCGGGCGCTCGAGGATCACCGGGAGTCGCAGCACATCGCGGTAGAAGACATTCATCGCATCAGCGTTCGGCGTCCGTACGCCCAACCAGCCCAGTGAACGCACCGTCATCATGCCTCCCACCTTGCCATCCAGGATGTCGCGGTCCTCCGGTGTGACGGCTACGTTCGGCCGCATGACTGACTTTCAGGGCCGGCGTGTCCTCGTCACCGGCGCGTCCGGCAGGATCGGCGCCGCTACCGTACGGCTCCTGACCGCTCGAGGCGCGCAGGTCATCGCCGCGGCGAGTGCCGCGGATCATCTGACCTCGATCGTGGCGGAAACCGGGGCGAGCCCGCTGGCATTCGACCTCACGTCCGAGGACAACATCCGGGACGCCATCGCCGACGTAGACCTCTGGGGCGTGGTCAACTGCGGCGGTTGGGGCGGGGAGATCGCCACTCCCATGGACACTGATATCGCCGTCTTCGACAAGGTCATGGCGATCAACGCACGGGGGGCCCTGTTGGTCATCAAGTACGCGTCCCGCACCATGATCCGCCTCGACCGGGGTGGAGCCATCGTCAACGTCTCCAGCCAGGCGAGCCTCGTCGGCTTGGCCGGCCACGTCTCGTACGGCTCATCAAAGGCGGCCCTGGATAACATCACCCGCGTTTCCGCCCTGGAGCTCGGCAGGTACGGCATCCGCGTCAACAGCGTCAACCCGACGGTTGTGATGACCCCCATGTCCGCGTGGTACTGGGGCCGTGACGACATCCAGGGCCCGTTCCTCGAACACATGCCGCTCGGCCGCTGGGCCACGGAGGAAGAGATCGCCGCCCCGATCGCCTTCCTCCTGAGCGACGACGCCGCGATGATCACCGGAGTGTCCCTGCCCATCGACGGCGGCTACACCAGCCGCTGACGTCGTGCCGCTACACGGGACGACACGTCCTCACTCCCGCCTCGACGGCCGCCCGATCGGGCAAAGCGTTCAGTGCACGAGTCGATAGGTTCTCTTCGGCCGATCATGGACGGAAGGGACAACGGATGCGTGCGTACGGTCGAGTCGCGGCAGGCGTCGCCACGCTTGCGGCGGTGATCGCGATGCCGGGAGTCGCGACGGCGGCGACGGTGCTGTCCAGCGGACAGTGGGTCAACCCGTACGGGCGGCAGCCGACGATCACCGACTACACCGTGACCACCACCCGGCCGTACTGGTCGGCTATGGTCATGCGGCCCGGCTACTACTTCGGCAGCGACACCGATCACCTGCCGAAGTATCAGATGCAGCTGCTCGACAGCACCGGCGCGCCGCCCACCTCCAGCACGCTCGAGGACTATCTGCCCAACTTCGTCGCGGTCGATGGCAACGTACGGCCCGCGCAGTCGTACACCGCACGGGTGATCAAGCTCCAGGACGACGACGCCAGCGAACAGTACGGCCTGACCTTCGTCGACGGCGGCATCGTGGCGCCCGTCGGCACGAGCACTATCCAGCGACCGGCGTCCGGCCAGCGCAACGACGTATATCTGCGTGATGTGTGGGTGCCCGCGAACCAGTCGGTCACCATCACCGTCGGCGGGGTCGGGGAGACGTGCCCGGACGCGATCGGGACGCTGTATTTGCATGCTTACCTGCTCGCGAGCGATCCGGCCGATCCTTCCAGCACGATGCAGGGGGCACAGTCGGCGCTGGTCCAGTCAGACCATGTCTTCCAGAACGGCGCGGACTGCGCCGTCCGCATCACCGCTGTCACCACCCGGGCCGCATGGTACGGCGTGCTGATCTTCTCGCCCGGGTTCGCCGCCCTATCGGTCAACGTCCGCGAGATCCCATGGCCGCCCGTGTTGCCCACACGGCCAGCGTCGCCTCACTCCTCAAGCCCGCCCGCTGGGTGAAACGTCTCGCCGGATGGGGTCGTGTTCACCGCCCCACCCGGCGAAGGGTGGCGACGGCATCCGGGGGCAGCGCCCAGTCCGGCCGCGACGGCGCCTCGGTCAACGTGTCGACGAGGGTGGCAGGGAACCCATCCAGGACAGATCTGTCACCGAAGCGGTCCCGCTGTTTCACGCAGGCACCGGCGCGGACCACGGACTGTGCGCCGACCGCGCTGCCGTCGCACACGATCGCGGCGGGCTCGACGACGCTGGCGCGGCCGATGTGGCAGCCG
>DASXRQ010000031.1:0-11937 GCA_036506495.1 Micromonosporaceae bacterium | reverse complement strand
CCGCCGCGCGGCGGTCACGCCGTGCAGGTGCTGCGCACATACCCGTATCGGCGCCGGGGGTACGCCTTCGCGCCGTCCGGGGAGCGGAGCATCGCGCGGGCCTTCGCCAAGGCGCTGCGCCGGGCACGTCGCCTGGTCTATCTGGAGGAGCAGTACCTGTGGTCACCACACGTGATGGCCGCGTTCGCCGCGGCAATGACCGCCAATCCGCAGCTGCGCCTGTTGGCGATCGTGCCGCATTTTCCGGACCGGGACGGACCGCTGTCCGCGGCCCCCCAGCTGGCTGCCAGGGCGCGCTCGGTGCAGCTGCTGCGCCGCTTCGGGCCGGACCGGGTCGGCGTGTACGGCCTGGAAAACGCGGCCGGAACTCCGGTTTACGTGCACGCCAAGGTCTGCGTGATGGACGACGTGTGGGCCGTGGTCGGCTCGGACAACCTCAACCTGCGGTCCTGGACCTACGACAGCGAGCTCACGTGCGCGGTGCTCGACCAGGCGGGCACCGGTCCGGACGCGAGCGAACCGGGATTCGCACACGGTCTGCGGCTAGCGCTCGCGCGCGAGCACCTCGACCGCGCCGACGGTGACGACGCGGACCTGCGCGACCCGGGCAAGGCCTTCGACGCGTTCGCCCGCAGCGCCGCCGAACTGGACGCCTGGCACAGCCGTGGGCGGCGAGGGCGACGCCCCGCGGGCCGGTTGCGCCCCTATCGGGTACCGGAGCTGTCGAGCGCGACCATGCGCTGGGCTCAACCGATGTACCGGTTCCTGTTCGATCCGGATGGCCGCCCGCCGCCGCTACGACGGCGCGGCACGTTCTAGGTACGCCTGGATTGGGGGATCGAGTGGCTGAACCCGGCACGCGACCGGCGCTGCACTCGGCCGAACACTTCACCGGACGGAATGCCGTCGGGCTGCTGACGCTTGTGGCCACCGGCACGGGCTTCGGCGTGCTGCTGCTGCTCGTACGCATCCACGCGGCCGGGCTCGAGCACCTCGACCACAGCGTCGCCGCCAGTCTCAACAACGTTGTCGCCGACCGGACGTCGGTCGTACGCCTGTTGCGCGCGGTGACCGGCCTCGGTGCGAACTCCGTGCTGTGGGGACTGGTCACCGTCAGCGCTGCCGGCCTGCTGGTCCGCCGGCAGGTGCACCTGGCCATCTACCTCGTGGTGATCGGTCTGGGTGCACTGGCCCTCGACCCCACGCTAAAGCTCCTGATCGGTCGGCTGCGTCCGGTCGTCGCGGAACCGATCGCCGTCGGAACCGGCAACAGCTTCCCCAGCGGACACGCGCTCAACTCGACCGTCTGCTATGGCGCGCTGCTGCTGGTATACCTGCCGATCATTCCGGCCCGGCTACGCCGGCCGGTGATCAGCGCGGTCATCGCGCTGGTCGCCGCCATCGGATTCAGCCGACTGGCGCTCGGCGTGCACTACCTGTCCGACGTGGTGGCCGGCTGGCTGCTGGGCATCGCATGGCTCGCCATCACCGCGTACGCCTTCCGTCGCTGGCGCCTGGAGATCGGGCTGCCCAAGCGTCCATTGTCCGAAGGTCTCGAGCCGGAGGCCGCGGACCAGTTACGGCTTCGAATCATCCACGTGGACCACCCGTGGCTGTCCGCCACGTGGCTGATCGCCGCGTTCGTGCTCATCATGGGCGCATTGTTCGGCGTCGGCCAGCTCATCGTTCGCCTATCCCCGCCGTTCGACGAGGCGGTGCCGCGCTGGCTCGCCGCGCACCGCACACCCCGCCTGGACGCGATCAGCGAGTTCTGGAGCCAGGCCGGGAACACCCACTCGGTCCTGGCGGTCGCCCTCGTCATCGCGCCGCTCGCGGTCGCCATCACCCGCCGATGGCGGCCCGCCGTGTTCGTCGCGGTGGCACTGGTCGGCGAGCTCGGGCTATTCCTCGCTGTCCAAACGACGGTCGACCGACCGCGTCCCTTGGTGACTCACCTTGACGGCACACTGCCCACCTCCAGCTTTCCGTCCGGACACGTCGCGGCTACCACGTGCCTGTATGGCGCGTTCGCGATACTGGTGGTCCCGCGAACCCACGGCATATGGCGCGCGCTGGCGATCGCTGTCGCCGTGCTCATGCCTGCCCTGGTTGCCACCTCCCGCATGTACCGCGGCGAGCACCATCCCATGGACGTCACCGCCGGTGCCATCCTCGCCCTGGTCTGGCTCACCGCGGTCGCCGTCGCCGTCCGACCCAATGCCGATCTGCGGGACCGGGCCGAACGGGATGTGACCCCGCCGACGCGCGTGCCCGCCGCGGTCCGCGAACCGACGGGCGACGTCCGCACCGGCCGCGACCGAACCCGTTCCGCGGTCGTCGTCAACCCCACCAAGCTGGCGCGTCCGCGGGCGACCCGTACCGAGATGGAGGCGGCCCTGGCCAGCGCCGACTGGGCCGAGCCGACCTGGCTCGAAACCACGCCGGACGACCCCGGTGCCGGCCAAGCGCGGCAGGCCATCGCGGCCGGTGTCGAGGTCGTCTTCGCCCTGGGCGGCGACGGCACGGTGCGGGCCTGCGCGGGCTCACTCGCCGACACCGACGTGGCGTTGGCGGTGGTTCCGTTCGGCACCGGCAACCTGCTCGCTACCAACTTGCGGCTACCACCCCGCGTCCCCGAGGCGGTCGCAACCGCCACGACACACCACCGGCGGCACCTGGACATCGGGCTGGTCGACGGCCGCTGCTTCACGGTCATGGCCGGCATGGGTCTGGACGCCGAGATGATCCACGATGCGCCGGAGCGACTCAAGACGAGAGTCGGCTGGCTCGCGTACGCCGCCGCCGCGGCCAAACACCTGTGCACGCGGCCGATGCGCGTCGACATCAGCCTCGATCACGCACCGGTACTGCGCCGCGATGCGCGAATGGTCTTGATCGGCAATGTCGGTCGGCTGCAGGGCGGGGTGTCGCTCCTTCCCGACGCATCGCCGACCGACGGCATGCTCGATGTCGCACTGCTGATGCCACCCCGGCGCCGCGACTGGATGCCACTGGCCTGGGCGCTGCTTCGCCGGCGGCCAACGCCGCCGACGATGGAAACGTTCCAAGCAAAGCACATCGAGATCACCAGTGACCACGAACAGCCACGCGAGCTCGACGGCGACCTCATCGAACCGTCCCACACCATGATCGCCACCGTTCAACCAGCCGCGCTCTGGATGTGCGTGCCGCGAGAGGGCGATTCACGAATACGGGGATGAGACGTCGGCGCGGCACCGTGCCTACGCTGGGCCCTAGGGTCACCACCGGGACACTGGGAGAACCATGAGCCAGGACGACAGGACTGAGGGCGTCGAGGACTGGAACGTGGTCGAAGACGACGGAGTGCTCGACGCCTCCGACACCCTCGATGATGATCGTGTAGAAGATCCACTGGACACGGGCGTGGCGGCGGCGGACCGGTGGTCCGGGGCCAACCGCTTCGGCACGACGCCCGCCGAGGAACGGGCCGGGGAGTCGCTGGACGAGCTGCTCGCCGAGGAGGAGCCGGATGTCGACCCGTACGCCGAGGAGGCCGATGACGAGGACGAGCTGACTCGGCGGGGCTACGAGTCGGAGGAGCGCTCCGGCCGCCTCGTCGCGGAGGACGAGGGCTTCGGCGAGGACGAAGAGGCCGACGCGGTGGCGTGGGACGCCGGGGTCGACGGCGGAGGTGCCAGCGCCGAGGAGGCCGCGATCCACCTGGTCGACGACCCCAACGGGGACGGCGACGGCCCGCTGCGCTGAGGCTCTCGCCTACACGTCCAGATCCTCGTCGGCGGCCGCCGCCGCGAGGCCAACGCCCCGCAGGGCATTGCCGACCGCAGACACCGTGCGAGCGGTGCCGATCACTGGCGCCACCGCGACGAGCACGCTCTGCACATCGTTCCTCGTCACTCCGCTGTCCGCGGCAGCGCCGAGGTTGGCGACCCAAGCTCCAGGCCCGGCACCGGTCGCGGCCAGGGCCGCGATGCGCACCATGAAGTAGCTGCGGGGGTCCAGGCCCGAGCGGTCAGCGCTATCCATCGTCATCCGGACAACCTCGTCCAACACCGGCATGTCGTTGCCAGGAACGGAAGCATCAGACATGGTTTGCTCCTCCCACGGATCATCGTGATCTGGCGTTACGAATCGCTCGCTACTGGTCGGGGGCGAGGGCGGCGGAGCGCGAGGACAAGCCCCACCGCCAGCAGCACGACGCCGACGCCCAGCAGCGTCAGTGGCCAGGTGCGGCGTACCGCATTGAGTGAGTTCTTCTTGTCCTGAGCGTCGTTGGCGGCGGCCTTCACGCTCGCGTCGGTGCCCTTGGTCGTGACGTCGTACACCGGCAACACATCCGCGACCGTGGTGCCGTTCGGTAGCTGCAGGCCGGCCCGGCGGATCTCTTCGCGCTGAACGTCGATGACAGAACCGGTCGTGGGCTCCACCCAGTACGCCGACCGCACCTCGTAGGTATAGCTCAGCGGCACCGGCTGGCCGGTGCTCGGCAGAGCCTTGCTCAGCGTCGCCGCCACGTCGGGCGGCACCGGCAGGCTCGAGGCCAGTTGCGCCAGCGTGCCCGCCGGTATCGCCTTCGGCAGCGCGGACAAGACCTGCTCATCCTTGATCTGCTTGGCGGTCGCGTCCGACTGGTAAACGTACGTGTCGACGCCGGCGTGAGTCTCCTCCTTGACGTACGTCACCGGCGTTGTGCTCTGGGTGTCGTTGACCCATCCGGTATAGGTCTGCTTCTTCGACCCGATGGGAAAGCTCACGGTCAGGCCCTGCGCGGGAGCCACCGTCCAGTTGCTCGGGTGGCTGCTGACCGCCATGAGGCTCTTGCGGTCGACGGCGTACGACACGTTGCTCGCGCCGATCTGGACGCCGGCGGCGGAGATCGTGCGGCTGTCCTGCACCTCGGCGGCATCTCCGCTGGTCGCCTGCACCTTGACCTTCCGGTCGACATTCGCGGGACGCGCGATAAGCACAGCCTGCCGCAGGTTGCCGCTGGCCAGCGCGCTCGGGTCGAGCGCGATCTTCGCCATACCCGAGTACTGGCGGTTCGTGTTGGTGTCGCTGGGGAGCTTGGCGCGGCTGGGCGCGACCACCCAGGCCAGAATCGCCGCCGCGGCCAAGCAGAGCACGCCAAGCACGGCGAGTACGGCGCCAACCGTCCGTGATCGCATCTCAACCCCCGGAAGGACGATCCCAGCCAAGGTTAGCCCGGTTGGGACGAAATAGGGCCAAAACTCCGATATGAGGGTCAGCTGTCGTTTACGCACTAGCCATCGCGGTCGAACGGAGCGGCCGGCCCATCTTCGACATCACGAAGACCGCCGTGTACTGGCATCATCGGCGAACGAACGACGCGGGACCGGACAATGGACGTGTACCGCTGCGCGGTCGCCCGTTGAGGAGGAGCGATGCGGATCCCCCCTCTTGTCCGCCATCCGCGCACCGCCATGCTGGCACGGTTCGGCCGCGTGCCGGGCCTGCGCACCGCCAAGTCCACACTCGCCGCGGTGCTGTCCTACGTCGTCGCCGACCAGCTCAACACGAGTCAAGCGCCGATCCTCGCGCCGTTGACCGCACTGCTGGTGGTCCAGCTGACCGTGTACGAGACCGTAGCCCAGGGCATCCAGCGCATCTTCAGCGTGCTGGCCGGCGTGCTCCTGGCGGTAGGCATCGCCACCTTCGTCGGGCTGAGTTGGTGGAGCCTCGGCGCCGTGGTGGCCGTGTCGCTCGCCGTCGGGCCGTTCCTGCGCCTGGGACCGCACGCGGTCGAGGTACCCGTCAGCGCGATGCTCGTGCTCGCCGTCGGCGGCGTGGGAGCCGAGAGCGCGGCCGTCGGCCGGGTGTACGAGACGCTCCTCGGCGCCGCGATCGGCGTCGCGGTCAACTTCGCCGTCGCCCCGCCGGTGCACGTGCGGCCGGCCGGCGCAGCTATCGGAGACCTGGCCGCGCGGCTGGCTGAGTTCCTGCGCGGGTTGGCCGGGGAGCTGCGCAAGGGGTGGTCGCGCGCGGCGGCCGACCGCTGGCTCAACGACGCGCGGGCCTTGGGCCCGTACGTTTCCCGGGCGGCCGAGTCCCTCGCGCGTGCAGAGCAGAGCGCGCTGCTCAATCCGCGTGGCGACGAGGTCCGCGAGGCCCAGCCGCGGCTGCGCACCGCGCTGACCGGGATGGAGCTGTGCTACATCCTCCTGCGGACGCTATGCCGGGAGATGTTCGACCGCACGTTCTACCTGCCGTCGGACAAGGACACCGAGGCGTACGGCCCAGAGGCTCGCGCCGAACTCGCCGCCGTCCTCGAAAGCGCCGCCGAGGCCATGGGTGGCGTGGCCGAGGTCGCCGCGGGTGCCGGACCGGTCGAGACGGCCCGCGCCAGCGTGCAGGAGAACCTGGTCGACCTCCACCGCCGACGCGACCGGCTTGGCCACCTACTGCTGGTCGACCCCCAGGCCGACGCGGCGGCCTGGCAGCAGCACGGTGCGCTGCTGGCCGCCGTCGACCGGTTGCGGGTGGAGATCGAGGCGGCGGTACGTCCCGCGTCCGAGCCCTGGCGCCCACCGCTCATCGCCGAGCGGCCGCGGCAGGCCGTCCGTCGGGTGATCGACGTGGCCGCCGAGGCTGCCGCGAACGCCGCCGCGGCTGCGGAGGCCGGGGCACAGGCGGTCGCCGATGACGTACGTGCGCTGCGCAGGAGGCCGCCCGACGCCGACACCGTCGTCCGGGCGGACGAGGCGGCCGTCGAAGCCGTCGCGGCCGCCGACGCGGCAGCGGTCGCGCATGCCGCGGCGGAGGTGGCCGCCGAGGCGGTGGACCTCGCGGAGGCCGCGCGCAGCCGGGTGCCGCGGCCCCGCTCGCTGGCGGAGGAGACAGCTCCGGCGGAGAGTCCGCGCGCCACGGTGGAGCCCGCCGAGGCGACCGACGCCGAAGCTGAGCGGCCGGGCGGCCATTCGAGGCCGTCAGCCGGCGACGGCGGATCGCCGGCGTGACCGGACACGACGTCAGCCGCGCGCTTGCGACGTCAGGGCGCCGAGCTTGTGGTTGATGCAGCCGATGAGTTGGTCGTATGAGTCCTCGAAGGATTGCACGCCTTCGGTCTCAAGGGCGGCGGTGATCGCGTCGAGCGCGACGCCGGCGGCGCGAGCGGACTCGAGGGTGTGCTCGGCGACACCGGGGTCGACACTGCCCGCGTGGACGTCGCCGTGATCGTCAAATGCGTTCAGCGTCGCCAGCGGCATGGTGTTGACGGCGCCCGGGGTGATCAGCTGTTCCACGTAGAGCACGTCCGAGTAGTCGGGGTTCTTGGTGCCCGTGCTGGCCCACAATGGGCGCTGGTGCTGGCCGCCGTGGCGACCGAGGGCCTGCCACCGTTCGGTCGCGAACCGGTGCTCGTAGAGTCGGTAGGCCAGTTGAGCGTTCGCGACGGCGATCCGCCCGCGGAGCGGTGAATCGGCCGACAGGTGAGCGTCCGCCTTGGTGTCGATTCGGGACACGAAGAAGGACGCCACGGACGCGATGCGGTCGATCGGTTGGCCGCCCTCGACGCGGCGCTCCAACCCGCCCAGATACGCGTCGATGACCTCGTCGTAGCGCTGCAACGCGAACAGCAGGGTGACGTTGACGTTGACGCCACGGGCGGTGAGTTCCGCGATGGCGGTGACGCCGGCTCGAGTGGCGGGCACCTTGATCATCACGTTGGGCAGGTTGAGCCGGCTCCACAGGTCGCTCGCCTGTTCGATGGTCGCGGCGGCATCGTTCGCGATGTCGGGCGTGCACTCGAAGGAGACGTAGCCGTCCCAGCCGGATGTGGCGTCGTAGACCGCGCGCAGGCGGGCGGCCGCGGCGCGGACGTCGTCGAGGGCGAGGGCGAAGAACAGCTCCCGCGGGTCGCGGACGTGCGACGCCGAGAGGCCGCGGAGCTGCTCGTCGTACGCCGAAGACTCCGTGATTGCCTTGGCGAAAATCGTCGGATTCGAGGTGGCACCCGTGACGCCACGATCGATCAACCGCTGGAAGTCTCCGCTGGCGAGCAGATCCCGCGAGAGTGTGTCGAGCCACACCGACACGCCGGATTCGCGCAGCTGCTGTATGCCGTTCATCCGTCATCCCCCATCAGAATTTCACCAAGAGTGGTTGGCGCTATTAACCAGGCTAGCCCTCGCCGGACGGAACCGGCCGGTTGGCCCGGATGATCTGGCTACCGCGCCGGTAGGGATTTGATTGACATCCGACAATGCGCAACCGGCCCCCCGTCGACCGCGTCGAGCAGGTATGGGTCGCCGGCGCCCGCGGTGATCCGACCACACGAAAGGAGTAGTCGTGCGAGTCACACCTCGGATCGCTCAGCTCGGCGCCGTCGGGTTGGTAGCCACCCTGGCCACGTTCGCCGTTGGCGCTCCGGCGTACGCAGCACCGCCGTCCAACGACACCTTCGCGGGCGCGGCAGCAATCGGCGCGCTGCCGTTCGCCGCGACCCTGGACACGTCGGAGGCGACGACCGACGCCGACGACACCCAGGCCAACCAGTTCTGCGGCGCCCCCGCCCTGGACGCGAGTGTCTGGTACACCTTCACGCCGGCCACCGACCAGGCGGTGCTGGTCGACGTCTCACAGTCCACCTACTCTGCCGGGGTCCTCGTGGTGACCGGTACGCCGAGCGGCTTCGAGCTCATCACCTGCGGTCCGGGCGCAGTCGCGTTCGAGACGTTCGCCGGCACCGCGTACCACCTGCTCATCATTGACGACCAGCTAGACGGTGGCGGCAACGGCGGCACGCTCAACCTGAGCGTCTCGGAGGCGCCGCCGCCGCCAGTGGTCGACGTGACGGTCAACCCGACCGCGCGCTTCAACGCGAAGGTCGGGAGCGCGACCGTGTCCGGAATGATTTCCTGCGTCGGCCGAACCGACTTCGCGTTTCTGGACGTCGAGCTGCAGCAGCGCGTCGGACGAGGCGTCGTCTTTGGCGTCGGTTCGATGGATGTGGCGTGCGACGGCGTGAGTCGACCGTGGTCCCTGGAGGTCTTCCCCGTGTTCGGCACCAAGTTCGCCGGAGGGAAGGCGGCGTCGGTCACGTTTGCCGTGGCGTGCGGGCCCGTCTTCTGCGGGTTCGATTTCGAGGAGCACATCGTGAAGCTCAGCCGCCGTTGAGGCGGGCAGCGGTCCGGGGTCGCACGCACGCGGCCCTCGAACCGCGCATCGTCTGCGTGCGGTGGGCGCGGGACGCTGTACGTCTCGGTTGTCGTGCGGCAGGATGACGTTCCGTGCCCGCTGACCTCTCGACGCTCCGCGCCCGGTTCGGTGGCGCGATCCTCACCCCGCACGATCCCGGCTACGAGCGTGCCCGGGTGATGTTCAATACCGGAATCAGGAACCGCCCGGCGATCCTGTGCCAGTGCACCGGCACGGAGGATGTCGTCACGGCGGTCGCATTCGCCCGCGAGGCCGGGCTGCCGGTCTCCGTCCGTGGTGGGGGCCACCACGCCTGCGGGTTCTCACTCGTTGATCGGGGACTCGTGATCGACCTCGCCTCGATGAAGCGGGTCACGTTCGACCCGGCTACCGCGACCGCCAACGTTGAGGCGGGCTGTGGGTGGCGCGACGTCGACCGCGTCACCTACGTCGACGTCACGGCCGAGGGCGAGGCTGGGCTGCCTCATGGCTACGCGGTGCCCGGCGGCGAATGCCCCACGGTCTCGAACGCCGGATACAGCCTCGGCGGCGGGTATGGCTTCCTGGGGCGGCGCTACGGGCTGGCGTGCGACCACATCGTCGAGGCTGAAGTGGTCGATGCGGGTGCTCGTGTGCTGCGGGTCGCGGAGGACGAGCATCCCGACCTGCTGTGGGCGCTGCGGGGCGCCGGCGGGGGCGGTTTCGGCGTGGTGACGCGCCTGAAGTACCGCCTCGATCCCGTGCCGAAGACGGTGGTGGGCGGCCTGATCGGGTGGCCGATCGAGCAGGCGGAGGACGTCCTGCGGGCGTACCGGGACCTGTATCTCGACCGCGACGACGATCGCCTCGGGCTGTTCCTGGTGCTCACGACCGACCCCTATCCCGACGGTGAAAAGGTCGTGCTGCTCTACGGCCTGTACGCGGGCCCCCCGTCGGACGCCGAGCGACATCTCGCGCCGATCCGCTCGGTCGGGCGGCCGCTGTTCGACGCATTCGCGCCGACCTCGTACGACGACCTACAACGGTCGCTCGGCGAGGAGATCGTGTACGGCCTGCAGTCGAAGTGGCGCGGCGGATACTTTCGCGACGGCGGCTTCGACGACGAGGCCTTCGCCCACATCGTCGACCGGTTCCGGCGTATTCCGTCCGGCTACTCGATGGCCCGGTTCGACCTGCTCGGGGGCGGCGCGATCGCCCACGTACCGGCCGATGCGACGGCCTTCGTCCATCGGTCGTCGCTGTTCTACATTTCGATCATCTCGCTGTGGGAACGCGACGACGAGACCGACGCCAACGTCGCCTGGGCGGACGACCTCGCGGCGAGCCTGCGCCCGTATCTCAACGGCGAGGTGTACCAGAACTACGCGGACGAGGACCTGCGGGACTGGCCGTCCGCCTACTACGGCGCCAACTACGCGCGGCTGCAGCAGGTGAAGAAACGGTACGACCAAACGGACTTCTTCCGCCATCCACAGAGCATCCGGCTGCCGTAGCGGTCGCCCTGGGTCGAACGTCCCGCGGGTTGAGGTGCTTCGGCACTGAACCCACGACGCCCCGCGCCTCAGGCTGGAGTCGAAACCGGCGACCCCGGCCGCGCTCTGCGGTTGCACCGCTGTTTACGACCTCGCGTCGCCACCGAGTGACGGGAGTCAGCGATGAAGGCAATGGTGTACGGCGGGCCGGGCGTGAAGAACTGGACCGACGTTCCCGACCCCTCGATTATCGACCCGCGCGACGCGATAATCCGGGTCGACGCGGTGACCATTTGCGGGACCGACCTGCACATCCTCAAGGGCGACGTGCCGACCGTCCAGAACGGACGGATCCTGGGACACGAGGCGGTCGGGACCGTGGTCGACGTCGGCTCCGGCGTCACCGGCCTGGCCACGGGCGACCGAGTCCTGGCCTCGTGCATCTCGGCGTGCGGGGTTTGCCGCTACTGCCGCGTCGGAAGCTACGGCCAGTGCCGCAACGGTGGTGGCTGGATCCTCGGACACCTCGTCGACGGCGTCCAGGCGCAATACGCGCGCCTGCCGTTCGCTGACCTGTCCACCTATAAGCTCCCCGAGTCGATCCCCGACGAGGCGGCCGTCATGCTCGCCGACATCCTGCCCACCTCGTACGAGGTTGGCGTGCTCAACGGCCAAGTTCGACCCGGCGACACCGTCGTCGTGGTCGGCGCGGGTCCGATTGGGCTCGCCGCGATTCTGACGGCCAAGCTCTACTCGCCGTCGCACATCGTCGCCATCGACAAGGCGGACAGCCGGCTGCAAGCCGCGAAGCAGTTCGGCGCGGACATGACGGTCAGCGCCGACGCCGACCCGGCCGCGGGGATTCTGGCGCTCACCGAGGGACTCGGCGCCGACGTGGTGATCGAAGCGGTCGGGGTGCCCGAGACGTTTGAGCTGTGCACCGCGCTCGTCCGCCCCGGCGGACGGGTCGCCAACATCGGCGTGCACGGCAAGCCGGCGACGCTGCACCTCGAGGACCTGTGGATCCGCAACGTGACCATCACGACCGGCTTGGTCGACACGTACTCGACGCCGACGCTGCTGCGCATGCTCGGTGCCGGCCAGCTCGACGTCGGCAGCATAATCACGCACCGGTTCGGGTTCGACCAGTTCCTCGACGCGTACGACGTCTTCGGATCGCCGACGACGTCGGGGGCGTTGAAGGTCGTCGTGTCTCGCAGTTGATCGTGGAAGGAGGAGCCATGGAGAACATGCGTCGGATCATCGTCGGCGTCGACGGGTCCGAGGGCGGCCGCCGCGCGCTGCAGTGGGC
>DASXRQ010000030.1:0-23414 GCA_036506495.1 Micromonosporaceae bacterium | reverse complement strand
ATCAACTTCACCGCAGCGGGGGCGATCACGGTGCTCGGCCCAGCCGTCGCGGACGACACGATCGGCCGGCGGGCGTGGGGATTCGTGCTGGCGGCCGAGACCTTCGGCATGGTGCTCGGCGGCCTGATCGCCCTGCGGCTTCGGGTGAACCGGTTACTGCGGCTCGGCGTGGTCTGCATGTTCGCCGAGATCCCCATCATGGTTGGGCTCGCCGAGGCGCCGCGAGCGGTGATCCTGCTACCCGCCGCGGTGGTCGCCGGCATCGCGATCGAGCAGTTCGCCATCGCGTGGGAGTCCACGATGCAGCACTACATCCCGACCGAGAAACTCGCCCGGGTCTACTCTTTCGACGCCGTCGGCTCGTTCATCGCGATCCCGCTGGGTCAGGTCGCGGCGGGCCCGGCCGCGCTGGCCTGGGGTGCTGAGCCGACGCTGCTCGCCGGTGCCCTTATCACGCTGCTCGCGGTGGCCGGCATGCTGCTGAGCCGCGACGTCCGCACCCTGCCGTCGGGCCCGTCGCCGGAACCCGAACGTGCGGAGTCTCCGACCCGGGAGCTTGACAAGATCTCAGGGGGACAATAGCCGCGTGGAGAAGGCTCAGATCCTCAACGTGCTCGCCGCGCGATACGCCTCGCCCGAGCTCGTCGCGCTCTGGTCGCCCGAGGAGAAGGTACGCGCGGAGCGGCGGCTCTGGCTCGCCGTGCTCCGGGCTCAGCGGGACCTCGGCGTGCCCGTGCCCGACGGCGTGATCGAGGCGTACGAGGCGGCCCTGGACTGGGTGGACCTCGACTCGATCGCGGCCCGGGAGCGGGTAAAACGGCACGACGTGAAGGCCCGGATTGAGGAGTTCAACGCGCTGGCCGGCCACCAGCACTTACACAGGGGCATGACCTCCCGCGACCTAACCGAAAACGTGGAACAGCTGCAGGTTCGGGCGTCGCTTGAGCTGATCCGCGACCGGGTGGTCGCCGCGTTGGCCCGGCTCGCCGCCCGCGCAGTCGAGTACGAGCACACGATCATGGTCGGTCGTTCGCACAACATCCCGGCCCAGGCGACCACGTTGGGCAAGCGCTTCGCGAACGCGGCCGAGGAGCTGCTCATCGCGTACGACAGGCTGGCCGGGCTCATCGCCCGGTACCCGTTGCGCGGCGTCAAGGGCCCGGTCGGGACGGCCGCGGACCAGCTCGACCTGTTCGACGGCGACGCCGACAAGGTCGCGGAGCTGGAACGGCGACTGGCGTCGCACCTCGGGTTTTCGCACGTGCTCGACAGCGTCGGCCAGGTCTACCCGCGGTCACTCGACCTCGACGTGCTCGCCACGCTCGCTCAAGTTGCCGCCGGCCCGTCGTCACTGGCGACGACGATTCGGCTCATGGCCGGCCAGGAGCTTGTCACCGAGGGCTTCACGCCCGGCCAGGTGGGCTCCAGCGCGATGCCGCACAAGATGAACACCCGGTCCAGCGAACGGATCAACGGACTGGCGGTCGTGATTCGCGGCTATCTGTCGATGGTCGGCGAGCTCGCCGGCGACCAGTGGAACGAGGGCGACGTCTCCTGTTCGGTCGTGCGCCGGGTGGCGCTGCCCGACGCGTTCTTCGCCACGGACGGCCTGTTCCAGACGTTGCTGACCGTGCTCGACGAGTTCGGCGCGTACCCCGCGGTGATCTCGCGGGAACTCGACCGATACTTGCCGTTCCTGGCCACGACGAAGATTCTCGTGGCGGCGACGCGGGCCGGCGTCGGGCGGGAGACCGCGCACGAGGTCATCCAGGAGCACGCGGTCGCTGCGGCGCTCGCGATGCGCGAGAAGGGCGCCCCGGAGAACGATCTGTTGGATCGGCTCGCCGCCGACGGTCGGCTGGGGCTCGGCCGGGCCCAGGTGGACGCGCTGGTCGCCGACCGTGCTGGGTTCGTGGGCGTCGCCTCGGCGCAGGTGCGGGCCATCGCCGAACGCGTGGCGGTCGTCGTCGACGCCCACCCGGAGGCCGGCCGTTACGTGCCGGCGCCCATACTCTGACGCTCGTGCCAGCCGGGGAGCTCGCCGTCGTCCGCGGACGGCTGGCGGGGTACGGCCACCACGGCGGTTCCGTACGCGCAGATCTCGCCCCAGTAGTCACTGATCATGCGGTGGTCGAACCGCATGCCGATCACCGCATTGGCGCCGCGCTCCCGCGCCGCGTCGGCCATCTGCTTGACTGCCTCCTCCCGCCAGCGCGCGAGGTGCTCGGAGGCGCGCGGGTTCATTCCGCCCTGCAGGGACTTGACTCCCTCGTGGAAGGCGTTCTGCGAGCGGGCCGTCGAACCCACGACCTCCCCGAGCACCGCGCGCACCACGTACCCAGGAAGATCATCCGTCGTGACAACTAGCACGAACTGAGCGTATGCACACATTACGACCATCGCATGTCGATAGTGAGGGACACCCGGCCCGTGCAAATTGGGCCGCCGGGGAAGGATCGTGATGGACTACGTGCTGGCCGGCATGACCGCGTTCATCCTGATCGCTCCGGTGGAGCTGCCGGACAAGACGTTTGTGGCCACGCTCGTGCTCGCCACCCGGTACCGCCCCGTTCCGGTCTGGCTCGGCGTCATCGCGGCGTTCGGGGTTCAATGCGTCGTTGCGGTCGCGGCGGGCAGCTTGCTCACCCGGCTCCCCGCGCGTCCGGTTGCTCTAGTCGCCGCCGCGCTGTTCGCGATCGGTGCGCTGCTGCTGCTGCGCGGCGCGCGCCGCGCCGACGCCGAGGAGGCCGAGCACGAGCGGGAGTACGCCTCGAAGATCGCGGACGACAAGCGCGGCTGGCGGGCGGCCGGGGCGAGTTTTCTCGTTCTGTTCACGGCCGAGTGGGGCGACCTGTCACAGCTGCTCACGGCGGGCCTGGTGGCCGGCGGCAACCCGGCGGTGCCCGTGTTCATCGGTTCGTGGCTGGCACTGATCGTGGTCTCCGGCGCGGCCGTCCTGCTCGGCCGCGTACTGCTGCGGTACATCCGGCTGTCGATGGTGCGATACGTCGCGGCGGGTGTCTGCGCGCTGCTCGCGTTGGTCACGCTGATCGGTGTGATCCACGGCTGATCGCCGTCGGTCGCCGGTGTCGAGGCAGCGGATGCCGGTGGATCGAGTGGCCTCACTAACAGGTAGGCTGTGCGATCTCGGCGCAACTGCGTACACAGTCAGGAGCATCCCGTGGCCCGCGTCGTCGTCGACGTCATGCTGAAGCCGGAGATTCTTGATCCCCAGGGCCAGGCAGTCGCGAACGCGCTGCCCCGCCTCGGCGTCACTGATGTCTCCTCTGTCCGCATCGGCCGGCGCATCGAGATCGAGTTCGAGGGCGAGCCGGACCTCGACCGCGCCAACGAGATCGCCGGCAGGCTCCTGGCCAACCCGGTGATCGAGGAGTACGCGGTCCGGCTCGAAGGGTCGAGTCCGTGACCACCCGGATCGGCATCGTCACCTTTCCCGGCTCGCTCGACGACGGCGACGCCGCGCGCGCCGCCCGCATCGGCGGAGCCGAGGTCGTACGCCTGTGGCACGCCGAATCCGACCTGCGGCAGGTGGACGCGGTGATCCTGCCGGGCGGCTTCTCGTACGGCGACTACCTCCGCTGTGGCGCCATCGCCCGGTTCGCGCCGGTGATGGAGGCCATCACCAAGGCGGTGCCGGACGGCCTGCCCGTCCTGGGCATCTGCAACGGCTTCCAGATCCTCTGTGAGGCGCACCTGCTGCCCGGTGCGCTGACCCGCAACGGCCACCTGCACTTCCGCACCCGCGACCAGGCGTTGCGCATCGAATCCCCGGATACGGCCTGGACCAACGCGTACGAGCCGGGACAGGAGATCATCATCCCGGTGAAGAACGGCGAGGGCCGGTACGTGGCCGACGACCACACGCTCGACGAGCTCACGGCGGAGGGCCGGATCGTGGCCCGGTACGCCGGCGGAAACCCCAACGGGTCGTTACGTGACATCGCGGCGGTCGCCAACGAGGGCGGCACCGTCGTCGGGATCATGCCGCACCCCGAACACGCGGTCGAGACGCTGACCGGGCCGTCGCTCGACGGGCTCGGGTTCTTCGCGTCGATCCTCAAGCACCTGGTAGGTACGCAGAAGTGAGCGTCGACACCGTCGGGCACGCGGCGGCCACTCCAAACGAACTGCAGCCCTACCTGGAGTTGGGGCTGAGCGAGGACGAATACGAGCGGATCCGGCAGATCCTCGACCGCCGGCCGACACAGTCCGAGCTGGCGATGTACTCGATCATGTGGAGCGAACACTGCTCGTACAAGTCGAGCAAGGTGCACCTGCGGCAGTTCGCCGACAAGGCGCCACGCTCCGACCGGCTGCTCGCCGGCATGGGCGCCAACGCGGGCGTGGTAAGGGTCTCCGACACCGTCGCGGTGACCTTCAAGGTGGAGTCGCACAACCACCCCAGCTTCGTGGAGCCGTACCAGGGCGCGGCCACCGGCGTCGGCGGCATCGTTCGCGACATCCTCGCGATGGGTGCCCGCCCGGTGGCAGTGATGGATTCGCTCCGCTTCGGCGCGGCCGGCCACCCCGACACCGCCCGGGTGCTACCCGGCGTCGTCGCCGGCATCGGCGGCTACGGCAACTGCCTCGGCCTGCCTAACGTCGGCGGCGAGGTCGTGTTCGACCCGTCCTACCAGGGCAACCCACTGGTGAACGCGCTCTGCCTGGGCGTCCTGCCGGTCGACCGGCTGCAGAGCAAAGCAGCCTCGGGCGCGGGCAACGTCGTCGTGCTCATGGGCGCCAAGACCGGCCGGGACGGGATCGGCGGGGTCTCGGTGCTCGCTTCGGCGACGTTCGACGACGAGGCCGACCAGCGCCGCCCGTCCGTCCAGGTCGGCGACCCGTTCACCGAGAAGCTGCTCATCGAGGCCTGTTTGGAGCTGTTCGAGGCGCGGCTGGTCGTCGGCGTCCAGGACCTGGGTGGCGCCGGGCTGACCTGCGCGCTGACCGAGACGGCCGCGGCAGCCGGGACGGGCATGCGGGTGTGGCTGGAGCGGGTACCCCTGCGTGAGCCGTCGATGGAGCCGCACGAGATTCTCGCGAGCGAGTCGCAGGAGCGGATGCTCCTGGTCGTCGAGCCCGACAAGCTCGACGCCGTGCTGAAGACCGCCGACAAGTGGGGCGTGCTCGCCACCGCGATCGGCGAGGTCACCGCGCCCACCGCGCCGGACGAGCCGGGCCGACTCGCCGTCACGTGGCGCGACGAGATGGTCGTCGACGCGCCACCGGGATCCCTTGTGGACGATGGACCGGTGTACGCCCGGCCGATGCGCGAGCCGGCCGACCTGATCCTGCTGCAGGCGGACCGCGCGGAGACGCTCCCACGGCCGGCGGACCCCGACGCGCTACGGGAGACCGTGCTGCGGATGGCCGCGTCGCCGAACCTGTGCGACAAGACATGGGTGACCGAACAGTACGACCGGTACGTGCTCGGCAATACCGTGCTGGCCCAGCCCCAGGACGCCGGCGTCATCCGCATCGACGAGCGGGGCGGGCTGGGCGTGGCGCTGTCGGTCGACGGCAACGGCCGCTACGCGCGCCTCGACCCGTACGTCGGGGCGCGACTCGCGCTGGCCGAGGCGTACCGCAACGTGGCGGTGACGGGCGCGCGGCCGGTCGCGGTCACCGACTGCCTCAACTTCGGCTCGCCGGAGGACCCGGCGGTGATGTGGCAGTTCGCCGAGGCGGTACGCGGGCTGGCGGAGGGATGCGCCGAGCTGAACATCCCGGTGACCGGCGGCAACGTCAGTTTCTACAACCAGACCGGCGCGGCGGCGATCCACCCGACGCCGGTGGTGGGTGTGCTCGGCGTGCTTGACGACGTCTCGCAGCGCGTACCGATGGGCTTCGACCAGGACGGTGACGTGATCATCCTGCTCGGCGAGACACACGCCGAGCTGTCGGGTTCGGAATGGGCCTGGGAGGTGCATGGGCACCTCGGTGGCGTACCGCCGCAGGTGGACCTGGCCCGCGAGCGCCTGCTCGGCGAGGTGATCGCCGACGCGGCCGCGAAGGGGCACGTGAGCTCGGCGCACGACCTATCCGATGGCGGTCTGGTGCAGGCGCTGATCGAGTCGTGCATGCGTCGCGGACTGGGCGCCCGGGTTGCCCTGCCGGACGAGTTTACGGCCGGCTCGATGCCGTTCCTCTACCTGTTCTCGGAGTCCGCCGGGCGCGCCATCGTGGCGGTGCCGCGCGGACACGAGAAGGCCTTCACCGCGATCTGCACCGAGCGGGGACTGCCGTGGACCGGGATCGGCGTCGTGGACGCGCACGGCGGAGAGTTGGAGATCCGCGGGCAGTTCACGATCCCGCTCGACGAGCTGCGCGAGGCGTGGTCGGGCACGCTTCCGCGCCTGTTCGGCGCCGAAGCCTCCGGGGCCGCACTGGAGACGGCAGACGAGGCCTCCGAGACCGCACTGGAGGCGGCGGACGAGGCGGCGCCGGAGACGGCGGCCGAGGCCGCGCCGGAGACGGAGACGGCGGCCGACCCCGAGGCCGCGCCGGAGGCCGAGTAGCGGGTGGCCCGCGCGGCGGAGGCGGTCTTCGCCCAGCCCGGCAGCGGCGTCCGGTTCGACTGGGGTCTGACCGGCGCCGCCGAGCTGAGCAAGGTATGTGCCGTCCTGGTGGTTGTCGACGTCCTGTCGTTCACGACCGCCGTGGAGGTCGCGGTCGGCCGGGGCATGCGCGTGCACCCGTTCCCGTGGGGCGAACAGGCCGAGGCGTACGCGGATCGGATCGGCGCGGTCGCGGCGGTCGGTCGCCGGGCGGTCACCTCGCATCGACCCTGGTCACTGTCGCCCGCCACGCTGACCGCAGCGCCCGCGGTGCCCGACCTCGTGCTGCCATCGCCGAACGGCTCGGCCATCTGCGCGGCCGCGAGCGCGACCGGGCTCAAGGTCGTGGCGGGTTGCCTGCGTAACGCTGTCGCCGTCGCACGATGGCTGCGCGAGCAGGGGTACGGCGGAATGGGGGCACCCATCGGCGTCGTCGCGGCCGGCGAGCGGTGGCCGGATCAGACGTTGCGGCCGTCCGTGGAGGACCTGCTCGGCGCGGCGTCGGTTCTCGACGGGCTGTCCACCGTGGATAGTGGTCTCTCGGTGGAGGCAGCCGTCGCTCTCGCCGCGTACGGAAGCCTTCCCGACGTGCCCGCCGCGGTACGCGGCTGCGTCAGCGGCCTCGAGCTGATCACGACGGGGTACGCCGAGGATGTCGCGATCGCCACCCAGGTCGGCGTCTCCACCGTCGTGCCGGTGCTGCGCGGTGGCGTCTTCTCCGCGGCGGGGTAGGCCAGCGGGTCAGTCGTCGAGCCAGTCCAGCGAGCGGCGCTCGGCGCGGGTCGGCTGCGGTTCCGCGGCGTGGCGCGAATGGGCTCCACCGGCCTCGTCGCGGTATCCGTCCGCGTCGTAGCCGCGCGACTCGTACCCGCCGCGCTGCTCGGGCACGCGGTCGTAGCCGGAGCGGGCGTCGTAGCCACCGCCGCCCTGGTCGTAACCGCCCGGGTCGTAACCGCCCTGGTCGTAACCGCCGTCGGACTGGCCGTACCCACTCTGGTCATATCGGCCGGTGGGGTCGGTCGGCGGTGGGTACCCGCCACCGGTCGGCGGCTGGTACCCACCGGACTCGTACGGCTGAGCCGGCCGCCCGTACTCCGGGCCGGCGTCGTATGGGCCGCCCGACTCGGCGTACCCCCCGCCGGAATAGCCGGAGCCGCTCGCGCCGTACTCCTGGCTCGTGGGCGCCGCGTAGTCGCGCCCGCCGCCATACCCCGGGTTCGTCGGGGCGGAGTAGTCGCGGCCGGCGTAGCCCTCGTCCGCGGGCCGTGCCGCGGGGCTGCCATACCCGCCGGCGGGAGCCGCTGGGCTGCCATACCCGCCCGCGGGAGCCGCCGGGCTGCCGTGCCCGCCGTAGCCACCCGCAGGCGCGCCGTATGACCCGGCGGGCGCCGACGGACTGCCGTACCCACCCGCGGGCGCGCCATAGCCGCCCGCGGCCGTGCCGTACCCACCCGCGGGCGCGCCATAGCTCCCGTCCTGAGCGGACGGGCTGCCGTAGCCACCGGGTGTGCCGTACGGCGGCTGCGCCGAGGTCGGCTGGCCGGCATCGGCCCACCCGGGCCGCGCCGCGCCGTACGTTCCCGGCGGTGTCATCGGCGGCACGGGAGACTGCGCGCCTCGCGGCGGCGCGCCATATGGATCCGCGTACGGATCGGGCGCCGGCTGGTGCAGCATCGTCGGTGCGTCGGCCATGGGCGGCCGGGCCACCATCGTCGGCCCGGCGCCCGCCCGGCTCGCGACGCGGGTCGGATCCGCGGCGGGGTGGTACATGCCGCGGCTGGCCGGAGTCGGGACCGGACCGCGCGGCTGGACGGTGAAGTCGCCCTCTTCGTCGCCGTCGTCCTCCTTGCGCCGCACGAGGAGCAGCACGATCGCGCCGACGCCGATCGCGACGAGCAGGCCGCCTAGGACGATGAGCACCCACGAAAGCCCACCGCCGCCGGAGCCACCGGTGTCGGCCGCCGCGGCGTTCAGGCTCTCACCGTCGGTCGCCAGGGCCGTGTCGCTCGGCTCGTCGGACGGCAGGGCCGACTGGGTCGCCTCCGCGGTGGCGGTCGGCTCCGGCGGCTTCGTCGAAATCATCGCGAGCGTAGTGCTGACCGTCTGGCCCGCGTTGGCGTTGAGCCGCTTGGGGGTGACCTTGAAGTTGTCCTTCTGCGCGGTGATGAGGATTTCGCCGGGCACGATCGGCTTGGTGGACGAGGAGACGAACGAGAAGCGTCCGTCCCGGTTGGTCGTGGTCAGGTAGGTGTGGTTCTGGCTGTCCTGAATGCCTACGAGGACGTCTCGCAGGCCGGCGCCGGTCGCCGAGTCGGTGACCTTCCCGTTGATCTCCTTGACCGTCGGCGCCTGCTCCGGGCCGCGCACGGTGACCTGCCGGCTCGTGTTGCCGTGGTCGCCGCCGCTCTTGGCGTCGATCTGCACGGTGCCGGACTTGGTCTGGTTGGTGCCGAGCGTGCCGGCGATGAGGGTGGCCGCGTAGTCCTTGGACTCACCGCGGTTGATGGTGTCCGTGAGATTGCACTGTCCCTGGCAGGTCAGCTCGGCGAACGGCATCGAGACCGTGATGTTGAAGGAGTCGTTGGTCTGCTGGCCCACGGGCAGATTCTTGTTCGTGACCCTGAACTTCAGGTCCACGCGCTCGCCCGGACCAAGGGTCGCGTTGGGCAGGCTCGTGATCTGGACATCCGGGTCGTCGGCCAGGGCAGGCGTCACCGGGACGGAGAGCAGGCTACCCACGGCCAACACCGCGACCACCCCGGCACGAAGCATCCAGGCACGTCGGTGTGTTGTCACGTCCACCGCCTTCCGGTACGTCCTACCCCGACCAGCATGCTGACGGCCGGAGGCACCCCGTGCGAATACACCGACGGCCACTATGCCTTGTTCGGCACGGTCCGCGCGACCCAGGGGGGACACTACGTGGCCAGTCAGGGGGTCGTATCGTCCCGACGTGTCCACTGCGCACAGTAAGTCCGAGGCGGTCGCGGCCGCCCTGTCGGCGCTCGATGCGGGGCAATCGCCCGATTCGACCGTGCTGCGACACGCCGTTCGCGCCCTCTTAACCGAGTTGGCCAGGCGCGCACCTGGCCGATCGGTGGAGGTGCGGGTACCACCTTACGGTGCTATTCAGTGCGGCGAAGGTCCGCGTCACACAAGGGGTACGCCACCGAACGTCGTCGAGATGGATCCGGTCACGTGGATGCTCGTCGCGACGGACCGTCTCGATTGGACGGTCGCTGTCGCCGAAGGTCGCATCCACGCAAGCGGGAGCCGTGCGGACATTTCGGCATACATTCCGATCTAGGCGGCTCGCTGTGGAGCGGCTTGGCTACCGGCAGAAGCATCGATGTGGCGCTCTGTTATCTCCTGCCCACTCGCGTACACTGTTGGCGCGACGGCAGCGAGGTCAGCGACACCAATCAGCACGAGGAGCGGCAGGTGCCACGAGGCGACGGCCGGTTGAGCCACGACCTCGACCCAGAAGGGCCCGGCCCGCAGGACGCTTGCGGTGTTTTCGGCGTCTGGGCGCCCGGCGAAGAGGTGTCGAAGCTCACATACTTCGGTCTGTACGCGCTGCAGCACCGCGGCCAGGAGGCAGCCGGGATCGCGGTCAGCGACGGCTCCGGCATCGTCGTCTTCAAGGATCTGGGCCTTGTCGCCCAGGTGTTCGACGAACCGACCCTGGCGAGTCTGCGCGGACACGTCGCGATCGGCCATGCGCGCTACTCCACCACCGGCGGGTCAACGTGGGAGAACGCCCAGCCGACGATCCGTGCTACCCGGTCCGGCGCCGCGATCGCCCTCGCGCACAACGGCAACCTCGTCAACTCGACCGAACTCGCCCAGCAGGCCCGCGCGTGCGGCATGGACGCCGATGGCGCCACGTCGGACACCGCGCTGGTCACCGCGCTGCTCGCCGCCCGCCCCGACATGTCGGTCGAGGCCGCGGCGCTCGACGTGCTGCCCACGGTCCGGGGCGCGTTCAGCTTCGTCTTCATGGACGAGACGACGCTGTACGCCGCGCGCGATCCGCACGGCGTCCGGCCGCTCGTGCTCGGCCGGCTCGAACGCGGCTGGGTCGTGGCGAGCGAGACCGCCGCGCTCGACATCGTCGGTGCGAGCGTGGTGCGTGAGGTCGAGCCCGGCGAGCTGCTCGCCGTCGACGAGGACGGTCTGCGCTCGGCCCGGTTCGCCAGCCCGGATCCCAAGGGCTGCCTGTTCGAGTACGTCTACCTCGCGCGGCCCGACAGCACCATCGCCGGCCGCAATGTGTACGCCGCGCGGGTCGCGGTCGGCAAGCGCCTCGCCGCGGAACATCCAGCCGACGCCGACCTCGTCCTTCCGGTTCCCGAATCCGGCACACCCGCCGCGATCGGGTACGCCGAGGCGTCCGGCATCCCCTACGGCGCGGGGCTGGTGAAGAACTCGTATGTGGGTCGGACCTTCATCCAGCCGTCGCAGACGATCCGCCAGCTGGGCATCCGGTTGAAGTTGAACCCGCTCCGGGAGACCGTACGCGGCAAGCGGGTGGTGGTCGTCGACGATTCGATCGTGCGGGGCAACACCCAGCGTGCGATCGTCCGCATGCTCCGGGAGGCCGGAGCAGTGGAGGTGCACGTCCGCATCTCCGCGCCGCCGGTGAGTTGGCCCTGCTTCTACGGCATCGACTTCGCGACCAAGGCCGAGCTGATCGCCAACGGGCTGGACACCGAGGGGATCCGACGTTCCATCGGCGCCGACACACTCGGGTACGTGTCGCTCGCCGGTCTTGTCATCGCCACCGAGCAGCCGAAGACGCGCCTGTGTCGGGCTTGCTTCGATGGCGAATATCCGATCGAGTTGCCGGCCGGGCATCTCATCGGAAAGCACGTGCTCGAGGGCGTCGGGAAGCGGGTCGGCGGCACCAAGGCCGACGACGCGCTCGCCGTCGGGTACGAGTACGAGACCGGGGCGGACCGCCTCGGGCATGGTGCGGAGCCGCTCGTCGCAAGTCCCGGCGGGGGCGACGCACTGCACCGGCCATAGCGGGGCCGTTGGGCCTCGCTTCCGCCGCGGAACAAAGGGGAGAACCGTGACGCACGTGTCCGAGCGCACCAGCGCGGGAAGCAACTCGCCCAACGGCGGCCCGGTCGAGCACCGGCGTACGCCGTGGACCCCAGGCGGCAAGCGGTCCAGCAAGGGGCGCGTGGTCACGTACGCGGACGCGGGCGTGTCGATCCACGCCGGCGAGCAGGCGGTGGCGCAGCTCAAGAAGCACGTCCACCGCACGATGCGGCCCGAGGTCATCGGTGGCCTCGGCGGCTTCGCCGGGCTGTTCCGGTTGGATCTGCGCAAGTACCGCAACCCAGTCCTCGCCTCGTCGACGGACGGCGTGGGCACCAAACTGGTGATCGCCCAACAGTTGGACGTGCACGACACGATCGGCATCGACCTCGTGGCGATGGTCGTGGACGACCTCGTCGCGTGCGGCGCGGAGCCGCTCTTCCTGCTGGACTACATCGCGTGCGGTGAGGTCATGCCGGACCGGGTGGCCGAGATCGGCGCGGGCATCGCGGTTGGTTGCAAGGAGGCCGGGTGCGCGCTGATCGGCGGGGAGACAGCCGAGCACCCCGGCGTGATGGGCCCGCGCGAGTACGACGTGTCGGCCACCGGCGTGGGCGTCGTCGAGGAGAGTGAGCTGCTCGGCAGGGATCGCGTCGAGGTCGGCGACGTTGTGATCGCGCTGCCGTCCAGCGGCCTGCACTCCAACGGCTACTCGCTCGTGCGCGCCGTGCTGCTCGGGGCGGGCCGGCTGCGGCTGGACACGGTCATCGACGAGTTCGGCGGGCAGCGCACGCTCGGCGAGGAACTGCTCACGCCGACGAAGATCTACGCACGGGACTGCCTCAAGCTCGTGCAGGAATGCGACGTGCGGACGTTCGCGCACGTGACCGGCGGGGGCATCCCGGGCAACCTGGTGCGAGTGCTGCCTGGCCACGTGGACGCGGTCGTGAACCGCTCCACGTGGCGGCCGCAACCCATCTTCGATCTCGTGCAGACCAAGGGCCGCATCGACGACGCGGAGATGGAGTCCACATTCAACATGGGCGTCGGAATGCTCGCGATCGTGTCGGCGGCGGATGCCGATCGTGCGCTCGCGTTCCTGCTCGGTCGTGGCATCCGCGGGTGGCTCGCGGGCGAGATCATCGACGGCTCGGGCACCGTGCAGATGATCGGCTCGCACACGCGGGGCTAACGACCGTTTACGTGAGGGGTCTTCACCCCACTGGACACGCGGCCGTAGCCTGTCTGGTGTGTCGACGTCAACCGGCTTACGGGGTATTGCGCCGGTGCCGTCATATGTCCTCATGCAGCCGACGACGCTGTGCAACCTGAACTGCGCGTACTGCTATCTCCCATTCCGTTCGCGGGATGGCCGGATGCCGGTCGAGGTCGCGAGCGCGGTCGCCGGAACGGTGAACCGGTGGGCCGCCGAGGCCGACCAGTTCAGCGTGGTGTGGCACGGCGGCGAGCCGCTCACGGTCGGGCGGGCGTACCTGGGCGAGCTGATGGCGCCCTTTCGCGGCGTCGAACAGCACATCCAGACCAACGCCACGCTGATCGACGACGCCTGGTGCGAGTTCTTCCGCCGGCACGACGTACGAATCGGGCTGTCCATCGACGGGCCGGCGGACCACACCGCGCTGCGTGTCGACTGGGCCGGCAGGCCGGCCTTCGACCGCATCATGCGCGGCGTGGCGGCGCTGCGCCGGCACGAGATCCGGTTCGCCGCGATCTGCGTCGTGGCCGACCCTCGGCCGGGTCTCGCGGCCGAGCTGTACGAGTTCTTCCTGAATCTGGGGTGCTACTGGTTAGGGATCAACGTCGAGGAGCGCGAGGGCGTCAACACCCGGGTCAACGCCCGCCCGGCTGAGGCCGTCCAGGCCTTCTGGTCCGAGCTCGTCGCGGCGTGGCTCGCCGATCCACGCATCGAGTTGCGCGAGGTGGAATGGGCACTCCGGTACGCCGGGGCCGTCCTCGCGGGCGGCGCCGACGACCTGTTGCCGGCGCTGCGCGACCCGATCCCCACCGTGGCGCATGACGGGCGGGTCGTGCTGTTCTCACCCGAGCTCGCCGGGTTCACCGACCCGGCGTACGGCGACTTCGCGTCCGGCAACGTGCTGGACCGGCCGCTGGATGAGATCGTCGCGGCGGCGGTGGCGGCACCGACCGGGTGGATAGCGGAGTATCTGGCCGGCACGGAGAACTGCCGCGCGTCGTGCCCGTACTTCGGGTTCTGCGGCGGCGGACAGGCCTCCAACCGGCTGTTCGAGCTTGGCAGGTTCGACGGCACGGTCACCGACCACTGCCGCAACACGAAGATCCGCCTACTCGAGGGAGTGTTGGACCATGCCCGAGCAGCATGACGTCGTCACCGAACGGGTCCGCGCCGCCGCGACCGGCCTGGCTCCGATGGTGGCGCGCGCCGAGGCGGTGTGGCGAGAGCGCGCCGGGCCGGAGGCGGTCGTCCGGGCGCCCGACTGGGAGCAGGTGTTCCCGTCCCAGTTCTACGAGTTCACGAACCGGCGCTGACCGGACACGCGCGAGCACGCGGCGTTGCCGCGTGCTCATACCTGACCGGAGGTCAGCGGGTCCGTGACGCCCAGTTGTCGTCGTCGTCCTCGTCGTCCGCGTCCTCGGGGTACTCGTCGTACTCCTCGAAGTCCTCGTCGGACTTGCCGCTGCCGGCGAGCTCCCGCTGCAGGGCGGCGAGGTCGGTGTTCGGGGAGTGGTACTTCAGCTCCCGGGCCACCTTAGTCTGCTTGGCCTTAGCACGGCCGCGCCCCATGGCTCGACCCCCTCGCACAGAATTTCGGGGCAGCCCGAAGGCGGGCCCCGATGACGTCAGGCATCTCTCGTGGGTCTTACGGTACATGGGGAAGTCCAGGTTCGGCACCTCGGGTTACCCGCGTCGTAGGGCCCCGTCGATCAAGGACTTTTTCCTCGATCAAGGACTTGTTGTCGCGAATCGGAGCGCCGAGAACGACGACGAACCCATGATCGACGAGGCAAGCGGTCAGACCCGGATGACGCGCAGCCGCCCGACCTCGGCCATCCGGCGTTCGGCGAGCCGGTCGGCGGCGACCGCGGGCGGCACGCCCTCGGCATCGGCCAGCACAAGGATCTGCCTGGTGGTGTTGTAGATCTTGGTAGCGCGCAGCTTGGCCCGCTCGAAGTTGAATCCCTCGATCTCGTCTGCGACCTGGATCACCCCGCCGGCGTTGACCACGTAATCCGGTGCGTAGAGCACCCCGCGCTCGGCCAGCATCTTCTCGATGCCGGGGTGCGCCAGCTGGTTGTTCGCGGCACCCGCCACCACCTTGGCGCGCAGCACCGGCACGGTCTCGTCGTTGAGCGCGCCGCCGAGGGCGCACGGGGCGTACACGTCGATGTCGGAGGTGATCAGCGCCGTGACGTCCGCGACGAGCTCGACCTCGGGGTGGGTGGCGCGGGCCCACTCGAGCGCCCGCTCCGACACGTCGGTGGCCACGACGGTAGCGCCGTCCTCAAGGAGGTGAGCGGTGAGGTGCTTGCCAACCTTGCCCAGCCCGGCGACGCCGACGCGCTTGCCGGACAGCGACGGTGTGCCCCAGACGTGTTCGGCCGCGGCGCGCATGCCCTGGAACACACCCCAGGCCGTCAGGATCGAGGAGTCGCCGGCACCGCCGTGCTCGATGCTGCGGCCGGTCACGAACCGGGTCTCCCGCGCCACGACATCCATGTCCTGCACGTAGGTGCCCACGTCGCAGGCCGTGTAGTAGCGGCCGCCGAGTGACTGAACGAACCGGCCGTACGCGCGCAGGAGCGGCTCCGTCTTGATCTGCTCCGGGTCACCCCAGATCACGGCCTTGCCGCCGCCGAGGTCGAGGCCGGCGAGGGCGTTCTTGTATGCCATCCCGCGCGAGAGTTCGAGCACGTCGTGCACAGCGTCTTCTTCGCTGGCGTACGGGTAGAACCGGGTGCCGCCGAGCGCGGGCCCGAGCGCGGTCGAGTAGATGCCGATGATCGCCCTGAGACCGGTCTGCTTGTCCTGGCAGAAGACGACCTGCTCGTGACCGGTCGGATCCTGACCGTCGGTGGCGAATACGCCCATGGCTGCTCCAAGGTGGATGGTGTCGGCGAGCCCTCGTGGGGCACGCGCGGGCCCACGCCGGCGGGGTGCTGCCGGCTCGGCGTCGGAATGGTGCGCCCGTCGCCTAGCTCCGAGCGTAGTGCCGCCACATCGCGGCCGCGGACCCGCGCGATCCGGACGTGGCGTGTGAAACCCGCGCCGTTGATGGGCGAGCGGACGGAAGCGACCGTTTCGTGGGAGGATCGCGCCGTGCCGACGATGTTCGCTGCGTATCTGCGGGTCTACGAGCCGTTGACGGCCTTCGACCGTGAACGCCAGGTCTTCTGGCGGCGCTACGTCCGGGAGGGCCGGGCGGTGGCCCCGCTGGAGGGACCGGGTCGGCAGCGCACCGCGGTGCTCGAGGCTCTCGGCGCCGGATGGACCCGGCTGCCAGATCTGCCGGACGAGGCGTACGTGCTCGAGGCGGACGACACCCTGCTGGTCTGCCCGTGGAATCTTCGGGTCCGCGTCGCTGAGGCGGCGTTGAGCGCTCGGGACGGGGTACCGTCGGTGCTCGCCGATGCGTTCGTGCCACCGGTGCTGGCCGGCCAGGCGCGGGCCATTGTCGAGGACTGGCGAAGCGGCGCGCGGGTGTTGGAGCAAGGCGTGCCAAGGGTGCACGAGCAGATCGCCACCTGGGGCGTACCGCTGCGGTGGTTCGTCTTCATCGATCTGAACGAGCGCGAGCTGGTCCTGCGGCCGGAGCGTCGCGTGCTGCGCTACCGGACGGAGATCTCGAAGGCGCGGCGCCGGGCCCACCGGGCAGTGGCCGTGCTCCGCAAGTCCGTCGGGGACGTGCCGATCACCGAGGCGGTCGAGGAGGGCGCGCGGTGGCTCGAGGAGTTCCATCCGCGTTCGGTGGTCGAGCTGGACTACGGCGGGCTGGTCGACCTGCTGCCCGACGAAGTGCTCGAGGAGGACGACTCCCCGGGGCTCGTCGCGGCCGGTCTGGCCGCCCTCTCGCGGGGCGATGCGGACGCCGCGACGGAGGCGTACGAGAAGCTCGTGGCGCGCTGGCGCGCCATCCAGCTGCTGGAACGCTGCAATTAGCGCTAATCACTCAAACGGGCCCAACGCTTGGGCATTAATGCGAATAAATCTCGTAATTAACGTCTCATTAAGCGTGATCAACAGCCCGAATAAGGCAGTTTCTGCTATAGAAAATGGTTAAAAATCGGTCATTCATCATCCGTACATCCAGGGACGTTCGGCCGTTCGGCCCATGTCGGACATCGGGGACTAGCCGGACCATGGGAGTCGCGTCGGCCGGCGGGACCCCGGCCGTCGTCTATAGGTACCTGTGGAGGAGTGACCGATGGCATCGCGTACGCACGAACCAGAGCCGTTGTTAACGCCGGCCGAGGTTGCGTCGATGTTCCGTGTCGACCCGAAGACTGTGACCCGGTGGGCGAAGGCGGGCAAGCTCAGTGCGATTCGCACGTTGGGTGGCCACCGTCGCTACCGCGAGTCGGAGGTTCGCGCCCTGCTGCAGGGGCAGATTCCCCAGCAGCGCCAGGGCGACTGACGAACCGGTCGTCGACCGGACCAAACCGTCGGACAGGGGTGAGGGTCGTGCGGGCAACCGCACGGCCCTCACCCCTGACGCGTGCCCGGTGAGCAAAATGGCGGCGCACCGCCGCGGGTCGATCGGTACGGTCGGCGCCATGACCATCGAGCCGCGCCTCGGCGACGCGTTCGGTGAGCTCATGAGGGATGCGCTCGCCGAGGAGACGGGCGTCGGCCCGCGGCCGACGATCGGTGGCCGGATACCCCGGCCCACCGTCGAGATCGTGGAGCGCGACGACGGGTTCATCAACGGGGCGCCAGCCGCGCGGTACCTGACGAAGCCGGCCGACTGGTTTTCGTTCGATCACCGGGCGGTCGACCGGCTCACCGGACACGTGCTCGACATCGGCACCGGCGCCGGGCGGGCGGCCCTCGCCCTGCAGGACCGCGGACTCGCGGTCACCGGGCTCGACGTCTCCCCGGGCGCCGTCGACGTGGCCCGCCGCCGGGGCGTACGCGACCTGGTGGTCGCGAGCGTCGACGAGCATTCCCAGGCGGGCCGCCGGTACGACTCGTTCCTGCTGCTGGGCAACAACCTCGGCCTGCTCGAGGGCAGGGAGCGGGCACCCGGCTTCCTCGCCGCGCTCGCCGCCATGGCCCGCCCCGGCGCCCGGGTGGTCGCGCAGGGCACCATGCCGTACGCGACCACCGACCCGGTGCACATCGCCTACCACGAGCGCAACCGACGGCTCGGCCGCATGGGCGGCCAGCTCCGCGTGCGGGTGCGCTACCGCGACCTGGCGACCGGCTGGTTCGACTACCTCCTCTGTACGCCGGACGAACTCGCGGAGCTCGTGGCGGGCAGCCCCTGGCGGCTCGCCGACGTCGACGAGGCGGACGCGCCGCAGTACGTGGCGGTGCTGGCCCTCTCTCGCTCGTCGATCTAGGGCGAATACTGGTGGTTGGAGATCGATTAACCAGTATTGGCCTAGATCGACCGCAAGGAGGGAGCGGCGTCGCGGTCAGTGCTGTAGGGAGATGTCCCCCTCAAGCAGCTTGTCGATCACGTGGACTGTCTCGTCGAACCCGAGCAGCACGATGCCGTCCGGGGCGAAATTCTTGACCTGGTTGGGCAGGGACGACAGGTCCAGCTTCTCGTCGGCACTGTCCACTCCGGGATAGGTGAACACCCGGACGTCTTTGGCAGTCAGTCCGGCCGCCTGCAGTGTCTGCGACAGCATGTCCCGCAGGCCGTTGCCCCACGAGTCGTCCCGGTTGATGATCAGCACCTTGGCGCTGCCGTCGCGGAGGACGATGTCGGCGAGGGCCTTGGCCTGCAGGTGGTCCGGCGGTGCGGTACGGAAGAACAGGCCGTGGTCCGGCAGGGTCATCAGCTCGTCGGCGGTGGCGCACGGCGAGATCATGACGACACCAGCGTTGGTCACCATCGGCAGGACCGCCTTGGTTACGCTGGACGAGCTCGCGCCGATGATGACGTGCACATGCTGCGCGATCTCCTTGGCCGCGGTCTCCTTGGCCTTGGTGCCCGACGTGCCGTCGTCACCGTCGATCCACTTCACCGGCTCGCCGAGCACACCGCCAGCGGCGTTGATTTCGCGGATAGCGAGCCGGGCGCCGGCGGCCAGCGGCGGGTTCTGGCTCTCCAGCGCGCCGGTCTCCGGCAGGAGGCCGCCGAGGACGAGGGGGGCATCCTTGGGCCGTTCGGACCCCGGCGGCGGCGCCGGCTGCCGCGCCTTCGTCGTGTCGCCCTCGTTGCCGGCGCCCACGAACTCGGTCTTCCCGTCGTCAATGCGGTTGTCCTCGCTGAAGTGCATGGTCGCGTACGACGCGGTCGATGGTTCGCCCTTGTCGCTGAAGCCGCCGCGGCGCAGGGATACACCGCGGTACTGGATGTCCGTCCCGATTCGGATCATGCGGAGGCACTGCGAGACGGTGTCGCAGGCCTCGCCGCCGTAGGTCACGCCAGGCAGGAACTTCGCCAGCGTCCGCGGGTTGGCGGTCCTGGCCGTCTCCGCGGCCAGGGCGGCGAGGACCACCGCGTCGTACGTCTCGCCGGCGTAGCTGAAGTTGTCCAGGTTCGGGTACACGGCCTTCAGCCGGTTCTTGAAGTCGTCGGTCAGCGGCGTCATCGGGGTGGTGCCCTTCATGCCCGCCAGTGCGCCCGGATGATCCTTCAACGCGTCACCGAGCGGGTTGCCCATGTTGCCGTCCGAGCCGTACAGACGCACATGGTGGCTCTCGGACGCGTCGGCGCGGCCGTTGGCGCTGCACGCCCCGGTCATGAGCAGAAGCGCCGCGCCGGCTGCCAGGCCGACCCTCCGCGACACGTACATGGGGTGTCCTCCCTCCCCGATGGTCCGCTGGGCACCTTAGCGCGCCGCGTTCCCGGTGTGTGACTCCGGTCGCAGGCTCGAGCGGTACCAGTCGGTAATGTCCGAGTCGTGGACGCTGCGAGCGAGACTGTCGCCGACCTCTTCGGCGGGCTTGGCGTACTGGCCGAGCGGATGGGTGTGGTGCTGACCGAGGCATCGGTCGACCGCGTGGTCGGGACGATGCCGGTCGAGGGGAACACGCAGCCGTACGGCCTGCTGCATGGCGGCGCGTCGTGCGTGCTGGCCGAGACCCTCGGCTCGATCGGTGCGGCGCTGCACGGTGCGACCGTGTCCCGTCCGCTCTCGCTCGGCATCGACATCAACGCCACGCACCACAAGGCGGTGCGTTCCGGTGTGGTGACCGGGGTGGCGACGCCGGTGAACCGCGGCGGGTCGGTGGCCACGTACGAGATCGTGATCACCGACGAGTCGGGTGGTCGGGTGTGCACGGCTCGCCTGACCTGCCTGCTTCGGTCGGCCTGACGGGCCCTCCCGTTCGCCATGCCTCCGTTGACCCAGGGGCATACGCTCCGGACGTGGCTGGATTTCCCGCCGGTGCGCGCGACGACGCCGCGCGGATCCTGGATAGGGCCTTGGTGGGCGATAGCGACGCCGTCGTCGGCACCTTCGACGAGGTCGTCGACCGGGCCGGAGTTGCGGGGGCATACAACGTGGCATGGTGCCTGGCCGCGACGATGGTCGGCGACGACGTGCCGCGGGGGAGCTGGACACTCGATTTCCCCGGCATCGACGAGGCGACCTACGACGCGCGCTGGGTGGCCCGGTTCGTAAGTGCGTACGTCAACAGCGACGCCTCGACCGGCGTGGCCCTCTTCGGCGCCGCGCTCGCCGATGGGCAGCTCCCCGAGTGCCTGCTCATGCTCGCCGGTTCCGCGGTCGCGACGCTGCGCCGCCGGGCGAGCTGAGTGCTCGCCGTCGCTCAAGCCACGAGACAGAACGGGTGCCCCGCGGGATCGGCGAAGACGCGCGAGCGGTGCGGATTCGGCTGGTGATCCAGGCGTGTCCCGCCCAGCGCCAGCACTGTTCGCTCCGCCGCATCGAGGTCATCGACTCGGACGTGCAGATGGAACTGCATCGATGAGGCTGGGTCGGGCCAGGTCGGCGGCTGATAGCCGGGCGACAGCTGAAACGACAGGTGGAAGGTTGCGTCCTCGCTCTCGCCGAGTGAGCACCAGTCCGGGTCGGTGTACACGATGGGCCAGCCGGTGAGCCGGCTGTAGAAATCCGCGAGCGCCGCCGGGTCGGGACACTCGAGCGCGATCCCGCTCAGCCGGCCGATGCCGTCCATGCGCTTCTCCTTGTCGCCACTAGCCGCACCGCTGGTCCGCTTCGACTCTGGTTCGAGCGGGTACTAATTTCTCAGCCTCGCAGAAAGGGAGCGGCAGCATGAAGAGCACCGACCTCAATGGCGCCGTGTGGCGCAAGAGCAGCCGCAGCGACATGAGCGGCCCCAACTGCGTCGAGGTCGCCACCGTCGACGACACCGTCGCCGTCCGCGACAGCAAGGACCCGGCGGGGCCGGCCCTCACGTTCACGCTCGACGACTGGCGTGCGTTCCTGTCCGGCGCCCGGGCCGGGGAGTTCGATCGCGGCTGAGTGTCGTTCGGGCGACAGCGAGACTGACCGGGACTCGATAACGTCCCGCGACACGTGGCCTCACTCGAGGCCGCATCATGGTTCCGGCCGGGCCCCCCGTTCCGGCCGGAACCGACTAAATTATGGCGTTCAAGTGCCTGTTCCCGTCGGTCATTGGCCGGTTAACGGGACGGATCACCATTTCGGGCGCGGTAACCGTCCAATGTCTCCCGGCAACGGCAGGCGGACCGGCCCAGGCCGGTATGAGCGGTTCACCCGCACGCCATCCGACCTGGCCGGATACTGGCCGGTATGGCCGACAGCGCACGAGTGATCGTCGAGGTGGCCGCCGGGCTGGTGCTCGGCCAGCAGGAGGAGGAGTTCACCAAGCGGTGGATGATCTCCTCCGACGACTGGCACGCGTTGGACGACGCGCCCGCCGACCAGTCGGCTTTGCTCGCCGAGGTCAATGGGCGGGCCACCGGGTACGCCGGGCTGCTGATGCTCCAGCCAGACAAGTTCAACTGGGTGCGCACCGACTGGCGCTGGGTGTAGCCGCCCACAACGGACGATGCTCGCGGTCCGGGCAGAGTGTGGCACCCTTGGCGCCGCGATCTGCTGGGAAACTACATGCCGCTGTTCGGACTACGATGTACGCCAGGGCGTGGACACCTGGTGTGCGTCCACAGTGGACGATCGGGACGGCTGGCAGGCCACGATGCGGCACGTTGCGCTCAAAGGCCGGTGCTTCGTGCCAAGCGCCTGTCAGTATGTCGATCGCTGGATGACGGAGTCGCCGGAGCTGCCATGGGGACCACCCAAAGCCCACTCATTGACGGCGGCAGCCTGATCGTGTCGCCGCTCGGCAAGGTTCTGGCCGGCCCCCTGTGCGGCGAGGAGGGGGTCCTGGTCGCCCGTCTCAACCTGGCGAAATACCGCAGTCCCGATTCGACCTCGACGTGGTCGGTCACTACGCCCGGCCTGACGTGTTTACTCTCTGCGTCGATGACCGGCCCCGACCAGGCGTGCTGACACGGCCAGATCGCCCGCCGCCGTCGCCATGCACCTGACCCAGTTCCTGATCACGAGCGCCGTACTCATCGTCGTACCGGGCGTGGACTTCGCGCTGGTCACCCGCCAGGCGATCGGCGCCGGCCGCCGAGCGGCGATCAGCACCGCCGCCGGACTCGTGGTCGGCGGCCTCACCCACGCGACGCTCGCGACCGTCGGCCTGTCCGCGCTGTTGCTCGCCTCGGCGCGACTGTATGTGACGGTGAACTGGCCGGAGCGGCGTACCTGGTCTGGCTCGGCGTGCAGACGCTGCGCAATGCGCGGCGAGAACCCCAGGCTCACCCCGCCCGTGCGGACTTCCCGCCGACCCGGCACGCCAGTTGGTGGCGGGCATTCACGACCGGCGTGGCGACCGACCTTCTCAACGTGAAGGTCGCCGTCTTCTACGTGACCTTCCTTCCGCAGTTCGTCGACCCCGGTCCGCATTTCACGTGGCGAATGAGCCTGCTCTGCCTGCTGTTCGAAGGACTGGCCAGCGCCTGGTACCTGGTATACATCGCACTGATCCACCGCCTACACACATTCATAGCCAGACCCGCAGTGCGCCGGACACTTTCCCGGTTGACCGGCGCCACCCTGATCGGCATGGGCGTCAAGCTGGCGCTGGACAAGCGGCCCTGATCGGCGGACGGCGAAAGGCTATGTGGCCAGAAGGTGGCCGGTTGTCGCGCACGGTGCTCGGTGGCGGCCACTGTTGTCGTCATGTCGGCGCGGGCATTACCAGCGAGGCCCACGCTCGATCATGCCGATGGCAGGACGTCCGCTCGGCCGGGTTATGCCGGTGACGTACGTGGACTACGGGCGGCCGGCAGCCGCGACGACCTCGGGTGGTGGAGCCGTACGTCGGTGCTCGTCCAGCACCTCGTTCACGAGGGCGATCTGGGCGTCCACCTCGGCTGCGCCGTGGGCGAGCAGGAATCCCTGTTCGTCCACCCGTCGGTGATAGTGGAGCACGAGGGGGATCACCTGTTCGATGTTCGGGTAATGCGTCGGGAAGTTGAACTCGGAGGAGAGCATCCGCACCGTCAGGCCCAGCTCGTGGATGGCCAGGCCGAACGACACCTGGTCGGTGTAGAAGATCTCCCGACCGAGCAGTTCAGGACGGTCAAGCAACCA
>DASXRQ010000029.1:0-64141 GCA_036506495.1 Micromonosporaceae bacterium | reverse complement strand
ATAGACCAGGCGACGTGCCCGGCGCAGCGCCTTGGCGAAGGCCCGCGCGATGCTCCGCTCCCCGGACGGCGCGAAGGCGTACCCCCGGCGCCGATACGGGTATGTGCGCAGCACCTGCACGGCGTGACCGCCGCGCGGCGGGGGATCGGAGAGTCGGGGCGGGCAGCCGGCCGGTCCTGGTCGGCCGAGCAGCCGGTCCCGCCATTGCCGGTACGGGTTTCGCGTCAGCGGAGCGGGGTCCTCCCAGCGTTCCCGGAACACGGTCTCCACATCGGCTACTGCCGGACCCTGGATCGCGATCTGGACGTCGTGCCACGGTGGCCGGGGACCGTAGACAGCGGCGAGCGGGCACGGCTGCTCATCCCCAACGTGGCTTTCGTCGTCCTTTCTGCCGTGACACAGATCGATGCCGCCGACGAACGCCACGTCAAGCTCTGGGCGATCGACATGGCGCAACACCACGAACTTCTGGTGATGCGCGCCACCGGAGCGGACCCGCATGTCGAGCAGGCACTCGCCGCCTGCCGCCACGATCTCCTCGCCGAGGTGGCGGTTCTGCTCCTCATGGAAACGGAACCGGTCCAGATGCGAGCGCCACACCAAACCCCGGACGTGTACCCCACGGCCAGCCGCCTCGGCCAGCACCCGAGAGACCTCACTCCCGGGGCCGTCTAGCCGTTCCTCCGGATCACCTCGCCAATCGGTGAAGAACAACTGATCACCGGCGCGCAGGCCGCGAACGGCCGTCAGAAGCTCACGGAAATAGCTTGATCCGTGTAGCAACGGCCGCACGAGATTCCCCGTCGTCCATGCGGCGCCGTCCGGATGCCGCACATCCAGCGATGTCGACCGGTTACCGCGCTGCTCCGCGGTGAGAAACCACGCGTCCAGTCCCACGCCAGCGCCGCCCTCCGCGCGGACGTCTGGGCGGCGTCCCGACCACCGGCCAGACGGCCGACGCTCGATAGAGACAAGAGCTTAGTCCTGACAAACACCCGTAGACGGGCATTCAGGCTATTTCACCCGAGCTACGACGGCCAGTAGTGGCCTGGGCTGGCTGCTCGTCGTGGTCGTCGTCGTGAATCCATTCCCGGCAAGGACAGCGACCAGCCGGTCGGCGAGCTTCGGTAGCCGCGACGGATCCGGCGGCTCATAGAAGAGATAGAGGGACCCATTCGGCTTCAACAGGGTACGTAGAAGATCCAGTTCCTTCGCCGGTGAGCGCACCCAGAACAGGTTCAGGTTGATCGCAAAGATCTTGTCGAACCGCTCCGGCCCGAAGTCCGCCTCCTCGAGCGCTACCGCCCGGACCGCTGCCTTCCCGGACGAAATGTGCTCACGGTTGCGCTGCTCCGCAAGCCGGACCATGGTGGCCGAGCGGTCAATAGCGGTGATCTTGCCGCCGCCCAGGCACCTGCAGATCATGGAAATCGCCGCGCCCCGGCCACAACCGATCTCGAGCAGATGATCATCGGGATCAACGGTCAGCATCTCCACCGCCCACCGCACGCGCTCCGCAGTCACCATGGCCTTGTGGGCGGCGCCACCGCGCGGCGAGGATTCGGTCATGGCATATCTCAACACGCCGGAAGAGGCGGACGGCGACGTCGCCCGACTGTACGACGCCGACCGCGCTCGCCAGGGTTACGTCGCCAACTACACCAGGGTCTTCGCGCTGCGGCCTGCTGTCTACGATGCCTGGCTCGCACTGAACACAGCCATCAAGGCGGGCATGGATCTCCGCCGTTACGAGCTGGCCACACTGGCTGCCGCCAGGCGGTTGCGGTCCAGCTACTGCGCGCTCGCGCACGGAGCCGTGCTGCGCGACAAGTTCTACGACCCCGCAACCCTTGAGAGGATCGCCTCGAATCATCACGACGCCGGCCTTGACGCCGTCGATATGGCCATCATGGACTTCGCCGACAAGGTTGCCCACGACGCCTCCACCATCACCGCCGCGGACGTCGAACGACTGCGTCACCTGGGCCTCGACGACGCCGACATCTTCCAGGTGGTGTTGGCGGCCGCGGCCCGGTGCTTCTTCAGCACCGCCATCGACGCGGCGGGTGCCGAGCCCGACTATCACTACCGCAGCAGCATGGAGCCGGCGCTTCAACAGATCCTGACCGTCGGCAGACCCGTCGCCACGACATAATGTGGTGACCGTCCACCTCCGGCTGGGTGTGAGTCAGATCCGGATGGATGTGGAGGCCGGGCACATCATGCACCTAACCCGTCAAGTGGCGTCCTCACCATGACATAATGTGGTGACCGTCCACGTCCGGGTGGGTCTGGGTCAGATCCGGATGGATGTGGAGGCCGCGCACATCATGCATCGGGCCGGTCCGGAGGCCCAGAGACCGCGCCTTGATCTTGCGCCAGCCGCCGGCGCGGTTGTTGGCGATGATGTGCTTGAACATCGCGCTGAGGGCACGTGCGTTGAGCTTTTCGCCCTGCCGGACCGCAACCGTGCGCGCGGTCTTGTTGTCATGTCCGCCCGTGATGATGCCCTGCGGATCCGGGACGATGCCACCGTCGTACAGGAAGATGTTGACGTGGTCCTTCGCGGCCAACAGTGCGCAGATGTTGCCCTGCAACACGAAGTACGGCTGGACTCTGCGCTTGACGGTCTCGCTGACTTCCGGATCAGCGGCGTGGACCAGGTCGCGGACCCTGCGGCAGATGGCCTGCTGCCAATCGGGCAGCGCGTCGATGTAGGCGTCTACGCGCGGGTCGGCCGTATATGTCATCGCCGAACCACCGTATCAGGGCCCGATGGCGACAGTCTCCGGAGCGGCCAGCCGGGACGAGAGCCAGTCGAAGGCTGGCGCCTCCAGCGGGCGCCAGGCCGTCGGGGTGTGACCGCCGCGGGGAACGACCGCGGTCGTCATCAGCGCCGGCAACCGGGTGACGCCGAGCATCTGCTGAATGTTGCGGTACGCGCCGACGTCGTCGCGCGCACACGCCAGGTACAGGGCCAGGTCCGGCTGGGCGACGTGCGTCATGCGCCACAGTGGACTGTTCTCGTCGCGTACCGCCGAATTGCCGCGGTAGAGGTCTCCGGTCGTCGCGTCGGTGCGCGCCTGGAAGTACCCGGAGAGGCTGGCCGCGGCCGCGTACAAATCGGGGTGGCGTAGCCCGAGGTTCGCGGCGCAGAAGCCGCCGGTCGAGTACCCGATGAGCCCCCAGCCGGCCCGGTCGGTATGCACCCGGAACAGGCGGGCGACCTCCGCCCGCACGTCGACGGTGAGGAACGTGTCGGCTCGCGTACCCCTGACCGCGTCGACACATTCCGTGTCGTGCAACGGGTTCGGGTCTAGTACGGGAAGACGACCACGGTCGGGGCCATCCGGCCGGCGGCGATCTCCTGGTCCAGTACGGAACGCACCCGCAGCCGGTGGAGCCACGAGAGCGGCGAGCCCGGGTAGCCGTCGAGCGCCTCGACCACCGGATAGCGCATGCCCGAGTTGTAGCCGGCGGGCAGGTACGCGTACGCCGTAAGCCTGATGCCGCTCGCGTGGCCGGCGACGGCGAAGCTGACGACCTGGCTGCCCGTCCTGGTCCGGGCGGTCGACTCGATCGCGGCGCGAACGTCCTCCGCCGCGGACGCTGGTCTGCTGCCGAAGACCTCGGACCACGACGTGTAGAGCTCCATGACCCGGTTGACTGACACACCCGTGGCCGCGACGGCCACGATGGCGCCGAGCACGACCCCGACCACGCGCATGGGCCAGCGCCATCCGCGGCCCCACCGGTCCCAGAGAGCGGCCGTCAGTGCCGCGCAGACGACCGCGGCGACGCCCGCGGCGATCGCGGCCTGGACGCTGTCGGGTGGCACCCGGATTCCTCCTTCGACGTCGTCTCAGGCCGACCGAGCCGGTGGGTCAACCAGCGGCGCTGCGAGCGGTGGCGGCAATTGGGCGTACGCCCAGCGAAGCGCGGCGGGCAGTTGCGCCAACCACCGCACGCTGCTCCCCGGCGCGCCACCCGCGAAGGGTCGGACCGCGGCGGACGCCCGGACATCGACCAGCGCGGCCGAACCGTACCGGCCCGGATCGTGGGTGTAGGCATCGGCCGCCGCGGAGGTCTCGGACCCGACGCCGACGAGGGCCCACCCGCCGGACGTCACCCGGAAGTCGCGTTCAAGCCGGTACGGCAAGCCGGCGCGCAACGCAGCGGCTGGCGTCGTGCGGCCGGCGAGCACGAAGGCGATGACCGCGGACGTCGCACCGGCCGTCGTCGCCCGCACGAGGCTCGCGACGCCACGGTTGTCCCAGGCAACCCGATCCTTGGTGGCCGCGACCGCCACCACGACCGGAAGGCTCATCTCGGGGTGCTGGAAGTACGCCGCCGGCACGAAGAGGACGGGTGGCCGAGCCAGGCGCCAGGATACGGCGTCGGGGGGTCGCCAAGTGAACACGAGGCCGTCCCGCTCGCCGCCCGTCTGGTGCGCGGCGAGCCATTGTTCGAGGTTCGGCGTTGCCACCCGGGCACGGTCGCTCGTGGCTCCGGAGCTGACGAGCGCCGCCCAGGACGGGTAGAAGTCGCCGACTCTGTTGACCACCAGGCCGAGGGACCCCAGCGCCAGCGCCTCGACGAGCAGGATGCCCAGCGTCCGGGTGACCACCCGCCACCGGCCGAACCGCCGCCACGTCGCCACCAGCGCGACCAGACAGGCGACCGTCGCGGTTACGCTGACCATCAACAGCGGCACGCCGGTCAGAGCCATGTGCACCCCCGGAACTCGAGCGCCGGCAATACTACGTCGCCACGACGACGCGTCCGGTTCAGGAGACGGTGAACTCCTTCTCCACCTCGGAGACGCCGGCACCCTCGATCTTCAGCGTCCAGGGACCGGGTGCGGCGAGCGTGACGACGGCTTCGGCCGTACCGTTCGCGTCGGTCTCGACCTCGGCGACCACCTTCCCGCTCGGGTCGATGATCTCCAGTTCCCGCTTGGCGCCGGTCTTATTCTCCAGCTTGAACTCGATCTTCTCGCCGGCCTTCCCGGTCAGTCCGTCGGCGCCCTCGACCCCCGTCGTGGTGGCCTCGATCTCGACCTCCCGGTCGTACGCAGCCGCGGTGGGCGCGGCCGCGGTGGCGCCGGTAACGCTGATCGGGGTGCGGATGCCGTCGCCGGTCTGGCCGGGCTTGCACGCGATCTCGTACCTGCCCCCGGTCAGCGTCACGTTCAGGTTGCGGGTCAGGCTGGGCCCGATGTTCTCCACCTCACCGATGACCTTGGTAAAGGCGCCGTTGTGCTCGCCGTAGACGTACACCTCCGTGGTCTTCTCGCCCTTGTTGGTCACGGTGAACGTCACCGCGCCCGGGTCGAAGGCGGTCGTGGCGACCGCGCAGGTGCTGTCGGTGGCCGTGATCGCGACACCGTTCCCGCCGGCGGAGTCGTCGCCGCACGCGGCGAGGGTGCCCATCGCGCTGACACCGGCGGCGAGGATGACGAGACGGTTCTTCATGAAGCTCTCCCAAGCGGGGGACGGCGCCGTCAGGCGGTGGGGGTGGGTGTCGAAGGCGCCGGCGTCGGCACGGTGGCCCGGACGGGCCGGAAGAACAGGGTCATCACGGGCACCGTGTACGCCAGCCACGTCGCCACGTCCAGCCAGGTGGAGGCGGGGCTGAAGTTGAACACGCCCTTGAGCAGGGTGCCGTACCAGCTGTCCGGCGGAATCCGCGTCGATACATCGAATGCGAGCGCGTTCAGGCCGGGCAGGATGCCGGCTTCCTGCAGATCGTGTACGCCGTAGGCGAGCACGCCCGCGGCCACGATGATGAGCGCGGCGCCGGTCCAGGTGAAGAACCGGGCGAGGTTGAGCGTCACCGCGCGCCGGTACAGCAGCCAGCCCAACACGATCGCGCACCCGATTCCGAGGCCGGCGCCTATGAGCGGAGCCGTGGTCTGCCCGGTGGCCTGCACCGCTGTCCAGAGGAACAGCGACGTCTCCAGACCCTCGCGCCCGACCGCGATCGCCGCGGTTATCGCGAGTGCCGCCGAGCCGACGGCGAGCGCTGCATCGATCTTCCCCTGCAGCTCGGACCTCAGCGAGCGAGCGGTGCGGCGCATCCAGAAGATCATCCAGGTGACGAAGCCCACCGCGATGATCGACAGCACTCCGCCGAACGCCTCCTGCGCCTCGAACGTCATCTGCGCGGAGGTGAAGCTCAGGACCGCCCCAAAGGCGAGGCTGACGGCTACCGCCGCGCCGACGCCCAGCCAGACCGACCCGAGGCGGTCCTTGCGGTCGGTCTTGACCAGGTAGGCGACCAGGATGCTCACCACCAGCGTGGCCTCCAGGCCCTCACGCAGGCCGATGAAAAAGTTGCCCAACACAGCGCACCTCGGCATCGAACTTAGGTAATCCTTACCTTGGTAAGGGCAACCTAAGGCAGTGGGCGCGGCTGCGTCAAATCCCGGTCGTGGGCGGGCACCTACCGGCGGCGCCTAGCTGAGGTCCTCCGGCGTGTACTCCCGCGGCTCAACGAGCACCAGCCAGTTGCCCGACACGTCCCGCATGATCGCCTCGACTCCGTACGGCCGGTCCGCCGGCTCCTGGACGAACTCGACGCCCTTGGCGACGAGGTCGGCATGGGTCTTGCGGCAGTCGTCGACCCGCAGGCCGAGACCGCCCAGCTGCCCCTTCGCGAGCTGGCGGCGAACAAAGTCGGCGGCCTCGTCGTCCAGCGGCGGGCCGGGCGTCATGAGCGTGAGCTCGAGCTCGGGCTGGCTGGGGTGGCCGACGGTGACCCACCGGAACCCCTCGCCCGCGGTCGCGTCGGTGCGGAGTTCGAAGCCGAGCACGTCGACATAGAAATCGCGCGCGTTGTCCTGGTCGAGGCAGAACACGTTCACCAAGGAGACGTTTGTGATCATGCTTAGGAGCCTACGGGTCGGCGGGCGGCGCGCGCTTCTCCCAGATTGCGCGATCCAGTGGTCCCGGCGGGGTCGAGCGCGCCGCGCATGAACAGGTAGCAGCCGGGAACGAACGGTCCGCCGCGGGCCGCCCAGCGATCCCGGTACGCGGTCGGGGTCTCCCCGACGATCTCCGTGAACCGGGATGAAAAAGACCCGAGGCTGGAGAACCCGACCGCGACGCACACCTCGGTTACGGTGAGGTTGGCCGTCCGCAGCAAGTCCTGGGCCCGTTCTATGCGGCGCCGGGTCAGGTACCGGATCGGTGTCTCCCCGTACGCCGCCTCGAAGCTCCGCGCGAAATGGGTCCTGGACATGCGCGCGACGACCGCGAGCCGTTCGAGATCCAACGGTGCCGCGTACTGCCGGTCCATGTGGTCGCGTGCCCGTCGCAGGTGGGCGAGCAGGCCCACGGGCACCCGCCGGGCCGTTCGGGTCACCCCTCAACCCTACGGACGTGTCGCGTCAGGCGCTGGGCCGGTCCTTCTTGGGCAGCTTGCCGACGACGGCGTCGTAGGAGGCGTCGATCGCCTCCATGATTTCGTCGTCGGGGATCGAACCGCCGACACGAAGCGTGTTCCACCCGGACCGTCCAATGTAGGCCATCACGGAGGCGTCGTCCGGGTACCGGGCGAGCCACTCGTCGGCCATCTCTCGGTTGGCGCCGCACTTGAGCCCGACCGAGTCCGAGCCGACGAACGCGAAGATCCTCGAGCCGACCTTGGCCACGACGTCGCCCTCCCACGGTTCGTCCTGCCACGCGCCGGGCTTCGACAGGCAGTACGACAGGAGTTCGTCCGGCGTCATTGCCCCACCGTAGTCACGGCCGCGTGGCCGCGGGACCGCTATGGCACGGTCGCGAGCGGGGGCGACACCGACGAGAGCGGCGGCAGGATCGTCGTTGCCGGGATAGTGATGCCGGGCACTACCCCTGACGACTTCTTCGGACTGCCGGTCGCGGGCGGCGCCGACTGTTGCGGCCGCGGCGACGCGGCGCCCGTGCGGTCCGGCGAAGACGAGCTTCGCCCGGGTGATGTCGCCGACGTGGTCGGGGTCCCCGCCTGCGTGGCCCCCGGTGTGCCGGCCCGAGCGGAGGTGCTGTTCGCCGTCGGGCCGACGTGCCTCGGTGAGGCGTCTCCGAGCGGGGATGCGACCAGCAGGACGACGGCGAGGATGCTCGCGGCGACGCCGGAGAGCAGGATGGCGTTGCGGCGGCGGGTGCTGTGTGCCGGCTCGGGTGCGGCGGCAGCGGCCTGGGGGCCTGCTGGGCGCACCGGCGCCGTTGGCTCATCCGCGTCCGAGGGCACGAGCGCCTGTGTCGGCTCGGCGGTCGCGGCCCGGGCCGCGGCCGCGAGCGCGGCGGCGGTCGGGTAGCGGTCCGCCGGGTCCTTGGCCATCGCCCGCTCCACCACGGCCCGTGTCGCGGCGGGCACCTCGGCCGGCAGCGGTGGTGGGCGGTCGTGTACGTGCCGCATCGCGACGGTGAGCGCGCTGTCACCGGTGAACGGTGGTGAACCGGTGAGGCATTCGTACGCGACGACACCGAGTGAGTAGATGTCGCTCGCCGGCGACACTCCCTGTTGGGATACCTGCTCGGGCGCCATGTACCGCGCCGTGCCGAGCACCTGGTTGGGCTCGGTGAGGCCGGAGGTGGCCGCAGTGGTGGCCACCCCGAAGTCGACCAGCACGACCGAGCCGTCCGGACGGAGCAGCAGGTTGCCCGGCTTGACATCGCGATGGACCACGCCGGCGACGTGCGCGGCCCGCAGTGCGTCGGCCGCCTGGGCGACGATGGACATCACCTCGTCGGCGTCGAGCCTCTCCGCCGCGGCGAGCCGCTCGGACAGCGGTTGACCATGGACGAGCTCCATCACCAGGTAGGAGATCTCGCCCTCGGCCACGGCGGCCTGTCCGTAGTCGTAGACGTGCACGATGCCGGGGTGTCGCAGGCCGGCCAGCGTTCTGGCCTCGGTGCGGAACCGTTGCGCGAATCCGGGTTCGGTCAGCAGCGCCGGTGCGACGACCTTCACGGCGACCGGCCGGCCGAGCACGATGTCGGTTGAATACCACACGTCGGACATTCCACCCGGAGCGAGCCGGTGGTCGAGCCGGTATCGATCCGCGATCATAGTTCCCACAGTCGGCACAACCCTTGCCGTACCCGCCCGCGCCGTCCCGCATGCCGGTCGACGTGACGTGGGTCCGTGTTGACCGAGATTGATCAGCCGTCCGTGCCGGGGTCGAGTCGGTATCCGGCGCCGCGGATGGTCTGGATGTTGGCGCGGCCGAACGGTCGGTCGAGCTTCTCACGCAGGTACCGGACGTACACATCGACGACATTGGAACCGCCGTCGTACGCGGTATCCCACACGTGGTCGATCAGGTGGCTGCGGGAGAGGACCTCGCCGGGGTGGCGCATGAGCTCGTGCAGGAGCGCGAACTCCTTGGCCGACAGGGCAACGGATACGCCGGCGCGGGTCACCGAGTGATGGGCCGGGTCGAGCACCAGGTCGTCGACGGTCAGTATCGGGGGTCGCTCCGCCGGCGCGCGCCGGGTCAGTGCCCGCACCCGGGCGAACAGCTCCGGCAGGGCGACGGGCTTGATGAGATAGTCGTCCGCGCCAGCGTCCAGGGAGGCCACCCGGTCGGCGACGGTCTCCCGCGCGGTCAGCACGAGGATCGGGACCCACCGCCCTTCGGCCCGCAGGGTCCGGGTCACCGTGACGCCGTCCGGTGCCGGGATCATGAGATCAAGAACGATGAGGTCGTACGCGTTCTCCCGCGCTGCCCACAGCGCGTCGCCCCCCGTGCCGACGACGTCGACGGCGTGCGCCTGCCCGGCCAGCCCGCGGTGAAGGGCATCGGCCAGCCTGGGGTCGTCCTCGACCAGCAGCAGCCGCACGGCGCTACCGTACGCCGCATGAGGGGAGCGCTGCGGCGCCTCGGACCGGCCACCTTGCGCGGGCGGATCACCCTGGCGTACGCCACCGGGGTCGTGCTCGTGGTCGCGGCCGCCACGCTGTTGGCGTACCTCTTCATCGCCGCCCAGGTCCGCAGCGCGGTCGCGGAGGATCTCGCGGTCCGGCTGCGCGACCTGCGCAGCGCCCCGGCCGGGGACATCGCGGTCGACCCGTACGCCCAGCTGCTACGCGGCGGTCGGGTCCTCGCGCGCTCGACGGCCGCTCCGGACGGTCCGGTACTGGACGCTGCCGAGCTCGCCCGCGCGCTCACCGGCGAGGTTGTGGTGACCGATGTGCCCGGGCTACGCGGCGACGCCATGCTCGCGGCCGAACGCCGACCCGACGGCGACCTCCTCGTGGTCGGCGCCAGCCTGGCCGCCACCCAGCGTGCGATCGATCAGGTGCTGGTCGGACTGCTGACGGCGGGTTTGGTGTTGGCCACCGCCTCGGTCCTCGCCGTCTACCGGCTGGTCAACGCCGCCCTGCGCCCGGTGGCGTCACTCACGCGCGAGGCAGCACAGATCACGGTGGAGGCGGCCGATCGACGGCTGCCCGAGCCGGCTGGCGACGATGAGATCGGTGCGCTGGCCCACACGCTGAACCAGATGCTGGATCGGCTCGACGCCGCTTACCGGCGGGAGCGCGCGTTCGTCGACGACGCCGCCCACGAGCTTCGTACGCCGGTCGCGGCGCTGCGTGCGGAGCTCGAGCTCGGCATCGCCGGCGACCGGGACGAGGCACGCCGTGCCCTGCGTGCCGCCCTGGTCGAGGCGGACCGCCTCGGCCGGCTCGCGACCGACCTACTCGTCCTCGCGCGGGCCCGCGCCGGGGAACTCCAGGCCGACCGCGAACCGACGGACGTAACCCTCCGCGTGCGCACGTGGAGTCGGCGGATCGGCGAGGTGACCGGGTTGGACGTCCGCGTAACCGGCGAGGAGATTGTCGCGTCGGTCGACGTGGTCGGGCTCGAGCAGATCGTCAGCAACCTCCTCGGCAACGCGGCACAGGCCGGTGCGCACACCGTCGAGGTGCGCGTCGGGGCCGGACCGGCGGGCGGGGCGACCATCATCGTCGACGACGACGGTCCCGGGTTCGCCGAGGAGATCCTGCCGGTGGCGTTCGACCGGTTCAGCCGTGCGGCGACGGCCCGCACCCGGGCCGACGGCACGGGCGCCGGACTGGGGCTCGCGATCGTCGCCGAGATCGCCCGGGCACACGGGGGGAGGGCGGCGGTGTCGAACCGCTCCATCCTGGGCGGCGCCCGCGTGGACGTGGTGCTGCCGGGCTAATCCGGCCGCCCGCGCACCGGCCGGCCTCGCCGCCGCCCCCCGCGCCCGCCACTCACCGACGTCCGCGCACCATCGTTTGCTCTGCTTCCCTACAGGAGACGCCAAACGGACGAGGCCGCGCTTCAGCCTCCCGGTGTATCGCCGAGGGAAGCAGAGCAAACGTTGTTGTGCATGGGGCCGCCGGTCGGAACGACCGGGCGCGGTCTGTAGCTCTCACGGTCCTCTCATGACCCGTCGCGCAGGGTCATCTCATGGCTCTGACACGAGGCGGCCTCACAACGGCCGCATTCACCCTGAGCGTGCTCACCGTGCTGGCCGCGTGTGGCAACACCAACGGTGGCGGCGGTGGTGGCTCGGCGAGCTCGGGACAGCCGACGCCGGGCGGCACGCTGAAGCTCCTCGGGAGCGGCGACGTCGACCACATCGACACCGCCAGCGCCTACTACACGACGAGCTACACGCTCGAGCGGGCGTTCACGCGACAGCTGTTCAGCTATCCGGCGAACACCGACCTCACCAAGGCGATCACCCCGGTGGCGGATCTCGCGACCGAGGTGCCCACGACCGCGAACGGTGGGATCAACGCCAACGGGACCGTGTACACGATCCACCTTCGCCCCGGCGCGCGGTGGAACACGACGCCGGCGCGTGACGTGACCGCGCAAGACGTCGTGTTGGGTCTCAAGCGCTTGTGCAACCCGGTTAACCCGGTCGGCGCCCCGGGTACTACGAGAACACGATCGTGGGGATGAAGGCGTACTGCGATGGGTTCGCGAAGGTGCCCGGCACGGCCGCCGGCATGGCCGCGTACATCAATGGCCACAACGTCACCGGCGTCAAGGCCACCGACAACAGCACCGTCGTCTTCACGCTGATCCAGCCGGCGACCGATTTCCTGAACATCCTGGCCATGCCGTTCGCCTCGCCGGCCCCGAACGAATACCTCGCGTACGTCCCGGACAGCGCCACGTTCCGCCAGCACACGATCTCCGACGGGCCGTACCAGATCGTCAAGTACGCCGCCAACCAGGACATCGAGCTGGCCAAGAACCCGGCGTGGGACCAGAGCGCGGATCCGATCCGGCATCAGTACGTCGACCACATCACGGTCACGATGGGCCAGGACGCGGGGCCGGTGCAGCAGCAGATCCAGGCCGGTACGGCCGATCTGCAGTGGGACACCGTCGTGCCGACCGCCAGCATCCCGGCCCTGCAGGCAGCCAAGGACTCCCGCCTCGGCATCTACCCGGGGCTCGACACCAACCCGTTCCTGCTCTTCAACATGCAGAGCCCGCATAACAGCGGCGCGCTGTCGAAGGTCAAGGTGCGGCAGGCCATCGAGTACGCCATCGACAAGGTGGCGATCGGGCAGATCTACGGTGGCCCGGCCCTCAACACGCCGCTCGACCAGGTCATCCCGCCCGACAACGTGGGCTACCAGCCGTTCGACCTCTACCCGACGCCTGGGCACCGCGGCGATCCGGCGACCTGCAAGCGGATGCTCGCCGATGCCGGCTACCCGAATGGCCTGACCGTGTCCGACGTCTACCGCAACGCCGGCAACCACCCGGCGGTCGCCCAGACCGTGCAGGCGGACCTCGCGAAGTGCGGGATCCGGGTGCGCCTCATGCCCGTGACCCAGGGCGACTACTACGGCAAGTACCTCGCCAGCCCCAGCGCGGCGCGGCGCGGCGTGTGGGACATCTCCGAGCCCGGCTGGGTGCCGGACTGGTACGGCAACAACGGCCGTGCCGTCGTCGAGCCGCTCTTCGACGGCCGGACGTACGGGCCCAACTCCGTCGACTACGGCGACTACAACAACGCGACGGTGAACGGGCTCATCGACCGGGCGCTGCGGACCGCCGACGAGAAGCAGGCCGGTGACCTGTGGCATCAGGCCGACATGCAGATCATGAAGGACGCCGCGATCGTGCCGTTCCAGACCCAGAAGACCGCCCTGTTCCGGTCCACCCGGGTGCACAACGCGATCTTCGTGCCGTTCAGCCAGGCGTACGACGTCACCCAGGTGTGGCTCAACCCGACGAGCTGAGGCTGCGATGGGACTGCTTGAGGTGACCGATCTGACCGTGTCGTTCCCGACCGCGGACGGCGTCGTCCGGGCTGTCCGCGGCGTGTCGTTCGATGTCGACAGTGGACACGCCCTGGGCATCGTCGGGGAGTCCGGGTCGGGCAAGAGCGTCGCCGCGCTCACGCTGCTGGGCCTGGTACGCGGTGGCATCGTCTCCGGTCGGGCGCTGTTCGAGGGGCGTGAGCTGCTCCACATGCCCGAGCCGGAGCTGCGCTCGATCCGCGGCGCCCGGATCGGGATGGTGTTCCAGGACCCGCTGTCCAGCCTGCACCCGCACTACCGGATCGGGTGGCAGATCGTCGAGGCGATCCGGGCGCACCGCGGGGTGTCGCGGGGGATGGCCCACCGGCGGGCCGTCGAGCTGCTCCGGCTGGTCGGGATACCGCGGCCCGAGCGGCGCGTGGACGACTACCCGCATCAGTTCTCCGGCGGTATGCGTCAGCGCGCGATGATCGCCATGGCGCTGGCGCTCGACCCGGCACTGCTGATCGCGGACGAGCCGACCACGGCGCTGGACGCCACCGTCCAGGCGCAGATTCTGAGCCTCCTGCCGCGAATTCAGCGCGAGCCGGGTACCGCCATCATCATGATCAGCCACGACCTCGGCGTCATCGCGGAGATCGCGGATCAGGTCGCCGTGATGTACGCCGGGCGCGTGGTCGAGATGGCCGACCGACGCATCGCGTACTACCGCCCGCACCACCCGTACACCCTCGGGCTGCTGGCCTCCGTTCCGGCCTTGGCGGCGATCGCCGCCGGGTCGGGGGCGGCGCGAGCCGGCCGGCGGCTGCGTCCCATCCCGGGTCAGCCACCCAGCCTCATCGACCTGCCGGCCGGGTGCCCGTTCCACCCACGCTGCCGGTACGCCATGGACGTGTGCAGGGTGCACGAGCCGGAGCTGCGCCCGGTGGCCGGCGCGCCCGACCACCGCTCGGCGTGCTGGCTGCCGGCGACCAGCGATCGGGCGGCATGACACCGCCGGCCGCGGCCCCACTGCTGCAGGCCGAGAACGTGGTCAAGCACTTTCCGGGGCGGCGGGGGGTGCTTGGCCACCGCGCGGATGGTCGGGTTCGCGCCGTTGACGGCGTGAACCTGACCGTCCGTCCCGGCGAGACGGTGGGGCTCGTCGGGGAGACCGGCTCAGGCAAGTCGACGCTGGCGCGGTGCATCACGCGGCTGTACGACCTGACCGCCGGACGGATCGTCTTCGACGGCACCGACATCTCCCGGCTGTCCCGCCGTCGCCTGCGCCCCGTCCGGCGCCAGCTCCAGATGATCTTCCAGGACCCGTACGGATCGCTGAACCCGCACCGCCGGGTGGGTTCGATCATCGCCGACCCGTACGCGATTCACGGGGTGGCCCGCCGGCGTCGAGCGCCGGCGTCGGGTTCAGGAGCTGATGCAGCTGGTCGGGCTGAACCCCGAGCACTACAACCGCTTCCCGGCGGAGTTCTCCGGCGGCCAGCGACAGCGCGTCGGCATCGCCCGGGCGCTCGCGCTGCATCCGAAGCTGCTTGTCTGTGACGAGCCGGTGTCGTCGCTGGACGTCTCGATCCAGGCGCAGATCATCAACCTGCTCGCCGACCTGCAGCGCGATCTTCAACTCACGTACATCTTTATCGCACACGACCTGTCCGTCGTGCGCCACGTCAGCGACCGGGTCGCGGTGATTACCTCGGCAGGATCGTCGAGCTGGCGCCGGCCGCCGAGCTGTACGGCCGACCCCGCCATCCGTACACCGCGGCATTGTTGTCCGCGGAGCCGGTGCCCGACCCGGATCTCGCCGACCGGCGGGAGCGGATCCTGCTCGCCGGCGACCCACCCTCACCCGTCGATCCGCCCACCGGCTGCCCGTTCCATCCCCGCTGTCCGAGAGCACAGGAGAGGTGCGCGGTGGAGCCGCCCGCGCTCGAGCCGCGGCTCGGGGACGGCCCGGACCACCCGGCCGCCTGTCATTTTCCGGTGGCGGATCCGTGAACGCCCCGATCGTCGCCGCGACACCCGCTATCTCCCCGGCGGGCGCGGCGACGATCGCGGCCCATCGGGTCGAGGGTCTCGGTCCGCTGCGGCTGGCGGCACGGCGGCTGGGTCGCGACCCGGTCGCGATCGCCGCGGCGGTGGTGATCCTCATGCTGGCGCTCGTCGCGCTCGGCGCCCCCGTGATCGCCCATGTCGTGGGCCACGGACCGGACACGCAGTTCCGCGACACCGGGCTCACGCCCGCCGGTCTCCCGGTGGGTACCGGCAGCAGATTCCTGCTGGGTACCGACAACCTCGGGCGGGATCTGCTCGTACGCATCGTCTACGGCGCCCGGATCTCGTTGCTGGTGGGGGTGGTCTCCACCCTGCTCGCGGTGTGCGCCGGAGTCCTTGTCGGGATGACCGCCGGCTACCACGGCGGAGCGGTCGACACGTTCCTCGCCCGGTTCATGGACGTGGTGCTGTCCTTCCCCTTCCTGCTCTTCGCCGTCGCCCTCGTCAGCGTCGTCGGGCCGAGCCTGACGGTGTCGATCCTCGTGATCGCGTTCTTCTCCTGGCCGCCGTCGGTCGCATCGTCCGCGGGCAGACGCTCGCGATCCGGGAGCGGGAGTACGTGGAGGCCGCGCGGTCGCTGGGCGCGAGCGACGTGCGCATCATGCTCGTGGACGTGCTGCCGAACCTGGCCGCGCCGGTCATCGTCTACACCACGCTGCTGATCCCGACGGCGATCGTCTTCGAGGCGACCCTCTCGTTCCTCGGCCTCGGCGTGGTGCCGCCCACACCCACCTGGGGCAACATGCTCGCCGACTCGCTGCAGTTCTACCAGGTGGCCTGGTGGTTCGTGCTGTTCCCGGGCCTCGCCTTGCTGGCCACCACGCTGGCCTTCAACCTGCTCGGCGACAGCGTGCGCGACGCGCTCGACCCGGCACCGAGCGGCTGTTCGCGGGGGGTCCGCGATGACCCGCTTCGTGGTACGCCGGCTACTGCTCGCCGTCGCCGTCGCCTGGCTGATCAGCGTCGTGGTCTTCGCGCTGTTCTATGTGGCCCCGCCCGACCCGGCGCGGACCATCGCCGGTCGGCTCGCCACGCCCGCGACCGTCGCCGCCGTACGCCATCGGCTGGGCCTGGACCGCCCGGTCCCGGTGCAGTACGCCCACTTCGTCGGCGCCCTCGCGCGCGGCGACCTGGGCTACTCCTACTACAACTCCGAGTCGGTGCGCTCTCTCATCGCGACCCAGGTTCCGGTCACCGTCTCGCTGACGCTCGGGGGAGCGGTCACGTGGTTGGTTCTCGGCGTCGGCATCGGCGTCCTCGCGGCCCGCCGCCCGCGTACGTTGGTCGACCGTGGCGCGACGCTGTTCGTCCTCACTGGACTGTCGATGCCCACGTTCCTCGTCGGCCTGCTGCTGTTGTACGTCTTCTTCTTCCGCCTCGACCTCGCCGGTGTCGACGCCTTCCCGGGCGGCGGCTACGTGCCGCTGACTCAGAGCCCGGCCGGCTGGGCGCGGCATCTGGTCCTGCCGTGGCTGACGCTCGCCGTCGTGTCGGCGGCAACGTACACCCGGCTGACCCGCGCCTCGCTGCTCGAGGTGCTCGGCGAGGACTACGTGCGTACGGCCCGCGCCAAGGGGATCACCGAGCGCCGCGTTGTCTATCGGCACGCGCTGCGCAGCGCGCTCACGCCGATCGTCACCCAGCTCGGCATCGACGTCGGCACGCTGCTCGGCGGCGCGATCGTGACGGAGACCGTGTTCGGGTTGCCCGGTCTGGGCCAGCTGGCCGTGCAGTCGATCACCACGCAGGACCTCCCGGTGATCGTCGGCATCGTGCTGCTGGCGGCCGTGTTCATCGTCTTCGCCAACATCGTGGTGGATCTGCTGTACGCGGTCCTCGACCCGCGCGTGCGGGCGACCTAGACCCCCCCTTGCGGATGATCATGGCGTTTCCGTCAGACACGCCCGGCGTGTCTGACGGAAACGCCATGATCATCCGCGAAGTCCCGTCAGAGTTGTGCGGTCGGACCCGGGCCGCGGCCGAACGCGATCGCGGCGCTGGGCGGTGGGAAGCTCTGCCAGGGCTGGCCGGCCAGCGCGTACGCCAGCGTGGTGGCGACCGCCCGGTCGACCTCGCCGGACACGGCCGCGCCGACCCGGTCGCGTGGCTCGGCCGGATCCGCGGCGGTGCCGGCGGCGACCAGCTGGGGCGTGACGGCCACGAAGGTCTCCGTGGCGTTCCCCTCCGAGCTTCCGGTCTTGCCGGCGACCGGGCGGCCGGCGAAGATGTTCGCGACCGCCGCCGCGGTCCCGCCGTCGCACCTGCCGAAGTGCGACTGCTGGCCGACCGGGCAGCGGGCCACATCCAGCGCGGCGTGCGCCACGTCCGGGTCGACCGCTCGCGTGCATCGTGGCCCGACCGGTACCCCACGCCCGGCGGCATCCGTGACCGACTCGACCGGCAGTGGCCGGCAGTAGACGCCGTCAGCGGCGATGGTCGCGTACGCCTCGGCGAGGTCCAACGGCGTCGTGTCGGTGACGCCGAGGGTGAACGCCCCCCAGCTGTCCGCCGAAGTGGCCGCCATTCGCGCGTCCGAGGGGGCGCGGAACGTCATGCCCAGGCGTTGCGCCATCGCCACGGCCCGCGCCGGACCGACCTTCGACTCGAGCCAGACGTAGTAGGTGTTGACCGACCGGCCGAACGCGTCCCACATGGTGCGCCGCCCGTCCATCCATCTCGGGTTGGCGTTCGCCGGGCAGTAGCGACCGGCGCAGGCATCCGGCCCATCGTCGGGCCATTGGGTGACCAACCGGGCCGGCGCGTCGAAGGACGTGTCGAGCGGCAGCCCGGCGGACAGCGCGGCCAGCAGGGTGAACAGTTTGAACGTCGAGCCGGTCCGGTAGCCGGTGATCGGTCCGCCACCGGCAACGAGCTGTTCGACCGTGTTCGGATAGTCCCGCTGCCCGGCGGGGTTCGCGGCCAGGCGGTAGCGCCTGTTGACGGCCAAGGCCCGCACCCGGCCGGTGCCTGGCTCCACCACCGCGATCGGCAGCGCGCGAGGGTTGTCGTAGCCGTACACGGACCGTGCCTGGCGTAACGCCTCGGCCTGCACTTGCGGGTCAAGCGAGGTCACGACGGTGTAGCCGCCGCGCAACAGCCGACCGTCACGTTCGGCGGGCGTGGCACCGAACGCGGGCTGGGCGTCCCACCACTGCCGCAGGTACGCACAGAAGAAGCCGGCACCGGAGGCGGCGGCGGGCGACTGCAGGCAGCCGTTGGGCGTCGGCGCGGGATGCAGGCCCAGCGGCGCGGCCGCCAGGCGGGCCGCCGACGACGCCGAGATGTAGCCGGCGCGTGCCATGGCGTCGAGGACGTACGCGCGTCGCGAGAGCGCACGGCTGCGGTCACCGAACAGCGGGTTGTCCGCGTTCGGCGATTGCAGCAGGCCGGCCAGCAGCGCCGACTCCGGCACGGTGAGCTCGTCGGGCGGCCTGCCGAAGTAGGTGTGGCTGGCCGCGTCGACGCCGTACGCGCCGGCGCCGAAGTACGCCGTGTTCAGGTACCGCTCGAGGATGTCGTTCTTGGACAGGCGGTGCTCCAGCGCCACGGCGTACCGGATCTCCGTGAGCTTCCGCAGCGGCGTGTCCGCGGTGGCCGCGCGGCGCTGCTGTGGGCTGAGGCTGGGGTCATCCTTGCGGACGTTGCGCACGTACTGCATGGTCAGCGTGGACGCGCCCTGCACCGTGGCGCCGCCACGCAGGTCGGCGACGAACGCCCGCGCGATGCTGCGGAGGTCCACGGCGCCGTGCTCGTAGAACCGGATGTCCTCGGCCGCCAGGACGGCCTCGCGCATCGCCGGCGAGACCCGGTTGAGCGCGACGTCCGTGCGGTTCTCGTCGTAGAAGGTCGCGAGCAGGGTCGTGCCGTCCCGCGCGTAGACGCGGGTGGCTTGCGCGTCGGCCGGGATGTGCAGGGCCTGCGGCAGGCTCAGGAAGGCACCGAACCCGGCCTCCGCGGCGTATCCGGCGAGAGCACCGGCGGGCACCGCGGCGCAGGCGACCAGGATGCCGGCGAGCACGCCGAACCACCCGAGTCGTGCCGCCCGCGCGGTCCGGTTCATTGCGGTGCGCCGTCCACCGCGGCAGCCGCCTCCGCGAGCGGTTCGTCGGTTTCCCCGGTCGCGCGGCCCGGAGGCTCGGGCCGGCGTCGTGCCGGCCGGCCGGACGGACGCGGTGGTGCCAGGAACGCCTCCGCGCGCAGCGCGGCCACTCCGATCCGCGGCAGGTCGCGCATCGTCGGGAAGCACAGATAGCGCGGCTGCCACGCGGGCCGGTACTTCGCGTTGGCCCGGTAGAGGGACTCGAGCTGCCAGACCCGGGAGGCCATCACCAGCGCCGGCCGCGAGGCGCGGAGGATCGGACCCGCACCAAGCTGGTCGCCGCGTGCGAACACCCACCGCAGGACGGCGAAGTTGAGCGACAGCCGGCGTACGCCGAGTCGTGGCGCCTCTCGCAGCACCGCAACGACCATGAACTCGATGACTCCGTTGTCGCTCGTGCGGTCCCGTCGCATCAGGTCGAGCGAGAGCCCGTCCGGTCCCCACGGCACGAACTGGAGCAGTCCACGCAGCCGGCCCTCGGCGTCCCGCGCGAGGGCGAGGACGCAGTCGGGGTCGGCCGCGTCACCAATGCGGGACAACGCCATCGAGAAGCCGCGCTCGACGTCGCCGTCACGTAGCTCCTCGGACGCCCGCACGGCCTCCGCGACCTCGTGCGGGGCGAGACTCGACTGCCGCGCCACCTGGCAGCGGTAGCCGGCTCGGTCGAGGCGGGCGACGGCCTGGCGTACGCCTCGCATCGCGCGCCCGTCGAGCGTGAAGTCCTCGGCGTTCACGACCGCCTCGTCGCCGAGCTCGATCACGTCCAGGCCGTGCCGCTGGTAGACCCGTCCCGCCAGTTCGCCGCAGCCGAGCACGGCGGGCGTCAGCCCGTGCCGGCCGCACTCGTCCAGCCACGCCGACACCGCTCCGGTCCAGGCCTCCGGGTCCCCGAGCGGGTCACCGGATGCGAGGCTGACCCCCGAGACCACCCGGTACGCGATGGCGGCCTTGCCGCTCGTCGACCAGATCACGGACTTGTCGTCGCGCAGCGCGAAGTAGCCGAGCGAGTCCCGGCGGCCGTGCCGGTCCAGCAGCTCCCGCAACCGGCGATCGTCCTCAGCGGACAACCCCGGCCGGACGACCCAGGGCCGCAGCAGGATGACCAGCGACACACCCACCGCGAGCAGGCCCATGGCGCCCGTGGTGATGGACACCGCGCCGGCAACGCCCGAGCTGGTGAACCTCAGCGGCCCGGTCAGGCCCACCATGCCGTACGCGACGTGCACGAACCACAGCCGCGGGGACTGGCCGGGCGCCAGCCGGCTGGACCGTAGCCAGATCTCGGCGACGCCGAGGAGATACCCAGCGGATGCGAACCCGAGCAGTGCGCCCAGCGCCCGCCACCGGCTGGCCGGCTCCGCCGCGGCCCGGAACTGGTTCCGGACGGCGATCAGCAGGGCCAGCAGCGCGGCAGAGATCGCGGCGCCATCGATGTCGAGGCTCTTGACGAGGTTGAGCAGCACGCTGGCGGCGGCGAGGGCGACGGCGACGTACCAGGCCTCGCGGTTGCCGCGCCGCAGCCCGAAGCCGAGGTAGATCAGCAGCAGTCCGATGGCGGCGGTCGCCGCGTGTGCGGTCTGTACGCCAACCACCGGTATCACCTCGGTGACCATGCGCAGCCGGGCACGCTCCGGCGGCACCACCGCCGCGACGACGTTGATCGCTCCGGTCGCCGCCACGAGGCGGCCGACGGTGCGTACGGCGACCGGCGGACGCACCCGCGCGGCGCACGGCCCGGTTGTGCGGCGGGGAACACCAGCGGCCTGCACGTGCGCATTTTCCCAACGCCGAGATGAGGAGAGCATGAGAACGCGCGCGCCGGCATCGTCGCCGGCGGCGAATGCGGGTGCCGTCAGCCGTCGAATCGGGTCCGGATCGGCAGGCCCTCGTGATCGCCGGCCGGTTCGTCCTGGGGTGGCGGCCCCGTCACCGGGCTGCTGCCGGGAGCCTCACCACGGGCGACCGCCGCCGGCGCGGTCTCCCGGCTGATGCCGGCGGCGGCGTAGGCCTCGTCCTCGTCGAGCGTCTCCCGCTCGAGCAGGGTGTGGGCCAGCCGGTTCAGCTGCTCGCGGTGGTCGCGCAGCGTCGAGACGGCCTCGGCGTAGCAGCCGTCGACGATCCGGCGGACCTCCTTGTCCACGAGCTCCTTGGTGGCCGGTGCGACGCCGTCCAACCCGAAGGGTGACTCCTGCCCGGGCGGCGGCAGCACCGCCACCGGACCCACGGTCGCAGACATGCCCCACCGGCCGACCATCTGACGCGCGATGGCGGTGACCTGGTCGAGGTCGTTCTCGGCGCCCGTGGTCACGTCGCCATAGACGGTCTCTTCCGCCGCCCGCCCGCCGAGCGCGCCGACGATACGGCCGCGGAGGTACCTCGCCGAGTAGCCGTAGCGGTCCGCCTGCGGGCTCTGGAAGGTCACACCGAGCGCCTGGCCCCGGGGGATGATCGATACCTTGCGTACCGGGTCCGCCCCCGGCGTGAGCATGCCGAGCAGCGCGTGCCCGGATTCGTGGTACGCCGTGCGCTCCTTCTCCTCCGGCGAGAGCATGATGCCGCGCACCGCGCCCAGGACGACCTTCTCCAGCGCGTCGCTGAAGTCCGACGCCGTGACCCGGTCGTGGCCGCGCCGGGCGGCAAGCAGGGCCGCCTCGTTGACGAGGTTCTTCAGGTCGGCGCCGACCATGCCCGGCGTGGACGCCGCCACCTCGGCGAGGTCGACGTCGCCGGCCAGCGGTACGCCACGGGTGTGCACCTCGAGGATCTGCCGGCGCCCGGTCAGATCCGGCGGGCTGACCGTGACGCGCCGGTCGAACCGACCCGGTCGCAGCAGCGCCGGGTCGAGGATCTCCGGCCGGTTGGTCGCGGCGAGCACGACCACGCCCTCGGTGCCGGTGAAGCCGTCCATCTCGGTGAGGATCTGGTTGAGGGTCTGTTCCCGCTCGTCGTGTCCGCCGATCGACTGCGCGCCGCCCCGGGCACGCCCGATGGCGTCGAGCTCATCGATGAAGATGATCGACGGCGCGACCTTCTTGGCCTGGTCGAACAGGTCGCGCACGCGGCTCGCCCCGACCCCGACGATAAATTCGATGAACTCGGCCGCGGAGATCGAGAAGAACGGCACCTTCGCCTCGCCGGCGACGGCCCGGGCCAGCAGGGTCTTGCCCGTGCCCGGCGCGCCGGACAACAGCACACCACGGGGAATCTGCGCACCCAGCCGGCGGTACCGCTCGGGATGGCGCAGGAAGTCCACGATCTCCGTTACCTCGCTCTTGACCTCATCGATGCCGGCGACGTCGGCGAACGTGACGCGAGGTCCGGAGTCGGGTTCGTACAGCCTGGCCCGCGACCGGCCGAAGCCGCCGAGCCCGCCGAGACCACCGCCGGACGCGCTGCGGCGCAGGAACCAGATGAGCAGCCCGACGAACAGCAACGTCGGGCCGAACCCCACCAGCACCTGCTGCCACAGCGGTGCCGGCCGGTCGGGCGGGTTCGCATTGACCAGGGCACCCGTCTTCTGAAGCTTTGTGAACAGGTCGTCGGTCGCGAACGACGGCCGCTGCGTGGTGAACCGGTCGACCTGCTTGGCGTCCTTGCTGTCCGCGGGGTACCCGACCTTCTTCTTGAACTCGCCCTCGATCGTGTCCGCGGTCGACGTGATCTCCTTGACGTTGCCGGCGTCGACCTGGGTCGTGAAGAAGGTGTAGTCGACCTTGGTGCGCGGTGCCGGACCTAGCATCAGCGATGCGACGATCCAGTTCACCGCGAGCAACGCGAGCAGCACCCACCAGAACCGAGCCCAGTTCGGGCGCCGACCCGGCGGTGTCTGCCGCGGCCCGCCCTCGACCCGCCACGGCGGGGGTGGCTCGGGTTCGCGACCCAACGGCCTCCGCGCCGGCCCGCTCCGCGGGGCGGGGCGCTCGGGGGTGCGCGGAGGCCCATCCTGCGAACTCATATCCCCAGTCCTACCCCAGCGCCACATCCACATCCAGTGAACCGGGGGAACGTGGGTGCGCGGGACCCGTCCGGAGGGGATCATCGGCGAATGACCGTTGGCTCGGCCGGCGACAGCCGCCGGACGGTCGTCGTCGCCCTAACCGCCAACCTGCTCATCGCGGCGGCGAAGGGGACGGCCGCGGCGCTGACCGGGTCGAGCGCGCTGCTGGCCGAGGCCGGCCACTCGGTGGCCGACTCCGGCAACGAGCTATTCCTCCTCGTGGCGCTCAACCGCAGCGGGCGGCCGGCCGACGAGACGCACCCGTTCGGGTACGGGGCGGAGCGCTTCTACTGGTCGTTGCTCGCGGCGATCGGCATCTTCGTCGCCGGCGGACTGACCGCGATCTGGGACGGCGTCCGCCAGCTCCAGCACCCGCGCACGCTGGCCGCGGCCGGTGTCGGGTACGCCGTCCTCGCCGCGTCGCTCCTGCTGGACGGGGCGTCGTGGCGCACCGCCTACCGGCAGTTGCGCGGCGAGTCACGCGGTCGCGGGCTGTCGCTGCGGACGTACATGCGGCGCAGCAGCGACCCGACCGCGACGACCGTGTTCTATGAGGACACCGCCGGCGTCATCGGCGTCACGCTGGCGGCGGTCGGCCTCGCGTTGCACCAGATCACCGGGTCCGGCGTACCCGACGCGCTCGCGAGCTTCGCCATCGGGGTCCTGCTCATCGTGGTGGCGGTCCGGCTTGCCCGGCGCGATCGGGAGTTGCTGACCAACCGGTCCGCGTCGCCGACCATCGTGGCCGGGGTGCGCGGGCTGCTGCTGGCCGAGCCCGGTGTGACGGCCGTGCCGCGGTTGGAGGTGCTCATCGTCGGGCCGCGTACCGTTCTGATCACCGGCGAGGTCGCGATCGAAAGGTCGTGGCCGGGCGGTGACGTGACGCGGTTGGTCGGCGAGCTTCGCCAGCGGCTGCGTACCCAGCCGGGCGTGGCCGAGGCGTACCTCACGCCGGTGCGCGACCGCTGACTGCCCCGACGTCGTGGTGCGCTGGTCGCGGACGAGACCGAGCCGCGATGATGTCCGGATGCGGCAGATCTTCGACCCGCGCAACGCGGACATCGTGTACTGGGCGGCCGGCGCGCTGCGTCATCGCGACGAGCCGGGGCTGTCCCCGTTCGACTCCGTCGTGCAGGGTGGCGACGCCGTGTGGGAGGGACTACGCGTCTACGAGGGACGCATCTACGGCCTGCACGACCACCTCGACCGGCTGTACCGCTCCGCGCACGCGCTGGGCTTCGCCGCGACGCCGCCACGCGACGAGATCATCGAGGCGATCCGGACGACGCTCGCCGCGAACGAGATGCGCGACGGCGTACACATCCGACTGACGCTGACCCGCGGCGTGAAGGTCACGAGCGGCATGGACCCCAGGCTCAACGAGGGCGGCTGCACGCTCGTCGTGCTCGCGGAGCACAAGGGACCGGTGTACGACACGAACGGGCTGAGGCTCATCACCGCGTCGGTCCGGCGTCCGGCGCCGGATGTGCTCGACCCGAAGATCCACCACAACAACCTGTTGAACTCGATTCTCGCCAAGATGCAGGCGAACGCCGCCTCCGCCGACGACGCGATCATGCTGGACGACCGCGGGTTCGTGGCGGAGACGAATGCGACGAACCTGTTCACCGTCGTCGGCCGAACGCTGTACACGCCGTACGCGTACGCCTGCCCGGCGGGCATCACGCGCGCGACGGTACTCACGCTCGCGCCCGGCGCAGACCTCGCGGCTGAGGAACGGGACCTGTCGCTGACCGACTTCTACGGCGCCGATGAGGTGTTCTGCACCGGGACCATGGGCGAGGTCGCGGGTGTCACCGAGATCGATGGCCGGCGGATCGGCGGCGGCGCCGTCGGCCCCGTCACGAAGCGAATCGCCGATCTCTACCGGGCGTACGCGAGGACTCACGGCGTGCCGGTCGTCGCCTGAGCTGCTCCGTCTTCGCCGGTGCCGGCGCGCAGCCGATGACGCGCGAGCGCGTCGTAGTACGGCCGAGCCCGGTCGACGAGCGGAGCGAGCCGGCCGGGAACCTCCGGCGGCGCCGGGTCGTACGGCGCGAAGCCGGTGGACGCCCGCACGCCGGCGTACCAGTACGGTGCCCAGACGCCGTCGGTGTCGCGGCCGCCGGCCGGCCAGGCAAGCATCGCCGGATCCCAGCCGATGCCGAGCGCATCGCACAGCGCCCGGAGGGTGCCGGCCGGATCGCGCAGCACATCCGCGGCGTCTACGACCGGGCCGCCGTACCGCTCGAAGATCTCGCGTTGCTGTGGCAGGCCGATGTCGGCGAGCGTCGGCTCGCCCCGAACCTTGGCGTACGACGCGACGACGGACGCCGGATCGCGGATCAGGTACACGTGCGTGAGGGCCCCGAGCCAGTCCCGCCCGACGTCCGGCAGCAGGTGGTGGGTCATGTGCTTCTGGTAGTGGACGGCGATGCCATCCGGCACCGGGCCGGTCAGCGCCTCCGCGACCACCTCCCATGACTTCGGCTGGCTCGCCAGGATCTCGTCGCGTCCCGGGTGGTCGAGGCCGGTCACGGCGAGGTAATGCGCGTACAGCGGCTCGTCGACGACGAGCGTGTCGGCGCGTGCGCCGAAACTCCGCATCATCGCGGTGGAGATGGTGCGCGGGCCGGACCACATCGCGACGCGTACGACGGCGGGCCGGATGGTGCGCATCAGACCGGCGGTGGGCTCGTGTAGACGGTCGGGTCGCCCTGGACGATCCAGACGTTGGCGTGGTCGATCGGGAGGAACGACCGATCACCGCCCGGCTCGCGGGTCGCCGGCACGGAGTCGCCCGAGGGCAGATGCATGATGAAGTTGACGGGCTGGGTGTCGTCGACGAGCGGGATGTCGTACTCGGCCCAGCCACCGACGATCCGGGTCCACGGCCACGGGTTGTCCCAGGCGATCTGCGCCAGCACGGCCGGGTCGACCGCGTTGCCCCACATGTGCAGGCCCCATCCGGTGTCCTGGTCGCCGTAGTCGCCGGCGGGCCGGAAGTAGTGCAGGGTCGCGACCGTGACCGGTGGACCCGCGTACTGGACGGTGCGGACCGCGCTCGTCGCGGTGGCACCGCCGGGCTCGGTGAGGATCGCCCGGTATTCGACCATGGTGCCCACCGCGAGGTCCGCCGGCAGCTGATCGAACACGGTGTAGACGGGCGAGGACGAGTCGGCGCCGACCGGCGTCCAGGCCCCGCCGGCGATCCGGCGCTCGAAGCTCACCACGTGAGTCGCCCGTTCCGGGTCGACGACCGCGCGGACCTGGACGGTGCCGCGGACCCGGCTGCCCTCCGGGGGCGACTCGATGGTCACCAGCGGCGGCGGCACGACCGCCGACTTGGCCACGCTGGCCGCCGTGTGCCGGCGGTTGTCCAGCACGACCGCCCGGTAGTGCAGCGGCGTACCGGTCGGCAGCGCGCTGACGTCGTGGAACACCTGGTACGGCGCGTTGTCGTCGGTGCCGATCGGCCGCCACGGGCCGTCGCCGACCTGCGCGTAGAACGTCACCTCGTAGAAGGAGTCGCCGGCCACGTCCGCCGACACGTGCATCCGGCCCCGCGACTCGGCGGTCGGCTCCGGGTCGGATAGCGTGATCGCCGGCGCCGCCTTCGAGCCCGGAATCCGGCCATCCGATGCGTAAACCACGGCGGCCAGCGGCGGGACGGTCAGCGTGACGGTGCCGTCCACACCGGACTTGACCTCCACCGGACCCGCTCCGTACACCTGCTCGAACGTCCGCTTGGCGATATAGGTGGGAATCGCTGCGGTCCGTGCCTGCTCGCTGTTGTTGAGGGCGACGACGTACTCGCGCTGCTCGTCACGGTCCAACCGGGAGAACGCGTAGATTCCGGGACCCTCCGCGGCGTACCGGTGCTGCTGCGTGCCGCTGCGCAGGGCCGGGTGCGTGCGGGAGAGTGCGGCGAGACCGCTGATGGTCTGGTAGAGGGGGTGGCCGGGGACGAAGTTGTCCTGCGCGTGGGTGGCGGTGGTGCCGAGCAGGTCGTCGGCGAGGTACTCGGGGACGCGGCTGGCGAACATGGTCTGCCGCGCCAGTTGGTCGCCGCCGTCGCCGGTGAAGCCCTGCTCGTCGCCGTAGTAGACGACCGGGTTGCCGCGGGACAGGTACATGAGCTCGTGGGCGAGTCGGTCGCGCGAAACCCACTCGGCGTCGCCCGCGCCCGGGTTGTCGGCGGTCACGAAGTGGCCGATGCGGCCCATGTCGTGGTTTCCGAGGAAGGTTGGCAGCTGGTACGCGTTGGAGTCGGCGTCGGTGTACCAGTCGTCGTTGTTGAAGAACGCGCCGAGATTGGCCGCCGATTGGCCGCGCGATGCGAAGTTGCGCGCGGCGTCCTGGAACGGGAAGTCCAGGACCGCCTGCATCGTGTCCGTTGTGGTGTAGTGCGACGTGAAGCTCTTCTGCACCGGCCCGCTGCCGTCCAACGCGACCTCGCCGAACATGAAGAACTCGCTCTTGCCGTGCCGGCGCGCGTAGTCGAGCACCTCGGGGCCGAACTGCTGCCAGAACTCGTCGTTGACGTGCTTCATCGTGTCGATGCGGAAGCCGTCGACGCCGAACTCGCGTACCCACGTCTCGTAAATGTCGATCATGCCGTTGACGACCCGAGGCTGCTCGGTGAACAGGTCGTCGAGTCCGAAGAAGTCGCCGTACTGCGAGTCCTCGCCGGTGAACGTGGTGTTGCCGCGGTTGTGGTAGAGCGTCACGTCGTTGAGCCACGCCGGAGCCTTGAGGTTCGTCTCGGCGGCGCCCAGCACCGGGGTGTACGGGAACGAGACGGCCGGGTCGAGCGGCGGGAACGACGAGGTGCCGGCGTAGTCGCGGTCGTCGAACGGCACGCCGGACGCGGTCCGGTACGGCGAGACGTCCTTCGAGGTGTACGGCAGCCGGTCACCCGTCGAGTACCCGATGACGTCCGCGGTGTGGTTCGTGATGATGTCGAAGAAGACCTTCATGCCGCGGGCGTGCGCGGCATCGACCAGCGCGCGCAGGTCGGCGTTGGTGCCCAGGTGCGGGTCGACCTGGGTGAAGTCGGTGATCCAGTAGCCGTGGTAGCCGGCCGACGGCCCATCCTCGAGCTGGACGGCCTTGTTCTTGAAAATCGGGGTCAGCCAGATGGCTGTCGTGCCGAGCCCGCGGACGTAGTCGAGCTGCGACAGCAGGCCCTTCAGGTCGCCACCGTTGTAGAAGCCCTTCCGGGTCGGGTCGAACCCCGACACGAGCGGGTCCGCGCCGAGACCGCCCTGGTCGTTCGCGGTGTCGCCGTTGGCGAACCGGTCGGCCATGACGAAGTAGAACGACTCATTGGTCACGGGCGCCCGCACCGAGTGGAGCGCCGGCAGGCCACCGGCGTTGCCGGGAGCGGCGTCGGCGGGCGACCCGGCGGCCAACGGCAGGGCACCGGAGCACAGGACGGACAGGAGGGCGGCGTAAACGCGGCGGATGGACATGCTGGGCACCCTTCCGACATCGACTGCCGGCGATGCTACGCCTGTCCGCGGAGGAACTCACGCATCGCGCCCTTCCGACACCACCAGCTGGGCGCCACCCCAGTCGCGGCCGACGAGAACGACCACGCGAGCCTGCCCTGGGCGCTGAGATCGGCACCGAGGCTCATTCCGTCGTGCCTGTTGCACGTCTAGCCGGGTCTGGATGACGTCCCGACGGACGTGGATGTCGCGCGCATCATGCGCCGCGGACGGCCATGGGCCTCAGCGGCCGGTCGAACCAATGTCGAGAATTCGCGTGCTCTCGAGGGCAAGGTGCAGTTCGCCGACGGCCGTCGGCCGGGTCAGGCTGCGGCCGGTGAGCGCCTCCACCCTCCGAAGTCTATAGTGGACGGTGTTGCGGTGGACGTGCAGGCGCGCGGCGGCCGCGGTCGCGGACCCTTCCTCGGCGAACCACGCGCGCAGGGTGTCCATCAGGAGGTCGCGGTCGGGTGCGGGCAGAGCGAGCACCGGTCCCAGCACGGCCTCGGCGACAACGCCGCCGAGCTCGGGAGCGGCAGCCAGGAGTACGCCTACGGGGTGCTCCTCGTACCGGATGAGGTCGCGGCTTCGCGGGGTCGCCGCGGCGCAGGCGATCCGCGCCTGGCGTAGCGCCGCGGGCGTCTGGTCGAGGCTCGCGTACGGCTCGCTGACGCCAACCCGGCCGGTGGCCAGTGCGGCGAGCCGTTGACACAGCCTGTCGACGGTGAGCGGTGGGCGGATCGTCACGACGCCGACGTGGTGCTCGGCGCCGAGTTGCCAAGCCGAGACGGCGTTCTGTCGGCGCAGTGCCTCCTCGACACGCGGAATCGCTTCGCGCCCGGGGTCGTGGGTCTCCGCGGCGACAACGACGAATGTGCCGTGGTGGGGCAGCTGAAGCATCGCCGCCGATTCCCATAGCCGGGACTCGTCGCGGAACTTGCCGTCCAGCAGACCGCCGAGCGCGGCGGTGCGGACCTGAGCGTCGCGGTGGGCCTGATCAGCGACGGCGTCCCGGTACTCCTCGATGAGCGCCTCGGAGTAGTCGTCGATGATGGTCCAGATGTCCGCCGCCGTCCGCAGCAGTGCGTCCCGGGTGGCATCGCTGCTGCCGGCGTGGGCGAGCAGGGTCTCCCAGACGAACCGGCCGCCGACGCGGTAGGCGTGCAGAATCGCGGGCAGTGGGATCCCCTGCTCGGCCCGGCGGCGGCCGGTGGCCCGGGCGGGCGCCACGTTCGACCGGGCGTCGCCGGCGAGCTGGGTCAGGATGTGCTCGAGATTGTGCCGGCACGACCGCGATAGGTCGCCGGCCGGCACGACCCGCTCATCGCGGTAGAGGACCTCGGCCGCCCGGATGCGGTCGGCGAGCTGAGCGGCCAGGTCGTCGAGCTTGGTCAGCAGGTCGCGGCTGAGCGCCCGCACGCTCGGGTCGTCGGAGGCGCGCCGGCCATTCATAGTGCGCAGCATAGGCGCCGAGCTCACCGGGACGACTGTGCGCGTGCACAACGACGTCGGCGACAACGCGGTGCAGGCGGACATCGACGGCCGGCCGCCCGGTCGCCGACGATGAGTACGCCGGCAACGATGCCTGACGGCCTCCGCGTCGGCGGTGGCCGCGTCGTCGAACGATGGGATGATCGCGGTGAATCTCGCATTGAACCTGACCCGGACCGCCCGCCTGCATGCCGATCGGACGGCGATACGTCTTGGCGCGGCGGCCATGACCTTCAACGAGCTCGACGACGCCAGCGCCCGGATCGCCGGCCTGGTGCGGGACCGCGGCGTGCGGCCCGGTGACCGCGTAGCGATCATGTTGCCCAACGTGCCCGCGTTCGCGGTCGCCTACTACGGCGTGCTGCGGGCCGGCGGCGTTGTCGTGCCGATGAACCCACTGCTCAAGGCCCGTGAGGTAGCGTACTACCTCGACGACTCCGGTGCGCGCCTCATTTTCGCCTGGCACGCAATCGCGGACGAGGCGGGCAAGGGCGCACAGGCGGCAGACGCGGACGTGATCGAGGTCGATCCGACGGCGTTCGCCGACCTCGTGGCCTCGGCGGACCCGGTGCGAGCGGTCGCCGGCCGCGACTGGGAGGACACCGCGGTGATCCTCTACACGTCCGGCACCACCGGCCGGCCCAAGGGTGCCGAGCTGACGCACGCCAACCTCGTGCGCAACGTCGACGTGCTGCGCACCGACCTGCTCACGCTGACTCCCGACGACGTCATCTTCGGCGGGCTTCCGCTGTTCCATTCGTTCGGGCAGACCTGCACGCTCAACGCCGCGGTGGCGTCGGGGGCGTCGCTGAGCCTGTTGCCACGGTTCGAGCCGGGACAGGCGCTGCGGCTCCTCGCCGAACACCGGGCCACCGTGTTCGCGGGTGTGCCGACGATGTACGGCGCGCTGCTCGGCCAGCCGGACCGCGCGGCGTACGACATGTCCGCGCTGCGGGTCTGCGTGTCCGGCGGCGCGGCGATGCCGGTCGAGGTCCTCAGAGGCTTCGAGCAGGCGTTCGGATGCAAGGTGCTGGAGGGCTACGGGCTGTCGGAGACCTCACCGGTCGCGTCGTTCAACCATCCGGACCGCGAGCGCAAACCCGGCTCCATCGGTACGCCGATCCGCGGCGTGCAGATGCGCGTCGTCGACGAGCACGGACAGGAGGTTCCGCAGGGCGAGATCGGTGAGATCGTGATCCGCGGTCACAACCTGATGAAGAGCTACTGGCGGCGGCCGGAGGAGACGGCCACCGCGATCCCGGACGGCTGGTTCCGCACCGGCGACGTGGGACGGGTCGACGAGGACGGCTATTTCGCGATCGTCGACCGCAAGAAGGATCTGATCATTCGCGGTGGCTACAACGTCTACCCGCGCGAGGTCGAGGAGGTGCTGTACGAGCATCCGGCGGTGGCCGAGGCCGCCGTCATCGGCGTGCCCCATCCTGAGCTGGGGGAGGAGGTCGCCGCGGCGGTCGCGCTCAAACGCGGTGCCACCGTCACCGTGGACGAGCTGCGCGATCACGTCAAGGACCAGGTCGCGGCGTACAAATACCCCCGTCGGATGTGGTTCGTCGACGCTCTGCCAAAGGGGCCCACCGGCAAGATTCTCAAGCGGGAGATCGTCCCGCCGGCCGACCCGGACGGCGGGTGACGACGTGCTGACCGAGCCGCGGGACCTTGCCGACCGCGCGGCACCGCTGGACGCGCTGCTCGTCGACGCGGCGCTGGGTCCGCTTCGCCGCTTCGCCCCGGATGCGTCGGTTGCCAAGCTCGCCGTCGGGCTCGCCCGGCGGCCGGCGGCCACCGGACGGCGGCTCCGCGACCTGGCCGAGGAGCTCGGCCGGGTCGGTGCCGGGACGTCCACGCTCGCGCCGTCCCGGCGCGACCGCCGGTTCGCCGATCCGGCCTGGGCGGAGAGCCCGGTACTCCGCCGCGTCCTGCAGGGCTACCTGGCTGCGGCCCAGGCCGCCGAGCGGCTCGTGGCCGATGCCGGCCTGCGTACGCGCGACGAGCAGCGGGTCCGACTCCTGGTCGACAACTTGGTCCAGGCGCTGTCGCCCAGCAACCTGCCGCTGGTCAACCCCGCCTCCGCAAAGGCGGCGGTGGACACCGGCGGCCTGAACTTCGTGCGCGGCGGCCTCAACCTGCTGCGCGACCTGGCCAGGGCGCCTCGCGTCCCGCAGATGGTCGACGGCGCGGCGTTCCAGGTCGGCCGCGACCTCGCGGCCACGCCGGGTGTGGTGGTCCTGCGCACCGACGTGCTGGAGCTGATCCAGTACCGCCCGCAGACGGAGCACGTCCGGGAGGTGCCACTCCTCATCGCACCACCGACGATCAACAAGTTCTACGCGCTGGACCTCGCGCCCGGGCGCAGCCTGGTGGAGTACCTCGTTCAGCAGGGACAGCAGGTTTTCATCATCTCTTGGCGCAACCCGGACGCGCGGCACGCCGGCTGGGGACTCGACGTTTATGTGCGCGCCGTCCTCGACGCGCTCGACGCGGTCGAACGGATCTGCGACACGGACCGCACGGCATTGTTCGGCTTCTGCTCCGGCGGGATCATCGCGACCCTCGCGGCCTGTCACCTGGCAAGCAGCGGAGCGCAGTCCCGGCTCGCCGCGCTGGGCCTGGGTGTCACGGTACTCGACTTCGCCGACGCCGGTGTTCCTGGGGCCGTGGTCGACCGGCGGCTGGCCGCCGCCGCCAAGGCCATGTCCCGCCGGCGCGGCTACCTCGACGGGCGGGCACTGGCCGAGGTGTTCGCCTGGCTGCGCCCCGGCGACCTTATCTGGAACTACTGGGTCAACAACTACCTGCTCGGCCGCAAGCCACCTGCGTTCGACATCCTGGCCTGGAACGCCGACACCACCCGGATGACCGCGACCTTGCATGCCGGCTTCGTCGACCTGGCCATGGACAACAACCTCGCCACGCGGAAGGCGATGACGGTGCTCGGCGTACCGATCGACCTGTCGACGGTCGGCGTCGACTGCTACCTCGTCGCCGGCATCGCCGACCACCTCACGCCCTGGCACGCCTGCTACCGGACCACGCAGCTGCTGGGCGGCGGCGAACATCGATTCATTCTGTCCACGAGCGGCCACATCGCGGCGCTCGTCAACCCGCCCGGCAACCCGAAGGCCAGCTACCAGGTCAATCCCGAGAGCCCGGCCGATCCGCAGACGTGGCTACGGGGAGCGCGGACGCGCCAGGACAGCTGGTGGCCGGACGCGGCGGCCTGGCTGGGTGAGCGATGCGGCCCGGATCGAGCGGCGCCCGACCAGCTCGGCGGCGGCGTCGACCGCCCGCTGGTGGACGCGCCCGGCACCTACGTATTCGACAGCTGAGGAGCACGCCATGGACGACGTCATCGGACGGTCCCTCGGTACCGACTACTTCCGCATCGCCGACCAACTGACCCGTGAGGAGCGCGGCTACTGGCGGCGTACGCGGGACTTCGTCGACGAGGAGGTGCTGCCCGTCATCAACGGCTACTGGGAACGCGCCGAGTTTCCGTGGCCACTGGTCGAGAGGCTCGGCAAACTCGGCCTCGTCGGTGACGGGATCGACGGATACGACTGCCCGCCGCTGAGCCCGATCGCCACCGGCCTCGTACACATGGAGCTCAATCGTGGCGACGGCAGCCTCGGCACCTTCCTCGGCGTCCAGGCGGGGCTGGCCATGCAGTCGATCGCGATGCTCGGCTCCGACGAGCAGAAGCAGCGATGGCTGCCGGGAATGGCCCGGCTCGACAAGCTCGGGGCGTTCGCGCTAACCGAACCGCTGCACGGCTCGGACTCCGTCGCTCTGGACACCGCCGCCCGGCGGGACGGCGACGACTGGGTCATCAACGGCGCGAAAAAGTGGATCGGCAACGGCACCCTCGCCGATGTCGCCGTCGTCTGGGCCCGCGACATCGCCGACGGCCAGGTCAAGGGGTTCCTGGTCGAAACGTCCACAGCGGGGTATCGCGCCACGCGGATCGACGGCAAGGGCTCGCTGCGCGCGGTCTGGCAGGCCGAGATCGCGCTGACCGATCTGCGCGTACCCGAGGAGAACCGGCTGCCGGGCGCGAGAACCTTCAAGGACACCGCTCGGGTGCTGGCCGGCACCCGCAACAGCGTTGCGTGGGCGGCGCTGGGTCACGCGACCGCGGCGTACGAGATCGCGGTCGCGTACTGCCGGCAGCGGTCGCAGTTCGGCAAACCCCTCGTCAGCTTCCAGATCGTCCAGGACCGACTCGTCAAGATGCTCGCCGAGGTGTGCTCCATGCAGCTGTACTGCCTGCGGCTCGGCCGGCTCATCGAGGAGGGCCGGCTCACCGACACGATCGCGGCGATCGCCAAGATGAACAACACCCGTAAGGCGCGGCAGGTCATCGCGGAGGCGCGCGATCTGTTGGGCGGCAACGGCATCCTGCTCGACTATCACGTCATGCGGCACATGGCCGACATCGAGGCCATCCACACCTACGAGGGAACCGAGACCATCCAGACGCTCATCGTGGGGAGGGACATCACGGGTGTGGGGGCGTTCGCGTGACGGGACCACCCGGTTTGTCGAGGTCGACGGTGTCCGGCTGCGCACGTCGGTACGCGGCTCGGGGCCGCCGCTGCTGCTGATTACTGGGCTGGGCGCCAGCCTCGACCTCGCGGCGCCGTTCGAGCGGGAGCTGACCAGACGTCGCGTACAGGTGATCAGCTTTGACGCGCCGGGGGTCGGACAATCGACGGCGTACGCGTGGCCGCGCCGGATGCCCGGCGTCGCCGGCACGGTGGAGCGAATGCTGGAGGCGCTCGGCCACCCGCGGGTCGACGTGCTCGGCGTGTCGCTTGGCGGCGTCGTCGCGCAGCAACTCGCCCACCAGGCCCCGCGCCTGGTGCGCCGACTCGTCCTCGCCGCCACCGGACCGGGGCTCGGCGGCGTACCCGGCTCGCCGCGGGTGTTGCTCACGCTGGCGACGACCCGCCGCTATGTCAACCCCGACTACTACCGACGCGTCGCCGGGCGCATCTACGGCGGCACCGCACGACGGGACCCGGACGCGCTCCTGCACGGGTCGGTCGCCCGCTTCGTCGAACGCCCCTCATTGCGTGGGTACCTCGGCCAGCTGTACGCCGTCGCCGGCTGGACCAGCATGCCCTGGCTGCACCGGCTGCCGCAGCCAACGCTGGTGCTTGCCGGCGATGACGACCCCATCGTGCCGTTGGCCAACGCCCGCATCCTCGCTCGGTGCATCCCCGACGCCCGGCTGCACGTCGTGCCCGGCGGTGGACACCTGTTCCTGCTGGAGCGCCCGGCCGAGGTCGCCGGGCTCGTGGCCGACTTTCTCGCGACCGCAGGTCCGGCCGCCCGCTAGAAACGCTCAGTGGCTTGCTCCGTGGCTAAAAGTTAGGGGATGCATATCTGCCTATGTGCGATATGCTCGCCAGAGAACGTGCAGGCGCAAGGTCGGATGCACGTGCAGATGCCAGGGACCGCACGCCGAAACGCCTTGGGGGACAGGGGATGCACACCTACAACGGCATGTCCGCAGCGGACCTAAGAGGACTGTCGTGGCGAAGGGCCCGTCGCAGTAGCCCGAGCGGCAACTGCGTGGAGCTGGCTCAGCTGCCCGGCGGGGCCGGTGTCGCCATGCGCAACTCCCGCGATCCGATGGGACCCGCGCTCATCTACACCGTGGACGAGATCGCCGCCTTCCTGGACGACGCGCGCGCCGGGGAGCTCGACTTCCTCATCCGGTAAGGGGATCAACGCCCGCGCCTCGACGACCTTCGCTGGAGGTCGCAAGGCCCGTCTGGCATGCTGACGTACGGTACGTCGGCGGCTACCGTCGGGTCGCGTGAATCGGAGGGCGGCGCGTGACGACGGGTCAGTTCGATAGCGGCGCGGGCGGCGGCCCCATCGTCGTGCGCATGTTGCTCGGTGCCCAGCTGCGCAGGCTGCGGGAAGCCAAGTTCATCACGCGGGAGAAGGCCGGCTACGAGATCCGCTCGTCCGACTCCAAGATCAGCAGGATGGAGTTGGGCCGAGTCAGCTTCAAGCTGCGCGACGTGGCGGACCTGCTCACGCTCTACGGTGTTGAGGGAGTGGACCAGGGCCGGCTGATGGGGATGGCCAAGCAGGCCAACTCACCGGCGTGGTGGCAGGTCTACAACGACGTCACGCCGACCTGGTTCCAGTCCTATTTGGGCCTGGAGGCCGGCGCCAGCCTCATCCGGACCTACGAGGTGCAGTTCATTCCGGGCCTGTTGCAGACGCCGGACTACGCCCGGGCGGTGGTACGCATCGGTCATGGCAGCGCACCGCCGGACGAGATCGAGCGCCGCGTCGCGCTCCGGATCCACCGCCAGGAGCTGCTGACCCAGGAGAATCCTCCGCTGCTCTGGGCGATGGTGGACGAGGCGGCGCTGCGGCGACCGATAGGTGGCAAGCAGGTGATGCGGGCCCAGATCGGCGCGCTGATCGACGCGGTCCGGAGTCCGAGCGTGCGGCTCCAGATCATCCCGTTCGAGGCCGGCGGGCACGCCGCGACGGGCGGGGCGTTCTCCATTCTGCGCTTCGCCGACCAGGACCTGCCGGACATCGTCTACGTCGAGCAACTCGACGGCGCCGCCTACCTCGACAAGCCGGAGGACGTCGACCGGTACGCGTTCGCGATGGAGCGGCTCGTTGTCGAGGCCGAGCCACCGTCCCGGACCGCGGCGATTCTTGGCGACATGCTCCGCGATTTCGACTGACCGTCGTCGGGCCCGGTGCCATCGTCCTACGGCTTGCGCCCGACGCCGCCGTGGCCATCCACCGTCTCGGGTGGGCCGGCGTCGGGGTCGGGCCGCCACAGCGTGCGCGGCACCACGCCGGGCTCCAGCAGCTCGAGCCCGTCGAAGAAGGCGGTGAGCTGCTCCGGGCTGCGCAGGTGGTACGGGAGTGCACCGGTCTTGTTGTACTGCTCCATGGACTCGACCGCGGCCGCGCTGGTGTTGGCGCCATCGGACAGGGCGAGATAGCTGCCCGACGGTACGGCCGCCACCAGGCGCTTGATGATCGACCGGACCTCGTTGTCATCGCCGATGTGACCCATGATCCCCATCAGCATGATCGCAATGGGCCGGCTGAAGTCCAGCGTCTCGGCGGCCTGCCGCACGATCTCGTCGGGGTCATGTACGTCGGCGTCGATGTACTGGGTAACGCCCTCGGAGCTGCTGGTGAGCAGGGCGCGGGCGTGCGCCAACACCATCGGATCGTTGTCGACGTAGACGATGCGCGATTCCGGGGCCACCCGTTGCGCTATCTCGTGGGTGTTGTTGGCGGTGGGCAGACCGGTGCCGATGTCGAGGAACTGACGGATGCCCGCCTCGCCGCCGAGGTATCGAACGACCCGACCGAGAAACGCCCGCGAGGCGCGGGCCTCGTCGACCATTCCAGGGAAGATCTTGGCGACCATGGCGCCGGCCTCGCGGTCGACAGCGAAGTTGTCCTTCCCGCCGAGCCAGTAGTTCCAGATGCGGGCCGAGTGCGGCACCGTGGTGTCGATCTTGGGCTGCTCCTCCCGCGCCGGGGGAGGCGAGCTGTCTGCCACGGGACCTGCCTCTCTCTGTGTCCTACGGATCGTTAACGGCCTATTGCCGTACAACCTAGACTCTCGTCGGTCCCAACGCATCCCCGTTGACGTCCGCCGATCCGAGACGGCTCGTTCCGCACGGTCGGTCCGGTGCGGGTGTGGTCGGGCGGACACCTCGGCGAGCGCGGGCACCTCGTCGATCTAGGGCGAATACTGGCTATCTGATCTCTGATCACCAGTATTCGCCCTAGATCGGCCGAGAAGGGGCCGGCATAGGGGGTCAACGGTGGCAGCCGCAGGCCTTCAGCCTTCCGCGTACGACCCGCGTCGTCGCCGCGGTCGCCGCCGCCGGGGCGGTGGCGCCGGCCTCGACATCCGCGAGAATCTGCGCCCGCTGCTCACCGTCGATAAACCGGCCGGCCGCCACGATCGCGTGGATCTGCTGAGTGTTGCGGATGTCGGCGAGCGGGTTCGCGTCCAGGATCAGCAAATCCGCGTGTTTTCCGGGGGTGACCGTGCCGACGGACTCGCCGAGGCCGACGAACGCGGCGGCATCCCGGGTCGCGGCCTGGATCGCCTGCATCGGGGTCAGACCGCCGGCGACGAGCAGGGCGAGCTCGTCGTGGATGCCGAAGCCCGGGAAGCAGTACGGGTTGCCGGCGTCGGTGCCGGCGATCACTCCGACGCCGGCCTCGCGGGCGGTGGCGACCAGCCGGGCGAACGCCTCGTAGTACGCCCGCTGCACCGCCAGCTGCTCCGGTGTGGACGGTGCCCGCAGGAGGATGGCCTGCTCCCAGTAGTCGCGGAGCCACTGCGGGAAGTACCTCAGCCGCGGGTCGTCGACGTGGCTCTCCGCCGGGTCGGCGAAGGTCCGCAGCACGGTCAGGGTCGGCGACAGGTGGGTGCCGTTGCGCACCAGCCGCTCGAACAAGGCGGCCGCCCGCGCCGGGCTGTAGCTGTCGGCGGCGAGCCGTTCCCACGTTCGTATCTGCGCGAACCAGGCACCCTGCGGGTCGACCGGCAGCGCGTCGATGTCGCGCCGGATCTCGTCCTCGTGGGCGGAGGTGGCGATGAACAGCCCGTAGCGGTGCTCGATCGAGCGCTGACCCAGGTCGCTGGCCAGCGCCGCCGGCACGCGGTCGGGCACATGCCCACCGAAGCTGATGCCGAGCGCGCGCGCCTCGTCGGTGATGGCGGTGAAGGTGTCGCGGCCCAGGTAGGAGTAGACCTTCACGAAGTCGGCCTCGTCCCGCCTGGCCTGCTGCACCGCTTCGCGGGCCTCCGCCTCGGTGCGGACCTCCGTGGCCAGCGGGGCCCAGTACGAGTACGGCCCGTCGATGAGCGAACTGGCGATCACCACGCGGGGAGGTCCGAGGGTGATGCCCGCATTGATGCGGTCGCGGATGTCGTGCATCTCCGGGAACCCCCACATCACGCGGGTGCCGGTGACGCCGTTCGCGAGCATCAGCGGCGGGAAGACCGGCTCCCAGTCGAAGTAGTGCGTGTGCGAATCCCAGAGCCCGGGCAGCACGTACTTGCCGCGCAGGTCGACCACGCGTATCCCGGCCGTCTCCGGGACGGAGCCGTGCGCGCCGACGGCGACGATGCGGTCGCCGACCAGAACGATGGTCGCGTCCGGCCGCGCCGCTGCACCGGTGCCATCAATGACCGTGGCGTGGGTGAGGACGGTGACGTCCGGCGCCCCGGAGCCCGGCTGCGCGAGGGCGGGTTCGGCCCAGCCGAGGGCCGGTAGCGCGCCGCCGGCGGCGGCGACCGTGAGCCAGCGCAGGAAGTCCCGGCGGGTCGCACCGGTTCCGCTGTCAGACATGGTTCGTTGGTCCTTTCCCGGTGAAGGAGTGGTTTGTCGACAGTCCGCCCGGCGTGACTCCGTCGACAGGCAGCGCCCACGACAATCGCACCGGGTAACGGCGACGGGCGGCGGTGGTGCTGGCACGACCGCAGGCGGGTGGCGGCGTCCAGGGCCGCCTGGTCGCGCTACCGCGGCGGATCGGCGGCGGGCAGCGGAATGCGGGCGACGAGCGTGGTGCCACCGCCGGTCGGACTGCTGACATCGAGCGTGCCGTCCAGCAGCGCCAGCCGGTCGGCCAACCCGCGCAGACCGGTACCGCGGTCGGGGGCTGCACCGCCGCGGCCGTCGTCGCGTACGCGTACGACCAGCGCCGCCGGCCGATCCGGAGGCATCTCGTCGACGGCGATGGTCAGGCGGTGTGTGCCGGCGTGCCGCGCCGCGTTCGTCAACGCCTCACTGACGACGAAATACGCGGTCGCCTCAATGGCCATCGGGAACCGACGTGTCGGGAGCGAGGCCAGCTGAAGGTCCAATGGGGAGCGTCGGGCCAGGTCCGCGACCGCGGCCGCCAGCCCGTACCGGGTGAGGCTGGCCGGATGGATCCCCCGGGCCAGGGCGCGCAACTCGAGGGCGGCCTCGTCCAGCGCCGTGATCGCCTCGTCGAGCACCTGGGCCGCCCGTTCCGGTTCGGTCGGCAGGTTCCCCCGGGCCCGGGCCAGCATGAGGCCAAGCGACACGAGCCGCTGTTGGGCGCCGTCGTGCAGGTCACGCTCGAGCCGATGGCGTTCGGCCACGACGGCCTCGACCACTCGGTGCCGCGAGGCGCGAAGCTCCCCCTCGACCGCACGGCGTTCGGTGAGATCCCGCAGGTACGCCGCGAAGACCGGTGGCCCGGCGATCGGCACACGGGTAATCGTGAGCTCGACCGGAAACACCGTTCCGTCCGCCCGCATACCGTCGATCTCCAGTCGCTGATCGAGGCTGCGCGCGACGCCGGTCCGCAGGTAGCGGCTCAGGCCTCGCCGGTGCCGAGCGCGGAGCGCGGCCGGGACGATTAGGTCGGCCAGCTCCCGGCCGACGGTCTCCTCGCGGCTGTATCCGAAGGTCCGGCAGGCAGCGGGGTTGAACTCGAGCACGCGACCGCCTGCGTCGGCGATGATCACACAGTCGAGCGCCGAGTCGATGACGGCGCGCAGGCGGCCCTCGCTGCGGCGTACCGTCTCGTCCACCCGCTGGCGGCGCAGCGCGTCGCCGATCCGGCGGCCCAGGCTGGACATCGTGTTGAGCAGGTCGGTGGCCGGATCGAGAGGGGTGTCGGTGAAGAACTCGACGAGCGCCTCGATGCCGTCGCGGCTGGCGATCGGGAAGCAGAAGGCCGCCGCCAGCCCGATCCGGCCGACGATCGCCGCGCGGGGCATGTCCGGGTCGAGGGCGGCGTCGCGGACCCAGGCCGGGCCTCCCGACTGCCAGACGCGGCCCGGCAGCCCGACACCGGACGGCAGGGTCAGCCGGCGGCTGGCCTCCTCGAACTCCCGGACGTCCACATCGGCCGCGTGCCACATCGCGACGCAGCGCAGCTGTGGGGGTACGCCGTCCGCGTGCTCCGACGCCGCCCACACCGCCCCGACGGGCCAGGCCAGGGCCGAGCCGATGACCTCCAGCAGCCGCGGATAGAGGTCCGTTCCGAAGCTCGTCTCGGCCAGCAGATCGGCGACCGCGTGCTCGAGGCGGAGCAGCAGGACGGCGTCGGCTGGGTCGGCCGCGCCGAGCAGCTCCGCATTGTCGTGCACGCACCCCTCCCAGCTCGGGGCCGCCGGCGTACGGTGCGCCTGTGGAGCGCATCCGTGTCGTGGTCGCAGATGACAGTCTGCTCGTTCGGGAGGGCGTACGCGCCCTCCTATCGGAGCAAACCGACCTCGATGTGGTGGGACTTGCCGGGGACCACTCGCACCTGATGGGCGCCGTCAAGGCGTACGAGCCGGATGTGGTGATCACCGACATCTGCATGCCGCCGACGAACACGGACGAGGGCGTCCGCGCCGCCCTGACGCTGCGCCGGGACCACCCGGGCACCGGTGTCGTCGTGCTCAGCCAGTACGACGACCCCGCGCACGCCACGGCGTTGTTCCAGGACGGGGTCGCTGGCCGGGCGTACCTGCTCAAGGAGCGGGTGGCCCAGCCCGGCCAGCTCGCCGAGGCCGTGCGGGCGGTCGCCGCGGGCGGGTCTGTCATCGACCCGAGGATCGTCGAGTCGATGCTCGCGGCCCGGACCCGTGGCACGAGCAGTGCGCTGCGGCACCTGACCGCGCGGGAGCGCGAGGTTCTCGCAGAGATGGCCACCGGCGCGAACAACGGCACGATCGCCGAACGCCTCTTCGTTACCGTCCGCGCCGTTGAGCGACACATCAACGCCATCTTCGCCAAACTCGGCCTGGCCGAGGAGGCCGAGACCCACCGGCGGGTCCGCGCGGTCCTGCTCTACCTGGCCGACCGGCGCTGAGCCGGGACGTTCCGCTCCGGTCCCGCCCGGACCCGTCAGGTGGCCATCGCCACGGCCGGTTCGTATGCGGCGACGATCTGGTCGCGCAACGGCGCGAGATGCCCGACCACACGGTCGGCGAGCCCCGGAGCCACCCCGAGATCGGCGAGTACGCCCACGAGATGGTCGACGGTACGGTCCCAGACCTCCGGCGTGATGTGCAGCCGGGCGTGCGCGGATCGCATGTCCCGGCCGCGGTAGATCGCCGGGCCGCCCAGCGCCGCGGCCAGGAACAATCGCAGGTGCCTCTTCAGGTCGGGTAGTGCGACACCCTCGAAATAGGACCCGGTCAGCGGGTCGGGGACCAGCCGGTCGTACAGGCCGTTCACGGCGGCGGCCAGCGCCGCATCGCCACCGAGTGCGTCAAAGATGTTCGTCGACATTGGACTCCCTCGTCTCGCGCGCCCCCCTCGGCGCCTCGCAGACGAGGATCGGGCAGCGTGGACGGCGCGGCCAGGCAGCCGCCACGAATCATCATGTGGTGCCACCACGACGACCAGCGAGGGGTGCTGGGATGCGCCGCGCCCAACCTGGACTAGCTCCTGAGCCGGTGTCGCTCGATCTTCCCGAGGGCGTTGCGCGGGATCGCCGCGACGAAGCGCCATTCCCGGGGCCTCTTGTAGCCGGTGAGCCGGCCGGCGCACCAGTCGGCGAGGGACGCGGTGAGCGCGTCCGTGCCGGCCGGGTCGGCGGGGTCGGCGGCGACGACGAACGCCACGACCGTCTCGCCCCACTCGGCGGACGGAACACCGACCACCGCGGCGTCCGCGACCCCCGGGTGCTCCCGCAGGGCCTCCTCGACCTCGCGCGGGTACACGTTGTAGCCGCCGGAGATGATCAGCTCCTTGGCTCGGCCGCTGATGCGCAGGTACCCGTCCGGGTCCAGCTCGCCGAGGTCACCCGTGCGCAGCCAACCGTCCACTGTGAACGCCGCCGCCGTGGCGGCGGGGTCGTCGAGGTAGCCGGAGATCACGTTCGGTCCGCGTACCTCGATCTCGGTCACACCGCCGGTGCGGGGCGCCAGGCGTACCTCCACACCAGGCAGCGGAAAGCCGACCGTCCCCGGCCGTCGCTCGCCGTCGTACGGGTTGGAGACCAGCATGACGGTCTCGGTCATCCCGTACCGCTCGAGCACGACCTGGCCGCACCCGTCGCGGAGCGCGGCGTGCAGGCCGACGGGTAGCGGCGCCGAGCCGCTGACCGCCAGACGCAGACCGGCCAGGCTCGACAGGTGCGCCGAGCCGGCGAGCCGGTGATACATCGTCGGTACGCCGAAGAACATCGTCGCCCCGTCGTCGGTGATCGCGGCGGCGACCGCCGCCGGCTCGAACCGCGGCATCAGTGTGGCGGACGCCCCCGTGACGAGCGTGCCGTGCAGCCCGACGCCGAGGCCGTGCACGTGGAATAGCGGAAGACAGAGCCCCAGCCGGTCGTCGGGCTGCCAGCGCCAGGCGACCCGAACGGCGTGCGCGCTCGCGAGCAGATTGGCGTGCGACAGCGGCACCCCCTTGGGCCGGCCGGTCGTCCCCGACGTGTAGATGATGAGCGCGATGTCCCACGGGTTGGCGTGGTCGAGGTCGACCGGCCCGCCGGAACGGGGCAGCGACGCCAGGTCGGGGGTGGTGACGGGGATCCGCGCGTCCCCCAACCGCACCGGCGAGTCCAGCACCGCCAGCGCGGGTTCCGCGCCCGACACCAGCCGGGTCAGCTCGGCGCCGGGGGAGCCGGGGTTGGCCGGCACCACGGTCAGCCCGTAGCGCAGCGCTGCCAGGTACGCCACGACCAAGTCCACCGAGGTTCCCGCGCTCAGCAGGACCCGGTCGCCGGGGGCCAGCCCGGCCGCGGCGTACCGGCCCGCCGCGCCTGAGGTGCGGGTCGCGAGCTCGTCTGCGGTGAGTCGCGCTCCATCCAGTGTGGACAGTACGACGCGGCCGGGGTCCGCTGCCCACGCGGCCGTGAACGCACCGGGGAGCGAGCCGCCGGCCGCGAGGTCCACGTCCGACGAGCCGGGCGGCAGGTGTACCCACCAGTGCGGAGCCGCGATCAACTCAGGTCCACGATCGCGGCGACGGGCCCTCCGCCGTCGGGCCCCTGGTGTGCGGCCGAGACCGAGACGAACACGGCGGGGTCGCCCGTCACGGCCGCGGCGACGCCGCCGACGCACGCCTTGATCTGGCGGTGCCAGTGGACGTCCGAGTCGTCCAGCATGGCGTTGCGCCGACCGCGCACGGTGCCGTCGCGGGACGCCTCGCACTTGAGGAAGACGTTGACGAGGCGGCCGTCCAGATCGCTGGGGTGCGGCCGGGCCGGCAGGTCGAGTCCGGCGTCGCGGATCGCGGCCCAGATGGCGTCGGCGTCGAGGGCGTCCCGCATCACGGAGTGTCCGATCCGGTAACGACCGCCGACGCCTCGTACGTTGCCGACGACGACGATCTGGGCCCGATCCAACTCGACGCCCGAGGAGCACGACGCGACCGACGAGAAGAGATCGAGGTTGTGCATCACCTCGTTCTCACCGGGCGGCGGGATCTCGCCCAGCGCGAGCGCAATGCCGAGCGCGGTCGCGCCGTTGGACAGGTCCATGGATTCGTGGGTGTGCTCGGTCCAGACCGTCTGCCCGCGGCTCTTCGCCTCGCGGATGGTGTGGATCGTCAGCAGTGGCGTCTTCGTCTGGACATAGTGGACGTCGTTTGGGTCGGTGATCCCCGCCCGGGACATCGCCTCGCGTACCCCGGCGGCGACCTTCTCGATCATCCCGGACCGACCGATCTCCTCCGGCAGAATCTGCTCGCTCATCGCGATGCCGACGGTGAGCCGCGGCTGGTCCGAGGTCGGCGCCTCTCGCGCCGTCGCGAAGATTGTCGCGTGCGGTGAGAGCACCCCGTCCGTGCCACCGGACCAGACGATCGGCACCCCGGCCACCTCGTCGGCGGGCCTGGTCCCGGTGGCCACGAGCGCCTCCCGGAACGCCCGGTCCGCCAAGATCCGGGTGTAGTCGTTGACGCCGCCGTTCCCCTCGGTCTTGCCGATGACCGCGATCACCCGGTCGGCGTCCAGCGCACCGGACTTGACGAGCTCGACCAGGCCGGACGCGTCCGAGACGTGCGCGAGCGGCACCTTGTGAACGTCAATGGGCTCGGGCATGCCGGTCCTCCTCTCTCTCCCGGGTGACGACGGTGCCGGCGCTGCCGGCCAGGTCATCGATCGCGTCGGCGATGCGGTCCAACGAGGTGATGACGGCACGGTCGCCGCCGGACTCGACGAACCGGCACGCCGCCTCCACCTTGGGGCCCATCGAGCCGGCAGTGAACTGGCCGTCGCCCGCGTACCGACGCAGCTGTTCGGTGGTCACCGGTCCGAGCGGGCGGGCTCTCGGCGTACCGAAGTCGAGCATCGCGGCCGGGACGTCCGTCGCGATGATCAGCAGCTGGGCGCCCACGGCCCGCGCGAGCAGCGTGGCGGTGAGGTCCTTGTCGATGACCGCCTCGACGCCACGGATCCCGCCGTCGGCGTCCCGCACGACCGGTATCCCGCCCCCACCGGCCGCGACCACGATGTAGCCCGCCTCGAGCAGGGTCACCGCGGCCGGCGCGTCGAGCACGTCCCGCGGCTCCGGTGAGGCGACCACGCGACGCCAGCCGCGCTCGCCCCGGTCCTGCCACACCTGGCCATGTTCGATCATCACGCGTGCCTCCGCGGCCGGCAGGTACCGCCCGATCGGCTTGGTCGGCGTCACGAAGCCGGCGTCTGCGGGGTCGACCAGCGTGCGGGTCACGAGGGCCGCCACCGGGCGGTCGAGCCGGCGAGCGGCGAGTTCGCGCTGCAGCGCGTCGAGCAGCAGGAAACCGATCGTGGCCTGGGTCTGGGCGCCGCACCAGTCCAACGGCACCGGCGGCACCACCGCGGCGGCGAGCTCGTTCTTGACCAGGATGTTGCCCACCTGCGGCCCGTTGCCGTGCGTGATGAGGACCTCGGCGCGCGCCGCGACGCTCGCGATGTGCGGCGCGGCCCGACCGGCGGCGGCGATCTGGTCCTGCGGCCGGGCCTGCCCGTCCGGGGAGGTCATCGCGTTGCCGCCCAGCGCGATCACGACCCGGGTCATCGGCGGTCCAGCTCGGCGTGGGACCGACCGCCCGACAGGACACGGTATCCGGGACCCCGGTCGAAGAACGGCTCGTCACCGGTGCGCGCCGCCCGTAGCGAGGCCCGCAACCGCTCCGACGCCGGGCCGTCCACGGTCGGCGCGTCGGCGTCGCCGACCACGACGACGCCGTAGTCGGCGCGCGCGCCGACGACCGAGACCTTGCCCGAGCGGACGTCGTCGCACACGGTCTCGAGTGGCCGGTCGACGGGGTCGCCCCAGCCCCCGCCGCCGGTGGTCCGGATCCGGATCACCTCTCCCGCCCGCACCGGCTCGGCGTCGGCCAGAGCATCGACTACCCGCTCGTTCGCCCCGCCCGGGTCGATCACGACGCTGAACGGGCGCCCGGCCCGGCCACCGCGAACCCCCCAGCAGGACAGCACCGAGCGATCGGCGATCGACATGAAGTACGCGTCGCGCAGCATCCGGATGTGCTTGTCGTAACCGAGCCCCCCGCGGTACCGTCCAGGGCCTCCCGAGTCCACCGCCAGCCCGAGCCGTTCCACGATGAACGGCCACCGCGCCTCGGCGAACTCCACCGGGATGTTCCGGGAGTCGGGCACCACGTGGATCGTGTCCTCGCCGTCGGCGTACCACCGGCCTCCGGAGCCGCCCCCGAGGACCTCGCGCATCAGGTAGGGCGCGCCGTCGGCATCGACGCCGTAGACGCCGGTGTAACGGATGGTCTCCTGGTCCGCCGGCATCCGTCCGTCGACGGCCTTTGCGAGCACCCCGGCGAACACCCCCAACAGGCGCAGGATCACGAACGTGCGGGCGTTGGTCGGCGCCGGAAACACCGGCGTGAGCAGCGTGCCCGGCGGCGGAAATCGCATGTCGATCAGCGGCACGACACCCTCGTTGACGTCGAGCTCCGCCGCACGCTCGGGGGTGTCGGCGAGGTTGCGCAGGATCGGGGCCAGCCACTTGGCGAGAAACACCCCGCCGGCGTAGTTCGCGGCGTGGTTGATCGGGCCCTTCGCCTGCGGCGACGTGCCCGTGAAGTCGAGCACCAACCGCTCCGGCGTCTTCGTGAGCGTGATGCGCTGGGCGTGGAGCCGCGGCGGGTCGACGCCGTCGTGCTCGGCGTAGTCCTCCCAGGCGTACGTTCCGTCGGGGATCTTCGTCAGCAGCTCCCGGCGGAACGTCTCGGTTGTGGTCTCCACGATCGCATCGAAGCACGCCTCGACCGTCTCCCGCCCGTAGCGGTCGAAGAGTTCGGCCAGCCGCCGGGCACCCATCAGGCAGGCGGCGCACTCGGCGTCGAGGTCGGCCGCGAGCGAATCCGGCATCCGGGAGTTCCGCGTCATGATCCTCAGCGCGGCCTCGTTCGGTGTCCCGGCGTCCCACAGCCTGATCGGGGGGACCATAAGCCCCTCCTCGAAGACGCTGGTGGCATGCGACGGCATCGATCCCGGCACGGCGCCGCCGATATCGTCGTGGTGCCCGAACGCCTGCACGAAAGCCACCACGTCATCGGCGTGGAAGACCGGCACGGTGACGCACAGGTCCGGCAGGTGACCGATCCCGCCCTCGGACAGGTAGACATCGTTGTGGAAGAACACGTCGCCCCGCCGCATCGTCTCCATTGGATAGTCGCGCACGACCGGGTGCACGAGAGCGGAGTACGACCGGCCGGTGAGCTTACGCAGCCGCCGGTCGTGGATGCCGGCCCGGAAGTCGTGCGCGTCGCGGATCATCGGTGAGCGCGCGGTCCGTCCGATCGCCGTCTCCACCTCACGCTCGATCGACGCGAGGCTGCCCTTGACGATCTCCAGCACGATCGGATCAGGCATGGCGCGCCACCACCAGATTGCCGAGACCGTCCACTGTGGCGGAATAACCGGGGTGCAGCGGGACGGTCGCGCCGTACTCCTCGATGACCGCCGGACCGACTATCGCGTCGCCCGCTCGGAGGCCCGCCCGCGCGAAGATGGGGGTCGGCACGTGCCCGTCGGCTACGTCGAAACACACCGGCCGGGTCGCGGCCGGCCGCGGATCGCCGTCGCCGGGTGGCTCCGGCCGCAGCGCCGGACGGGCGATGGGTCCGACGCCGGTCACCCGCAGGTTGATCCACTCGACCTGCTGGCCGGGCTTGTCGCGCAGGCTGTACCCGTAGAGCCGCCGGTGCGCGTCGTGGAAGGCGGCCACGGTGGCCCGCGCCGCCGCGGCGTCGAACGACCCGTCGGGCACCGGCACCCGCACCTCGTACGCCTGCCCGAAGTAGCGCAGGTCGGCGCTGCGCTGGAACCGCTGGGCGCCGGCCACGAAGCCCTCGGCCGCCAGCGCGTGCGCGGCGCGGTCGCGCAGCGCGTCGAACCGTCCGGCCACCGTCGCGGGGTCGAGCACGGCGTCGCGGGACACGTGCGTCTGTACGTGGTCCACCCGCACGTCGACCGCGAGCAGCCCGAACGCGGACAGGTTGCCGGGATCGCGCGGCACCACGCCCACCCGCGCCCCGACGATGTCGAGCAGCCGGCACAGCAGTAGGGAGCCCGAGCCGCCGAAGGTGGCGAGCGCGAAGTCGCGCAGGTCGAGTCCACGTTGGACGGTGAGTTGGCGTAGCGCGTTCGCCTGGCTCCAGGCCGACAGCTCCAGCACGCCGGCCGCAATCGCGATCGGATCCAGGCCGAGCTTCGCGCCGAGCGCCGCGAGGCCGTCGTGGGCGGCTGTCGCGTCCAGGGGGAGCTCCCCGCCGAGCAGACCTGACGGGATCCGGCCGAGCAGCAGGTGCGCGTCGGTGACGGTCGGCTCGGTGCCACCCCGCCCATAGCACATCGGGCCGGGATCGGCTCCGGCCGAGCGCGGGCCTACGCGCAGCGTCTGCTCCGGGGACAGCCACGCCACCGATCCGCCGCCCGCCCCGACGGTCACGATGTCGATCATCGGGATCTTCGAGGGGTACCCGCCGATGGTGCCCTCGGTGGTCAGCGTCGGCTCGCCATCCAGCACGACGCTGACGTCGGTGGACGTGCCGCCGCCGTCGAGCGTCACCACGCGCCGGTAGCCTGCCGCGCTGGTCACCAGGGCGGCGCCGAGCGCGCCCGCGGCCGGTCCGGACAGCACGGTCGTGATCGGCTGGTGCACGACCTCGTCGGCGGAGAGCACGCCACCGTTCGACTTCATGATCGCAAACGGTACGCCGGGCGCGTACGCGGCGAGCTCGCTGCCCAGTCGGTCGATGTACCGGCCGACGCGTACCTTGACCGCGGCGTCGACAAGCGTGGTCATCGCCCGTTCGTACTCCCGGTACTCGCGCAGCACACGGCTGGAGAGCGAGACGACGGCGTCCGGATGCTCCTCGCCGAGGATCTCGCCCATCCGCACCTCGTGCTCCGGGTTGGCGTACGCGTGCAGGAGACACACGCCGAGCGTGGTGACGCCGCGGTCCCGGTACCAGCGGGCGACCTCCCGGGCCCGCCCGTCGTCGAACGGCCGCAGCTCGGCGCCGGTGTGGTCGAGCCGGCCGGGGACGGTACGGACCAACTCGGCCGGGACGATGCGCGGCGGCTTGACCCAGAAGTAGCTGTTGCCGTACCCGTCCGGGACGCTCTGCCGGGCGATCTCGAGGAGGAACTCGAACCCCTCCGTTGTGATGAGCCCGATCCGCCCGAGGTCGCCCTCGAGCAGCTGGTTCGTGGCGACCGTGGTCCCGTGCGAGATCGCCGTCAGGTCGGCCGGGCCGGCGCCGATGCGGGCGAGGGCGGTGCGGACGCCGGTGAGGAAACCGATCGCGGGGTCGGCCGGCGTCGACGGCGTCTTGACGACGGCGAGCTCACCGGTCTCGTCGTCGAGCGCCACGACATCGGTGAAGGTGCCGCCGGTGTCGACCCCCACGCGGATGTGCCGCGGGGTCCGTGCGTCACCAGCCATCTGCGCTCCCGATCGTCGGCTGACCATTCAACCGGGCGTCGCCGGCCGCGACGCCGGCAAGTCTTGCCGATGATCGTCGCTCCGGCCCGGCTTGATCGTGCGCTGACGTCGGCAACTCCGTCAGAGTAGGGGTGTCCCGGGGCGGTTGACCGCCCAACTCTGACGGAGTTGGCCTGGAGATCGCGCCGGGCGCTACGGTGATCTCACGCCCCGTCGCCATGCGGGAACGGCGTGCGGGCGGGCGCGGCGAGGTCGTCGAGGTGGGCCCGGATGAGGTCGAGGTTGCGGTCGGCCAGGTGATCGAAGCGCTGCGGCACGTTCGACCCCGGGGTGAGCGAGCGCAGCGCCGTCGCGGGGTCCAGCCGGGCGCCGGCCCAGCCCTGGTGGGAGGCCGCGCGGGCAACCACCTCGCCGATCGGGTTCACGATCATGGAGTTCCCGAAGTAGATCGCGCCGCCAGGGTCGGTGCCGGTGGCGTTCGCGCCCACCACGAACACGTGGTTGTCGTACGCGCGGGCGCGGTTGGTCAGCTCCCAGATGTCGGCCGAGCGCAGCAGCGCCGAGGGACGGCAGATCACTTCGGCGCCCTGGACGGCCTCCACGCGGGCCAGCTCGGGATAGTCGCCGTCGAAGCAGACGATCAGGCCGATACGGGCCAGCTCCGTCGAGATCACGACGGCCCGGTCACCGGGGGTCACCCAGCCGCCGTCGGCGCGGGCCTCGCCGCTGAACAGGTGGGTTTTGCGGTACGCACCGAGCGGCTCGCCGTCGGGGCCGATCAGCAGCGCGGTGTTGTACACCGTGCCGGGTCCGGCGCCCCGCTCGTAGCCGCCCACCACGACGTGGACGCCCAGCCGGGCCGCGGCTTGCTGGACGGGCTCCACGACCGGCCCCGGCATCGACCCGACCAGCTCGCCGAGCTCCTCGGGCGGTACGCCGGGGGTAAAGCCCGTGGTCGCCGACTCGGGCAGCACCACCAGCTCGGCACCGGTCGACTCGACGCACCGTTCCAGCCACGTCACGCAGTTGTCGATGTTGGACTTCACGCTGGCCGCGGTCAGCGGCCCCGGTGCCGGAGCGACCTGGATGGCGGCGGCAGTGAACGCTCTCATCGCGGTTCCCTCCCTCGGGTGCTGTCGACTTCAGCCTGCCACGAGCACACCGATCAGCACACCGAGCAGGGCAATCGCGGCGCCGACCAGCACACCGATGAGCACATCCCGGCCGCGCAGCGGCGCGGCGGGTGGCGGCGCCGGGGCGGTCCAGACGCCCCCCGTCCGGGCCGGCGCGGCCGGCGGCGCCGCGGGCGACAGGGTCGCGGCAGGCGCCGGGGCGGGGGAGACCGGCACCCCCGGCGCCGCCTCGCCGGGGACCGCCGCCGCCTCGCCCGCCAGCGCCGCGTCGACCGCGGCGAAGAACTCCGTCGCCGTCTTGCGCGCCACGCCCGCGAGCACCCGCTGGCCCACGCCGCCGATCACGCCGCCGACGGTCGCCTGCGCGTCATAGCTGAGCAGTGTCGCCCCGTCTCCGGCATCGGCGAGCGTGACCGTCGCGGCCGCGTCGACGGTGCCCGGCGCGCCCGCGCCCGTGGCCCGCAGCACGAATGAGTGCGGCTCCCGCTGGTCGGTGAGCCGGACATCACCGACGAAGGTGCCCTTGATCGAGGCGACCCCCGCGTACACGGTCATGTGGTACGCGTCCGGGCCGGTCTGCTCGAGCCGTTGACACCCCGGGATCGTGCGCACCAGCAGCGCCGGGTCGTTCAGCGCCGCGTACACCTCGGACACCGGCGCGTGTAGCGTGGCATCACCGCTGAGTCTCATCGCTGACCCTCCCTCGGCGCAGCCGGGACGCCTCCCCGGCGGCGGCCCGTTGCCGCAGCTCCCACAGCTCGGACGGCGAGATCGGCATGCGGTCGATCCGGATGCCCTCGGCGTCCTCGACGGCCGCCGCGATGACCGCCGCGCCCGGGATGACGCCGGCCTCGCCGACCCCCTTGACGCCGAGCGGGTTCAGCGGCGAGGGACTGCTGAGGTGGTCGGTCTCAACGGTCGGGACCTCCGAGGCGTACGGCATCAGGAAGTCCATGAATGAGGCGTTGAGCAGCTGCCCGTCGGCGTCGTACACGATGCGTTCGTAGAGCGCGCCGCCGACGCCCTGCGCGACGCCGCCGTGCACCTGGCCCTCGACGATCATCGGGTTGATCATGCGTCCGCAGTCGTGCACGACGCAGTACCGCAAGATCTTGATTTCGGCGGTGTCCGGATCGGTCTCGACCACCGCGGCGTGCGCGCCGTTGGCGAACGTGGAGCGGATCGGCGAGTACCACCCGGTCGCCTCCAGGCCGGGTTCGTCACCGTCGGCAACCGGCGGGCCGTCGCCGGCCGGCGCCGCGAACTGGGTGGCCCGGTTCGCCTCCTCGTCGAACGCGTACCGCAGCGGGTTCGCGAGCACGGCGACCGTCGCCAGGGCGATCCCCGCGCCGCCCGGTGCCCGCACGAAACCGTCCGAAATGGACAGATCATCGATGGGTACGCCGAGCGCCTGGCCCGCGATCCGCAACGCCTTCGCGCGCACCTTGCGGGCCGCGAGGGCGACCGCATTGCCACTCATGACCGCCGCCCGCGAGGCGAACGTGCCCACGCCGTATTTGAATCGTCGGGTGTCGCCTGTGGTCACCGTGACGCGGTCAACCGGTACGCCCAGCTCCTGGGCTGCGACCTGTGCGAAGACGGTCTCGTGCCCCTGGCCCTGCGTGGTCAGGCCGGTGGCCACGACCACGTTGCCGGTGGTCTCGACGCGCACGTGCGCACCCTCGTACGGGCCGACGCCGGTGCCCTCGACGTAGAGCGCCAGGCCGATGCCGACGCGCCGCCCCTCGGCCTCGGCGCGTTCGCGGACGGCCGCGAAGCCGGCCCAGTCCACCAGGTCCGTCAGGGTCCGCAGCGTGGCCGGGAAGTCGCCGGTGTCGTACGTCAGGGGACGCCCGTCCTGGAAGGTGAGGCCCTGGTCGTACGGCATCTCGTCCGGCTGGATCATGTTGCGTTCGCGAACCGTCACCCGGTCCAGGCCGAGCGCGTCGGCGATCGCGTCCATCGTGCGCTCCATGACGAACACACCGTGCGGGCGGCCCGCGCCGCGGTAGGGCGTCACCATCACCGTGTTCGTGTAGAGCGAGTGGAACTCGACCCGGTACGACGCCGGCTTGTAGGGCCCGAGCAGCTGGGTCGAGGTGATCACCGGGACGATGATCCCGTACGGCGTGTAGGCGCCGTTGTCGTGCAGGAACCGCACGTCCAGCCCGAGCACCCGACCGTCCGCGTCGAAGCCCACCCGGACGTTGTGCAGCTGGCCCCGCTCGTGCGCCGAGGAGATGAAGTGCTCGCGCCGGTCCTCGACCCACTTGACCTCCCGCCGCAGCCGCATCGCGGCCCACGGCACCAGCACCTCCTCCGGCCACGGGTGCATGATCTTTACACCGAATCCGCCACCCACGTCGGGGGTCACGACCTCGACCCGGTCGACGGGTACGCCGAGCTTCGCGGCGAGCGCGAAGCGCACGGAGGTCGAGGTCTGGGTCGAGGTGTGTACGCGCAGCGTGCGGTCGTCGTGGTCCCACCGGGCGTACACGCCCTTGCCCTCGAGTGGCATCGACGCCGATCGCTCAATATCGAGGTCGAGCGTGAGTCGGTGTGGCGCCGTCTCGATGGCGGCGGGCGCGTCGCCGACCTCTTGGACGAGGTGGGCCGCGACGTTGTCGGGCACGTCCGCGTGTACGGCGTTTCCGGCCTCGAACGCGGCCCGCGGCCCGATCACAGCCGGCAGCGGCTCCCACCGGACGCGGATTCGCTCGACCGCGTCCTCGGCCAGGTAGCGGTCGGTCGCGACCACCATGACGACCGGCTCGCCCACGTGCCGGACGATGCCGTGGGCGAGGGGGTACGCGGTGCGCGGCGCGGTGAGCGCCGGATGCGGGATGAGCAGGGGCAGCGGGTCGGCGACCCGACCGTCCAGGTCCTCGTACGTGTAGATGGCGACCAGCCCGTCCACCGACAACGCGTCGGTCACGTCGATCTCCACGATGCGGGCGTGCGCGTGGGGACTGCGCAGGAAGGCCGCCGCGAGCGCACCACGACCGAGGTCGTCCAGGAACCGACCGTCGCCCAGCACGAGCCGGGCGTCCTCCCGCCGCGGGATGGCGGCGCCGATGAGACCGGCGGGCCGCGGCGGTGCGACGGTCGTCGGTGCCTCGGTGATGGTGCCGGTCATCGGCCCGGCTCCGACCGCACGATCTCGGCCGCCCGCAGCACGGAGGCGACGATGTTCTGGTACCCGGTGCACCGGCAGAGGTTGCCACCGATCGCCTCTCGGGCCTCCTCCGCGCTGGGATCCGGTTGCTCGCGGAGGAACGCGGTTACCGTGGTGATGAAGCCGGGGGTGCAGAAGCCACACTGCAGCCCGTGACACTCCGCGAACGCCCGCTGGACCGGGCCTGGTCCGCCCTCCGGGGCACGGCAGCCCTCGACGGTGGTCACCTCGGACCCGTCGACGCTGACCGCGAAGAGCAGGCACGAGCGCACCGCCGCACCGTCGAGCAGCACCGTGCAGGCCCCGCACACACCGTGCTCACACCCCACGTGCGTCCCGGTGTAGCCGAGGTCGTGGCGTAGGCAGTCGGCGAGCAGCCGCCGGGCCGGCACGGCAATCTCATGGGGTACGCCGTTGACCGTCAGCCGGACGGTGTTGAGGGGCTCGGCCGGACTCATGGCTGAATCATCGCTCGGTGCGCGTCGCGGCGTGGCGGGCGGCGGCCGCTCCGGCCCGGGCCGTGAGCGTGGCGGTCAGGTGGCGGCGGTAGCCCGCGGTGGCGTGGATGTCGTCCTCCGGTTCCACGCGGTCGGCGGCGAGCGCGCCGGCGGCCGGCCAGTCGGCGGCGTCGAAGGGTTGCCCGGCGACCGCCTCGGTCAGATCCACCAGCAAGGGGGTCGGCCCCACCGAGACGTACGCGGCGCGGGCCCGGCTCACCCGTCGGTCCGCGTCGAGCGTGACCGTGATGCCCAGCCCGCACAGCGCGTAGTCCCCCGCCCGGCGGGACACCTCCAGCCAGGCGCTGCCGGCGCCGGGCGGCGGCGCGGGGAAGCGAGCCGCCACGGCGAGCTCGCCGGCGCGCAGCGCCGATTCGAGTGGCCCGACGAAGAAGTCCGCCGCCGGGACGGTCCGCCCTCCGGTCGCCGCGACGAGCTCGACCTCGCCGTCGAGCAAGACGAGGACGGCCGGCAGCTCGGCGGCCGGATCGGCGTGCACCAGGCTGCCGACGGTGGTGCCACGGTTGCGAATGGTCCGGTGCGCGACCTGTCGGGTGGCCTGCCGCAGCAATGGCACCACGGCGTACGCCTCGGCGTCGCCCTCCGTGTCCGCGTGCCGGGCCAGTGCTCCGACGCGTACGCCGTCGGAATCTGTCCGCACGTAGGCCAGCTCCCGAAGCCGGTTGATGTCCACGAGGACGCGCGGGGACGCGAGCCGCATGTTGAGGATCGGGACCAGGCTCTGCCCGCCGGCGAGCACCTTTCCGTCGTCGCCGACGTCGGCCAACACCTCCACCGCCTCGGCGACCGTCGCCGGGCGGTGGTAGGTGAAGGCGGGTGGTTTCGTCGACGTCTCCTTGCCGTGCGTACGCTATCGGGCCGGCATTGTCGTCTCGGCCGGGCCGCGCTGGTCGGGCAGGTCCGGGCCGGCCCCTTCCGGCACGACGGGGCGGGGCCGTACGGGCCGGTCGAGCAGGTGCTCGGGTGCGATCGCCCGCGCCAGGTGATAGGTGACGATCGTAACGATCGTGCCGAGCGCGATGCCCGCCAGCTGGAAATTGTCCGTGAACTTCAGGGTCGTGTTGCCGATGGCGATGATGATGCCGGCGGCGACCGGGACCAGGTTGATGGGGTTACCGAAGTCGACCCGGTTCTCCGCCCAGATCTTCGCGCCGAGCAGGCCGATCATGCCGTATGGACCACCGTGATCCCGCCGAGGACGCCGCCGGGGGTGGCCGAGATGACGGCGCCGAACTTGGGTGAGAAGCCGAAGAGGATCGCGACGAGTGCGGCCACGTAGTAGGCGGCGGTCGAGTAGATGCGGGTCGCCGCCATGACGCCGATGTTCTCCGCGTACGTCGTCGTGGGGGAGCCGCCGACCGCGCTGGTGATCATCGTGGCTACGCCGTCGGCGCCGATCGCCCGGCCCATGACGGGGTCGAGGTCCGTCCCGGTCATCTCGGCGACCGCCTTGACGTGTCCGGTGTTCTCGGCGATGAGCGCGATCACCGCGGGCAGCACGAGGAGGACGAACGTGAACTTGAAGTCGGGCAGGTGCCAGCCGACGATCTCCTTGCCATCGGGGCCGGTCGTGGTGTGCGGCGGGAAGCCGAACCAGTCCGCCGCCTTCACGTTGGCCCAGTTGACGCGGTCGTGGGTCGTCGCCTCGGTCGCCCCGCCGAGCACGGACGTGATGGGTCCGGCGATGCGGTCGAGCACCCACGAGAGCAGGTAGCCGAACACCAGACCGACAAACACCGCGATCCGACCGAGGAACCCGCGCAGGCCGACCGCCATCAGGATGACCGCGAACATCGTAATGAGCGCGACCCACTGGTCCTGCGGCCAGTAGATGTTCGCCACCACCGGAGCCAGGTTGAACCCGATGAGCATGACGACCGCGCCGGTGACGACCGGCGGGAGCACCGCGTGCAGCACGCCGGAGCCCAGGAAGTGGATCGCGAGGCCGGCGAGGGCCAGCACCGCGCCGGCGACGAGGATCGCCCCGGTCACGTCCGCCGAGTCGCCGCCCTGTGCCCGGATCGCCACCACCCCACCCACGAACGAGGCGGATGTGCCCAGGTAGCTCGGCACCCGACCCTGCACGATGAGCAGGAAGCAGATCGTCGCGATGCCGCTCATCATGATGGCGAGCTGCGGGTTGAGGCCCATCACGATGGGGAACACGAACGTGGCGCCGAACATCGCGACGACGTGCTGCGCGCCCAGACCGATCGTGCGGGGCCAGGAGAGCCGCTCGTCGGGGCGTACCACCTCGCCCGGCGGCGGTGTCCGTCCACCATGGACGACCCGCCAGCCGATTAAGGCCATGACCCACCTCCCAACGCGGTGGCGGCCTGGGCGCCGCCGAATGCCGACGAGGATGCGCGTGTGTCAGCGGGATCTCATGGGCAAGAGCATCTCAATGTCTACGGTCCGCGTTGGCAGACCATGCCGACGGTTCCGGGCCGGCCGGTCGTCCCGGCGCTCACCCGCCGCGCATCTGCAGCGCCCGCAGCGCGAGCGCGACATCCAGCCGGAGGGACGGCTCGCTGGTGAACGGACCGACCATCTTCTCCAGCTTCTCTATGCGGTAACGGAGGGTGTTGTAGTGGAAGTGCAGCCGGCGCGCGGCCTGAGCGACGTTGCAGTTGACGTCGAGCAGCACCTCGAGCGTGTGCCTCAGGTCGGCGGCGTCTGACGTCTCGGCCGCCAGCTGGCCCAGCACCTCATCGACGAAGCCGCGCAGCTCGCCACCGTCCGGTATGAGCGCGAGCAGCCGGTAGGTGCCGAGCCGGTCGAAGCTGGCGCGCGCGCCGACGCCGTGCAGCCGCCGGCCGATGCGTACGGCGGTGCGGGCCTGCTCATACGCCCCTTGAAGGCCGGTCGGGTCGGCGACGACCCGGGAGACGCCGAGGGAGAAGGAGTGGCGCCCGCCACCGCGGTCGCCGCTCACCTGGCGGTCCAGGTCATCCACGACGCGGCCGACATCCGCTCCGTTGCCGACGCCCAGCAGCACCACGACCTCCCGGTTGAAGCCGACGACAGCGGCGTGCGGATCGCGGACCGCCATCACGGTCTGCCAGGCAGCGGTGAAGCGTTCCTGGACCGGGCGGAGCTCGAGCCCGGAGGCGAGCGGCGGCGCCTCGTCCGGGTCGAGCTCGGCCACGACCACGGCGGTCGGGCGGTCCAGCTGCCAGCCGAGCGACCGGGCATGGGCGATGGCCCCCGGAAGGTCGTCGATCCGTCCGGTGAGCACGTCGCGGAGGAAGTCTGCGCGATACTTGCCCTCCACCGCGGCGATGGCCAGGCGCTTGGTGATGGCCAGTGCGGCGACGGTGGCCGCCCGTTCGAGGCAGTGCACGTCGACGTCTGAGAGCGGATTTCCGGAGAACGTTACAATTCGCCCATGGTCGACCCGTCCGGCCACGATCGGCACGACGGCGCGTGGGCCAGGATCGTCGGTGCGCGCGCCCGCCGGCTCCCGCTCGACCTTGAACCGCCCGGTCGGGTCGAAGCAGGCGCCGCGGGCAATCCTCGCCAGCTCAGCCGGGTTCCCGGCCCGCGCGACCACGCGCCCGTCCGGAGTCGTGATCAGCACGGGGCCGCCCAGAATCGTGGACAGCTCGGTCGCCAGGTCGGTGAGGTCCCCGCCCTCCAGTACCACCGATACCAGTGCCCGGTGCACCTCCTCGCTGTGAGCCGCGAGCGCGGCCTGTCGGTTCAGCAGCGTCCCCAGGACCTCGTTGAGCACATCGTCGAAGCCGACCTGCTGCGGAAACTCGATGATGGGAAAACCGCGCCGGTCCGCCTCCGCCAGCAGGCTCGGCGGCAGCTCATCCAGGTAGCGGTGGAGCTTGATGGCGATCGCGGCGAGGCCACGCTCATCCAGTTCGGCGACGAGGTCGACCAGGGCGTTCGGGTCGTGCCGCAAGGGATAGCCGGTCGTCAACAGCAGCTCGTGCGGCTTGACCCACGGCAGGATGTCCGGCACCTCCATCACGTTGAGCCGACGGACGACGCGGTCGAGCCCGGCCGCTCCGGCGAGCACGCGCGCCTGCGCCAGGCACGGCGCGGTCAAGACCTCGCGGACGCGCAGTCCGACGGGTGGATCCGGTGGGGAATCCGACGAAGCCATCGCCCGATCGTCGGCAACTCTTTCCATCACGTCAACCCGGCGATCGCCGTACCGTCGGGTCCACCGCGGTGGGGCACCCGGCTGCCGCGAGTGCCCGCGTGAAGGGGGTGGCGATGGGAAGGCCCTTCCTGGTCGCCGCCTCGGCCGCCGTCGAGCGGGCGCTGGTCGGTCCGAGCCGGGCGGCCACGGTGGTGGCGGCGACCGGTTCGGCGACGTACCTCGCGGTGGAAGACGACGCGTCAACCACGATATGTGTCGCGAGCCCGACCGCGGTGCGGGTGCCGTGTGCGCTCGTGCTCGGCCCCGACTCGACCGCCCCCGAGCTTCCGGTGGGCACCATCGGCACGGTCGGTCGCGGGCTGGTGTCGGTCAACGCCAGCGCGTACCGGGTGGCCCGGTGGTGGCGGCCGGCCACCGTCCGACCGGTCGCCGGCGAGCCTGCCCGGCTGCGGGCCGCCGTCGCCGCGCTGACCGGGCTCGTCGCCGACCCGCTGGACGCGGCCGGCCGTGCCGCGGCGGGGCCACTCGTGCAGGCGCTGTCCACCGGTACCCCGGTGCGCCCGGCGGTAGCCCGGTTGCTCGGGCGCGGGCCTGGGCTCACACCGACCGGCGACGATGTGCTCGCCGGGGCGCTCGTGACGCTGTCGGCGTTCGCCCCGCGCGCCGCCGCACCGCTGGCCGCCGCCGTCACCGAGTCCGCGCCCGCCGCGACAACCGCCGTCTCCGCGGCGCTGCTGCGTCACGCCGCGCGCGGCGAATGCATTCCCGAGCTCGCCGACCTGCTGGCCGCGGTCGCCGGCGGCCGCGACACCGGCGGGTTGGCGCGCGCCGCCGGGGCATTGCTGGCGGTGGGGCACTGCTCGGGCGCCGGGCTGGTCCACGGCGTGATCCTGGGACTCGCGGTGGCCAGCCGGCAGACCCCGTACCTCGGTGCACCCGCCGTCGCGACGCTGGTTGGCATGAGATGAGTGCTCGGCACGTATCGGTGCGGACCGGGACGTACCGGGACTCCATCCGGCTCATGCAGATCAGCCGGACGGTGTCGGACCTCCCCGGCGTCTCGTCGGCGCTGGTGGCCATGGCCACGGAGCTGAACGTGGACCAGGCGATCCAGCTGGGGTACGCGGTGCCGCCCGGTGCCGGCGGCAACGATCTGCTCGTCGGGGTCACGGTCGACGAGGCCGGCGTGCTGGCGGCCGTGCTGGACCGGCTGGACGCCGAGCTCGCACGTGCGTCGTCCCCGGCCGCGACGACGGACGGCGACCCGGACACCCCGCCGCGTACCGTCGCCTCGGCGGCGCGACGCCTCGGGGCCACCCTCGCCCTGGTCTCGACGCCGGGCAGGTACGCGTTCGTCGAGGCGATGGACGCGCTCGACGCGGGCCTATCGGTGCTCGTGTTCTCCGACAACGTGCCGCTCGCCGAGGAGGTGCGGCTCAAGCAGGTCGCCGGCGAGCGGGGCCTCCTGGTGATGGGCCCCGACTGTGGGACGGCGGTCGTCGCCGGAGTCGGCCTCGGCTTCGCGAACGTGGTCCGTCCCGGCCCGGTGGGCGTGGTTGCCGCCTCGGGCACCGGCGCCCAACAGGTGATGAGCCTGCTGTCCGGGGCCGGCGTCGGGATCTCCCACTGCCTTGGCGTCGGCGGGCGGGACCTGTCCGCGACCGTCGGTGGCGCGTCCACCCTGACCGCGCTCCGGGCCCTCGACGAGGACCCGGCTACGGAGCTCATCCTGCTCGTGGGCAAGGCGCCCGAGCCGACCGTCGCCGAGCGGGTGCGGACCGAGACGGCAACGATGCGTACGCCCGTCCTGCCCGCCCCGGTCGGCCCCGGCCAGCCCGATCTGACCGCCGGTGTCGAGAACGCGCTGCGTGCGCTCGGCCGGGCCGCACCCGACCCGTGGCCGCGCTGGTTGCCCGAGCGCCCGTCCTCGTCCGCCGGTGGCGCGCTGCGCGGGCTGTTCAGCGGCGGGTCGCTGTGCCTGGAGGCGTTGGCGATCGCGGAGCCCGCTCTGGGACCGGTCCGGTCGAACATCGCGGTCGACCCCAAACTCATGCTGGATCCGGACGCGTCGCCGGCCGGCCACGCGATGCTGGATCTGGGTGACGATCGGCTCACGCTCGGCCGTCCCCACCCCATGATCGACATCGCGCCGCGCCTGGACCGCCTTGCGGCCGAGGCCGCCGACCCGGCGTGCGGGGTCATCCTGCTCGACGTCGTGCTCGGGCACGGGGCCCATCCCGATCCGGCGGCCGAGCTCGCGCCGGCCATCGGCGCCGGTATTGCCCGGCGGCCCGACCTCGCCGTGGTGTGTTCCCTCGTCGGGACCGCCGAAGACCCGCAGGACGTGGACCGCCAGGCCCGCGCGCTGTGCGCCGCCGGCGCGGCCGTGTTCGCCTCCAACGCGGAGGCCGCCCGGCACGCGGTTCGCTTGGCGGCGGCATGAGTACGCACGTGAAGCGCCTCCTCGCGGCCGAGCCGCGTACGGTCACGGTCGGTGCCCAGCTGCTGGCGGACGCGCTCGCCGATCAGGCCGCCCCGCATCTGCCCGTACAGTGGCGGCCGCCGGCCGACGAGCTACTGCCCGCGCTGCGTCGCGTGGCCGGAGACCGGCGGCGGGCATCCGCGAACGCGCTCGCGGCCGAGCGCATGCTCGCCGCCCGTGCCGAGCTCGTCGATGTGCGGCGGGCCGCCGACGTCATCGGCCTGGAGCGGGGTCAGTTCTGCCATGCCGGCCCGCCGGTCGATTGGGCGCGGGCGAGCGGGCCGCTGCGTGGGGCGTTGATCGGCGCGATGCTGCTCGAGGGTCTGGCCGACGACCCCGAGGACGCCGCACGCCGACTCGCCACGGACACCGGCCTCGCCCTGGCGCCCTGCCACGACCACGGCGGCGTGGCCCCGATGGCCGGCGTCGTGTCCCCGTCGATGTGGCTGTTCGTGCTTCGCGACGAGGTCCATGACCGGACTACCTGGTGTCCGCTCAACGAGGGCCTCGGCCGGGTTCTGCGCTACGGCGCGTACGCCCGAGACGTTCTCGAACGGCTGCGCTGGATGGGCGAGGCGCTCGGGCCGGCGCTCGCCGCCGCGCTCGCCGCTCACGGACCCGTCGACGTCAAGGGTCTGGTCGGCCAGATGGTGCAAATGGGCGATGAGGGCCACAATCGCAACCGCGCCGGAACGCTCATGTTGCTGCGCGACCTTCTGCCGAACCTGGCCGAGGACGGCGCACGATCCGGCGCCGAGGTCGCCCGGGTGGCGAGGTTCATCGGCGGCAACGACCACTTCTTCCTCAACCTCGTGATGCCGGCCGCCAAGCTCCAGGCGGCCGCCGCCGCGGACATCCCCGGCTGCACCCTGGTCACCGCCATGGCACGCAATGGCACCGACTTCGGCATTCAGGTTTCCGGCACCGGGCGACGCTGGTTCACCGGTCCGGCGGCGGTGCCGGACGGGCTCTACTTCGGCGGGTACGGTCCCGATGACGCGAACCCGGACATCGGTGACTCCGCGATCACCGAGACGGTCGGCCTCGGCGGCTTCGCCATGGCGGGCGCGCCGGCGATCGTGCGGTTCGTCGGTGGCACGGTCTCCGACGCGATACGTACGACCCGAGAGATGTACGAGATCACGGTCGCCGAGAACCCGGCGTACGCCCTGCCGGTTCTCGACTTCCGCGGCGTACCCACCGGAATCGACGTCACGGCGGTGATCCGCACGGGCATCCTCCCCCAGATCAACACCGGCATCGCCGGCCGGGTGCCCGGCACCGGACAGGTCGGCGCGGGCCTGGTGCGGCCCCCGAAGTCCTGCTTCGCAGACGCCCTCGAAGCCCTCGCGGAGGCCGCGCCGGCCGTCTGACCGGGGTGCGGATGAGGCGGTCAAATCCGACATCGTGCATATGGTCACAATGCGGCGGCCGCGTCGGTAGCGTTTTGCAGATGCCGATACGAACCCTGGCGCACGACCACACCGAAGGGACCACGCGATGACCACGGGGCACGTTTCGACCAAGGATGACGTTGCGATCTTCTTCAAGGACTGGGGCAAGGGCCAGCCGGTCGTGTTCAGCCACGGATGGCCGCTGAACGCCGACGCCTGGGACGACCAGCTCATGTTCGTCGCGGGCAACGGCTACCGGGCGATCGCACACGATCGTCGCGGGCATGGGCGGTCCAGCCAGTCATGGGACGGCAACGATCTCGACACGTACGCCGACGACCTCTCGCAGCTCATGGAGACGTTGGACCTCCGCGACGTCGTCCTCGTCGGTCACTCCACCGGGGGTGGGGAGGTCACCCGGTACATCGGCCGGCACGGTACGTCGCGGGTCGCGAAGGTTCTGCTCGTCGGTGCGATCCCGCCGCTCATGGTCAAGACGGAGGCCAACCCAGAGGGGCTGCCGATCGAGGTGTTCGACGCGCTCCGCGACGGTCTGTCGAAGGACCGGTCCGAGTTCTATCGGGAGCTCAGCGCACCGTTCTACGGCGCGAACCGGCCGGGCTCGACGGTGTCGCAGGGTCTGCGGGATCAGTTCTGGCTCCAGTCGATGCAGGTCGGGATCAAGGCCGCGTACGACTACGTCAAGGCGTTCTCGGAGACCGATCTGACCATGGATCTCCAGGCGATCGACGTGCCGACGTTGATCATTCACGGCGACGACGACCAGATCGTGCCGATCGGCGCCTCGGCCCTCCTCTCGTCGAAGATCGTCAAGGGCGCGACTCTGAAGATCTACCCCGGCCTGCCACACGGCATGTGCCAGACGAACAAGGACCTGATCAACACGGACCTGCTCGCGTTCTTGGGCGGAGAGATTCGAGCGACGACCGCTCGGTCCGCGGCGCGCAGCGTCGGAGCCGGACCCGAGCCCCGGGCGTCGTCGTGAGCTGATCGAGCCGGAGGGG
>DASXRQ010000028.1:0-7506 GCA_036506495.1 Micromonosporaceae bacterium | reverse complement strand
TGGCCGTGGGCGTCGGCGAGGCGGGCCAGGAGCTGGAATTGCACGTAGCTGAGGCCGCCCTCGGTGCGTAGCTGCTGTTCGACCTGGTGCTGGAGCAGGCCGACGGCTTCCATGAGCGCGAAGTAGGCCCCCAGCTGCTGGGGATCGAGCGCCGGGACGCCGTGGACGCCGGTGTCGGGGTGGGGGCCGGTCATGCGCCCCACCGTACCTGCTTCGAATCCAAAGCATTGTGCCGATCGTCACCCACCAAAGGATGTGCTTCGAAGTCGAAGCAGATTAGGCTCATACATGCTTCGACTTCGAAGCAAGCGAGATGGGAGACTGATCGTGAAGGCAGTGCGTTACCACTTATACGGCGGCAGCGACGTCCTGGTCTACGAGGAGGCGGACCGTCCGGTGGCGGGTGCCGGGCAGGTGGTGCTGCGGGTGGCCGGCGCCGCGTTCAATCCGCTGGACGTGGCGATCCGCGCGGGTTTCGTGCAGCAGGTGTTCCCGGTGGCCTTCCCGCACGTTCCGAACTACGACGTGGCCGGCGTCGTCACCGAGGTCGGCGAGGGGGTTAGCGGCTGGGGTGTCGGGGACGCGGTGGTGGCGTTCCTGCCGATGACCGAGCCCGGCGCGGCCGCCGAGTACGCCGCCGCGCCCGCCGAGGCGCTGGCCGCCGCCCCGCGCACGGTCGAGCTCGCCGACGCCGCGGCGCTGCCCTCGGCCGGGCTGGCGGCCTGGCAGTCGCTGTTCGAGCACGCCGGCCTGGAGACCGGGCAGCGCGTGCTGATCAACGGCGCGGGCGGTGCGGTGGGCGGGTACGCCGTCCAGCTCGCCAAGTGGGCCGGTGCCACCGTGACCGCGACCGCCAGCGCGCGCAGCCACGACCGCGTCCGCTCCTACGGCGCGGACCGGATCGTCGACTACACCGCCACCCCCGTCCCGCAGGCGGTGGCCGGGCATCGGTTCGACGTGGTGCTGAACCTGGCCCGCACCAGCCCGGAGGAGACCGCGCAGCTGGTGGACCTGGTCGCCGACGGCGCAGCCTTCGTCAGCACCACCACCCCCGGCCCGGAGGATGCCGGGCGCGGGGTGCGCACGGTGCGGGTCTTCGCGCGCAGCGACGCCACCCAGCTCGCCGGGCTGGTCACCCGCGTCGACGCCGGAGATCTGCGGATCGAGGTGGCCCAGCGGCGGCCGCTGGCCGACCTGGCCGCGGTCCACGACCAGGCCGCCGCCGGACGACTGCCCGGCAAGACCGTCCTGACCCCCGGCGCCCAGGCCATGGCCAACGCCGTAGACCCGGAAACCCTCGCCCTCTAGAAACCTCCTCCCTGCCTGGCTCGACGCCGCACGCGGCCGCCTTCGCCGGTCAGGCGGGCGATCGCCGGCCGCCTGACCCGACCGGGCAGGTCAGGCGAAGGTGACGCTCGCGTCCGAGGCACCTCGGGCGCGGGCCACCTCCGCCGCCTCGGTCTCCACGGCCCTGCGGGCCTTGGCCGGCAGCGACCCGAACGGCGCCACGGTCAGGTCGACGCGTTTCTTGCCGGCCATCTTGGCCCGCCACACGCCCGCGATCTCACCGTCGAGCAACAGCACGCCCGGGTTGCCGAGAACCTTCCAGACCTCCTTGTGCCGCTTCTTTTCCGGCACCAGCAGGTCCCGGTCGCGCGCCTGCAACAGCGCGTCCATCGCGGGCAGCAGCCGGACGCCGGCAACCGGCTTCGCCGACTTCAGGTCCGGCAGGGCATCCGTCGGCAGCCACGCCTTGCGTCCGTCCACGGCGACCTCGGCGAGATCGTCGGGCCACACCTTGCGCATCTCGGCCGTGGCGCTGCCGAAGTACTTCGCCACCTCGACCGGCGTGGCCGGTCCGAGCAGGCGCAGGTACGTCACGATCAGCTCGCCGATGCCCTCGTTTTCGGTCGGTGGGCCGGGCAGGTTCTTGATCGGGCCCAGCGTCGCATCCTTGCCCCGGCTCTCGACCTCGATGCCGCCGGCCAGACCGGAGTGCTGCCAGACGTTGCCCGCGATGTGCCGGGCCTTGCAGGAGCGGCAGTCGTAGGTGAGCGCCTCCGGCACCCGCGCGCTGACCTGCGTGCTCACCTCCCCGCGCGGCATCGACTCCTTGACCACCTGGCGGAACGCCTCCGCGGTGACGGTGAACGCGGCGATCCCGAGCTTCACGCCCTCCGGGATCTGAGCGCTGTTGATCCGCGCTGACGCGTCGGCGTCGCTGACCGGCCAGAGCGCCTTCATCAGCGAACGCAACTCCTTGCGCCGATGCAGGTGTGGGGCGCCACGCGCGGCCCACACCATGATCAGCCGATCGTCGGTAAGGTCGGCGGACGTGCGCGCCGCGAGCGCCACCTGGGTGGAGTCCGGCATGTACTCCTGCACGCCGAGGTCGAGTGCGGCAAGATCGCCGGGCCGATCCTTGCCGCGCTCGGCGAGCCCGAGTGCCGCGACCCGGTACGCCATCACCTGCGCACGGTCCGCCTGCAATGCCGAAGCCATCGTCGCCACCTCCAGCAGTCCATTCCGATCAGCCGCGACGACCGTAGCGCCGGGCGGCGACATTTCTCAGCCGCTCGAGCCGGCGGCCGCGCGCGTCCACCAGCTCCCAGGTGTCCAGGCAGCTCGGGCCGTACGGGCCCTCCTGCAGGATCGGCGGTTCGCCGGTGAGCCTGAACCCGCAGCGCTGGGCGACCGCGCAGCTCGCGGCGTTGTCCGGGTCGATGCGCAGCAGCAGCCGGTTGAGGCTGAGCGTGCTCCGCGCGTACCCGGAAAGCAGTGACAATGCCCCCGACGCCAGGCCGCGCCGGCGATGCGGCGCCCCCACGAGATATCCCAGCTCGGCCTCCTTGAAGCCGGCGTCGACGCCGAAGAGCAGCACCTCGCCGAGGGGCTTGCTTCCGTCGGTCGTGATCGCAAGCTGGATCCGCTGGCCGCTGGTGCGGCCCTGGTGGGTCCGCTTCAGGTACGCGATGCCGGCCTCGACGTCGAACGGCGAAGGCATGGGCGTCCAGCGCGCGACGTCGGGCTCGTCGAGTAGCTCGATGAGATCGTCCAGGTCGTCCGACCGCCACTCGCGCAGCGTCATGCCGTCACCGGTCAACGTGATCGGAAAGGGCAGCCGGCGTGCGGTCGTCATGCGCCGATCCTGCCCGTAAGGACCCGGTTCCGGCCAGTAGCGACGCTTATGAAAGCACGACCACGCCCGGCAGCGCTGGACTCGCGGCAACGGACCGCGGCGAGTGGAATGGCAAGTATGACCATCGACCCGCATCTGGCGCCGCACTGGGACACCTCCGCGCTGGTCACCATCGACATGCAGCGCGACTTCCTCTCGGAGAGTCCGTTCGGGCTGGCCGGCACGACGGAGGTCATGCCGAACCTGTGGAAATTGACCGAAGCGTTCCGCGCGGCGCACCGGCCGATCGTGCATATCGTCCGCCTCTACCCGCGCGCCGGCGACGACGTCGACCGCGTCCGCCGCACGGTCGTCGAGCAAGGCGCGAGCTTCGTCTCACCCGGCACGCCGGGCCGCCTCCTCGCGCCCGGCCTGGCTCCCGCCGATGCGCCCGATCTCAACGATGAGCTGCTGCTCAGCGGCCGGCCGCAGCCCCTCGGCCCGGACGAGTACGCGCTCTACAAGCCGCGCTGGGGCGCCTTCTACCGGACGCCGCTGGCCGACCTGCTGGCCGAGCACGGCGTGGACACGCTCATCTTCGCCGGGTGCAACCTGCCCAACTGCCCGCGGGCCAGCGTCGTCGAGGCCCACGAGCGCGACTTCCGCGTCGTTCTGGCCACGGACGCCGTTTCCCAGGCGTCCGATCAAGGCTTCCGCGAGATCGCGGGCCTGGGCACGATCTTGATGGGTACGGAAGGGATCGTCGCCAACCTCAGCAGGGTCTGATCGTCGTACCCCTGTGGCAGGCTGATCCCGTGGCCGATCCGCTTACCGAATTGACCGCGGCGACGGACGCCCTGACCAGCGTCCACGCCGCCGCCGGGCCCTATCTCGCCTCGCTCGCCGACCGGAAGGTGTTCGACTCCGGCGCCGTGCCCCTGCTCGCCGACCTCGGCGGCCCGCTACCCGAGCGGGGTCACGGCACGGCCGCCGCAGTCGACCGGCTGCTCGAGATCGGCACCGCCGCCGGCACGGCATCGTCCGGGCCGCGGTTCTACCACTTCGTGACCGGCGGCGCGACTCCGGCCGCGCTGGCCGCGGACTGGACGGCGTCCCTGTTCGACCAGAACAGCTTCGCCCGCGTCTCGTCGGCGTTCGGGCACGAGGTTGAGACGGTGGCTCTGGACTGGCTGCGGTCGCTGTTCGGCCTGCCCGAGGGGTGGGGCGGCGCGCTGGTCGCGAGCGCCACGTTCGCCAACTTCACGTCGCTGGGCTGCGCCACGCACTGGTGGGGCGAGCGGCAGGGCGCGGACACGGTCCGCGATGGGCTGGCCGGGCTTCCCCGGATGCCGGTGCTGTCCGGCGGCTACGTGCACGCCAGCGCCCGCAAGGCGCTGCAGATGCTGGGCCACGGCCGGGACGCGGTCGAGGTATTCGCCCGCGATGGCGTCGGCCGGATCGACCTGGACGCGATGGAGCGCCGGCTCGACGCGCTCGACGGCGCCCCCGCGGTGATCATCGCGAACGCCGGCGAGGTCAACGCGGGCGACTTCGACCCGCTCGACGCGCTTGCCGACCTGGCCGCCCGGTACGCCGCCTGGCTACACGTGGATGGCGCGTTCGGGCTGTTCGCCGCGCTGTCGCCGCGCAGCGCGCACCTGACCCGCGGCATCGAACGGGCCGACTCGATCGCCGCCGACGGCCACAAGTGGCTCAACGTGCCCTATGAAAGCGGCTTCGCGCTGATCCGCGAGCCCGAACGGCTGGGCGCGGCGTTCGGGATGCCCGGGGCGGCGTATCTGCCCGGACCGCAGGATCCGGGCGGCGGCTACGGCCTGTACGGCCCCGAGTCGTCCCGGCGGGCGCGGGCGCTGCCGATCTGGGCCACCCTCGCGGCGTACGGCCGGGACGGGTACCGGGCCATGGTCGAGCGCCACCTCGACCTGGCGCAACACCTGGCGCGGCGGGTGGACGAAGCGCCCGACCTCGAGCGCCTCGCCGACGCGCCACTGTGCATCGTGTGCTTCCGCGCGCGGCCGCCCGGCGTACCCGAGGGCGATCTCGACGAGCTGAACCGCAAGGTGGGCGCCGCGCTACTGGACGACGGGCGCGTGTTCGCCGGCACCACCGTCTACGACGGCCGGGTGGCGCTACGGCCCGCGATCGTCAACTGGCGCACCACGGAGTCCGACATCGACCTGTTCGTCGAGGTGGTACGGGAGCTGGCCACGACGGCGCGATGAGCGGCCGTTGACGGCGGGTTCAGTCCTCTTCTTGATCGTCGAGTGCCTGATCGAGCGGGACAAGGCCGTGCTGGAGGCCGAAGATAGCCGCCTGGGTACGGTCGGCAAGATGAAGCTTGGCCAGGATGCTGGAGACGTGCGCCTTGACGGTTTCCTCGCTGATGGAGAGGTTTCGTGCGATTTGCCGGTTGGAGCGGCCGCGGGCCAGCACGCCGAGCACCTCCACCTCGCGTGGCGAGAGGGAGTCCAGCGGCCCTCGGCGGGTCGCGACCTCGCGTACCTCGCGGACCAGCCGGGCGGCAAGCCTCGGATCCAGCAGGCTCTCGCCTCGGGCCGCGGCGCGGACCGACTCGATGACCTGCTCGACGCCGGCCGTCTTGGGCAGATACGCCAGCGCCCCGGCCCGGATCGCCGTCAGCAGATGCTCGTCGGCGTCCGACGACGTCAGCATGAGCACCTCGGTGGCCGGACGATCCCGTTTGATCTGGGCCAGCACGCTGAGGCCGCTCTCGCCGGGCATGAACAGGTCGAGCAGCACCACGGTCGGTTCCAGCGCGCGCACCGCACGCACCGCAGCGGGGCCGTCGGCGCACTCGGCTACCACCTCGATGCCGTCCTCCTGCTCCAGGAGGAAACGCAGTCCCTGGCGCACCACCTTGTGATCATCAACGATGAGGACCCTGATCACGGCCGACTCCTGGGCAGCCGGATGCGAAGTGTGGTGCCCTCGCCGATCACGGAGTCGATCTTTACCTCGCCGCCCAGTTCGGTGACCCGCTCCCGTATCAGATCCAGTCCCATGCCGTGCCGCTCGGCCGCTCGCGCCGGATCGAAGCCGGTGCCGTCGTCGTTGATGGACACCGATACCTGCTCCCCCTCGGCGCGGACTCGCAGCACAAGCCGGCGCGGACGGGCGTGTTTCATCGCGTTCGTCAACGCCTCCTGCACGATGCGTAGCAGCGCATGCTCGACCGGAGGGGCGACCTCGACCGGTTCGAGTTCCGCGTCGACGGCAACGCCGAGCCGGTCGCGGTAGGCCCGGCAGAGCTCCTCGAGCGCGGGGATGAGCCCGGCGTCGTTCAACGCGATCGGTCGCAGTTCCAGCAGCAATGCCTGCATCTCGTGCATCGTCCCGGATGCGGTTGTCTCCATCGCCTCGACCTGACGGTATAGCCGGGAGTCGGCCGGCAGCGCCCGGCGGAGGCCGCCTGCGAGTAGGCGCAACGAGAACAGGTCTTGCGAGATCGAATCGTGGAGTTCCCGGGCGATCCGGGCGCGCTCGCTGGCGCCGGCGAGTTGGCGTTCCGCGGCCATGGCGTCGGTGAGCCGCTCGGCCATGCGGTTGAAGTTGGTCTCCAGCTGGGCGACCTCGTCTGCGCCGGACACGGGCACGCGCTGCTCGAGCTTCCCGTCGGCGAGCGCTACGGTGCTCGCCGCCAGCCGCCGCAGCCGGCCGATGAGTGACCTGGTCGAGAGCAGGCCGAAGACGACCCCGACGGGTAGGGCCACGAGCAGCACCAACAACCCGAGGCCGAGCTGCGGCAGGACTTGCTTCCACCAGGTGGTCTTGGCGGGTTTGTCGGACAGTTTGGGAAGGGGGTGTCGGTGGGGACCTGCACGTAAACGATGCCGAGCGCGTTACCCGACCTCAAGAGATCGCGCTCTACGCCAAGCTCTTCGACCAACTCCAGGCCGAAGCCTTCTACGGCGCAGACGCAACTCAACTAGTCCGGCAAGCGATGCCCGAGCCCTAACCGGTCCGGATCGGTGCATCCGGCATGATCGCGTCCTCCCCAGGAGCCGGCAACCGGAAAGGCGAGCACGATACGGACAGTAGTCGTTTCGCGCACCAGGCGGACTAGCGTCTGCACATGCGCCGCCGCCGTCTGCCGCGAGCACGGTCCGCCGGCAGGGTGCCCGCGATCGAGGAGCTGGACATGCCGGAGGCGGATCAGCGTCTAATAGTGATCTCCGCCTGCTAGATATGCCTCTTCCACTTCGACTGCACGCCTGCGCCCGGAGCCGATGCGACCGGGATTGGACTATCCGGCGCGGTTACGCCCAGCAAGGAGACGCCGTCAAGCCATCCGATCGAGGATTTCGTGGACGAGGTCCATCGGCGTGTGCGGGTGAAGGAACGCGAAC
>DASXRQ010000027.1:0-2760 GCA_036506495.1 Micromonosporaceae bacterium | reverse complement strand
GGTGCGAGATCGTCGGGCCGGTCAGGGCGAACTCGCCCGTCAGGTCGCACACGCATACCTCGCCGCCGCCGGCGGAGGCGATCATCGAGAGCAGTCGTAGCCGTACCGGGTCACCCAGCGCCTTGAACATCGGCGCGAAGGTGCTCGCCTGGTCGGCGTCGAGCGGGCCCTGGACGACAGCGGTCCAGGCGAGACTCGGTACGGCGGTCTGCACAGTCAGTTCCGGCGAAGGGCTCCCCATCGGCCCACCATTGCAGAGCCGGGCAAGGCCACAATCTCGCCCGACACGACCACGGTCGGTAGCGCGGGCCCGCCGGTCCAGGGTCCGCGCGGCGGCGGTCGATGGGCGGGTCACGGGCACACGCCAACGAGAGTGGCGCAGGTCGCGGTCAGACGCGGACGACGGCGGCGTAGGTTGCCGCTCGATGCGACAAGGGTGGCGCAGGGCGCAAACCGCGATCGCCACACGCCGGACGGCGACGGTCGCCGCGGTAGGACCGTTGCCCGGGAGTAACGGGCGGGGCATCGGACAGTGACATTCACCGTCCTTAGTGGTCGGCGCCGTTCCAGTCGCGGCCGGCGCCGACCGAGACCTCGAGCGGAACGGACAGCGGGTACGCGCCGCCCATCTCGCGGCGCACCAGCTCCTCGAGGGCCTGCCGCTCGCCCGGAGCCACGTCGAAGACCAGCTCGTCATGGACCTGCAGCAGCATCCGCGACCGCAGCCCGGCGGCGCGGATCGCCTCGTCGACGCGCAGCATCGCGACCTTGATGATGTCCGCCGCGGAGCCCTGGATCGGGGCGTTGAGCGCCATGCGTTCGGCCATCTCGCGGCGCTGCCGGTTGTCGCTGCTCAGGTCCGGGAGGTAGCGCCGGCGGCCGAGGATCGTCGCGGTGTAGCCGTCCTGCACGGCACGGCGCACGACCGCCATCAGGTACTCGCGGACGCCGCCGAAGCGTTCGAAGTACTCCTCCATCAGCCCGCGCGCCTCCTCGGTGGAGATGCCGAGCTGGTTGGACAGGCCGAACGCGCTGAGCCCGTACGCCAGGCCGTAGTTCATCGCCTTGATCTTGCGCCGCTGGTCGGGGACGACCTCCTCGACCGGGACGTGGAAGACCGACGAGGCGGTGGCGGCGTGGAAGTCGAACGCGGAGTTGAACGCCGCGATCAGCGCCTCGTCGCCGGACAGGTGCGCCATGATGCGCATCTCGATCTGGCTGTAGTCAGCGGTCATCAACTGCTCGAAGCCCGGACCCACGATGAACGCCCGGCGGATCCGCCGGCCCTCCTCGGTGCGGATCGGGATGTTCTGCAGGTTCGGGTCCGTCGACGACAGCCGGCCGGTCGCGGCCACCGTCTGGTTGAACGTGGTGTGGATGCGCCCGTCGTCGGAAACCGACTTGAGCAGGCCGTCCACGGTGGACTTGAGCTTCGCCACGTCGCGGTGCCGCAGCAGGTGTTCGAGCAGCGGGTCGCCGGTCTGCGCGAACAGGCCCTGCAGCGCGTCCGCGTCGGTCGTGTAGCCACTCTTGATCCGCTTGGTCTTGGGCAGGCCGCGCTCGGCGAACAGGATCTCCTGCAACTGCTTGGGCGAGCCCAGGTTGAACTCGCGCCCGACCGCCTCGTGCGCGCTCTGCTGCGCGGCCTTCACCTCCGCCGCGAAGTGCGCCTCCAGCTCGGACAGGTACTCCGTGTCGGCGGCGATGCCGACGTGTTCCATCTCGCCGAGGACGATCGACAGCGGCTGCTCCACCTCCATCAGCAGGCGCTGCGAGGCACCGTCGTCGCGGGACAGCTCCTCGGTGATCGTGTCGGCCAGATCGAGCGTGGCGCGGGCTCGCAGCATCACGTTCTGCTCGGCGGCACCCTCGCCGCCGAGGCCGTCGAGCGTCAACTGGCCGTCCTCGGGCGCATCGACGCGCAGCTCCCGCTTGAGGTAGCGCAGCGCCAGATCGGTCAGGTCGTACGCCCGTTGATCGGGCTTGGCCAGGTAGGCCGCGAGCGCCGTGTCCACCCGGACACCGGCCAGGGACCAGCCGTGTGCGCGGAACGCCAGCATCGCGGGTTTCGCGTCGTGAATGACCTTGGGCCGGGCCGGGTCGGCCAGCCAGGCCGCCACCGCACGCTCGTCATCCTCGTCCAGAACCGCCGGGTCGAACCACGCGGCCGGACCGTCACCGGTGGCCACCGCGACGCCGGTCAGCGAACCCGTGCCGCGGCCGAAACGGCCCGTGACCGCGACGCCCACGGGCGCCTCGCCGACGTGTTCGCCGAGCCAGCCGGCCACCTCGCCGGCGCGCAGCACGCTGCCGGACAGATCGAAACCGGACTCGGCCTCGGGCTCGACCGCGTCCAGGTAGGAATACAGCCGCTCCCGCAATACCCGGAACTCGAGCGCGTCGAAGACCTGGTGCACGGCCTCGCGATCCCAGCCCGGCCACCGCAAGTCCTGCGGGCCGACCGGCAGCTCGAGGTCGCAGACCAGGGCGTTAATCTCGTAGTTGCGCATGACGTCGGCGAGGTGGGTGCGGAGGCTCTCCCCGGCCCGGCCCTTGATCTCGTCGACGTGCGCGAGGATGCCGTCCAGGCCGCCGTACTGATTGATCCACTTGGCCGCGGTCTTGTCGCCCACGCCGGGCACGCCGGGCAGGTTGTCGCTGGTCTCGCCGACCAGGGCGGCCTTGTCGCGGTAGCGCTCCGGGCGCACGCCGTACTTCGCCTCGATCGCGTCCGGGGTCATCCGCCAGACCTCGGAGACG
>DASXRQ010000026.1:0-1663 GCA_036506495.1 Micromonosporaceae bacterium | reverse complement strand
GCCAGCAGCTCCCCGATCGCCGCCAGCGCCGCCTCGACGGTCTCCTCGTCGCCGGCGCGCACGCACAGCACCAGGTCGTTCGGCCCCAGCCCGCCGGCGTCGACCTCGAACCCCTGTCTGGCCAGCAGCTCCAGGTTGACGAGGGTGGCGGCCACGGCGGCCGCCGCGGTCACGCCGGGCAGCTCCTCGGCCGTGCGGGACACCTGCATGAGCGTCACCGAGTCGTGGTAGACGCCCCGCCGCACCACCACCCGCTCGGTCATCGGTCCGTCCTCCCGGCCGTCATGGGCGTCGAGGTTACTACCTAGGTGGCGCCGGCCCGCGGACGCCGGCCGCGTCCGGAATGCCCGCGGCGGGTTGCGCGGGTCGGCGCGGATCCGCCCGGTTCGTCCCCGGTAGCTGCGCCGCGGTGACGCCGCCCGCTGCCGAGCCGCTGGTACTGCGTCAAGGGTCTACGACGGCCGCTGGGCCACCACCAACAAGGCGGGCTGGGCCACCCTTGGACTACGACCCCAGGACCAACTACGCCTGGTACGGCTCGCTGCACCTGAACAACCGCTACCTGACGGGCTCGGCGACCCGCCGCAAGACCGCCTGCCACGAGCTCGGCACGCCCTCGGCCTCGGCCACCGCCGCACCGGGCGGACCTGCATGCGCGACGGCTCCGCGACCATGTACGGGCGCCCGCACGCCACCGACTACGCCAACCTCCGCGCGTTGTACCGCCGGCCCTGATCCGTTCAGGCGCGGCTGCCTTGGTCCGCCTAACCGTCGTCGCCGGTGGGCAGGAAGTAGCGCGGAAGCTCCCACTTCGCCACCGCCGTACCGAGCTTCTCTCCCACGATCACGGAATTGCGGAAGTGGAAACCGATCCACACGCGCGCGTCGACGACCTGCCTGTCGAGGTCCCGCACCGTCGCGAACGTCTGCGACGTGGTCAGTGTGGTGGCGCCGCCTTCCGCACCGGGGATCGTCGCGTTGATGTGGCTCGTGCCGAGCGCGTGCGCGAGCACCTGGGCGAACGCGCCATTCACACAGCCGTGCTGCGAGGGATATTCCGGATGGTTCGGCGTCGTGACCAGCGGCGTCCACGTCGGATCCGGGGTCGTCGCCGGGTTGCCGTCGATGTCGGCGTTGCGGATCGCCGTGATCGGGCGCCAGAGCAGGTACGTGTACTTGGAGTCGAAGCAGGCCATGCCGGCGTCGGTCGACACCATGTTCCCCATCGCGAGCAGCCGGGCGGTGTCGACGATGTCCAGGTTGTGCTGCATGGCGACGTTCTGAAGCGCCTGGTTCAGCGCATTGATCGCATTCGCGTTCCAGAAGTCCGCGATCGCCGTCTGCGCGGGTGTACGCACGGCGCTCGTCGCCGAGCCGTACGCCTCCGTTTCGTTCAGGTCGTTGGCGTACTGTGCGCTGGAGAGCGCGGGCGGCGGGGGTGCCCGGAACCGTGAGGTGCTGGCGAGCATGAACGGCTGCATCACCGCCATCCATGGCGTCTGCGCGATCTGCAGCGAGGGCGGCGGCGCCCAGATCCACCGCCCGGGCTGAAGCGGGCCGGCCCCGAACCGGGTGGAGATGGGCCGGTTCCGTCCGTCGTTCGCCCGCAGCGCCTCGATGTCGGCCGCGGCGGCCTGGCCGACCGCGACGCCCCTCGCCGTCC
>DASXRQ010000025.1:0-1717 GCA_036506495.1 Micromonosporaceae bacterium | reverse complement strand
CCCGGCGACGCACGGGCGCGGCGGGCTACCGCTTGCGGGCGACCCCGTCGTCGAGCCTGATGGCGACCAGCAGGTCCAGCAGGTCGGCCATGCGCCGTGGGTTGCGGCCGCTGCGCTCCTCGATGCGGCGAAGGCGGTACTGTGCGGTGTTGGGGTGCACCTGGAGGCGCTCGGCGGCCAGGCGGAGGTTCAGGCTGGCGTCGGCGAACGCCCGGACGGTGTCGATCAGCACGCCGCCGCGGGCGCGGTCCTCGTCGAGGAACGCGCGCAGGCGCGGGTCGACCAGCCACCGCGCGGTCTCGTCGGCCCGCAGCGCCAGATAGTCGAACGGCGACAGGCGGGGGAGCGCGACGACGCCGCCGCCGGCGGCGCTCTCCAGCGCCGTGCGAGCCTCCAGGCAGGCGCGAGGCAACTCGCCGACGCCGACGGCGACGGTGCTGATCCCCATCGCGAGCGGCCTGCCCTCCTCGCGAAGGCGATCGTGGACCGCCTCCAGGTGGTCGCAGAGCTCCGCCGGTTCGACGCCGGGGCGCAGCGCCGGGATCGCCACGATCTCCGCCTGCCGCACGACGACCAGGATCCTCGCCTGCCCCGGCACCGACCGGGTGAGCATCGCGCTGGCGGTGTGCGGCGCGTCGGCGTCGGCCTGGGGGCCGACCAGCACCGCCAGCGCGACCATCATCGGCGTCTCGGCCCCCAGACCGTACGCCCTGGCGGCGCCCAGCAGGGGCCCGCCGGTCGGCATCGCGCCGGCCAGCAGGTGCTCGAGGAGGTCGCGGCGCTCGCGGTCGGCGGCGGCCACCACGTACTGCTGCGATTCGACGTAGGCGTGGCCGGCGTGGGTGCTCACGAAGTCGCAGTACCGCAGCAGCGGCGTGGTGAGCGTCAGCGCCGCCTCGTGCCCCAAGGCCGTCTCGCCGGCGGCGGTCATCACCGCCTCCCAGAGGACCTGCTGGCCGACGCGGAAGGCGTTCAGGTAGTCCTCGAGGGCGAACCCGGCCCGCGCGCGCCGCATCGCGGCCCCACGGACGAAGGCGATGTCCTCGATCGTCACCTCGCGCTCATCCAGCAGCAGGCACAGCTTGGCGCGGTAATGCTTGCTCACCTGGTCGCGGACGTCGACGAAGAACCCCTCGTCCTGGGCGGCGTAGGCGGGGATCTCGGTGCGGATCGCCTTCACGGCCGCCTCGACGAGGGTGTCGGACTGCTCCAGCAGCGTCGACAGGATGCGTCTGCGTTCGGCGCGGACCGCGCCCGCGCCGCGAACCTCGCGAACCATGCCTCATCCTCCCCAGCCCCTCGTGCAGTGTCAACAAAGCGCCGGCGACCGTTCGGGCTGATTTGGACGCATCCGACAAGTGCAGGTGGCCAAAGTTTGGTGACTGTGACCGACGACGGCGTCCCCCACCGCACGTACGGTTGGCGGCATGGACGTGGCCGTCAAGGCTGACGTGCCGATGCTGCGTGTCGCCCAGCTCACGGTTCGGTTCGCCGGCGTCACCGCCCTCGACGACGTGTCGTTCGACGTCGAGCCCGGCCGCGTGTGCGGGCTCATCGGCCCCAACGGCGCCGGCAAGACGACCCTGTTCGACTGCGTCAGCCGCCTGACCCGGCCCCAGGGCGGGCGGATCGAGCTCGACGGGCGCGACCTGCTGGCGCTCGAGTCCCACCAGGTCGCCGCGCTGGGCGTCGCCCGCACCTTCCAGCACCTCGGCCT
>DASXRQ010000024.1:0-1615 GCA_036506495.1 Micromonosporaceae bacterium | reverse complement strand
GGCAGTCCGAGCGGCAGCGCGAAGACCACGATGCCGAGCGCGAGGAACGCGATCGGCAGCGACAGCGGCCGCCGCTCGAGCACGCGCGGCAGGATGCCGGCCAGCAGCGCACCCACGCCGATCAATGCGAAAACCAGGTCGGAGAGCTGCACGCTTGTTGACTGCCCGCCCTCCCGCGAGAACATGCCATATGGCAAGCGGGTTGTCCGGCCGGGCCGGTGGGTGAACGGAACGAACCCGCGCGGCAGAAACCATCCAAGGGTTGCCGTCGTGACCGGGTCCGAGTCGGGGATCGGCCGGGCCGTCGCGGTGGCGCTGGCCGAATCCGGGTACGACGTAGGGATCACTTGCTCGACACCAGTTGGCGCGACTGGCGCACCGTGCTCGCGGTCGATCTGAACGGGCCGTTCCTGTGCGCGCAGCGGGCCGCCCGCCGGATGGTCGCCGCGAGGCGGGGCGGCCGGATCATCAACGTCACCAGCGTGCACGAGACCGCTACGCGGGTCGGCGCGGCTGCGTACTGCGCGGCCAAGGCTGGGCTCGGCATGCTGACCCGGGTCATGGCCCAAGAGTTCGGCGAGTACGGCATCACGGTGAATGCGGTGGCGCCCGGCGAGATCGCAACTCCGATGACCGGGCGAGAGGACATCGACCCGACCAACACCGGCCCGGAGTGCCCCTGGGGCGGCCCGGCGACGCCCGCGAGGTCGCGGCGGTAGTGGCGTTCCTGGCCAGTCCGGAGGCGTCATACGTGACCGGAACGTCCTGGCAGGTCGACGGCGGCATGCTGACTATGGGTCCGCAGGCCGGGTCGCACCTGACCTCGGACGATTGGCGGCGCGCCTCTAAATCGCGGCGATCGCGGTTCCGTCGACATCGAAGAGCACGCCCGGTCTGCTCATGCGGGCCTCGATGTCACGCGGCCTGGCTACCCGGGATCAGCATCTCGAACCAGACCGTCGAGCCGCGTACGGTCGGATCGGTGCCCCAGGTGTCGCTGAGCTCCTCGATGAGCCCCAGGCCGCGACCCCGGCTGCTGAGCGCGTCGGTACGGGCCCGGGCCACGCTGCCGCGCGTGCCGGTGTCCGCGACCGAGACCAGCAGGCGCTCGGCGTTCAGGTCGATGTGCACCTGGGCCGGGGTGCCGGCGTGCAGCAGCGCGTTCGTGGTGAGCTCGCTCGTGCAGAGGATCGCGGCGGTGATCACCGACTCTGGCACCGACCATTCGCACAGGTGGGTCGTCATCCACTGGCGCACCCGGCTGGGGCCGGTCGGCTCGGCGGGGACCACCATCGTGGCGGAGCGGCTCGTCGCAGTCGCGTGCTCGACCGCGAGCACCGCTACGTCGTCGTCGGTGGGCCTGGGGACCGCCGCGGTCGCCAGTGAGCACAGATTGCGCGGGTCGCTGCTCGCCGATCCCGCGGCCGTGGCGACCAGCGCGTCGAGGCCGTCGCTGAGCGGCTGGCCGCGGCGTTCCACGACGCCGTCGCTGAACATCAGGATGGCGTCGCCCGGCTCGAGCCGGACCACCCCGGTCTGCCAGCGGCCGCCGAGGCCCAGCGGAGCGCCCGGCGGGACCTTCACCAGCTCGGCGGTCGGCGGGTCGCCCTGGATG
>DASXRQ010000023.1:0-1511 GCA_036506495.1 Micromonosporaceae bacterium | reverse complement strand
CTCGAGCACGCGCGGCAGGATGCCGGCCAGCAGCGCGCCCACGCCGATCAATGCGAAAACCAGATCGGAGAGCTGCACGCTTGTTGACTGCCCGCCCTCCCGCGAGAACATGCCATCTGGCAAGCGGTTGTCCGGCCGGGCTGGTGGGTATGTGAACGGAATGAACCCGCGCGGCATGATGGTGGCCGCGAGGCGGGGCGGCCGGATCATCAACGTCACCAGCGTGCACGAGACCGCGCCGCGGGTCGGTGCGGGTGCGTACTGCGCGGCCAAGGGTGGGCTCGGCATGCTGACCCGGGTCATGGCCCAGGAGCTGGGCGAGTACGGCATCACGGTGAACGCGGTCGCGCCCGGCGAGATCGCCACTCCGATGACCGGGCGAGAGGACATCGACCCGACCAACGTGCACCGGCCCGGAGTGCCCCTGGGGCGGCCCGGCGACGCCCGCGAGGTCGCGGCGGTAGTGGCGTTCCTGGCCAGTCCGGAGGCGTCATACGTGACGGGAACGTCCTGGCCGGTCGACGGCGGCATGCTGACCATGGGTCCGCAGGCCGGGTCGCACCTGACCTCGGACGATTGGCGGCGCGCCTAAATCGCGGCGATCGCGCTGCGGTCGAGCGTCGCCAGCGGGGCGGCCGGGTCCTCGTAGGTCGCCACGGCGCCGGCATCTCGCGGCTCGGCGGCGCTCGTACCGCCGCAGGTCAGGTCGATGCACGCGATGCTCAGACCCGCCGCCAGGACGTCCCACACCGATGCTCGAGGATCATGTCGGCACCCATGCACACCCGGTCTGCTCATGCGGGCCTCGATGTCATGCGGCCTGGCTACCCGGGATCAGCATCTCGAACCAGACCGTCGAGCCCCGTACGGTCGGATCGGTGCCCCAGGTGTCGCTGAGCTCCTCGATGAGCCCCAGGCCGCGACCTCGGCTGCTGAGCGCGTCGGTACGGGCCCGGGCCACGCTGCCGCGCGTGCCGGTGTCCGCGACCGAGACCAGCAGGCGCTCGGCGTTCAGATCGATGTGCACCTGGGCCGGGGTGCCGGCGTGCAGCAGCGCGTTCGTGGTGAGCTCGCTCGTGCAGAGGATCGCTGCGGTGATCACCGACTCCGGCACCGACCAATCGCGCAGGTGGGTCGTCATCCACTGGCGCACCCGGCTCGGGCCGGTCGGCTCGGCGGGGACCACCATCGTGGCGGAGCGGCTCGTCGCGATCGCGTGCTCGACCGCTAGCACCGCTACGTCGTCGTCGGTGGGCCTGGGGACCGCCGCGGTCGCCAGCGAGCACAGATTGCGCGGGTCGCTGCTCGCCGATCCCGCGGCCGTGGCGACCAGCGCGTCGAGGCCGTCGCTGAGCGGCTGGCCGCGGCGCTCCACGACGCCGTCGCTGAACATCAGGATGGCGTCGCCCGGCTCGAGCCGGACCACCCCGGTCTGCCAGCGGCCGCCGAGGCCCAGCGGAGCGCCCGGCGGGACCTTCACCAGCTCGGCGGTCGGCGGGTCGCCCTGGATG
>DASXRQ010000022.1:0-47204 GCA_036506495.1 Micromonosporaceae bacterium | reverse complement strand
GCGATCGGCGAGCCGGACGGACTCACGGTGCTGCGGCACTCGACCGCACACGTGCTCGCGCAGGCTGTTCAGGACACGTTTCCGGAGGCCAAGCTCGGCATCGGCCCGCCGATCGAGAACGGCTTCTACTACGACTTCGACGTCGCGCGCCCATTCCACCCGGACGACCTGGAGAAGCTCGAGAAGCGGATGCAGGAGATCATCAAGTCCGGGCAGCGGTTCCGCCGCCGGCGCTTCGGCAGCCCGGCGGAGGCCAAGGCCGAGCTGGCCGACGAGCCGTACAAGCTGCAGCTGGTCGACGTCAAGGGCGACGAGCTCGACGCGGCCGAGGCGATGGAGGTCGGCGGCGGCGAACTGACGATCTACGACAACGTCGACGCGGAGACCGGCAAGACCTGCTGGTCCGACCTGTGCCGCGGCCCGCACCTGCCGACCACCCGGCTGATCGGCGCGTTCAAGCTGATGCGCATAGCCGCGGCGTACTGGCGGGGTAGCGAGAAGAACCCACAGCTGCAGCGGGTGTACGGCACCGCGTGGCCGAACCGGGACGCGCTTAAGGCGTACCTCAAGCTGCTCGAGGAGGCCGCGCGCCGCGACCACCGCAAGCTCGGCGCGGACCTCGACCTGTTCTCCTTCCCCGAGGAGGTCGGCTCGGGGCTTCCCGTGTTCCACCCGAAGGGCGGCATCATCCGCCGGGAACTGGAGAACTACTCGCGGCGCCGGCACGAGGAGGCCGGGTACGAGTTCGTGAACACCCCGCACATCACCAAATCGAACCTGTTCGAGACGTCGGGACACCTGCCGTACTACGCCGACACCATGTTCCCGCCGATGGAGCTGGAAGGCGCGGAGTACTACCTCAAGGCGATGAACTGCCCGATGCACAACTTGATCTTCCGGGCGCGCGGGCGGTCATACCGGGAGCTGCCGCTGCGGCTGTTCGAGTTCGGCACCGTGTACCGGTACGAGAAGTCGGGCGTGGTGCACGGGCTGACCCGGGTGCGTGGGCTGACGATGGATGACGCGCACATCTACTGCACCCGCGAGCAGTTGCCGGGCGAGCTGCGCTCGCTGCTGCAGTTCGTGCTCGACCTGCTGCGCGACTACGGCCTGGAGGACTTCTACCTGGAGCTGTCGACCCGCGACGACTCCGGCAAGTTCATCGGCGAGCCGGCGGAGTGGGCGGTGGCGACCGAGATCCTGCGGCAGGCCGCCGAGGACTCGGGGCTGGAGCTGGTGCCGGACCCGGGCGGCGCGGCGTTCTACGGACCGAAGATCTCGGTACAGGCGCGCGACGCCATCGGGCGGGCGTGGCAGATGTCCACCATCCAGCTCGACTTCAACCAGCCCCGCCGGTTCGAGCTGGAGTACCAGGCGGCCGACGGCACCCGGCAGCAGCCCATGATGATCCACCGGGCGTTGTTCGGCTCGATCGAGCGGTTCTTCGGGATCCTGACCGAGCACTACGCCGGGGCGTTTCCGGCCTGGCTGGCACCGGTGCAGGTGGTCGGCATCCCGATCCGGAGCGAGCACGCGGCGTACCTGTCGTCCTTTGTGGACCGCCTGCGCGCCGAGGGCATCCGGGCCGAGGTCGACGAGTCCGACGACCGGATGCAGAAGAAGATCCGCACCGCGCAGCAGCAGAAGATCCCGTTCATGGCGATCGCCGGGGACGCGGACGTGTCCACCGGCACGGTCTCGTTCCGCTACCGGGACGGGTCGCAGCGCAACGGCGTACCACTGGCGGAGGCCGTGGCGCACGTCGTCGACGTCGTGCGGTCGCGGACCAACGTCGGTCCGTCGGCCGGGTAGGGCGTCATGGGTCAGCCGTCCGAGCGGCGGTTCGACATCGAGATCAGCCCGGAGGTCGAGGTCGGGGTGTACGCCGACTTCGCCTCGCTGTGGCATACGTCGGACTCGTTCGTGATCGACTTCGCCACGCTCCGCCGGCCGCCGTTCGCCGCCGCCGACCCGGACACCGGCGAGGCGACGGCGGTCCTGCCCGCGCGGATCGTGGCTCGCGTGCGCATCCCGCCGGCGCAGGTGTTCGAGTTCATGAAGGCGCTCGAGCAGCAGCTGTCCGCCTGGGAGCAGGAGAAGCGCAGCGGCTAAGGCGGCCGCGTTCTGCTGGGCGGTGGGGGATCCGTCGCGTACCGTCGGATCAACTTCCGACGACCGAGGATCAGCCGATGAGACCCCTTCGCGCCATGGGAGCCCGCCCGACCGGCGAGCGCGCCGCGCGGGTCGGCGCGTCGCCGCAGTTCGACGGCACCGCCTTCCGCAACACGCTGCCGGGCAGCCTGATGCCAGCGGGATCGGGACGGAAGATCCTCCGCGAGGTGCTGTTCGGCAAGCAGCGCCGGCGGCCCGTCCGCACGGTACCGATCGTCGAGCCGTCCGGACTGGCCAGCGCCGCCGCCGACGGAGCGCAGGCCGTCTGGCTGGGGCACGCGTCAACCCTGCTGGAGATCGAGGGCCGGCGGGTGCTCATCGATCCGGTGTGGAGCCTGCGGTGCTCGCCCTCGTCGCTGGTGGGACCGAAGCGCCTGCACCCGATGCCGCTCGCCCTGCGCGACCTGCCGCCCCTCGACGCCATCCTGATCTCGCACGACCACTACGACCACCTGGACATGGCGACCGTGCGGGAGCTCACCCGGCGGCAGTCCGCGCCGTTCCTCGTGCCGCTGGGCGTGGGCGCCCACCTCGACCGCTGGCGGGTGCCCGCCGAGCGCATCGTCGAGCTGGACTGGAATGACCGCACCGAGCTGGCCGGGCTGCGCTTCGACCTGACCGAGGCGCGGCACTTCTCCGGCCGCGCCTTCAGCCGGAACGACACGCTCTGGGGCTCGTGGGTGATCACGGGGGAGCGTCGGCGGGTCTTCTACACCGGCGACACCGGGTACTTTCCGGGGTTCGCCGACCTCGGCGCGGATTTCGGGCCGTTCGACCTCACGCTGGTCCAGATCGGGGCGTACAGCCCGTACTGGCCGGACATCCACATGACGCCGGAGGAGGCCGTCGCGACCCACCTCGACCTGCGCGGCGGGGTGCTCATCCCCGTCCACTGGGCGACGTTCAACCTCGCCCTGCACTCCTGGGCCGAACCGGTCGACCGGATCTGGCTGGCCGCCAAGGAGCACGACGTACGCCTGTCCGTGCCGCGCCCCGGCGAGCGCGTCAACGCGGACGACCCCGCCGAGGTGGACGGCTGGTGGCAGGCGCTCGCGGGAGAACCGACGCGTACGGGCGCAGCGTCCGGCGCTTGATCATCGCAACTACACGGAAGTTGGCCCCTCGGGCGCGCGATGAGGCCGCAACTTCCGTGTAGTTGCACGCGAGCCGTGCGAGCCGACGCGCTGAGAGTCGGCTCCCTCACATTGACGCGGCAAAATGCCCGGCGGGCGGCACGATGGGCTGGTGACGCCCACGCCTAAGTCGATCAAGCGCACGTATTACACGCTGCTGCTCGGCAACACGGTCGCGGCCTCACTGATCTGGGGCATCAACACGATCTTCCTGCTCGACGCCGGTCTGTCCAACCTGGAGGCATTTGCGGCCAACGCGTTCTTCACCGCCGGGATGGTGGCGTTCGAGGTGCCGACGGGCATCGTCGCCGACATGTGGGGCCGGCGCGTCTCGTTCCTCCTCGGCACCGTCACCCTGGCCGGTGCGACCGGCCTCTACGTGCTGCTGTGGCACACCCACGCGCCGTTCTGGCAGTGGGCCGTCGTGTCCCTGCTGCTCGGGCTCGGCTTCACGTTCTTCTCCGGCGCGACCGAGGCGTGGCTGGTCGACGCGCTGCAGGCGACGGGCGACAAGGGCACCCTCGAGGTCGTCTTCGGCCGGGGCCAGGTCATTACCGGCGTCGGCATGCTGGCCGGATCGGTCGGGGGCGGCTACCTGGCGCAGCTGACCAACCTCGGCGTGCCGTTCGTCCTGCGGGCCGCGATCCTGGTGGGGATGTTCGGCGTGGCGTACGCGCTGATGCACGACGTCGGGTTCACCCCCAAGCGGGACGGCCGTGCGGTGGCCGAGATCCGGCGCATCGCCGCCGACTCGATCGAGTTCGGCTGGCGGATCCCGTCCGTGCGGTTCCTCATGGTCGCGGGCATGTTCACCGGCGGCGTCGGCATCTACATTTTCTACGCGCTCCAGCCGTACCTGCTGGACCTGTACGGCGACCCGCGTGCCTACGGCATCGCCGGCCTCGCGGCCGCCATCGTCGCGGGCGCCCAGATCCTCGGCGGGCTGCTGACCGCCCGGGTGCGGCAGCTGTTCCGCCTGCGGACATCGGCACTGCTCGGGGCCGAGGCCACGGGGGCCGCCGCGGTGGTCCTGGTTGGACTGATCGTGCATTTCTGGGTGGCGATCGCGCTGATCGTGCTGTGGGCCCTCACGTTCGCCGCGGCGGCCCCGATCCGCCAGGCGTACCTGAACGGTCTCATCCCGAGCCAGCAGCGTGCGACGATCCTCTCGTTCGACTCGCTCATGGCCTCTAGCGGCGGGGTGGTCGCCCAGCCCGTGCTCGGACGCGTCGCCGACGTGTGGGGCTACCCCGCCTCGTACGTCGTCTCCGGCGGCCTGTCCCTGCTCGCGCTGCCGTTCATCGCCGCGTCGCGCCGGCAGCGCGCGCCGGCCGACTCGGCCGTCGCGGCCACCGTACCCGCACCGGTTCCGTAGGCCGCGGGGTCACCCCGACGACGGCACCGGGCGCAGCACGAGGGCGAACGTGGTCGGTGCGGCGTGCAGGGCGTACCCGGGCAGCGGGCCGGGGCCACAGGACGCGGTGCCGAGGCCCTGCTGGGCAACGTCCAGGTTCACGATGACCCGGTCCCCGGCGATCAGGTCGGTGGTGTGGCGCGCCGCGTCGAGATCCTCGGACGTCCAGCGGCGGGCCGCGAAGTCGATCGTCGGCCGGCCCTCGACCCGCAGCCCTCGCCCGGCCTCGTCACGCAGCGTCAGCCACCGTGCGGCGACGCGGTTGCCGTTCTCCTGGGGAAACACGTACGGCGTCTGTAGCTCGTCGACAGTGGCGGCGAACCGCCCGATCCGGGCGGCCCGGCGCGAGTCGGGATACGCCTCACCCGGCCCGCCGCCGAACCAATCCACCCGGACGAGCTCCGCCGGGACGGCCATGCGCAGGCCCAGCCGCGGGAGCGGGGCCGGCCACTCACCCTCCGGTTCGACGGTCACCGTCAGCCCGAGCGCGAGGTCGTCGGCTGTCCAGGTGTACGCCGTGAGCATCCCGATCTCCTGCTGTGCGGCGGCGACGCGGGTTACCACGACGAACCGTTCGCCGCCGAGTCGCAGGTCGACCAGGCGGTGCGTCATCCGGTGCAGGCCGAGCTGGCGCCACCGGCTGGCGATCGGCGAGGCACCGCGGCTGTCGTTGTCGGTCGGGGCGCGCCACAGGTCCAGTCGCGGGCCGTCGACGGCGAGCCCGCCGAGGCGTACCAGCCGACCACGGGCCGCCTCGAACGTGCCGGGGCCAAGCGTGATCTCCCGGCCCGAGCGGGCCGGGCGGCGCCCGGACGGCACCGAGGTGGAGGGCGGGTCCGACCCCACGGGGAGCTGGCCCCACGCCACCTCGTGGCCCGCCGGCAGGCCGGGTTCGACGCGGGCGACCCGGGCGGAGATGGTCAGCCAGCGCTCACCGGTCCCGCCGGTGGCCGCCCGCGGCACCGCAACGTCCGCGTACGCGCCGGGCGCGAGTGCCGGCACGGCCAGCTCGCCGGACGCGACGGGCTCGCCGCCGGCCTCGAGCCGCCAGTCGAAGCGCAGGTGTCCCAGGTCGCGATGGTCGTACCGGTTCGTGACGCGGATGCCCGGCGGCGCCGCCTCGATACGGACCGGCTCGATCACCTTGGCGAACTCGACGAGCCCCGGCGACGGCGTCCTATCCGGGAACACGAGGCCGTCGATGACGAAATTGCCGTCGTGCAGGGGCTCGCCGAAGTCGCCGCCGTACGCGAAGTACTCCCTGCCATCCGGCGTGCGCCGCCGGATCCCGTGGTCGAGCCACTCCCAGACGAACCCGCCCTGGCACCGCGGGTACCGCTCGAACAGCTCCTGGTACTCGGTCAGTCCGCCCGGCCCGTTGCCCATCGCGTGCGCGTACTCGCAGAGCATGAACGGCATGGTCCGCCGCCGCGCGTCGAGCTTGGGGTCGTCGAGCGGCTTCTCGGCCCGGCGGCCGATCGCGTCGACCTCCGCGTGGTCGGCGTACATCCGGCTGTAGACGTCCACGTACAGGCACTGGCGGTCGCCCTCGTAGTGGATCGGCCGGCCCGGGTCGCGGTCCCGGGCCCAGTCGGCCATCGCGCCGTGGTTGACGCCGATGCCCGCCTCGTTGCCCAGCGACCACATGATGACGCTGGGGTGGTTCTTGTCCCGCTCGACCATGCGCCGCATCCGGTCGAGGTACGCGTCCGTCCACCGTGGATCGTCGCTCGGGTTCCGGCGCCAGCCCAGCCGGCCGAACCCGTGCGTCTCCAGGTCGCACTCGTCGACGACCCAGAAGCCGAGCTCGTCGCAGAGCGCGAGCACGTCGGGATGCGGAGGGTAGTGGCTCGCGCGGATCGCGTTGATGTTGTGCCGTTTCATGAGCTCGAGCTCGGCGCGGACGGTCTCGGCCGGCACGGCGCGGCCGGTGTCGGGGTGGAACTCGTGCCGGTTCACGCCCCGGAACACGATCCGTCGCCCGTTGACCGTTAGCAGGCCGTCGACGATGGCGACGGTGCGGAACCCGATCCGCACTGGCACCCGTTCCGCCGCGGTGACCAGCTCGCCCGCGTACAGCTGCGGGGTCTCCGCCGTCCACGCGCGGACTGCGCGGATCCGGTGTGCCTGGTTCACCGGCGCGTCGACCAGGCCGAGCGCGGGCACGCTCAGTCGGGCCGGCGCCGCGCAGTCCACCCGCAGCGTGCCCGCACCGGTCGTGTGGTCGAAGTCCGCGTGCACGAAGAAGTCGTCGACGCCGCCCGCCGGCCGCGCGAGGAGCCGCACCTCGCGGAAGATGCCCGGCAGCCACCACATGTCCTGGTCCTCCACGTAGCTGGCCGACGACCACTGGTGCACCCGGACCGCCAGGACGTTGGTCTCGCCGGGCCGCAGGCACGCCGTGACGTCGAACTCCGCCGGCAGCCGGCTGCCCTGGGTCACGCCGAGCTCGCGGCCGTTGAGCCACACCCGCCCGCAGGAGTCGACGCCGTCGAACCGCAGCGCCGCGCGCCCACCGTCGGACCCGGGCCAACCGGCCGGGACGGCGAACGCCAGCCGGTGATCGCCGGTCGGGTTGTCCGTCGGCACGTGCGGCGGCTCGACGGGGAACGGGTAGTTGATGTTGGTGTACGCCGGCCGGCCGTGCCCGTGCATCGGCCAGCTCGACGGCACCGGCAGCACCGTCCAGTCGGCGTCGTCGAAGTCGGGACGCCAGAAGCCGTCCGGCGCGTCGGTGACCGTCGGCGACAAGCGGAAACGCCACGGGCCGGAGAGGTCGAGCGCGGGCGCATCGGAGCGGAACCACGCGCGCGGCGCCAGCGTGCCGCGCGGCCGGGCGAAGTCCTCGAGGTACGCGGGCTGCATGATCCTGGGCTCCCCACGGTCGACGGCCGTCGCCGGGAGGATAGCCCGGTGCCCCGTAGGATCACCGTGTGAGGGGTGCCGACGACGACGCGTTCGAACGCCTGTGGACGCCGCATCGGATGGCGTACATCAGCGGTGCGGACCGGCCGGCCGAAGGGTACGAGGAACCGACCGGCTGCCCGTTCTGCCGGGCGCCCGCGCGGCCCGAGCCCGAGTCGCTCGTCGTCGCCCGGGGCGAACGGGTCTACGCCGTGCTCAACCTCTACCCATACAACCCGGGCCACCTGATGATCTGCCCGTACCGGCACGTCGCCGACTACACCGACCTGGACACCACCGAGGCCGCGGAGCTGGTCGTGTTCACCCAGGACGCGATGCGCACGATCCGCCAGGTCTCCGGCGCGCACGGCTTCAACATCGGCATGAACCAGGGCGCGGTCGCCGGCGCCGGCATCGCCGGCCACCTGCACCAGCACGTCGTTCCGCGCTGGGGCGGCGACACGAACTTCATGCCCGTCATTGGCCGGACGAAGGTGCTTCCACAGCTGCTGACCGACACCCGCGACCTGCTCGCGAAGGCGTGGCGTCAGTGAGCCTCGGCGTGCTCCTTGCGGACCTGGTCGGCGAGGTGGCTGGGCATCGGCTCGTACCGGGCGAAGGTGCGGCTGAAGGTGCCCGATCCCGAGGTCATGCCGCGTAGCTCCACGGCGTACCGGACGAGCTCCTTCGCCGGCACCTCGGCCCGGACCACCGACCGCTCTGCGCCGACCGCGTCGGGCTCGGTGCCCAGCACCCGGCCCCGCCGGCCGGACAGGTCGCTCATCACCGCGCCGACGAACGCGTCCGGAACCCGAACCGTGATCTCGTCGACCGGCTCGAGCAGGATCACCTGGCCCTTCTCGGCCGCCTCGCGCAGGGCGAGCCCGCCGGCGGTCTGGAACGCCGCGTCGGAGGAGTCGACGCTGTGCGCCTTTCCGTCGTACAGCGTCACCCGGATGTCGACCACCGGGTCCCCGGCGACGATTCCGCGGTCCATCTGGGCGCGTACGCCCTTCTCGACCGACGGAATGTAGTTGTGCGGGACGACGCCGCCCACGATCCGGTCGACGAACTCGAACCCGCCACCGCGCGGTAGCGGCTCGACCTCGATGTCGCAAACGGCGTACTGCCCATGCCCGCCGGACTGCTTCACGTGCCGGCCGTGGCCCTTGCTCGGCCCGGCGAACGTCTCGCGCAGCGCCACGCGTACCGGCTCGGTGTCGAGCTCGACACCGCTGGCGCGCAGCCTCTCCAGCAGGACGTCCGCGTGCGCCTCGCCCATGCACCACAGCACGAGCTGACGGGTCTCCGCGTTGCGGTCCAGGCGCATGGTTGGGTCGCCCGCGACCAGCCGGCCGAGGTTCTTGGCGAGCGTGTCCTCGTCCGACCGCGTCTTCGCCACGACGGCCACCGGCAGCAGCGGTTCGGGCATCTCCCACGGCTCGACCAGCAGGGGGTTGTCCTTCGCGGAGATGGTGTCCCCGGTCTCCGCGGCGTTCGACTTCGTGATCGCGCAGATGTCGCCGGCGACGCACAGCGGCACCTCGCGCTGCGCCGAGCCGAGCGGCGAGTAGATGTGGGCGATCCGCTCGTCCGCGTCGTGGTCACGGTGTCCGCGCTCCTCCAGGCCGTGCCCGGAGATGTGGACGACGGCTTCGGGCCGAAGCGTGCCGCAGAAGACCCTGATCAGCGACACCCGGCCGACGTACGGGTCGATGGTGGTCTTGACGACCTCGGCGACGAGCGGTCCCTCCGGATCGCAGGTCAGCGGAGGTCGGGGCGAGCCGTCGACGCCGGTGACCACGGGCAGCTCGTGCTCGGCCGGGGTGGGGAACGCGCTGGTCAGCACCTCGAGCAGCGCGTCGAGCCCGACCCGGGTCTCCGAGCACACCGGGATGACCGGATAGAAGGTGCCCCGGGCGACCGCCGTCTCCAGGTCGTCGATGAGGACCGGGATCTCGATCTCCTCGCCGCCGAGGTAGCGCTCCATGAGCGTCTCGTCCTCGCTCTCGGCGATGATCCCCTCGATCAGCTCGTTGCGCGCGTCGGTGATCGCGGGCAGGTGCTCGGCGTCGGGAGCGCGCACCGCCGGCGGGTAGCCGCCGGAGTAGTCGAAGACGCGCTGGCTGATCAGACCCATCAGGCCGACGACCGACTGCCCATCGTCGCCGTGCATCGGCAGGTAGAGCGGGAGCACGCCATCGCCGAACACCCGCCGGCACTGCGCCACCGTCTCGTCGAAGTCGGCCCGCTGATGATCAAGCCGCGTCACAGCGACCGCGCGGGGCATGCCGAGCGCGGCGCACTCCTCCCACAGAGCGGCGGTGGCCGCATCCATGCCGTCCACCGCCGAGACCACGAAGAGGGCCGCATCGGCGGCCCGGAGTCCGGCGCGTAGTTCCCCGACAAAGTCCGCGTATCCCGGGGTATCGAGCAGGTTGACCTTGGTGCCCTCGTGCATGAGCGGGGCGCAGGCCAGGCTGACCGACCGCTGCTGGCGTACGGCCGCGGGGTCGTAGTCACCGACCGTGGTGCCCTCGGTCACCGAGCCGGCGCGGGGGATCGTCCCGGTCGCCGCGAGGAGCGCCTCGACCAGGGTGGTCTTGCCGGCGCTCGAGTGGCCGACGAGCACCACGTTGCGAACCCTGCCGGGATCGTCCACCACCGGCGCGGGGCCGGTGACCCCCTTCTCTTGACTTTTCTGCGCCATCGCCCCGTACCTCCTCGAACGGTTACCGTGAGGTTGCCCACGTTGCCCCGTTGTGATCCCACACCCGCGACCCGGGTAGGCACAACCCCGACGCGCGTTTCGGGCCGGCGCCCCGGCCGGGACGGCATACCGCGGCGTGACCGGCGCCGTTATCGTGAGAGCCGCCATGGCGAAGATCTTCAGCGTTGCCGGTCGGGCGGGCGTGGCCCGGGTCCTCGACCCGATCGCCCGTGCCCTGCTCCGGGTCGGCATCTCGGCGAACGCGGTCACGGTGGCCGGGACGGTCGGCGTGCTCGTCGGCGCCATCGGCTTCGGCGCCCGCGGCCAGTTCGTCGCCGCCGTCGTGATCGTGACGCTGAGTGCGTTCACCGACCTGATCGACGGCGTGATGGCTCGGGCAAGTGGCGGGTCGACCCGGTTCGGAGCGCTGCTCGACTCGAGCATGGACCGGGTCGCCGACGGCGCGATCTTCGCCGCGGTCGCGTACTGGTACGCGGTCCAGGGCGACCGGGCCACCCTCGTCGCCGCGCTGATCTGCCTGGTCGCGGGGCAGATCGTCTCGTACGTCAAGGCCCGCGCGGAGGGGCTGGGCATGACGGCCAACGTCGGTGTCGCCGAGCGTGCGGAGCGCTTGATCCTCGTGGGCGTTGGCGGCCTGGTCACCGGCTTCGGGCTGTGGTCCCGAGGGCTGCCGGCGGCGCTTTGGCTCCTCGCGGCTCTTTCCGTGATCACCGTCGGGCAGCGGATCGCACACGTCCACCGGGAGGACCGGGCGGCCCGCGACCGGGTCGCACCATGAGTCGGGTGGTCGAACTCGGGTACGCCGCCGGATGGCGACTCGTCCGCGCGCTGCCCGGCCCCGCGGCCGCCGCGCTGTTTCGGGGCGCGGCGGACTACGCGTACCGGCGCCGGGGCCCGGGGGTCATGCGCCTCGCCGCGAACCTGCGCCGGGTCGTCGGGCCCGACCGGGCCGGGCCCGAGTTCGAGGACCTGCTCCGCCGCGGGCTGCATTCGTACGCCCGGTACTGGATGGAGGTCTTCCGGCTGCCCGGCCGCACCCCCGAGCAGCACCTGGCGGGGTTCCGGCTCGAGCGCGGCGAACTGCTCGGCGAGGATGTGGCCGCCGGCCGGGGCGCGGTCATCGCGCTGCCGCACGGCGGCAACTGGGACGCCGCCGGGGCATGGGTGGCGGCCAACGACTGGCCGATCACCACGGTCGCGGAGCGGCTGAGACCGGAGGGGGTGTACGAGCGCTTCCTGGACTTCCGGCGCGGGCTCGGCATGGAGATCGTCCCCGCGACCGGCGGTGACCGCGCGCCGATCGACGTGCTGGCAGACCGGGTCCGACGGGGACACATCGTGCCGCTCCTCGCCGACCGGGACCTGTCCGCCCGCGGTGCGGAGGTCGAGTTCTTCGGCGGCCGGACCCGGATGCCCGCCGGCCCCGCGCTCCTCGCGCTGCGCACGGGCGCACCCCTGTACGTGGTGTCGATGTGGTACGAGCCGGACGCCGCGTGCGGCTACCTCGCCGGTCCGCTCGACCTGCCCCGGCCCGGCGAAGGCCCCCTTGACCAGCGAGTACGCCGGACGACGCAGACGATCGCGGACCACCTGGCGGGCGGCATCGCCGCACATCCGGAAGACTGGCACATGTTGCAGCGGATGTGGTTGGACGATCCGGCGGCCCCGACCGCGCCCGGGCAGGCGGCCACGCCATCCGGCCGGCCGTGAGGGGGAGAGGCATCATGCGGGTCGGCATCATGCGGATCGGCATCGTGTGCCCGTACTCGTTCGACGTCCCCGGGGGCGTGCAGAACCACGTGCGCGACCTCGCGGAGACCCTGATTGGGCTCGGCCACGAGGTGAGCGTCCTCGCGCCGGCGGACGAGGACGCGCCGCTGCCGGCGTACGTGGTGCCGGCCGGGCGGGCCGTGCCGGTCCCGTACAACGGGTCGGTCGCTCGCCTCTCGTTCGGCCCGATCTCGGCCACCCGCGTCCGGCGCTGGCTGAACGCCGGCGACTTCGACGTGTTGCACGTGCACGAGCCGGTCAGCCCGAGCCTGTCGCTGCTCGCGGTGCTGTCCGCCGAGGGACCGGTGGTGGCGACGTTTCACACCGCGATGACCCGGTCCCGGGCGATGGCGGTCGCGCAGGGCGCGCTGCAGATCGTGCTCGAGCGCATCACCGGCCGGATCGCGGTCAGCGCGCTCGCCCGCAAGGTCCAGGTCGAACACCTCGGAGGCGGCGCGGTCGAGATACCCAACGGCGTGGCGGTCGCAAGGTTCGCAAACGCCGAGCCGCTGAACGGTTGGCCAGGGGAGTGCGGCCCGGGGTACGGCGGCACGGTTGGTTTCCTCGGCCGGTTCACCGAGCCGCGCAAGGGCTTCGGAATCCTGCGCGACGCGTTTGTATCGCTTGCCACGCGCCGGCCGGGTCTCCGGTTGCTCGTCGCGGGGCCCGGCGACCCGGACGAGGCGCTCGAGGGCGTGCCGGCGAAGCTACGCGACCGCGTCGAGCTGCTCGGCACGGTCTCCGACGTCGACAAGGCGCGGATGCTGCGCAGCGTCCACGCGTACGTCGCACCGAACATCGGCGGCGAGTCGTTCGGGATGATCCTGACGGAGGCAATGGCGGCGGGCACCCCGGTCGTGGCGAGCGATCTGGACGCGTTCCGCCGGGTCCTCGACGGCGGGCGTGCCGGTGCGCTGTTCCCGACCGGGAACGCGGCCGCGCTGACCGAGACGCTCGAGCGGCTGTTGGACGACGCCGACCGCCGCGGGGAGCTGGTCGACCACGCGCGGGAGGTCGTCGCGGCGTACGACTGGCCGGTGGTCGCCGCCCGGGTCGTCGAGGTGTACGCGGCGGCGATCGAGGCCACCGACGGCCGGGTGATCGGCGAGGAGTGGGCGCAGACCGAGTAGCGCTGCCCCGATCGCCCTCCCGCGCCACTACGATGCCCGGCATGTGGTGGGTGGTGGGCGTGGTCGCCCTCGTCGTCCTCGTGGCGAGCTACGTGACGTGGACCGCCACCCGCGTCGACCGGCTGCACGCCCGGGCCGCGTCCGCCACGAAGGCACTCGACGCCCATCTGGTCCGTCGCGCGGCGGCCGCAGCGGTGCTCGCCGACGAAATCGGTTCGGCCGACCTGTACGCGGCCGCGCGCGACGCGCTGGACGCCGGCCCGGGCGATCGGGAGGCGGCCGAGAACGATCTGACCCGCCAGCTGCGCCTGCGGGACGACCCCGACGAGCGGTCGTCCCTGCCGGCCGTGGTCGCCGCCAGCCGTCGGGTGGCGCTGGCGAGGCAGATGCACACCGACCTCGTGCGCGACGCGCTCGCGATGCGCCGCCGGCCGCTGGTCCGGGTGCTGCGGCTGACGCGCCGGCACCCCCGGCCGGAGTACTTCGACGTGGACGACCCCACGCTCGCGCCGCGCGTCGTAGTTCGTCCATGAGGCAGGCCACGGGCGCTCGATTGGCCATCGGGTCGACCTTGGGCCGGCAGTACGATGGGGGCGAATCCACAGCGCCTGAGGAGTAGTACGACCGTGTCTGAGACCCGCGCGGCAGCGCCCACCACCGGTACCGCCCGCGTCAAGCGCGGCATGGCGGAGATGCTCAAGGGTGGCGTGATCATGGACGTGGTCACGCCGGAGCAGGCGAAGATCGCCGAGGACGCCGGCGCCGTGGCCGTGATGGCGCTGGAGCGAGTTCCGGCCGACATCCGGGCGCAGGGCGGCGTGTCTCGGATGTCCGACCCCGACATGATCGACGGCATCATCGCCGCCGTCTCGATCCCGGTGATGGCCAAGGTCCGCATCGGGCACTTCGTCGAGGCCCAGGTGCTGCAGGCCCTCGGCGTGGACTACATCGACGAGTCCGAGGTGCTGACCCCGGCGGACTACGCCAACCACATCGACAAATGGCAGTTCACGGTGCCGTTCGTGTGCGGCGCGACGAACCTGGGGGAGGCGCTCCGGCGCATCACCGAGGGTGCCGCCATGATCCGCTCAAAGGGCGAGGCGGGCACCGGGGACGTGTCGAACGCGATCACTCATATGCGGCAGATTCGGGCGGAGATCAAGCGGCTGACCTCGCTGCCCGACGATGAGCTGTACGTCGCGGCGAAGGAGCTGCAGGCGCCTTACGAGCTGGTGCGCGAGGTGGCGGCGACCGGAAAGCTGCCCGTGGTGCTGTTCACGGCGGGCGGGATCGCCACCCCCGCGGACGCCGCGATGATGATGCAGCTCGGCGCCGAGGGCGTGTTCGTCGGTTCCGGCATCTTCAAGTCAGGCAACCCCGCCCAGCGCGCCGCCGCGATCGTCAAGGCCACGACGTTCTACGACGATCCCGATGTGATTGCGAAGGTGTCGCGTGGGCTCGGCGAGGCCATGGTCGGCATCAACGTGGCCGACATCCCCGTCCCGCACCGGCTGGCGGAGCGTGGTTGGTGAGCTCGGTGCTCGTCGGGGTACTCGCCCTGCAGGGCGACGTGCGCGAGCATCTGGCGGCGCTCGCCGAATGCGGGGTCGCGGCGCGGCCGGTGCGGCGGCCGGAGGAGCTCGCCGGCGTCGATGCGCTCGTGATCCCGGGCGGCGAATCCACCACGATCAGCAAGCTCGCCGTCGATTTCGGCCTCCTCGAGCCGATCCGCAAGCGGATCGAGCAGGGCATGCCGGCGTACGGCTCGTGCGCTGGCATGATCATGTTGGCCACCGAGGTCCTCGACGGACGCCCCGACCAGGAGTCGTTCGCCGGGATCGACATGACCGTGCGGCGCAACGCCTTCGGTCGACAGGTCGACTCGTTCGAGGGCCCGGTCGAGATCGACGGCATACCGGGCGATCCCTTTCACGCGGTGTTCATTCGCGCGCCCTGGGTCGAGCGGGTCGGCCCGGGCGTCGCGGTGCTGGGCCGGGTCACCGGCGGCCCCGCCACAGGTAGGATTGTCGCGGTTCGGCAGCGACGACTGCTCGCCACCGCCTTCCACCCAGAGCTAACCGGTGATCTCCGTGTGCACCGCTACTTCGTGGATCTGGCGCGCGAGGCGATCACGACGGAGGGGTAATGTCCGGCCACTCAAAGTGGGCGACGACGAAGCACAAGAAGGCGGTCATCGATGCCAAGCGCGGCAAGCTGTTCGCCCGCCTCATCAAGAACGTCGAGGTCGCGGCGCGCACCGGCGGCGGTGACCCGGCCGGCAACCCCACCCTCTTTGACGCGATCCAGAAGGCGAAGAAGAACTCGGTCCCGAACGACAACATCGACCGAGCGGTCAAGCGTGGCTCCGGCCAGGAGGCCGGCGCTGCCGACTGGCAGACGGTGACGTACGAGGGGTACGGGCCGAGCGGCGTCGCCCTGCTGATCGAGTGCCTGACCGACAACCGGAACCGGGCGGGCACCGAGGTGCGCACGGCGCTGACCCGCAACGGGGGCTCGCTGGCCGACGCCGGCTCCGTGGCGTACATGTTCTCTCGCAAGGGCGTCGTGATCGTCCCCAGAGCCGCGCTCTCCGAGGACGACGTGCTGCTCGCGGTCCTCGACGCCGGCGCGGAGGAGGTCAACGACCTCGGCGAGGCGTACGAGGTGGTGTCCGAGCCGGCCGATCTGATCGCGGTGCGGACGGCGCTGCAGGAGGCGGGCATCGAGTACGAGTCGGCGGAGTCGTCGTTCGTGCCGAGCGTGACGGTGCCGCTCGACGAGGACGGTGCCCGCAAGATCTTCAGGCTGATCGACGCGCTCGAGGACTGCGACGACGTCCAGAATGTGTACGCGAACTTCGACGTCTCCGACGAGGTCATGGCCGCCGTCGGGTAAGTGATCACCCAACACAACTCCACGGGAGTTGTGGCCTCCCCGGTCGAGGAGGGGCCAACTTCCGTGTAGTTGTGTGGATGAAGCTCGCCAGATCAAGGACGTCGACTGCGCCGGCGGCAGCGGCAACGGTCCCGCGTACGTCGACGGACCGGTCAAGGTCATCGGGAACGATATCTACGACCTCGACCGCGACGGAGACGGCTGGGCTGCGAGGACTGACGCGTCGGGACGTTCCGGCCCGGGCTAGGCTCGGGCGCGTGGATCTCGTCGACGCGCAGCGCCTGTGGGAACCGCAGCCGGGCTGGCTGAACACCGCGAGCTACGGGCTGCCGCCACGGCCGGCGTGGGAGGCGCTACAGGCCGCTCTCGCCGACTGGCGCGTCGGGCGTACCTCGTGGGAGGGCTGGAGCGCCGCGACCGACCGAGCGCGGGCGGCGTTCGCCCGGCTGGTGGGCGTCGACGCGGCCGACGTGGCCGTGGGTGCCGTGGTGTCCCAGGTGCTCGCCCCGATCGCGGCCGCCCTGCCGAACGGCGCTCGGGTGCTCGCGCCGGAGATCGAGTTCACGTCCAACCTGTTCCCGTGGCTGGTGCAGGAGCGCCGTGGCGTGCGGGTCGACACCGTCGCCGTCGACAAGCTCGCCGAGAGCGTCGACGCCGGCACGGACCTGGTGGCGTTCAGCCTCGTCCAGTCCGCGGACGGCACGATCGCGGCGTACGAGGAGATCGTCGCGGCGGCCCGGGCGCACGACGCGCTCGTGGTCGTCGACGCCACTCAGGCCTGTGGCTGGCTGCCGTTCGACGCCTCGCTGGCGGACGCCGTGGCGGTCGGGGCGTACAAGTGGCTGATGTCCCCGCGCGGCTCGGCGTTCGCCTACCTCTCGCCGGCGCTGCGCGACCGGCTGCGTCCGGACGCCGCGGGCTGGTACGCGGGGGAGGACGTGCACGCGAGCTATTACGGTCCGCCGCTGCGGCTGGCTACCGACGCCCGCCGGTTCGACGTGTCCCCAGCCTGGTTCTCGTGGGTGGGCACCGCGCCGGCGCTCGAGCTGGTCGAGCGTGTCGGGGTCGGCCAGATCCACGACCACAACGTCGCACTCGCCAACCGGTTCCTGACGGGTCTCGGCCGCCCGCCCGGCGACAGCGCGATCGTGACCGTCGACGTGGCCGGCGCCGAGGAACGGCTGCGCGCCGTGGGTGTGCGCGCGGCCGTGCGGGCCGGCCGGGTCCGCGCCTCGTTCCACATCTACTCCACGCCGGCCGACGTCGATATGGCCCTCGACGCCCTGCGGAGCTGACCCGGATCGCGGTGTGGCTGCCAACGGGCTGTGCTGGTCTGTGCGCGGTCTCGGTGGGCCCGACGTGCGGCCGGCGCCGCTAGCGACTCGGCCCGGCGTCGCGGTCGCGCGCCCTCGGAGGTATGCCGCGGCACCGTTTGCTCTGCTTCCCTCGGCGATACACCGGAAGGACGACCGCCGCTCTCAGTCGTTTGGCGTCTCCTCGGCGGAAGCAGAGCAAACGTGTCAGCGAGCTACCCCGAAGGTGCTGGCGCGACACCGCGCGGTGTGAGCTGGACCACATTTAGATACGAAACGGTTCCGTATCGCTTCGCCCGGGCTAGGCTCGATTCGATTACGAGCCTGTCCCGTATCGAAACTGTCGTACTTTTTATCCGGGGGGGAGTAGCGGATGGAACCGCACGTCAACACCGGGCACCCCAGGAGGTGGGCGATCCTCGGTGTGCTCGTGGTCAGCCTGCTCGTCGTGGTGCTCGACAACACGATCCTCAACGTCGCGCTGAAGACCCTCGCCGATCCGGTGCACGGGCTCGGCGCGACCCAGAGCCAGCTCGAGTGGTCGATCAACTCGTACACGCTCGTCTTCGCCGGCCTGCTGTTCAGCTTCGGGGTGCTGGGTGACCGGTTCGGTCGAAAGCGCTTCCTGCTGATCGGGCTGGCCCTGTTCGGCCTGGCCTCGCTCGCGTCGGCGTACGCCCAGGATCCCGGTCAACTCATCGCGGCCCGGGCGCTGATGGGCATCGGCGGCGCCGCCATCATGCCGGTGACGCTGTCGATCATCTCGAACGTCTTCGACCCGCGCGAGCGGGCCCGGGCGATCGGTGTATGGGCCGGCGCGGTCGGCCTCGGCGTCGCGATCGGCCCGATCGTCGGCGGCGCTCTCCTCGAGAGCTTCTGGTGGGGATCGGTCTTCCTGATCAATGTGCCGATCATCCTGGCCGGGCTCACCGCGGTGGCGCTCATCGTGCCGGAGTCGCGGGACCCGCGCCCCGGCCGGGTGGACCTCGTCGGGGTGCTGCTCTCGGTGGCCGGCCTGACCGCCCTGGTCTACGGCATCATCGAGGGCGGCGAGCACGGCTTCGGCCGGCCGTCCGTCTGGGCCTGGACGCTCGGCGGGCTGGCGATCATCCTCGCCTTCGTCGCCTGGGAGCGGCGCAGCGATCACCCGTCGCTGGACGTGAAGCTGTTCCGCGACCCGCGGTTCTCGGCCGCCAACGGCGCGATCTCGCTGGTCTTCTTCGCGGCGATGGGCGTGTTCTTCTTCGTGCCGTTCTACCTGCAGCTGGTGCGCGGCTACAGCCCGCTGCAGACCGGCCTGCTGCTGCTGCCGTTCGCGGCCGCCCAGCTGGCGTTCGCGCCGCGCAGCGCGGCGATGGTCAGGCGGTTCGGAGCCAAGGCGGTGTCCACGGTGGGGCTGCTGATCACGGCTGTGGCGCTGGCCGGCTTCGCGCTGGTCGAGGCGAACACGTCGCTGTGGTTCGTCGGGGCGCTGTTCTTCTTCCAGGGCGTCGGCATGGCCAACGTCATGCCGCCGGCGATGGAATCGATCATGTCGTCGCTGCCCCGGGAGCGGGCCGGCGTCGGCTCGGCCGTGGCGAACACCGTCCGGCAGGTCTCCGCGGCGCTCGGCATCGCCGTGCTGGGCGCGATCGTGGCGGCGTCCTACCGGGACCAGATCGCGGACACGACTCGGGCCTTGCCTCAGCCGGCCCGCGGCCTGGCGTCCGAGTCGGTGGCCGGCGCGTACGGCGTGGCCGAGCGGCTCGGCGCGGCGGGCCAGCCGCTGATCTCGGCCGCGAACGAGGCGTTCGTCGCCGCCATGCACCTGGCCGCCCTCGGCTCGGGCGTGGCGGCCGTCATCGCGGCGCTGGTCGTGTTGCGGTGGATGCCGGGTCGCGGCGCCGCCAACGTGCACCCGCTGTCGGCGGAGGCGACGGCGGGGCAGCCCGCCGGCGAGTCTGCGCTGGCCGAGGTCTCGTAGGGCGGTCAGGATGCAGGATATGAGTTCGACCACTCACGCCGGCGGCCCCGCGCACCCCGCGGGCGCCGCCGGCGCGGGTGCCGCGACGATCGACGTGGCCGTCGTCCGCGCGCCCGGCCGGCCGCGCAGCGCGCGCGTCGACGAGGCGATCATCGAGGCGGTGCTCGACCTGCTGGCCGAGGGCACCGCGGTGGAGGCGCTTTCGATCGAGGCGATCGCGGCTCGGGCCGGCGTCGGCAAGGCCACCATCTACCGCCGCTGGTCGGGCAAGGAAGCGCTGCTCGTCGACGCCCTCCGTACGCTCAAGGGCGCCCCGCCGAAGCCGCTCGGCCGCTCCGTGCGGGAGGACCTGGTCCGGTTGCTCAGCGCGGTGCGGTCCAACGGCACCGTGGACCAGCGGGCGATAAAGATCATGCCGTGCCTGGTCCCCGAGGTGAACCGGAGCCCGGAGCAGTATCGGCTCTACCAGGAGCTGGTCGAGCCGCGGCGCGAGGTGATGCGCGAGGTGCTGCGCCGCGGGATCGAAACCGGCGAGCTGCGCCCGGACATCGACGTCGAGGTGACGATGGCCATGCTGACCGGGCCGGTGTTCATGCAGCGGCTGCTGCGCTGGTCGCCGGTGCTCGACGACGACGAGCTGCCGGGTCAGGTGGTCGACGCGGTCCTCGCGGGGATCGCGGCCCGCTAACCCAAGATCGACGCACACTCCACGGCCGACCTATAGGCCCCTCGACCGGTACGCCGGTGCGAACACCACGAGCAGCGTCAGGTCTTCGGCGACGTCGGTGAACCGGTGCTCCTCGCCGGCCGGCACGTAGATCACTGCGCCCGGCCGCACGTCGGCGCCGCCGGTGGGCGTCACAATCCGGGCCCGGCCGCCGGTCACCACGTAGATCTCGTCCTCGGTGTGCGGAGTCTGATCGTCCACGCCACCGGCCGGGATGCAGTAGGTGCCGACGGACAGATCGCGCGCGCGGAGGTGTTCGAGGAAGTGGTTCGGCGCGCCGGCCGGCGGGTCGGTCCACGCCTCGGCGTACGGGATGATCTCCATTCGGCGGACAGTAGCGCGTGTCGCGCCGCCGCCGTGCCCGCCCGCGACGGTAGGGTGTCGAACACACGTACGGCGGTGGGTCGGGCGAGGGGAGGTCGGCGGTGCGCGTGCTCGGCGTCGACCCCGGGCTGACGCGCTGTGGCGTCGGCATCGTCGAGGGCCGACCGGGACGGCCGTGCGCGCTGCTCGGCTATTACGTCATCACGACCGACCCGGCCGACGACGTCGCGCTGCGGCTGCTCGACCTCGACCGGCTGCTGACCGGGCTGCTCGTCGAGCATCGGCCGGAGAGCGTGGCGGTCGAGCGTGTCTTCAGCCAGCACAACGTGCGGACGGTGATGGGCACCGCGCAGGCCGGGGCGGTGGCCGTGCTGACGGCCGCGCGGGCCGGGCTGCCCGTGCAGACGTACACGCCGAGCGAGGTGAAGGCGGCGGTGACGGGCTCCGGCCAGGCCGACAAGGCGCAGGTGACCTCGATGGTGACGCGGCTGCTGCGGATGGACGCGCCGCCGCGGCCCGCCGACGCGGCGGACGCCCTGGCCCTGGCCATCTGCCACGTCTGGCGCGGCGGCACCCGGGCCCGGCTGGCGGCGGCGGCCGCCGCGGCCCGGGCAAGTGGATCAGGAGGTGTCGCGTGATCGCGAGTGTGCGCGGCCGGGTGGTGGCGGTCTCGCCGGACGGGGTCGTGGTCGAGGTGGGCGGGGTCGGCCTGGCCGTGCACTGCGCGCCCGGCACGATCGCCGGGCTGCGGGTCGGCGAGCCGGCGCGGCTGGCGACGAGCCTCGTCGTGCGCGAGGAATCGCTGACCCTGTACGGCTTCGCCGACGACGACGAGAAGCAGTTGTTCGAGCTGCTGCAGACTGCGAGCGGGGTCGGCCCACGGCTGGCCCAGGCGGTGCTGGCCGTGCACAGCCCCGGCGTGGTCCGCAAGGCGATCGCCAACGGTGACACTGCGACGCTCACCCGCGTGCCGGGCATCGGCAGGAAGGGCGCCGAGCGGCTGGTCCTCGAGCTGCGCGACCGCGTCGGACCGGTCGCGGTCGGCGGCGACGGCTCGACGGGCATCGTCGGCGCAGTCTGGCAGGAGCAGGTGCGTCGGGCGCTGGTCGGGCTCGGCTGGACGGCCGGGCAGGCCGACTATGCGGTGACGGCGGTGGCGGAGACCGTCGACGGTGAGGTGCCGCCGGTGCCCGCGCTGCTCAAGCAGGCGATCCGGCTGCTGGGCAGGGCACGGTGAGCGAGCGACTCGTCTCCGCATACGCGGACGACGCCGAACGCGACGCCGAGGCGAGCGTCCGGCCGAGGCGGCTGTCCGAGCTGATCGGGCAGCACCGCGTCCGCGAGCAGCTGGAGCTGTTGCTCGGCAGCGCGCTGCGCCGGGGTCGCCCGCCCGACCACATCCTGCTCTCCGGGGCGCCCGGGCTGGGCAAGACCACGATCGCCATGATCGTCGCGGCGGAGCTCGGCGCCGGCCTGCGCATCACCAGCGGTCCCGCGATCGAGCGCTCGGGCGACCTGGCCGCGGTGCTGACGAGCCTGTCGACCGGCGACGTGCTGTTCATCGACGAGATCCATCGCATCGCGAAACCGGCCGAGGAGCTGCTCTATAGCGCCATGGAGGATTACCGCGTCGACGTGGTGGTCGGCAAGGGTCCGGGCGCCACCGCGATCCCGCTGGACGTCGAGCCGTTCACATTGGTCGGCGCCACCACCCGGTCGGGCCTGCTGACCGGCCCGATGCGGGACCGGTTCGGGTTCACCGGGCACCTCGACTTCTACCCGGCCGACGAGCTGGAGCGGCTCGTGGACCGGTCGGCCGGCATCCTGGGCGTCCCGGTCACCCCGGACGGGGCCGCGGAGATCGCGGGCCGGTCGCGGGGTACGCCACGGATCGCCAACCGGCTGCTCCGCCGGGTCCGGGATTACGCCGAGGTGCGGGCCGACGGCGTCGTCACCCTGGAGACGGCCCGGGCGGCGCTCCGGGTGTACGACGTGGACGAGGCCGGCCTGGACCGGCTCGATCGCGCGGTGCTGTCGGCCCTGGTGGACTCGTTCGGCGGTGGCCCCGTGGGCCTGTCCACGTTGGCCGTGGCGGTGGGCGACCTGCCCGAGACCGTCGAGGAGGTCTGTGAGCCGTTCCTCGTCCGGGCCGGACTGCTGGCCCGGACCCCACGCGGGCGGGTGGCGACGGCCTCGGCCTGGCGTCATCTCGGGCGTACGCCACCAAATGGTATTTTTGGGGGCGGCGCCGGCGCGGCGCCCGACCTGTTCGCGGTCGACCCGTGACGCGGCGAACTCGACGTGATCCGAACGTGATCTATGCCGCGTTCGGCGTTCCCAGGGTCACCGACTAGACTCGCCGCGGTCCGAACAGGACGTGAACCCAGCCACCGGTGGCGCGCCCCTTCACGCGCCGCGGGGCCAACCGGAAGGTCACACCGTGCTCTTGGCAGCGTCCTCCTCTGGTGGCGGCAGCTTCCTGCCGCTGCTCTTCATCATTCTGCTGTTCGGCGTCATGTACTTCATGATGATCCGCCCGCAGCAGCGGCGGCGTCGGGAGGCCCAGCAGATGCAGTCGACGCTGGGCGCCGGCGACGAGATCGTCACGATCGGCGGGCTGTACGGCACCGTCGTCGACGCGGATGACGAGGCCGTCACGCTTGAGATCGCTCCCGGCGTCCACGCCCGGTACGCCCGTGGCGCGGTCGCCCGCGTCGTGAACTCGGCGTCGAGCGCCGACGATGACGACGACATGGAGCCCGTCGAGTCCCCGGTCCAGTCCGAGAAGACCGACTGACGCACAGGGAGACTCGACAACCGTGGCACCACCTCAGGGACAGATGCGCCCAGGGCGACAGCTCGCCGCGCTCGCGCTCCTCTTCGCGATCCTGTACGCCCTGGTCTTCTTCGCGGGCGCGAAGGGGAGCATCGGCGACCGGCTGGCGCCGCGGTTGGGCCTCGACCTCGTCGGCGGCACGAGGGTCACCCTCAACGCGAAGACCCAGAACGGCAAGGCACCGTCGAGCGACAACCTCGAGCTGGCCAGGCAGATCATCGAGAGCCGGGTGAACGCCCGCGGCGTCACCGAGGCCGAGGTGGTCACCGAGGGCAACAGCAACATCGTCATCTCGGTCGCGGGCCAGAGCCGGGACGAGCTCAAGCAGGTCGGTCAGCCCGCGGAGCTGCGCTTCCGCAAGCTCCTGAGGGCGACGGGCGACACCGGCGCGCAGCCGGCGCCGACCGGCAGCGCGACGCCGAATCCGACCGGCAGCACGACGCCGACGCCGAACCCGAGCGGCAGCGCGACGCCGTCGGCCAGCCCCAGCGCGACGGCGTCCGCGAGCCCAACCCCGTCCGGCAGCGCCACCGCGGCCCCGCCGGTGGTCAACCAGACTATCGAGCAGCAGCGCGAGGCGATCAAGAAGAAGGTCGGCACCGCGGCGTGGAACACCGCCGTGGGCCTGCAGGCACCGGCCGACCCGAGCCAGGACGCGGCGGTGCTGGCGCCGTTCGGCAAGCTGACCTCGGACGAGGTCGCCGCGCTGCCCACGAACATCCAGTTCAACGTCCCGGCTGTCACGTGCAAGATGCTCAACGACCGGCCCGCGGGGTCCATCTCGGACCCCAAGCAGCAGGCCGTGGCGTGTGAGGGACCGACGAAATACCTGATGGACGTGTCTAAGGTGCTGGGCACGGACGTCAACGGCGCCAACGCCGTCATCGAGCAGGGCACCAGCCGCTGGGTGGTCAGCCTCACCTTCACCGGTTCCGGCCAGGAGAAGTGGACCGCGCTGACCCGGGAGGCCTACAACAACGAGGGCAAGGCCTGCTCGCAGGACGTCGTCGACGAGAACGGTCGGTGCCGGGTCGCGGTCGTGCTCGACAACCAGGTCGTCTCCTCGCCGGCCATCCAGGGCGTGCTCACCGGCAACTCGCAGATCACCGGCAGCTTCACCCGCAAGGACGCCGACCTGCTCGCTAGCCAGCTGCGCTACGGCGCGCTGCCGCTGACATTCACCACGAGCGAGGCGGAGAGCGTCTCCGCCACCCTCGGCACCGAGCATCTCAAGGCCGGCCTGCTCGCCGCCGGCGTCGGCATGATCCTGCTGGCCATCTACGCGTTCTTCTACTACCGCCTGCTCGGCACCGTCATCTTCCTGAGCCTCATCCTGTCCGGCCTGCTCGTATTCGGGGCGCTGGTCCTGCTCGGCCGGCAGATAGGGTTCACCCTGACCCTGGCCGGCATAGCGGGCTTCATCGTGTCGCTCGGCGTCGCCGCAGACTCGTTTGTCATCTACTTCGAACGCCTCAAGGACGAGATACGCGAGGGCCGGACACCGCGGAGCGCCGTGCCCCGGGCGTGGGCACGCGCCCGGCGTACTATCATCTCGGCCAACGTGATCTCGGTCCTGGCCGCGGTCGTGCTCTACCTCGTGTCGGTCGGTTCGGTGCGGGGCTTCGCCTTCGCGCTCGGCCTGGCCACGGTGCTCGACCTGGTGGTCGTGTTCCTGTTCCGGCACCCGATCATGACGATGTTCGCACGCACCCCGGCGTTCCTGTCGCCGCGGGTCAGCGGGCTGGGCCGCGTGCTCCAGCGCGAGGACAAGCCCGCCCCGGCCACCGGCCGCGTCAACCCCAAGGAGGCGTGACCACGATGAGCGGTCTCGCTACGCGCCTGTACCGAGGCGAAGCCGGCCTCAACATCGTCGGCAAGCGCAAGGTGTGGTTCGCGGTCGCCGGCGTGGTCGTGCTGATCGCGATCCTGAGCATCGCGCTGCGCGGTTTCAGCCTGGGCATCGAGTTCAAGGGCGGCAACGAGTTCCAGATCCCGGCCAGCGTGGGCACCATGCAGCGGGTCGAGGACGAGGTGTCCCGCGAGCTCGCAGCTCTGAAGACCACCGAGCCGGCCCGGGTCGTCTCGGCACAGAAGGTCGGCAACGGGGGCAGCGCCAGCTACCTCGTGCGCACCTCGCCGCTCAGCCAGACCGACTCGGCCACCGTGAAGTCCGACCTGTCCGACAAGCTCGGCATCCCGGCGAATCAGATCAGCGACAACCGGGTCAGCCCGGCGTGGGGCCAGCAGGTCACGCAGCGCGCCCTCTACGGCCTGCTGATCTTCGTCGCCCTCGTCATGGTGTACCTCATAATCCGCTTCGAATGGCGGATGGCGGTCGCGGCGGTCGCGTCGCTGCTCCTCGACCTCGTGTTCACCGCCGGCGTCTACTCCCTGGTCGGCTTCGAGGTCACGCCGTCGACGATCATCGGATTCCTGACGATCCTGGGCTTCGCGCTCTACGACGTCGTCGTCGTGTTCGACAAGATCCAGGAGAACACGCGCGGCATCACCGGCAGCAGCAACCAGACATACGCCGAGGCGGCCAACCTCGCCGTCAACCAGACGCTGATGCGGTCGATCAACACCGGTCTGGTCGCGCTGCTTCCGGTCGGCGGACTGCTGTTCATCGGCGCTGGCCTGCTGGGCGCGGGCACGCTGAAGGACCTCGGCCTGGTGCTGTTCGTCGGCATGGGGACGGCGGTGTACTCGTCGATCTTCTTCGCGACGCCGGTGCTGGTCACGCTCAAGGAGCGGGAGCCGCGGTTCAAGGCGCACACCCAGCGGGTGCTCGCCCGTCGGGCCGCGATCGCCCGCGGCGAGGTGGCGCCCAAGGCCGCCAGGAAGGCCGCCGCGCCGGCGAAGGCCGCCGCCGCACCGACCAAGGCGGCCGCGGCCGATGCGGCATCCGGATCCGGCGGTACGCGAGGGTCCGGCGAAGGCACGCTCGCCGGCGCCACCCCGCGGGTCGGTTCGCGGCCCAGCGGCAAGCAGCGCCACGGCGGCTCGAGGGGCTCGAGGGGCGGGCGACCGAGCGGAAGCAAGCGCCGCTAGGGTCCACCCATGACCGGGACCGCGGTGCGCGGAGACAGCGGACAGCACGTCGCCGACCTGGTGGCGAGTCGGGTGATTGATGTCCCCGACTTTCCCCAGCCCGGGATCATGTTCAAGGACATGACGCCGCTGTTCGCGGACGGTCAGGCGTTCCACGAGGTGATCGACCAGATCGTGGACCACCACGGCCGCGACGCCTTCGACGTCGTGGTCGGCATCGAGGCGCGGGGATTCGTGATCGCGGCGGCGATCGCGTACGCCGCGGGGGTGGGCGTGATCCCGGTGCGCAAGGCCGGCAAGCTGCCGCGGTCGGTGCTCTCCGCCTCGTACTCGCTCGAGTACGGGCAGGCCACCCTCGAGCTGCATGAGGACGCGTTCGTGGCCGACCAGCGGGTGCTCGTCGTCGACGATGTGCTCGCCACCGGTGGCACCGCCGCCGCGACGCTGGACCTGGTCGAGCGGGCCGGCGGCACGCTCGCCGGCTTCACCGTGGTGCTGGAGCTCTCGTTCCTGGAGGGTCGCGAGAGGCTCGCCCCGCGTCCGGTTCACGCTCTTCTTACCGTCTAGGTGGTGTCCGTCCTGGTTTAGCCGGGAACTGCGAGTCGGGTTTCGGGAATGCCAGAGGGTACGATTGCCATTCTTGACCAGGTAGGAAATGGTCGGGTCGGCCGAGAACGGTCGGCCCATCCCAGGTGAAGGTGGCAGCGGCCAGGTGTCCGGCGACATCGCTCCTCCGGTGGAGGGCACGGTGGGTCCCGCGGACGTCCGCGCGGACGTCGGCGAGCCGATCGACGCTGCCGGCGAGAACGGCCACGCCAACCTGGGGAACTCGGACAACCTGCATCCGCCCGCCGATGCGGAGGGCTCGGCGGGCCGAGACGGCGCCGCCGGCATGGAGCACAGCGAGCGGCCCGGTGGTGCGTCCCCGCAGTCGCCACCGGCCGACGCGCCCGCCGGCGGCGTCGTGGTCCCGTTCCCCGCGGCGGCCCGCCTCGCGGAGGAGGGCGCGGCGCCGGGTGGCTCCCCGTTCGGACTCGCCGGCGCGCCCACCGGCCGCCGAGTCCGGGCGCGCCTCGCGCGGTTCAACGCCCCCTGGCAGACGCCGCAGGTCAGCGAGGTGCTCGAGCCGCTGATCGCGACCCACCGGGCCAGCCACCCCAAGGCGGACGCCCGACTGCTGCAGCGCGCGTTCGACACAGCCGCGCAGTGGCACTCCGGTCAGTTCCGCAAGTCGGGCGATCCGTACATCACTCACCCGCTGGCGGTCGCCACGATCCTGGCGAACCTCGGCATGGACACCACGACGCTGGTGGCCGCGCTGCTGCACGACACGATCGAGGACACCGAGTACGGCCTCGACGAGATGCGCACCGACTTCGGCGACGACGTCGCCCTGCTGGTGGACGGCGTGACCAAGCTGGACAAGGTCAAGCTGGGCGACGCGGCGAAGGCCGAGACAATCCGCAAGATGGTCGTGGCGATGGCCAAGGACCCCCGGGTGCTGGTCATCAAGCTCGCCGATCGGCTGCACAACATGCGGACCCTCACGTTCCTGCCACGGCCCAAGCAGGAGCAGAAGGCCAAGGAGACCCTGGAGATCCTGGCCCCGCTGGCGCACCGCCTCGGCATGAACACGATCAAGTGGGAGCTCGAGGACCTGGCGTTCGGCACGCTGTTCCCGAAGCGGTTCGAGGAGATCAACCGCCTGATCGGGGAGCACCAGCCGCAGCGCGAGGCGCTGCTGCGCCAGGTCACGCAGCGGGTTCAGCAGGACCTGCGGTCCGCCAAGATCAAGGCGGAGACGACCGGCCGCCCGAAGCACCTGTACTCGATCTATCAGAAGATGATCGTGCGCGGTCGCGACTTCTCGGACATCTACGACCTGGTCGGCGTGCGGATCCTGGTTGAGACCGTCCGGGACTGCTACGCGGCGCTCGGTGTGATCCACGCGAACTGGCAGCCGGTGCCCGGCCGGTTCAAGGACTACATCGCGATGCCGAAGTTCAACATGTACCAGTCGCTGCACACGACCGTGATCGGCCCGACCGGCAAGCCGGTGGAGATGCAGATCCGGACGTACGCCATGCACCGCACCGCGGAGTTCGGCATCGCCGCACACTGGAAGTACAAGGAGCAGAAGGGCGCGACGATCGTCGGCCCGCCGGCGCATATCGACGAGATGACGTGGCTGCGCCAGCTGCTCGACTGGCAGCGCGAGGCGAGCGACCCCAGCGAGTTCCTCGACGCGCTGCGCTTCGACCTGTCCAGCCAGGAGGTGTACGTCTTCACGCCGAAGGGCGACGTCATCCCGCTGCCCACCGGCTCGACACCGGTCGACTTCGCGTACGCCGTGCACACCGAGGTCGGGCACAAGTGCATCGGCGCCCGGGTGAACGGCAAGCTCGTCCCGCTGGAGTCCACGCTCTCCAACGGCGACGTCATCGAGATCTTCACGTCGAAGTCGGAGACCGCCGGGCCGACCCAGGACTGGCTCGGCTTCGTCAAGAGCCCGCGCGCGCGTACGAAGATCCGGCAGTACTTCAACAAGGAGCGCCGCGAGGAGGCGATCGAGGCCGGCAAGGACGCGATCGTCAAGGCGATGCGCAAGCAGGGCCTACCGCTGCAGCGGATGCTCACCTCGGACTCGCTCATGGCGATATCCCGGGACCTGCATCTGGCCGACGTCACGGCGCTGTACGCGGCGGTCGGCGACAACCAGGTTTCGGCGCAGTCGGTGGTGCAGAAGCTTGTCGCCGGGTACGGCGGCGAGGAGGGCGCGGTCGAGGACATCGCCGAGACTGCGGTGCCGACCCGGCCGCCGCGGCACCGAGCGGCCGCCCACGACCCCGGCGTCGTCGTTAAGGGCGTCAGCGACGTCTGGATCAAGCTGGCCCGCTGTTGTACCCCGGTGCCGGGCGACGCGGTGTTCGGCTTCGTGACCCGGTCCGGCGGCGTCAGCGTGCACCGCGACGACTGCGCCAACGCGGACGAGCTCAAGCTGCAGCCCGAGCGCATCGTCGAGGTGAGCTGGAAGCCGACCTCGGCGTCGACCTTCCTGGTCGCGATCCAGGTCGAGGCGCTGGACCGGCACAAGCTGCTCGCCGACGTGACCCGGGTGCTCTCCGACGAGCGCGTCAACATCCTGTCCGCGACGGTCACCACGACGCGCGACCGGGTGGCGGTGAGCCGGTTCAGCTTCGAGATGGCCGACCCGAAGCACCTCGGTCATCTCCTCGCCGCGGTGCGCAAGGTCGACGGCGTCTTCGACGCGTACCGGGTCACCTCCGGAGCCTGAGCGCACCCGCCCCGGCCGGCCACTGCCCCCTATTTCCCGCCGATCTAGGACTTGTTCTGGCTAGTTGACCTCCAGCGACCAGCATTAGCCCTAGATCGACGCGGTTTTGGGGGCGGAGCGGGCGTCACGACGCGGCCGGCGGGCTCACCGTGAAGGTCTTGATGAGAACCTCGTCCTTCGGCTTGCCGTCGCTGGCCGCCTTGCCGGACGCGTCGACCGCGCCGTCGGCCCCGACCTTCTTCACGATGTCCATGCCCTTGGTCACGGTGCCGACCACCGTGTAGTCGGCCGGCAGGTCGCTGTCGCCGTACACGATGAAGAACTGGCTGCCGGTGGACGACGGCGCCTGGGTCTTGGCCATCGCGATCGTGCCCTCGGGGTACGCCGGGCGCTGGTCCTTTGGCAGGTTCTCCTCGGCGTACTTGTAGGTCGGTCCGCCGGTGCCCTTGCCGGTCGGGTCGCCGCACTGCAGCACCTTGATGCCCTCCGTGACCAGCCGGTGACACTTCGTGTTGTCGAAGAACTTCTTGCCGGCCAGATACGTGAAGCTGGCCGCGGTGCAGGGCACCTTCGCCGTGTCCATCTTCGCTTCGATCACACCGCGGTTCGTCGTGATCGTCATTGTCTGGATGCCGGAGTGTGGCTCACCGGCCGGCGGCGTACCGACGTCCTTGAGGTCGGGGTTCGCCTTCTTGTCGTCGGGCAACCACTGGCAGGAGGCGGCGGCCGCAGTGGGTCCGGCGCCGGCCGTTGTCTTCTTTTCGTTGCCGCCGAGGCTGGTGACCAGCCACACCACGCCGGCGACGACCAGCAGCAGGGCCACGCCGGCGCCGATGGCCGCCTGCGTCTGCCGGCGCTTGCGGGCGGCCGCCTGCCGCTGGGCCATCTCCCGTTCGAGCCGGGCCCGCGCCGCCGCGCGCTGCTGCCGCTCCTTGGTGGAAGCCACGGTGTCTATCCTCCTGCGCTGCTGTCGAACGTCGGTCGGTCGAGGGTGGTCAGGACGCGGACGGCGTCGCCGACGGGGTCGTGGTCGAGGCGGGTGTCGGTGCCGCGGTCGGCGCCCCGCCGACCGTCAGGCTCTGGATGACCACATCGTTCTTGGGCGTGACCAGCTGGCCGTCCGCATTCGCGACCGTGCCGGCCTTCACGATCTTGTCGAGCACGTCCATGCCCTGACTGACCCTGCCGATGATCGCGTACGCCGGCTGGGCGACCCGCGCGTCCTTGTGGAAGATCAGGAACTGGCTGCCGAAGCTGCCCGGCGGGTTGGCGATCATCGCCACCGTGCCGCGCGGGTAGGTGACCGGGGTCGAGGCGGCGGCGCTCGGGCTCGCGCTCGGGGATGGCTGCTCGGCGGCGGCCGGCACGTTCTCGCCGTAGAACGAGTAGGTCGGCCCGCCCAGTCCGTTGCCGGCCTTGTCGCCGCAGCGCAACGCGCCGTCCGTGGTCAGCTCGGTGCACTTGGTGTTGTCGAAGAAGTTGCGCGACGCGAGGTGGGCGAAGCTGGCGCCGGCACACGGGGCGGCGGCCAGGTCGAGGTCGACTGAGATCACTCCGGAGTTGGTCGTGATCGTCATTGGCCGGGTCCCGGACGTCGGGAGCCCCTTCGTGGGCGGCAGCCCGACGTCGGCGAGGTTGGCGTCTGACGCGTTCCTCGGCGTCCAGGTGCACTGGTCCTGGGCCGTGGGGGTCTTCTTGTCGCCGCTGAAGCCGCCGAGCAGCCAGACCGAGCCGACGACGATCAACGCAAGGAGAACGGTCGCACCGATGCCGGCCTGCATCTGCCGGCGGCGCCGCTCCCGCCGGGCGCGGTTGATCATCTGTCGCTCGTACCGGGCGCGCGCAACCTTGCGCGCCCGCTGCTTGCTGGACGCCACGCGTGCTCCCTCCTCGTGACCCACATGACTTTGCGGTGGACCTGGGCGATCTGGGTGCGCCCCGCCACACGCCCGCCAGAGTGTACGGGCATTGGCTGGGAATCGTCTGTGCCAGGTCACGAACTGTGACGTGGCGCGGGAGGGCCGGTGTCGCGCCGGTTACCGACCGACCGCGCCCGCTACGCTCGGACCCGGAGGCCTTCGCGACGGAGGTACGAGGGAGGTACGCGGTCGTGCCCGGCGCCGGACTGTTCGTGGCGGCTCTGCCAGCCGCCGCCTTCGGCACCAACTGCTACGTGATCGCCACCGCACCCGGTGAGCAGTGTGTGGTGGTCGATCCGGGTATCGGGGTGCTCGATCGGCTCGAGCCCCTGCTCGCCGAGCACCGCCTGCGGCCCGCGGCCGTGATGTTGACGCACGGCCACCTCGACCACACGTTCTCGGTTGCCCCGGTCTGCGGGGCGCGCGGCATTTCCGCGTACATCCATCCCGCCGATCGCGAGCTGCTCGCGGATCCCGCCAAGGCGCTCTCCATGGACCTCACGCAGCTGTTCGGCGGGCGCCTGCCGTACGCCGAGCCGGAGCATGTGGAGCCGCTCGCCGACGGCGCCACGATGGAGATCGCCGGCCTCGAGGTGACGGTCGACCACGCACCCGGGCACACCGCCGGGTCGGTGCTGTTCCGGCTGCCCGCCGCGGGTTCGGAGTTCGACGCGGACGAGATCTGCCTATCCGGAGATGTGCTGTTCGCGGGCTCCATCGGCCGCACCGACCTGCCGGGCGGGAGCCTGGCGGAGATGATGGCGAGCCTGCGTGACAAGGTGCTGCCGCTCGCCGACGAGACCGTCGTCCTGCCCGGCCACGGGCCCGCGACCACGATCGGCCGCGAGCGCGCGACCAACCCGTATCTGCGGGAGGTCGCCGACCGCGACGGCGAGCGACCGGCCGCCCCGACCCGAGGCTGGTAATCACCGATGAGCAGGCCCACACCGATCTCCGGATTCCCGGAGTGGCTGCCCCCCCAGCGGATGATCGAGCAGTACGTCCTCGACCACATCCGCCGCACGGTCGAGCTGCACGGCTTCGCGCCGCTGGAGACGCGCGCCGTCGAGCCGCTGGACCAGCTGCTGCGCAAGGGCGAGACGTCACACGAGGTGTACGTCCTGCGCCGGTTGCAGGCCGACCCCGACGACGCGTCGGACCCGTCCGCCGGGCCCGGGCTCGGCCTGCACTTCGACTTGACCGTGCCGTTCGCCCGGTACGTGCTGGAGAACGCCGGCCGCCTGCGGTTCCCGCTCCGCCGGTACCAGATCCAGAAGTGTTGGCGGGGGGAGCGGCCGCAGGAGGGCCGCTACCGCGAATTCCTACAGGCGGACATCGACGTCATCGACCGGGACACGCTCGCGCCGCACTACGAGGTCGAGCTGCCGCTCATCATCGGCGACGTGCTGCGCGGGCTGCCGCTCCCGCCCATCCGCATGCACGTCAACAACCGCAAGCTCTGTCAGGGCTTCTACCAGGGGCTGGGCATCCCGGACCCGGACGAGACACTGCGCATCGTGGACAAGCTCGACAAGATCGGGCCGGCCGAGGTCATCGCGCAGCTCATGGACCGGGCCGGGGCCACCGAGGCGCAGGCGAAGGCCTGCCTGGCGCTCGCCGAGATCCGCGCGCCCGATGCGTCCTTTGTGGACGCTGTGCGCGCGCTCGGGGTCACCCACGACGTGCTGGACGAGGGCCTGGCCGAGCTCACCGCCGTGGTCGAGGCCGCGGCCGAGCACGCGCCCGGGCTGCTCGTGGCCGATCTCAAGATCGCGCGAGGGCTGGACTACTACACGGGCACCGTCTACGAGACCGTGCTCGTCGGGCACGAGAGCCTGGGGTCGATCTGCTCTGGCGGGCGGTACGACAATCTGGCCAGCTCCGGCACTGACCGGTTTCCCGGCGTCGGGCTGTCCATCGGGGTCACCCGGTTGCTCGGCCGGCTGTTCAACGTCGGTGCCCTCACGATCTCGCGTGAGGTGCCCACTTGCGTCGTCGTCGCGGTGCCGACCGAGGACGTCCGCGCGGACTGCGACCGGATCGCGGCCGCCCTGCGCGGGCGCGGGATCTCGACCGAGGTCGCTCCGTCGGCGGCCAAGTACGGCAAGCAGATCCGGTTCGCCGAGCGGCGCGGCATTCCATACGTGTGGTTCCCCGGGGTGGACGGCGGCCCGGACTCCGTCAAGGACATCCGCTCCGGTGACCAGGTCGTGGCGGATCCCGCCGACTGGCGGCCACCCGAGGCGGACCTGAACCCCCGGGTCGGCGCGGCCGGCTGATGGGACGTTAGAGCGGCAGCTCGAAGAGCAGGCAGGACGACGTGGCGTGGGCGACGAGCCGCCCGCCCTCGTCGGTCAGCGTGGCCTGGGCGAGGGCGGTGCGCCGGCCGCGGGACAGGACGGTGCCGACGCAGACCAGCTCGCCCGAGTCGACGGTGACCGGCCGCAGGTACTTGGTGGTCAGGTCGAGCGAGGTGTAGCCCATGCCGGCCGGCAGCGTGCTGTGCACGGCGCAGCCGGCTGCGGTGTCGAGCAGCGTGGCCAGCATTCCGCCGTGCACGCTGCCGAGCGGGTTGTAGTGGAACTCTCGGACGGCCATCCGTACGGTGACGCGACCCTCCTCGGCCTCGACACTGTCGATGCCCAGCAGGTCCATGACCGGCGGGCGGGGAAGCCTCCCGGCTCCGATGGACCACAGCAGCTCGAGCCCGCTGCTGCGGCCGAGATGCCCGGCGGTGATGGCCGGGTCGGACCAGCTGAACGTCCGCGTACGCCCGGCGATCTGAGTCTGTTCCATGGACGCAGCGTTGCAGGGCTTGCTGGGTCTGTCAACAAGACTTAGCTTGGTGGCATGAAGCCACCCGCGCTGGACTGGTCGGTCGAGAACTGCACCGTCGCCCGGGCCATGGAGGTCCTCGGCGAGAAGTGGACGTTCGTCGTCCTGCGCGAGGTATTCGCCGGCGTCCGCCGGTTCGACGACATGCGGGCGCACACCGAGATACCCCGCCAGGTGCTCGCCAACCGGCTCGCCACGCTCGTGGACCAGGGCGTGCTGCGGCGTGTGCCGTACCGCGAGCCAGGCGCCCGGGCGCGGCACGAGTATCGGCTCACCGAGAAGGGATTCGACCTCTATCCGGTGCTGGTGGCGCTGCGGGAGTGGGGCGACCGGTACCTTGCCGACTCGGCCGGCCCTCCCGCGACGACCGTGCATTGGCCGTGCGGGGCAGCGCTCGCGACCCGACTCGTGTGCGAGGCCGGCCATGAGGTCGACTCGCCACGCGAGGTGACCACCCGGCCGGGCCCCGGCGCGGTGCGGCGCGCGCTCCCGCGACCGGGTGTCGGCTCGCTAGAACCGGTCCAACGGTCAGATGCGCGGCGCGATCGCCGAGTTCAGTTGTAGCGCGATGATCAACCCGATGCTGACGTATGTGTTGATCACGCACAGCAGCGTGCTCGCCGCGTACAGAACCTGGTAGACGACGATGCGGCGCTCCAGCGCCGAGAGGGTCGCGGCCTCGGTCTCCGGCCGGTACAGCCCGGAGCGGCGGGCATAGCGGAGGCTGGCGAGCAGCAATACCCCGAGCAGCAGCAGGTTGAGCCAGTACACGACCACGGCGAACCGGAGGGTGATGTACTCGGCGAGCAGGCCCGTCGAGAACGGCATCAGCCCGACCGCGAGCAGGAATGTGATGTGTATCCAGGTGAGGTTCCGGTCGCTGCGGGCGAAGCTCTCCAACTGTGCCTGCTGGCCCACCCAGAACATGCCGAGGGTGAGGAAACCATGAGGTAGGGCAGCAGCCGCGGCGCCACCTGCCCCAGCGCGTCCCAGAGCGGACGTTCCGACGCCAACGCACCGGTCGTCCACAGTGGATGCTGGGCGTGCGCGATCTCGCTCCTGGGCACGCGAAGATCCAGCACCAGGAGGGTCATCGCTACGGCGAAGATCCCGTCGCTGAGGGCGGCGAGCCGTCCGAGGCTGCTGCCGGCGATGCGGTGGTACAGCGTCGACACGGTGATCATCGTAGCGACGACCCTCGGCCGGCCCACAACGCCACACGGCGGGGTAGCCCAGCGGCGCCGACGGCGGGGTTGAGACAATGCCGGTGCAGTCCGAGCCCGCAGTCCGAGGAGACGTTGACGTGATCCGTACCCATGACGCCGGGAGCCTGCGCGACGCGGACGCCGGCACGTCGGTGACGCTCGCCGGCTGGGTGGCCCGGCGCCGGGACCATGGCGGAGTCACGTTCATCGACCTCCGCGACGCCTCCGGGGTCGTGCAGATCGTGTTCCGGGACGAGGCGGCAGCGCACGCGCTGCGCAACGAGTCCTGCATCAACGTGACCGGCGACGTGGAGCGGCGACCACCCGGCAACGAGAACCCCGACCTGCCCACCGGCGACGTCGAGGTGATCGTCTCCGAGTTGGAGGTGCTGTCCGAGGCGGCCGCGCTGCCGCTGCCCGTCGACGACAACGTCGAGGCCGGCGACGACATCCGGTTGCGCTACCGGTACCTGGACCTGCGCCGGTCCGGCCCGGCGCGAGCGTTGCGGCTGCGCGCGCGGGCCAACCAGGTGGCCCGGGATGTGCTCAACGCACGCACCTTCGTCGAGGTGGAGACCCCGACGCTGACCCGGTCCACGCCGGAGGGCGCGCGGGACTTCCTCGTTCCGGTCCGGCTGCAGCCCGGCTGCTGGTACGCCCTGCCGCAGTCCCCGCAGCTGTTCAAGCAGCTGCTCATGGTCGCCGGCCTCGAGCGGTACTACCAGATCGCCCGGTGCTACCGCGACGAGGACTTCCGCGCCGACCGGCAGCCGGAGTTCACCCAGCTCGACATCGAGATGTCGTTCGTCACCCAGGACGACGTGATCGAGCTCGCCGAGGCGATCGTGCGTGCCCTGTGGCAGGAGCTCGGCGGCGTGCCCATCGAGACGCCCATCCCGCGCATCACGTGGCATGACGCGATGGCCCGGTACGGTTCGGACAAGCCGGACCTGCGGTACGGCGTGGAGCTGACCGACCTGACCGAGTACCTGCGTGGCACCGAGTTCCGGGTGTTCGCGGCGGCGATCGACGCCGGCGGGTACGTCGGCGCGGTGGTGATGCCCGGCGGCGCCGCGCAGGCCCGCAAGGAGCTGGACGGCTGGCAGGACTGGGCGCGGGCGCGCGGTGCGCGCGGGCTGGCGTACGTCGTGCTGGACGCCGAGACCGGTGAGCCGCGCGGACCGGTCGCCAAGAACCTCTCGGCCGAGCACCTGAGCGGGCTCGCCGACGCGGTCGGCGCCAAGCCGGGCGACGCCGTGTTCTTCGCCGCCTCGAGCGACGCCCGCGAGGCACAGGACCTGCTCGGCGCCGCCCGCCAGGAGATCGCCCGACGAACCGGGCTCGTCGACGAGGACTCGTGGGCGTTCTGCTGGGTGGTCGAGGCGCCGATGTTCGAGCGCGACGACGACGGCGGCTGGACCGCCGTCCACCACCCCTTCACATCGCCGACCGCCGAGTGGGTCGAGCGGTTCGAGGAGGCCCCGGACCAGGCGCTGGCCTACGCGTACGACATCGTCTGCAACGGCAACGAGATCGGCGGCGGCTCCATCCGTATCCACCGCGGTGACGTGCAGCGGCGGGTCTTCGACCTGCTGGGCATCAGCCCCGCCGAGGCCAACGACAAGTTCGGCTTCCTGCTCGAGGCGTTCAAGTACGGGCCACCCCCGCACGGTGGCATCGCGTTCGGCTGGGATCGCGTCTGCATGCTGCTCGCCGGCGTCGACTCGATCCGCGAGGTCATTGCGTTCCCGAAGACGCGCGGCGGCTACGACCCGCTGACCGGCGCGCCCACCCCGATCACGGCGCAACAGCGGGCCGAGGCGGGCGTGGACGCCAAGCCGAAGGCGCCGGAGCACACGGCGGGGACGGCGGGCGCTGCGGTCCCGGTCGAGCACTCGCGGTGAGACTCCTGGTGGTCGGCGCGAGCGGCCACCTGGGCGCCGAGGTGTCGCGCCGTGCCCTGGCGGCGGGGTGGACCGTTGCGGGCACGCATCACCGCGCACTCGGCCGGTCTTCGGCGGCGGCCGGTGTCGACTGGCACCCGCTCGACGTCCGCGATGGCGCCGCCGTGTGCAAGCTCATCGCGCGGGTACGCCCGACCGCGGTCGTCAACGCCGCGTACGCCTATGGTGACTGGGCGACCTGTGCCGACGGCGCCGGGCACGTCGCCGCCGCGTCCGCGTCCGTTGGCGCTCGGCTCGTGCACCTGTCCAGCGACTCTGTCCACGGTGGACGGCCCGAGCCGTACGGCGACGACGAGCCGCCGAACCCGGTGTTCCCGTACGGCGCGGCGAAGGCGGCGGGCGAGACCGCGGTTCGGCTGGCCGCGGCCGGTGCGGCGGTCGTGCGCACCTCCCTGATCATCGGTGACGAGCACAGCAGGCAGGTCCGGCTGTGCCTCGACCTGATCACCGGCCGCACGCCCGGCGCGCTGTTCAGCGACGAGATCCGGTGCCCGATCGCGGTCGACGACCTCGCCGCGGCAGTGCTGGAGCTCGTCGACTCCGAGGCGTCGGGACTGCTGAACGTCGCCGGGCCCGAGGCGGTGAGCCGGCCCGAGCTCGGCGCACTGGTGGCCCGCCGGTACGGGCTGGACCCATCGGCGATCCGGGTGAGCACGACCGTCGAAGCCGGTCTCGTGCGCCCCGGCGAGGTCCGGCTCGACTCGGCGCGGGCCACGGCGATGCTGGAAACCCGGCTGCGGGGCGTATCCGAGGTGCTGACGGACCGCTAACTCTCCACCGTGGACGATTAGAGATCGCGGGAACCGGGTAGTTCAGCGACGTTCATCACCCCAACGGCGTACCCCCCCGGAGGATGGCATGTTCGCGATCATCGCAGCGATCATCTTCGGTTTCGCGCTGCTCCTGGACCTGTTCGACACGAACCTCGGCGCCTCGGACGCGTTCAACTCCACCACCTTGATGATTGCGGGGCTGCTGTTCCTGGCCCTGCACTTCGCCGGCGTTGGCAGTTGGCGCGGGTACCGCGGCTACCGCGGCCGGCGCCCCGGACCCGGCTGAGCCAAGCTGCGCTGGCTCCACGCCCGCCCGCTCTCGTCGATCTTGCAGTCATGGTGGGCGACTTGGTGCGATTGACGGTGTTTGTAGGGCACCACAGCTGCAAGATCGACACGTTAAACGCTCGTCATTCGGCGCATTTCGGGCAGCCTGGAGTGGGCCGGTAGTGTTTGCGCGATGGAGCCCGACGGCCTGTTTCCCCTCGGCGACTCCGGTGGCGTACGGACCGCCCCGGGGTCCGTCGGCGGTGACCGTGCCGTCGGGTTCGGCGCGCCGCGCCCAGACTCACCGCTGCCCGTCCGCATGCGCCCGGCGAGCCTCGACGAGCTCGTGGGTCAGGACCACCTGCTGGCCCCGGGCTCTCCGCTGCGCCAGCTCGTGGCCGGCGCGACGCCGATGTCGGTCATCCTGTGGGGGCCGCCGGGCAGTGGCAAGACCACGATCGCGCACCTGGTGGCCGCCGCGACCGACCGCCGGTTCGTCGCGATGTCCGCGCTGTCCGCGGGGGTGAAGGACGTCCGCGGCGTGATCGACGCCGCGCGTCGGGAACGTCGGACCGGCGGCCCGCCGACGGTGCTGTTCATCGACGAGGTTCACCGGTTCAGCAAGACACAGCAGGACTCGCTGCTCGCCGCGGTGGAGGACCGGACGGTCACCCTCCTCGCCGCGACCACGGAGAACCCGTACTTCTCCGTGATCTCACCACTGCTGTCGCGGTGCGTGCTGCTCACCCTGCACCCGCTGGACGACGACGCGGTGCGCGGGCTCGTTCGCCGCGCGCTCGCCGACGAGCGCGGCCTGGCGGGAACGGTCACCCTGCTGCCCGAGGCAGAGGATCATTTGGTACGCCTCGCGAGCGGTGACGTGCGTAAGGCCCTGACCGCCCTCGAGGCGGCGGCGAACTCCGCCGCGGCCCGTGGCTCGACCGAGATCGATCTGCGTACGGCCGAGCAGGCGGTGGACATCGCCGCGGTGCGCTACGACCGGGACGGCGACGCGCATTACGACGTGACGAGCGCGTTCATCAAGAGCATGCGCGGCTCGGACGTGGACGCCGCGTTGCACTACCTGGCGCGAATGCTCGTCGCGGGGGAGGATCCCCGCTTCATCGCGCGCCGCATCGTCATCTTCGCCAGCGAGGACGTGGGCATGGCCGACCCGACCGCGCTCGTCGTCGCGACCGCGGCCGCGCACGCCGTCGAGTACGTCGGGCTGCCCGAGGCGCAGCTCAATCTGGCCCAGGCCGTCATACACATGGCGACCGCGCCGAAGTCGAACGCGGTCGTGTCCGCGATCGGCGCCGCGGTGGCCGACGTGCGGGCCGGGCGCGGGACGACCGTGCCGCGACACCTCCGCGACGCGCACTATCCGGGCTCCCGCGGACTCGGTCACGGGGCGGGGTACCGGTACCCGCACGACGATCCGATGGGCGTCGTCACACAGCAGTACCCGCCCGAGGATCTCGCCGGGGTGGACTACTACCGTCCGAGCGAACACGGTGCGGAGCGGGCAGTCGCCGATCGTCTGCCGAGGCTGCGTCGCCTCGTGCGCGGCGAGCCCGTTGACGCCGGCGCCACGGCACCGCCCGGGGAGGGCCAACAGTGACATCGCGCGATCCCGATGTGCCGGACGGCCCGGACCGGCGGCCCGATCCGGCCGCCGGCCGCGGTCGCGGCCGACGTTGGGGGCGCGGGCGCGGCGAGGACGCCGACGACACCCGGGTCGGCGGCGAGGAAATGGGCTGGCTCGCCGACCTGCGCGACGCCAAGGAGCAGCGGGTGGACATCGGCCCCCACGACCCGGCCGGCCACCTCGATCGGCCTGCCTCCGGCGGGTCGGAGCCACCCGTACGGGGCCGCCGGCCGCGGCCGCGGGCCGAGTCGGGGCAATCACCGTACGCATCCCCCGGCGGCGCGGCGGACGCGGTCGGTGCCCGTCGCGCGGCGGAGGAGGAGCGCCAGGCGCGGGCGGGCCGGCACGGCGCCCCGCCGGAGGCAGGCCGGCACGGCGCCCCGTCGGATGCCGTGCCGCTGGGGCCGCCGTCGGATGGTGTGCGACCTAGCCGGCGCGGAACACCCGACGGCGCGAGCCGGCACGGCTCGCCCGCGGCGGCGGCGGACGCGACCGGCGCCCGCCGCGCGGCGGCGGAGGCTCGCCATCCCGACTCCAGCCGCCACGGCGCGTCGGCCGAGACGGGCCGGCACGGTGCGCTGCCGGACCTCGGGCGCCCGGGCTCGCCGCCGGACGGCGGCCGCCACGGAGCGCCGACCGAAACGGCTCGACACGGCGCTCCGGACGACGTCCTTTCCCGGCCTCCGGTGACCGGCGAGCCCACCGCAGGCCGGCGACCAGCCATCAGGCCGGCGATCACACCCGTCGACCCGGCCCGGGACCGGGTTGGGCGCGGCGACGCCACCCCACCTCCGCCCTCCGGACGCCGCCCGCCACCGACCGGTTCCGCGCGAACCGGCCCGGGACTGCAGCCGCCATCGCCGATCCCGCCGGGATCGGCCGCGCCGTCCGTGCCTGGTGCCGATCCCTCTCTGCGCGAGCCCGGCCGTCGGCTGGGCGGGCGCTTCGTACCACTACGTAGGGGCGGCGCACCCGGACAGGGTCCACCCCCTGCCGGCGCCGCCCAGCGCGACGCCCCGCCATCCGCGGCCGCGCCGCCCCCACCTACGCCAGCGGTGCCAGCGCCCGCCCCGCCGGTTCGACCGCGGCCCGGACCGTTCCCGCCCGGACGGCCCCAGTGGCCCGCCCGGGTCGGCCCGGAGGCGGACCCCCCGACGGGCACCCGGGGTCGCATCCCCGATCGCTCGCGGGAGCCATGGGGCTCGCCCGGCCAGGCGCCAGGCCCGGCGCCAGGCCGGACGCCAGGTCCCGCCCCGGGCCAGACGTCAGGTCCGCCGCCAGGCCGGGCGCCAGGTCCCGCCCCAGGGCAGACGTCAGGTCCCGCGCCGGGCCAGGCGCCCGGTGCCGCGCCGACCGAACGCCGGCGGCCGCCCCGGCCGTCCGACTGGATCCGCCGGAGTTCGGCGCGCGCCGCGGGCGCGGTCGCGCCTGCGGCACCACCCGTGCCGCCGCCCGTGGCGCCGGCGCCGCCGGTCGCGCCTATGCCGCCCGCCGGACCGATGCCTCCCCGCCCGACGTCGAGGCCGGCCTCGGGCCTGACCCCGATTCCGCCCGCTCGCCCACGAGGTCCGGCCCCGCGCGGCGGTCGACCGCTCGCACCGCCGGACACCCCGATCGCGCCGGGCGCGCACGGGAGCCCGGTCCACCGCGGTCCGGCACCGCCGACCGGCCCGGTCGGTCCGGCCGGCCCGGTCGCTCCGGCCGGGCCGGGTGCTCCGGCCGGGCCGGGTGCTCCGGCCGTGCCGCTCGGCGGCCCCCGCGTCCCGGGCCGGGCGCGTGGCCGCGGCCCGCTGCCGGCCGGCGGCCCGGTCACGTCGGGCCCACCGACCGCTGCGGGCGGCCCCGTGGCGCCGCCGATCGGACCGCCGATGCCGGGGCGCCAAGCTCCGTCGCCAGCGGGGCTGGGACGCGCTGTCGTCGGTCCACCCGACGCACCCATCCGGCCGCGGAGCGGCGCACCCGCGGGCCACTCGGCTCCCGGCATCCCGCCGGCCGCGCACGCGGGTGTGCCGGCCGCTCCACACGGCGTACCAATGGATGTTCCGTTGCCTGGGGCTCCACCGCGCCGGATGTCGGGTCGTCCGCTGGCCGCGGGTGTCTCGGCTGGCGTCACGGCGATCCGCGGCGCCCGGTCGGAGTTGCACCGCCAGCTGCGCGAGCAGCGACGGCTGCGCATGATGACGCTGGTCGTCAGCGCGCTGTTGGTGCTCGGCGCGCTGCCGCTGTACTTCGGGATCCGGGCGGCCACCCGAGACCCGGTGTTCAACACGCTGGACGGGCTGGACGTGCCCCGGTGGGCAGCGGTCGCGACCGACGACCGGGTCGACGGCAGCCGGTGGTGCTTCATCGAGTGCCGGTTCCGCGAGCGGACGATCAACTCCTCGCGCGGCCCGGACGAGACCGCGACGGCGTACGAGAAGGCGCTCGCCGCCGACGGCTGGCGCCGATGGAAGGTGGCGCTCTGCCCCGACACTCCCGTCGACGGGCACTACACCTGCTGGCAGCGCGACGAGTACACGCTGGACCTGTGGGTGCGCAAGCCGGCATGCGCGTACGACCCCGCGCGGCTGCGTCCGACGATCGGCCCCGGCGCGGGCGCCGCGGCCTCGCCCGGTGCGGACCCCTGCACCGGCTCGGTGGTCTCGGTCAAGGTGCGCAACCGGATCGCCGACGACCGCGCACGGCCCCAGCAATCGCAGGATCCGGGCCTCACCGGCGAGGATCCGGACATCATCCCGACCGATGAACCGCTGCCCGACATCACCATCGCACCGTCCTGATCCCCGCCGAAACGACGGCCAGCGCGCCATGTGCCGTGACGAACGGTAGGGTCTGCACGTTGGCCCAGAGTGGACGGTGCGCGCCGGCGCGTACGAACGTGCATCGCCCACCGGTTGTAGAGGGGGACACGTGTCGGGTGGAGAGATCGCGGGCCTGATCGCGTCCGGGGCCTTCGTCATGCTCGTCCTCGTGCTCGCGGTGCCGATCCTTCGGCTGCGGCACACGGTCGACGCGGCGACCCGCGCGATCAACGACCTCAACGACCGCACCGCGCCGCTGCTCGGCAACGTCAACACCACGGTCGAGAACGTGAACACCGCGCTCGGGCAGGCGCACACCTCGCTCGACGGAGTGAACCTGCAGCTCGCAAAGATCGACACGATCACCGGCCACGCCGAGCAGGTGACGGCCAACGTGGCGAACCTGGCCACCGTGGTGACCGCCGCGGCGTCCAGTCCACTGGTGAAGGTGGCCGCGTTCAGCTACGGCGTCCGCAGGGCCGCGGCCAAGCGCCGGCACGCGGACGAGGAGCGCGAGGTCCGGGCCGTGGTGAAGCAGCGACGCCGGGCCGCACGCCATTCCGCTCGCTGACCGAGCGCGGCGGATGGGGCCGGCCGCCGCTGTTGGCGGGCGGCCAGGAAGGATGTAGCCCATGAAGCGGTTGTTCTGGCTCGGTGTGGGCGCGGCCGTGGGCGTGATCGTCGTGCGGACGGTGACCAAACGGGCCCAGGCGTACGGTCCTCGCGGTATCGCCTCGTCGATGCGGCGCTCGACCGGCGGCCTGGTCGACTCCGTGCGTAGCTTCATGGACGACGTCAGGGCCGGCATGGCCGAGCGGGAGCAACAGATCCAGGAGGCGTTCGCCGAGGGCGTCGCGCTCGACGAGGACGACTTGGACGACCTGTACCCGGAGCGTGGCACGTTTGATGGTCGGGACAGATTCTCAGAGAGGGGCAAGGAAGGCGCGCGATGAGAACGGCGGAGGTCAAGCGGCGATTCCTCGCCCACTTCGAACGGAACGGGCACCACGTGGTGCCCAGCGCCCCGCTGCCCGCAATCGACGACCCGAACCTGCTGTTCGTGAACGCCGGCATGGTGCAGTTCGTGCCGTACTTCCTGGGCCAGCGGACGCCGCCGTTCATCCGCGCGGTCAGCGTGCAGAAGTGCCTTCGCACGCCGGACATCGAGGAGGTCGGCAAGACCAGCCGGCACGGCACGTTCTTCCAGATGAACGGCAACTTCTCGTTCGGCGACTACTTCAAGGACGGCGCGATCACGCTCGCCTGGGAGCTGATCACCAAGCCGGTCGCGGACGGCGGGTTTGGGCTCGACCCGGAGAAGTTGTGGGCGACGGTCTACCTCGACGATGACGAGGCCGTGGACATCTGGCACAAGCGGGTCGGCCTGCCGCTGGAGCGGATTGTCCGCCGGGGCAAGAAGGACAACTACTGGCACATGGGAATCCCCGGCCCGGGCGGGCCGTGCTCCGAGATCTACCTGGACCGCGGACCGGACTACGGCAAGGAGGGCGGGCCAGACGTCGACGAGGACCGCTATCTGGAGTTCTGGAACCTCGTCTTCATGCAGGAGCAGCTCTCCGCCGTGCGCAGCAAGGAGGACTTCGAAATCGAGGGCCCGCTCCCGGCGAAGAACATCGACACCGGCATGGGCCTCGAGCGGATCGCCGCGATCCTGCAGGGCGTCGACAACCTCTACGAGATCGACGAGGTCCGCCCGATCCTGGACCGCGCCGCCGAGCTGACCGGGGTCCGCTACGGCGCGAGGTCCGGCCACATAGCGGCCGAGTCGCACCCCGACGACGTACGCCTGCGGGTGATCGCCGACCACGTGCGTACCGCGCTGATGCTCATCGGTGACGGGGTGACGCCGGCCAACGAGGGCCGGGGATACGTGCTGCGGCGCATCATGCGTCGGGCGATCCGCTCGATCCGGCTGCTCGGCTGGCAGGAACCCGCGATGCCGTTGCTCCTGCCGATCGCGCGGGACTGCATGGCGCCGTCCTACCCCGAGCTGGCCGACGACTTCGAACGGATCTCGCAGTATGCGTACGCGGAGGAGGACGCGTTCCTCGCCACCCTGCGCGCCGGCACGACGATCCTGGACACCGCCATCGCGGAGACGACGGCGGGCGGCGGGCGCGAGCTCTCCGGCGACAACGCGTTCCAACTGCACGACACGTACGGCTTCCCGATCGATCTGACCCTCGAGATCGCGGCCGAGCAGGGCCTCACCGTGGACGAGGACGGATTTCGCCGGCTGATGGCGGACCAGCGCGCCCGCGCCAAGGCGGACGCGCTGGCGCGCAAGACCGGCCACGTCGACCTGTCGGCGTACCGGGCCGCCCTTGACACCCGCGGGCCGGTGCGGTTCACCGGGTACATCGAGGTGTCCCGGGAGGCCACCGTCATCGCGCTGATGACGTCCGCCGGCGGGCCGCTGGAGGTGGCCGGCGAGGGCGAGCTCGTCGAGCTGGTCCTCGACGCGACGCCGTTCTACGCCGAGGGCGGCGGGCAGCAGCCCGACCACGGCGTCATCGCGTTCGGCGCCGGGCAGGTCGAGGTGCTCGACGTGCAGGAGCCGGTGCCCGGGCTGATCGTGCACCGGGCGCGGGTGAACCACGGCGAGGTCCGGGTCGGCGAGACGGGGTTCGCCGAGATCGACCTGAACCGCCGGCGGGCCATCTCCCGCTCGCACACCGCGACGCACCTGGTGCACCAGACGATGCGTAATTTCCTGGGGGAGACCGCTACGCAGGCCGGTTCGCTCAACGCGCCCGGCCGGCTGCGGTTCGACTTCAACACGCCCGGCGCCGTCCCGCCCAGCGTGCTGCACGACGTCGAGCAGCAGGTCAACGAGGTGTTGATGAGGGACCTCGAGGTGCACGCGTTCATCACGTCGCAGGAGGAGGCGCGGCGGCTCGGCGCGATGGCGCTGTTCGGCGAGAAGTACGGCACCGAGGTGCGCGTCGTCGAGGTCGGCGACTACGCCCGCGAGCTGTGCGGTGGCACGCACGTGGCCCGGTCCGGCCAGCTCGGGCTGGTCAAGATCCTGTCCGAGGCGTCGATCGGCTCCGGGGTACGCCGGGTGGAGGCGCTCGTCGGCATCGACGCGTTCGGCTACCTCGCCCGCGAGCACCTGCTCGTCTCACGGCTGGCCGAGCTGTACCGAATCCCGAATGACCAGGTCGGCGAGCGCGTCGAGCAGACGATCACCGCGCTGCGCGATGCCGAGAAGGAGCTGGAGAAGCTGCGCGCCCAGCTCGTGCTCGGCGGGGCGGCGGCGCTCGCGGCGCAGGCCAAACAGCTGAACGGCGTCGCCTACGTCGGCACCGAGGCGCCGCAGGGCGCCGTGGGCAACGACGTGCGTACGCTCGCGCAGGAGATCCGCGGCAAGATCGACCCGAAGCGGCCCGCGGTCGTCGCGGTGGCCGCCCGGGCCGGCGGCAAGGCCTCGCTCGTGGTCGCGGCGAACGCGGCCGCGAAGTCGCGCGGGCTTTCGGCGGCCGACCTGGTCAAGGGCGCGCTGTCCGGCCGCGGCGGCGGCAACGCGGACCTGGCGCAAGGCGGTGGCGTACCCGACGGCGAGGCGCCGCGCCTGCTGGCGGCGGTGGAGAGGGCCGTCGCCTCCGCATGACCGATTCCGATCAGCGCGCCAGGTCGGGCGGATTCGTCCGGGGAGTCCGGTTAGGCGTCGACGTCGGCCGGGTACGCGTCGGCGTGGCCATCTCGGACCCGGACGGCATCCTCGCCAGCCCGTTGGCGACCCTGGCACGGGACCAAAATGCGGGCGAAGGTGCTGTACCGTCCGATATCTCCGAAGTTGCGCGACTGGTAGACGTCCATGCGAGCGTGGAAGTGGTCGTGGGACTGCCGGTGACACTCGCCGGTGACGAGGGTCCGGCCGCTGCCGAGGCCCGGGCGTACGCGGATCGCCTGGCCGGCGCCATCGCGCCCGTGCCGGTGCGGCTGGCCGACGAGAGGATGTCGACCGTAGTGGCAACCCGTAGGCTGTCCGAGCGGGGCGTGCGGGGACGCCGTCAGCGCGCGGTGGTCGACCAGGTCGCCGCGACCGAGATCCTGCAGAGCTGGTTGGAAAGACAGCGGAGGCGCACTGGATGATCGACGAGCTCGAGC
>DASXRQ010000021.1:0-5645 GCA_036506495.1 Micromonosporaceae bacterium | reverse complement strand
GATCAACGACCAGCGGGCCAGCGGCAGGGCCCGGCGCAGCAGCCGGGTCGCGGTCTGCCGGTCGCCGCGGGCCAGGTGGACCTCGGCGAGGCGCTGCAACGAGTGCGCCTCGCCGGCGGATGACTCCAGGTCGTGGTGCAGGTCGGCGGCGGCCTGCAGCTCCGATTCGGCCAGATCGAGGTCACCCTTGAGCAGCGCGGCCTCTCCGCGCAGGGCAGTGGCGAACGCGACCGCGCGCAGCACGCCGGCCCGCTCGGCGGTGTCGCGCAACTCGCCGGCGAGCGCGATCACGTCGTCGTACGGGGTCGGCCCGTACAGCAGATACTCGGCGACGCACAGGTGCGAGTCGAAGATCCCCGCCACCAGGTCCGGCCGGCGGATCCCGCCGCGCAACTCCGCGCGTAGGCGCTGGAACCACTCGCCTCGATGGTGGGCGAGCAGACCCTGCAAGGCGATCAGGCTGAACAGCCGCCAGCTTCCGCCGGTACCGAGGCCGATCCGGCGGTGCGCCTCGGCGGCCGCCTCGTCGGCAGCGGCGAAGTCGTGCCGGAAGTATGCGAGGTTGCCCCGGGCCAGCAACAGCGCGGCGTCGTTCTCGCCGCCGTCGAGCTCGAGCCCGGCGAGGGCGAGCTCCGCGGTGTCCAGGTCACCGGCGTAGGTCGCGGCCCGCGCGAGCTGGGTACGCACCCACACGCGCGTGCCCGGGTCGGACGTGGCCGCAAGTGCCTCCCGGTAGGCGAGGACCGCGCCGAGGTCGCCGCACGCGCTGAGCAGGTCGGCCCTCAGGGCCAGCAACCGCGCCCGTTCCGCACCGGACGCGAACGCGCGGACGGTGTCGAGGGTGGCGAGTGCGTCCCGGTACGCGCCGAGCGCCGCCTCGGTCTCGGCCGCGGTGAGTATCCACGGTACGGCGTCGGCCGGCTGGCCACCTTGCACCAGATGGTGGCCGATCCGCGCCGGGGACCGGCCCAGCCGTCGCAGCGTGGCGGCGGCCCGCCGGTGCGCGTCGCGCCGCGCGTCGGCTCCTGCGATGTCGAGCAGCGACTCGCGGATGAGCGCGTGCCGGAACGCGTAGCCTCCGCCGGTCCGCTGTACGACGTGCCGAACCACCGCCTCGTCCAGTACCGCGTAGGCGTCCTGATCCGACATGCCGGTCACGCCGGCGAACTCGTCGGTGTCGAAGGTAGACCCCAGCACCGCCGCGGCGGACATCGCCCGCCGGACGGGCTCGGGAAGCCCCGCGGCGAGCGAAGCGGACCGATCGGGCCGGAGATCGCGCGCGAGCTCGACCACGGCGAACGGCAACCCGGCCGACGCCTCGCAGATCGCGTCCAGGGCGGCCGGGTCGGCGGCGGGCGCGTGACGGCGGGCGAGCGCCGCGGCACTCGCCGGCCGCAGCGGCGTGAGCTCCAGTGCCATGGCGCTGCCCCGGGCGAGCAGGCTCTGCCGGACCTCGGCGAGGATCCCCGCGGCCGGGCGGTGCCCCACCGCGATCAGCAGCCGTTCGGTCACCGTGCTGCGCGCGAGGTAGTGCAGCAGGCGCAGGCTCCCCTCGTCGGCGTCGTGCGCATCGTCGACGATGAGCACCGCGCCCGCGCCGGCGGCGGCCAGCCGGAGCAACTCTGCCGTGGCGACGAACAGCCGCTGGTGTGCGCCCTGGCCGTCCCAACTGAACTGGCGCCCGGACAACCCGCGCTCGATCTCATCGCGGAACGCGTCGTCGAGCCCGTCCAGCAGGGTGGGGTGGTGGCGGCACAGGTCGGCCAGCGCCTCCAGGACCGGCGCGTACGGCCAGTCGCCTTCGATGCGTGCCGCGACGCCGGCGCCGACCCGCATCCGCTGCGCCGTGGCCGCCCCGTCGACAGCCGTCAGCAGCGCGGACTTGCCGATGCCGGCCGGGCCACCGAGGAAGAGGACCCGTCCCCGGCCCTGACGCACGGATTCGAGCAGCCGAGCCACGCGGGCCTGCTCCCCGTCACGCCCCACCAACGCGATCTTGACAGCGGGGCGCGTCGCACCGGCGGTGGCCAGCAGTTCGTCGCGCAGGCGCAGCGCCTCCGGGCTCGGCGCGACGCCCAACTCACGCCGCAGACCGCCTTCCAGCCGCTCGAATTGGCGCAGCGCGGAACGCCGGTCGCCGGCACCGGCCAGACTGCGGATGAGGGCGAGATGCGCCTGCTCGTCGGAGGGGTCGGCGGCGGTGAGGGCTTCCCACCGGCCGGCTGTGCGCAGCATCCGCAGGTACAGCAGCCGGAGCCGCTCCCGCGGCTCCTGCGTCCATGGGTCGTAAACGTCCTGTGGCAGCAGCTCGCCGGGGTAGGCGTCGGCGGCGTCGCCGGCGGTCCGGGCGTCCCGCGCGGACTCGGCCAGCCGCTCGAACCGGATCGCGTCGACGTCGACGTCGGCGTCGGGGCAGAGCGCTACGGTTTCACCGTTCAGCACCAGCGATCGGGGATCGCCGAGCGATCGACGGGCGTAATGGGCTGCCTTGTGCAGCCGCGGGGCGGCCTCGTCGAGGTCGAGGCCGGACCAGAGCGCGTCGATCACCCGTTCGCGGTGCAACGACCGTCCGGGTACGAGCGCCAGCAGCTTGACCAGCGCCGCCGCTTGCCGCCGGTGCCAGTCCGCCGGTGGCACGCGGCGGCCGTCGGCGACCACCTCGAAGCCGCCCAACAGGGTGATGTGCACGTGCATCACACCCACGTACCGCATGCTAGTCGCGACGTCGTTCCTGGCCTCATGATGCGACCGGGAGTTCGGCGAGCAGTTCGAGTTCGTCGGTCATGGTCGACGAGAGCGTCATGAGCAACCGGCGCACCTCGGCAAGGTTCCACCGGTAGCCGGCGATACGTTCGGTCACGTCGAGCAGCGGCCGTGCCAAGCGGTCCCGGACCGCCTGGTATTCGGCGAGGGCGTCGAGTTGGTCGCTGCCCGGTGCCGGCGCGTCCGTCACGGCGCGGGCCAGCAGTTCGGCGTCGCGAAGCGCGTCCGACATGCCATGGGTGCTGAGCGGGTCCTTCCAATATCCGGCGTCGCCGACGAGCGCCCAGCCGGGTCCCCAGGAGCGCCGCAGGTGGGCGCGTAGACCGCGGACGTAGCGCAGTCCGCCCACCCGCTGGGCGGTGCGGAGCCGCGGGCCAAGGCTGCCGCCCAGGGCCGCGACCGCGTGCTCACTGCCCCCGGTACGCACGAGGCGGGCCAGCCGCCCGGGTGGCGCCCCGACGAACACGCAGGTCAGGCCGTCATTCGTGGGGATGGCGCCAGCGCTCATGCCGGGGCGGTAGAACCATTCGTACCCGTCGACCGGAAGGTCGGCCCAGTAGCCGTACACGAAAGCGGACGCGGTCTGCCCGCGCAACTCGGTGGGGGCGCCGACCGCCGCGGCGACGAGGGAATACCGCCCGTCGGCGCCGACCACGAGCCCCGCCCGGTCGGTCCGGACGGACCCGTCGCGCCCGCGCGTGGTGATACCGGTGATCCGGCCGTCCGTGCCGCGAAGCAGGCCGGTGACCGCGGCGCCGAACCGCAGGGTGGCGCCGGCCGCGCTGGCCGCTTCGCCGATCACCGAATCGATCAGGGTTCGCCGGGGCGCGTAAAGCGCGTCGACTCCGGCCGCGGGCCGGATCGATACGGACACGTCCTCGTCGCCGTAGTGGAACACGGTCCGGCGCACCGGTGGCGTGCCGGCCGCGACGATGTCCCCGAGCAGGCCCCATCGCTGCAACTGGACCGTGCCCGCGCGCATCAGCGCGTGTGTCGACAGGGTGTCGCTGCCGAAGCGGGCGCGGTCCACGCACAACACTCGCAGGCCGGCCTTGGCCAGCAACAGCGCCGTGGACGCGCCAGCCACCCGCGCGCCGACGATGATGACGTCCCAGGTGGTGTTCACGCGGCCCTCCGCAGGTGCGATCCGGCGCCGAGGTGGTCGAGCACCCGGGACACCACGGTCACCGCGTCGTGCCGGACGCCGTCGAGCTGCGCCGAGTTACGCCGCGACTGCCAGCGCATGCCGATGACGTACAGGCCCGGCGCCGCGGTCGCGCCGGCGCGGTGGCGGATCTCACCGGCCGGGTCGAGGACGGGCACGTGGAGCCAGGGATAGGCGCGCCGGTATCCGGTTGCCCAGATGACGCTGCCGATCCCCGTACGCCGCAGGTCGAGCGCGGACACGGCCCCGCCGGTCCGTGCGGCGCGGACCGGCGGTTCTTCGATCTCCGCGCTCAGCCTGGCGGCGCGGGCGAACCCGTCGACGCGCCGCAGGAGGTTCACCAGGCGACGGTCGGCGCGGCGGGTGGTGTCGGCGAGGTCGTCGGCGAACCGGAGCCGGTGGCCGTCGACGCCGGTGAGCCGCCCGGCCAGGCGGACCCCGCGGTCCTGCAAGGTACGCAGGTCCACGTCGCGCCCGTCGGAGCGGCCCACCAGCTGCATGGACGGCTCGGCCGGCGATCGGCGCTCGTCCAGGCGCCGGTCGAGCACACCCATGGCATCGAGCCACCACATGATGTCGAAGCCCCGGTACCGCCGCGGCAACCGGCTGTGGCTGCCCACTGCGAGCATCACCGTCCGTCCGGCGGTGACCAGCTCGTCCGCCAGCTGCGTGCCGCTGGCCGAGGCGCCGACGATGAGCACTCCGCCGTCCGGAAGCGTCGCGGGGTTGCGGTAGCTGGCCGGGGTGAGCTGCTCGACGCGAGTGTCGAGGGCGGCGCCCGGCACTCGGGGCCGGTCGCACCAGCCGGTCGCGACGACCACGGCGCGCGCCGACCATGACCCGGCACCGGTGCGGACGCGGTAGCCGGCATCGACGGCGTGGACCGAGGTGACCTCGGCGTCCTCGACCACCGGCGCGCCCACCGCGTAGGTGCGCAGGAAGCCGGCGACATCGGCGGCGGTCATGAACCCCGCCGGATCTTCGCCGGTGTACCGGTAGCCGGGCAGGCGGCTGAGCCAGTTCGGGGTCAGCAGGCGCAGGGAGTCCCAGTAGTGGGAGTCCCATCGCTGCGCCGTGCGGCCGCGCTCCAGGACGACGTGGTCGACGCCGGCGCTGGTGAGCAGGTGGCTCACGGCGAGACCGGCCTGGCCAGCACCGACGATAACGACGGAGACGTGAGACATGTCCGGTCAGCGGGTCATGACGTCGATGACGACGTCGGTGCCGTTGGTCAGGACGTCATAGACCGCGGAACGGCGGCGGGACTGCTCGACGAGCGCCTGGAGTTGCTCGGGAGTCGCATCGCCCTCGACGACGAAGCTCACCCGGATCTGCTGGTAGCCGTTGCGGACCTCGTCGGACAGCCCGAGGATGCCCAACAGGTCGATGTCGCCTTCCACAGTGGATTCGACGCGCCGCAGATCCACGCCACGCGCCGCGGCGATGTTCGCGAGTCCCGAGGTGAGGCATGCCGCGATGGCGTGCAGAAGGAATTCGACCGGGGTCGGCCCGTGATTGTTGCCCACCAGGATGGCCGGGTGGTCGGCGTCGTACGTGAACGGCTCGGTCCGGCTCGTGTCTTCCTGGCCGGCGCCGTAGAAGCCCTGGATGGTCGTGCGGTTGTGGGTGCCGCTCACCCACGTGTTGCGGGCGCGGAACCGGAAGTCCGCGATCTCCGGGCTGGCCTTGACGGCGTCCAGTGTGGCGAACAGCGTCG
>DASXRQ010000020.1:0-2605 GCA_036506495.1 Micromonosporaceae bacterium | reverse complement strand
GTCACGGCAAGCCGCGACAGGCGCGCGAGATGCGCGACCTCTTCGCGGGAGATGGCGGCCATCCTGCCCTCTTTCCGTCGTCTTCAGTCGTCGACACTGACCGGTCGAGTCTATTTCGCCGTACACGGGCGTCGGGCGCCGACTCCCCCGGCGGTGGCGCAGGATGGGTGACCATGGATGCTATCGAGGTCCGGGAAGGCCGGCCGGCCGACGCCGATTTCGTCCGCCGCTCGCTGATGGACTCGATGGCCGGCACCGCTGTGGCCGGTCATGGCGAGCTCATCGATGCCATGCGGTTGCCGGCATTGGTCGCGTGGATCGACGACGAACCGGTCGGCCACCTCACCTATCGCCCATCGGCGGCCGCCCCGTCGCCGCCGCCCGACTCGTCGCCGCCTGGCTGGGAGGTCGTGACGCTGCATGCGGCGCGGCTCGGCCGGGGCGTCGGCGCGGCCCTCATGGCGGCGCTGCTGGACCGGGCACGGCAGGCCGGCGCCGCCCGGGTGTGGCTTATCACGACCAACGACAACACCAGGGCGCTGCGCTTTTACCAGCGCCTCGGGTTCGATCTGATACGCCTCGATCGGGACGCGGTGACCGAGGCCCGGCGCCGGCTGAAGCCCACCATCCCGACGCACTCCGACGGCATCCCGATCCGGCATGAGTTGGAATTGGAATGGCGGCCGGGAGATCCCGTGTAGGTCTGGGTGCGCCCGTTCCGCGGCGCGCGCACCCCGCGGGACCGTGGAGCCATGAACTACCGGGACCACGTACGCGACTACGAGAAGCACGCCCGGCAGCGGACCCAACTGGTCGAGCGCTGGCCGACCGGCGGCCGGTTCGAGCCGGCGCTCGTGCGCAGCCTGCAGCGCTTCCAGGCCGGCGAGGACGGCGACGGCGCCAGCCTGATCGCCAAAAGTGCGAAGGCTGGCGACCACGATTATCTGACCGCGGTCCGCCTGTTCGTCGCGGAGGAGCAGAACCATGCCCGCCTGCTGAAGAACGTACTCGCCTACGCGGACCAACCAACGATCGACGGCCACTGGTCCGACACGGTATTCGTGGCCGTCCGCCGCGCACTCGGCCTGCGACTCGAGCTGATGACACTGATGCTCGCCGAGGTGGTGGCGCTGCGTTACTACCGGGCGCTGCGGGACGGCGCGGCCGACGCCGTGCTCGCCGACGTGGCCGGCCGCATCCTCGCCGACGAGCAGCGCCACGTCCCTTTCCACATCGACCGCCTGCGGGACGGGTTCACCGGCACGCCGGCGCCGGCACGACTGGTGAGTGTGGCCTTCTGGTGGTTGCTGATGACCGGCGCCACGCTCGTTGTCGCGGTCGACCACGGCCCCGCGCTGCGGGCGCTCGGTGTCCCGGCCCGCCGCTTCGTGGCCGACGTCCTCGCCACGTTCCGCCCGATCGCGCGCGAGGTCTTTCTCCGCCCTCGCGCATTCCGTCATGAGATGAGCGCGACCAGGGACGCCGTACCCGGTCGCACCGGGCGATAGCGGTCCAGGCACACCGCGACATCGGCGGCCGGCATCGGGCGGCCCTGGAACCACCCCTGGGCCGCGTAGCAGCCGCCACGTCCACTCGTCCCCACCCCCTCGGCGACCACGGGGCAACCCAGTGCCCCGGCCACGTCGATGATCGAGAACACGATCGCCGCATCGCGGCGATCAGCGGCCGCGCCCGTCGATCTTCACCTCGGCCAGGAGCAGTCGATGTACTCCGTATAGGGAAGGTTGGTGGCGCTATACCACCACCGATCTTCCGCTTAGGTGGCACCAACGCTGCGTCGCCGGGAGCTAGCGCTTAAGTCGCGCTGGCCATCCGGTGGGGCGTCGAAGCGGCGATGGTCTACTAGGCCCGGCGGCCACCGGGGGCCGGGCGCCACGCAAGGCCGGAGCGCCACGCAAGCCCGCCACCCATGACCAGGCGCGCAGCCCAAAGCCGCGGGCGACGCGCAGCCTGGAAACGCTCCGGAAGCCGAAAGCGCCGCGGACCCCCTCGCGCGCTGGCCTATGTGTCCGTCGGTGGCTCCGCCTTGGGGTCCGGGGCAATCTCGGCCACCGCGCGGGCTGCCTCCGGGCCGTCTGCCAGCAGGACCGCGAAGCCCTGCTCGTCCAGCACGGGCACCTTGAGCGACAAGGCCTTGTCGTACTTGCTGCCGGGGTTGTCGCCCACCACTACGAACGATGTCTTCTTCGAGACCGAGCCGCTCACCTTGCCGCCTCGGGACGTGACCGCCTCGGTCGCCTGGTCGCGGGAGTGCGTGGCGAGCGTCCCGGTCACCACCACGGTGAGCCCCTGGAGCGGACGCGGACCGTCTTCGGTGCGTTCGTCCCGCATCTGGACGCCGGCCTCGCGCCACTTGCGGACGATGTCCCGGTGCCAGTCAACGGCGAACCACTCGTTGAGGCTCTCCGCGATCGTGGGGCCCACCCCTTCCACCGAGGACAACTCCTCGAGCCGGCCGCCGGCGATGGCCGACTCGATGGCGTCCATCGAACCGAATTGGCGGGCCAGCGCCTGCGCGGCGGTCGGGCCGACGTGCCGGATGGACAGCGCCACGAGCACCCGCCACAGCGGGCGGGTCTTCACC
>DASXRQ010000019.1:0-14526 GCA_036506495.1 Micromonosporaceae bacterium | reverse complement strand
CACTCCGTCGAGCACGCTCGGGATCATCTCGTCGGGATTCAGCTCCTGCCGCGGCACCTTGCGCTGCACGTATACGTGGATGACCTCTGACCCCGTCCGGTCGTCCCGGCCCGTTCCCACGCCGACCACGTTCGGCAGCGCGAGCAGCGCGCTTTCGTGTCGCCGGCGGACTGAACTGGCATCAACCATTTGAGTGCACCCACTTCGGGCAGAGATCAGAATTGCCTATTGCCCGTTGTTTTATGCCCGTCGCCGGCGGTGGGCAAGACTCCGGACGGATAGGAGACACCGCGTATTCGAGATCCTTTTATAGCGATCAAGAAAGCTGCGACTATCGCGTCTCGCATGGGCGGCGGCGTCGCGTCCACTGTGGCTGAACCCGCATTATCGGACTTCATGGATTCATTGATCCGCCGTGGCGAGCCGCGACGGCCATCGTGAACGAGCTAGCTACCGTTCGCGTTCTTCCTGCAAGGAATCAGGGTCGGCATGGTTTTGTCGCCTGATCATGCGCCTCGCTTGATGAGGGCATCTGTTCCAGGAGGGATAACGAAACAAAGCGACGGCGTTATGGAAAGCGTTTCGCGTCTGATGCGTGCGCGATGCCTCAGACCGCGGCTCCGGAATCCAGCGCGTCCGGACGGCGGTCCAGTCCGCACTCCAGCGATGCCTCCAGCGCGTACGGCGAGGCTTCTGTCAGGTCTCGGGACCGACGTAACCGGGCGACGGGAGTCGCCGGGCCGGGGAAAGGGCAGGGGGCGTCATGTACGCGATTTGCGACACCGCCGACATCGTCGCCGATGCGGTGGCCGGTGATCAGCAGGCATGGGACGAGCTCGTGCGCCGGCACCGAGGGAGACTGATGGCGATCGCCGCCGGCTTCCGGCTGAGCGGAGCGGACGCGGATGACGCCGTGCAGATGACATGGCTGAGCCTCATTCAGCACGTGCACACGCTGCGCTCGCATGACCGGGTGGGAGCCTGGCTGAGCACCACGATGCGGCACAGCTGCCTGCGCATCCTGAAGCGGCAGCGCCGGGAGACGCCGTTCGACAGCGCGGAGTCGACCGCCGCCGACGCCTCCGCCGACATGGCGGAGGGACTGATTCGGGCCGAGCGAAGCCGGCTGTTGTGGCAGGCGGTAGAGAGTCTCCCGGCGCGCCAGGCCCGGCTGGTGCGCGCGCTCTTCGCCGACGACGAACGGTCCTACTACGAGATCGCCTCGGCGCTGTCAATGCCGGTCGGCGCCATCGGGCCGATCCGCGGACGGGCCTTGCGCCGACTCGGACAGCTTCTCGCCGAGTCCGGCACGTCCCCCGACGAGCTGCGACTCTCGGCCTGACCGGACCGCTTTCGCCCACCTTCGCCCTAATGGGGTAGGAGCCCCGATGGCGTGGGGCTAGGTTGGTAACGGTTGCTCGGGCCGGGAGGCACGCGATGGGCGATCGGGGCGGGCCGGTGGTGCGGTTCGAGGTGTTGGGGCCGTTGCGGGCCTGGCGCGGTGACGTCGCGCTCAATCTCGGGCCTGTGCAGCAGCAGGTCGTGCTTGCGGTGCTGCTGCTGCAAGCGAACCGGCCAATCGGTCGCGACCAGCTGATCGAGGCCGTGTGGGGCGCTCAGATGCCGGCGTACGCGGTGAACCTGGTCCAGAAGCATATGTCCGGACTGCGCCGGGTGCTGGAGCCGGGTCGCGCCGGACGGCAGGTGTCGGAGCTGGTGTGGACGCGGACGGGCTACCTGCTGTCGCTGCCTGCGGGGGCCCTGGACCTGGAGCTGTTCGAACAGCACGTGGAGCGGGCCCGGCAGGCCCGGGTGCGTGGCGATCTTCAGGCGACCGGAGACGAGCTCCGGTCGGCGCTGCGGTTGTGGCGGGGCCCGCTGTGTGACGGTCTCGTGGGTCCCCTCGTGGAGGGGGAGCGGGATCGGTTGGCCGAGCGCCGTCTCGAGGTGTGGGAGCAGCGGCTCGAGCTGGACCTGGCGCAGAGCCGGCACGCGGACGTTGTGGGGGAGTTGCGGCAGTTGGCGACTCGGTACCCGCTCCGTGAGCGGCTACACGAGCTGCTGATGCTGGCGCTGTACCGCTCGGGTCGCCAAGCCGAGGCCCTGGCGGTGTTCCAGGAGGCTCGCCGGCGGCTGAGCGACGAGCTGGGCATCGAGCCTGCCGCGCCGTTGCAGCATCTGCAGCGGCAGATTCTCACCGCCGACCCCGCGCTGGAGCCCGACGCGAGAGTCGAGGTGGTGAGCGCCCCAACGGCGGATCCACCGGTGGTGGCTTCCGTCGATGAGCCGGGCATGGCGCTGCCCAGCCAATTGCCGCACAGCCTGGCCGACTTCGCCGGCCGGCAGACCGAGCTCACCCGGCTGCACGGATTGCTCCTCGACGACGTCCGTGACGACGGCGGCGACCCCGTGGTGATCACCGCGATCGACGGCATGGCCGGGGTGGGCAAGACCGCGCTGGCCCTGCACTGGGCCCATCAAGTGCGCGACCGGTTCCCGGACGGACAACTGTACGTCAACCTGCGGGGGTTCGATCGCACCGGCTCGGTGATGGAACCCGGCGAGGCGATCCGCGCGTTCCTGGACGCGTTCGGAGTGTCACCCCAGCCGATCCCGGTCGGCCTGGAGGCGCAGGCGGCGCTGTACCGGACCCTGCTGGCCGACAAACGCGTCCTGGTCGTCCTCGACAACGCCCGCGACGCCGAGCAGGTGCGCCCGTTGCTGCCCGGCTCACCGGGCTGCCTCGCTGTGGTGACCAGCCGGAACCGCCTGGACAGCCTGGTCGTCACCGAAGGCGCCCATGCCGTCTCGGTCGGACTGCTCACGGTCGCCGAGGCGCGGGAGCTGCTGGCCTCCCGCATCGGGCGGACCCGCGTCTCCGCCGAACCGGCCGCGACAGAGGAGATCATCGCGTCCTGTGCTCGGCTGCCGCTGGCCCTGGCGATCGTGGCCGCCCGCGCGGCGACACACCCGCAGTTCCCGCTGGCGGTGCTCGCCGACGAACTGCGCGAGGCCCGCGGTGGGCTGGACGCTTTCGACGACGACTCCGACGTCGCGACGGACGTCCGGGCCGTGTTCTCCTGGTCGTACCGAGCACTCAGCGATCCGGTTGCCCGAGTGTTCCGGCTGCTCGGTCTGCACCCCGGTCCGCACCTGACCACTGCCGTCGCGGCCAGTCTGGCCGGTCTGCCTCGCCGCGACACCCACCGGGCGCTCACCGACCTGACGCGGGCCAACCTGATCGAGGAGCCCGCCCCCGGCTGGTTCGTCTTCCACGACCTGCTTCGCGCGTACGCCAACGAGCTGGCGCACGAGCGGGACAGCGACGGCGACCGCCGGGTGGCCATGCACCGGATGCTCGACCACTACCTCTACACGGCCCACACCGCTGACCGGCTGCTCAATCCGCACCGTGATCCGCTGCTGTTGGCCGCGCCACGCTCCGGAGTAACCGTCGAGAGAATTACCGACCACCAGCGGGCGCTTGCCTGGTTCGCCGCGGAGCACCCGGCGTTGCTGTCCGCCGTCGACCTCGCGGCCACCTTGGGGTCCGACGCCCACGTCTGGCAGCTCGCTTGGAGCCTGGCGACCTACTTCGACCTGCAGGGTCACTGGCACGACCAGGTGGCCGTCCAGCGCGCCGCGCTGACCGCCCTGGGCACGACGGCGGACCGCGCATACGAAACGCGGGCGCATTGCTGCCTCGCGCGCGCTTACTCGACGCTGGGCCGCGACGACGACGCCCACACGCACCTGCGGCTGGCGGCGGCGCTGTCGGAGGGTGCCGACGACCCGACCGGCCAGGGCCACACCCACCTCACCACCGCGCGGGTGCTCTATCGGCAGTTCCGTCACGGCGAGGCGCTCGACCACGCCCGGCAGTCGCTGGAGCTGTACCGGCACACAGGGCACCGGGCGGGACAGGCAGCGGCCCTCAACGCGGTCGGCTGGTTCTGCTCCCTGCTGGACGACCACGAGAAGGCCCTCGTCTACTGCGAAGAGGCGCTCGCCCTGCACGCTCAGCTCGGCGATGCCTACGGCGAGGCGGCCGCATGGGACAGCCTCGGGTACGCCCACGAGCATCTGGCCCACCACGACCGGGCGGTGCGCTGTTACCGGCACGCGATAGAGCTGTGGCGACAACTCGGCGACCGCTTCAACGAGGCGGACACCTTGGGGCGTCTGGGCGATACGTACCGCGCCATCGGTGACATGAACGCCGCCCGTGCGTCGTGGCAGCAGGCCAAGAACATGTTCGACGCTCTCCATCATCCGGCGGCCGACGACATCGCGGCGAAGCTCAGCCGGATCGCCGCGACCGTACGCGCCTGAGGGAGGCCCTTGACGGTCGGGTACCGGACGGGCACCTTGTTAAGGAGATATTGCCGTCGATGAGTCGCGCCGCCGCCGCCCGCTAAATCGATTTGATCCGCCACGTTACGCTACGGCGCGGCTACTGAGTGTCGTTGCCGGCGTCTCGTGTCGACTCTGACAATCCACGGACGTCGTTCGACCGCTCGTCGACTACGAGACCGTCAGTACCGCCGATCCCGGAGGTCCGCCGTGACCGATCAATCCAACAATCCCAGCCAGCCGAACAAGACCGCGAAGGAACTGCTCAAGGGGCTGAGCGACAAACTCGTCGGTTTCCAAGACACCCTCGATTATGACGAGAAGACTCTTCTGTCGGGCATCTTCTCGGTGGCCTCCGACACGATCAGCGCCTCCGGCATGGGACGCGGCAAGACGGATCTCGTGTCGACCGACGACACCGAGGAATCCGCGATCATCGACCACGAGGTCGTTCCGCCGCAGCTCGCAACTCAGCTCCTGGAGCAGTTCAACTCTGCGTTCAGCGCCAGTACGGAACCCCCGCCCCCTGCTTCGAGCATGATCATTCCCAACCGCCCGGGGGTCACGATGAAGATCATTCCGAGGCCGGCCGACGGCTGAGAGATGGCCGCTGAGGCGCCCGGTCCGGCGCCCGCACAGCTCCGCGCGGCCGTCGTCGTGTCGATGCCGTTCATGGACGTCGACCGGCCGTCCATCCAGCTCGGACTGCTGGCCGCCGTCGGCCGCGCGCACGGCTTCGACGTCCGGACTCTGCACGCCAACCTGGACTTCGCCGCGCGGATCGGTGCCGACTACTACCGCCTGCTGTCCGAGCATCGTGGCCGGATGCTCGGTGAGTGGCTGTTCTCGACGGCGGCCTTCGGCGACGCGGCGCCCGACCCGGACGGCCACCTGGTGGCGGTCTTCGCTGATGACTTCGGCTACCTCGACCGCTCGCCCGAACGGATACGTCGCAGGTTGCTCGAAACCCGGGACCAGGACGTGCCCGCGTACCTGGCCGCGATGCTGGACGCCTTCCCATGGCACGAGGTCGGCGTGGTCGGCTTCACGTCGACGTTCCAGCAGAACACGGCATCCTTCGCGCTGGCGCGGCGGTTGAAGCAGCGGTACCCGGCGATCGTGACCGTGTTCGGCGGCGCGAACTTCGACGGCGAGATGGGTCCGGAGCTGGTGCGCACCGTCGACTGTGTCGACTATGCCGTGATCGGCGAGGGGGACGTGGCCTTCCCCCTCCTGCTTTCGGCCCTCACAGCCGGCGAGGACGCGGCCGCGGTGCCCGGCGTGGCCAGCCGGCAGGGCGGACAGGTCGTGATCACGCCGCCCGACCCGCCGGTCCGGCGGCTCGACGGGCCGCCGCCGGACTACGACGAGTACTTCGACCGTGCGGAGGAGCTGAGTTTGCTGCCCCGCACCGGTCACGGCGAGGTGTGGATTCCGTTCGAGTCGGCGCGCGGCTGCTGGTGGGGGGCCAAACACCATTGCACGTTCTGCGGGCTGAACGGCACGACGATGCAGTTTCGCGCCAAGCCCGCGGAACGCGTACTCGATGAACTCTCCCAGCACGCCCGGCGCTACCGCAGCTTCCGGTTTCAGGCCGTCGACAACATCCTCGACATGGGTTACCTGACAACGGTGTTGCCGGAACTGGTCGCGAGTGGCGCAGACTACGAGATCTTCTACGAAGTCAAGGCGAACCTGACCCGCGCGCAGCTGCGGTTGATGGCCCAGTCGGGCGTCAGCCACATCCAGCCCGGGGTCGAATCGTTGAGTTCGCACGTGCTGCAGCTGATGCGCAAAGGCGTGCGCGCCGCGCAGAACGTCAATCTGCTGCGATGGGCGCACTACTACCGCATCGACGTCGGGTGGAACATCCTCTGGGGATTTCCCGACGAAACCGAGGCCGACTACACCGAGCAGGTGGCTGCCATACCGTATCTGTGGCACCTGCCGCCACCGGCGAACGTCACCCGCGTCTGGATGGAACGCTTCAGTCCGCTCTACACCGACGCGGACGCACTGCCGATCCACAAGCGCGGGCCCGAGGCCAGCTACCGCTACGTGTATCCGGACACCATCGACCTCGATCGCGCCGCATACTTCTTCGACTACGAGCTGGACGAACCCCTGCCGGACGGCATCGAGCGGGACCTCATCCGAGCGGTCGACCAGTGGCGCACGGCCTGGCGATCCGCCGCACCACCGGTCCTGACGTCCTGGTGGGCGCCGGGATTCCTGCAGATCTACGACGGCCGTGGCCAGGGACCCAGCGGCACGTACACGTTCGAGGGCACCCTCGCCGAGATCTACCGCGCCTGCAGCGACCGTCCGCGGACCGCCGCGGGCGTACGCGATGAACTCGGGCTGGGCCTCCCCGTCGAGGCGATCGACGAGATCTTCCTCGAGTTCGGACGGCGAGGGCTGATGTTCCTCGACGGCCGGCTGGCTGTGGCGTTGGCGCTCCCGGCGGTTCCGGCCCGGTGAACCGCGTCGACAATCCGTCACGCAGACCCGCGGCGCGGCGTATCAGAAGCACCGCCCCAGCGATCTGAAACGCGTATGTCGTCAGGGGAGGCGTCATGGAAAGCACTCCGACCGACCAGCGTGCCGCGCTGCTGGGCCACCTCATCGCCCGCCACCACGACCAGATCATCGGGGCGCCCCGACACCCGCGCCGGCGCCCGGTCGAGATCAGCGGTCTGCTCGGCAACCACGACCCGGACCTGGGCGCGGCGTTCGACGCGGAGCTGCGTCGGGTGCTCGGTAAGGACGGGCTGAGCGAGCTGGGCGAGGCGTCCGACGAGAACCAGCTCGCCGCGCGCATCACCCAGCGACTCGCTGACTCCGACGCACAGGACCGGCAGGTCCTTTGGGCGCTCGCCGGCGGCGATGACCGGCTCCTTGAGGTGGAGCAGCTGTCGGAGCTGGGACCGGACCGCACGAGCGGCACCGGTCGAGCCAGGCGCTGGCGGGCGTCGTTTGCCTGGCTCGGACGGCGCCACACCTGGCTCCAGCGGCAGTTCGCAGCCCTGGCGATGAACGCCGTCGTGGCCGCGGTCATCGTGGCCGCGGCCGCGATCGTGCGGCTTTCCGACGCCGACCCGCCGCGCTACACCCTCTCCGTGCTCGCCCTGAAGACGTTCGCGCTGTGGTGCCTGGCGTTCCTGCCGTGCTGGCTTTACGTCCGATTCCTAGGTCAGCGAGCCGGCGCACTGTGGGACGAGTACGTCCTCAACCTGCACCGCCTCGGTTGGGACTGGCCCCGCTACCTGCCCCGGCCGGTGCGGACCTCGCACTACTACGAGGAGTGGGCCGCCAACGGCGGCCGGCGCCAGCTGCAGGATCGCAACATCTACCGGCAGAAGTTCAACGCGTACTACGGCCGGGCGGTGGCGGAGAACGTGCGGGAGGACAACTTCCGGGTACGCCTGGATACCCTCTTCCCGGTGCTGCTGACCGCGGCCGTTCTGGCGGTCTGCTGGTCGGCGGTGTTGTGGGACGACCAGTTCCTGCGGGCGCCGGACGACATATGGGACGTACTGAAGTTCGGCTTCCTCGGCGCGTACGTGTTCATCGTGCAGATGCTGCTGCGCCGCTTCTTCGGCAGCGACCTGCGGCCGAGCGCGTACACGAGCGCCCTGCTGCGGATCATCGTGGTCCTGGTCAGCGTCGCGGCGCTGTACCAGGTGTTGGAGATCTGGCTGGCGGGCAACAACCAAGCCGGGCGGTGGGAGGCTGCCGTCGCGTTCACGATCGGCTTCTTCCCGCTCGTGGCGACCCAGGTCCTGCTGCGCGCCGTCTCGGCGCCGCTGCGCGTCGCGATGCCCTCGCTCAAGTCGGACTACCCGCTGAGTCAGCTCGACGGGTTGAACATCTGGTACGAGGCGCGGCTCCTCGAGGAAAACATCGAGGACATGCAGAACCTCGCGACGGCCAACTTCGTCGACGTCATGCTGCACACCCGGGTGCCGGTCGGTCGGCTCGTCGATTGGGTCGACCAGGCGTACCTCTTCCTGCACCTGGACCGTGTAGAGCAAGGGACAAACGAAGCGTGGCGGGCCCGCCAGCCGTTGCCCACCGCGCCGGATGCGAAGAAGCCCGGCGACCACGACCATGCGACGACAGCATCTGAGGCATCCACCAAGGGTGACAGCACGCCGGCGGAGTCGCAGGCCCTACGCACGCTGGTCGGCAGCTCGGTCAAGCCGGGCAGCCGGGGCGGCACGCGCACCCGTACCGTTCTCCGGCAGGTCGGCATCCGCACCGCGACGGATCTGATCAAGGCGTTTCCCCCGGACCAGTTCGATCCATTCGTCGCCGACCAGGAGCTGGCCCCGCAGTCGCACCACACCGCCCGGATGCTGAACGACGCCGGCATCGACTGCGGCCAACTGCGCATGCTGGTGCGCGTCCTCGGCGAGGAGCAGGGCCTCGCCCCGGTGTGGAACTGGTACGACCGCGGCGTACGGGCGCGATGCCCGCAGCGCTTGCCGCGGTCGGTGCGCAGGTGCCCGGTGGCCAACATCAACGAATCAACGCGGCTCGCATCCTCCAACCGGACGAACGGTAACGGCGCCGCGTCGACGAGGCCGCACGCAGCTGACCCGCGGGTCCACGCGAAACGGATCCCTTGGGTTCCATACCTGCTGGGACCGATTAGCCCGGTGTTCACACACGTGGTGGAATGGCTACTGATGATCCCACGGCGGTCTTCTCCGCGAGTTGCGCGTGCACGCCATCGCTAACTGGCGGATGGTTCGGCCGGCTCGTTAAGGGCCGGCCAGACTTATGTATTGCTTGCCTCGTCGAGATCGGAAATCCACCTGCCCGCGTCCGCGTCATAACGCACCGGACCGCAGGTGAATGTCGTGAGATCCAATTGTGTGAGCCGCCGGTAACCTTCCTCGGAGAGATCCGGCGACAGCACGATCTGCAACCCCGTTCCGGGGTCCTGCAGCACCACTGGCCGGGTCCGTTCCGGCGCCTGCCGCCCTGCGAGCCGGCGCAGCGCACCCTTGACTCCCGCCCACGCGTCCGCGGCCGCTGCCTCGCCCACGCTGGTGAGAAACGCCTGCAACGGCACCGCGATCAGCATCAGCCACTGCAGTTGCTCCGGACCGCGGCGCGCCGGCACCACCTTCGCGTGGGCGCTCACGCCGGCTGTCGCCAGCGCGGCGACCAGGTCGCGCTCCGCTTCGGCCGGTACCTCGCGATCGACGAAAACGTCGGCGAGCACCGCAGCGGTCTCATTCATGTGCGCCTCCGTCGCAAGAGCGATCGATCCCTCGATTCTGCGGCGTCGCAGAACCGGTGATGTCGCGTGGGCGGCAGTAATGCCGTCTAAAATGTGACACGCGGGCAATTCTTCACGCCGGCGGACGCAGAATACCAACAGAAGCTTCAGGTTGGGAAAAGATCCGTTCTTTAGGCGGTAGCCATGCCCGCACATTCGCATTATCGACGATTCACCGTCGCTGCATCGATGACCATTGCGGCCGCACTGGCGCTGACCGGCGCGCCGGCGGTGGCCGCGCCCACGCCGACGCCGACCGGCGACGGCGGCGCTGTCCCGCAGGTGACGCCCCAGCGTCGGGCGATCGAACTCGTGCAGCCGGCCACAGTCCTGGTCCGCACGGACTGGAAGGCCTATGTCGACTACGGCACGGGCCGCCCTATCCCGCAGGCGTGGAGTGTCGTCTGCACCGGGGAGGTCGTCAGCGCGGACGGCTACGTGGTCACCGCCGGCCACTGCCTCGACTCCGGGTCAGACGGCGCCAAGCGCGACGCTATCGAACTCACCGTGGACGAGTTGATCGATGCTGGCTTGTTGAACGCCGACCGGCGCGACGAGGTCGTGGCGAGCGTGATGTCCGGCCGCGACCGCTGGTTGGTCTTCGGCAAGGACCGCGACTCGCCGCCGAGCGTTGAGACGCAGATCCAGCTCGGCGGCGGGGTGGCGTCGTGGCCGACCAAGAAGGACCCGAAGGACGGCGTGAGCGCCCGGGTGATCGAGACGGTGCCGTTCGATGACGGCGACGTGGCGCTGCTCAAGGTCGAGGAGACGAACCTGCCGGTGGCGCAGCTCGCACCGCGCGAGGAAGCGCAGGTCGGGCAGGAGCTGTTGTCCATCGGCTACCCGTTCGAGGAGGCGGACGGGGACCAGGTCGCGCTGACCAACCAGAACGGTCAGATCAACTCGGTCGACACCACCGGTGTGCACGGCCCGGGCAATCTGTTCTACCGGACCAGCGCGACCCTCTCCAAGGGCATGAGCGGCGGTCCCGCGGTCGCCCTCGACGGCCGGGTGCTGGGCATCGCGAGCAACACCCGCAACAACAAGACCAACTTCATCGTGCCGGCGTCGGTGGTGGGCGAGGTGCTGACCCGGCACGGCGTGAAGAACGAGCTCGGCCGCGTCGACACGCTGTACCGGACTGGCTTGGACGACTTCTACCACGGCTACTACAGCGACGCGATCAAGCTCTTCGACCAGGTGGCGCAGATCGTGCCGACGCACGCGCTCGCCAAGCAGAAGAGCCGCGAGGCCGCGGACCTGCGCCAGAGGTACGGCGACCAGGCGCGGCCCACGACCGCGGTCCCGCCGTCCCGTAACCCGGTGCTGGTTTGGGGCGCGATCGGCGCCGGTGCGGTGCTGCTGCTGGTCCTGGTGCTGCTCGGCGTCCGCTACTGGCGGCGCCGGCGGACGGTCGCCCCGGCCGTCCCGGCACAGGCGCTCGTCGGGCTGCACGCACAGCCCTACGGCTGGCCCGAGCTGGACGACGACACCCATGTCGGCTACGCCCCGCTCTACCGCGCCGGCCCCTATCCGCCTGCGAGCGCGCCGCCCTACGTTCACTCTGCGCGTCCGGCGAGCGCGCCTCCCGCGAGCGCGCCTCCGGCAAGTGCGCCGCCCGGGAGCGGGCCCCCCGTGAGTGCCCCACCCGACAGTGTGCCGCCAGCCGACGCGCCCTCCGCCGGGACGCCGCCGTTCGCCGATGCGCCAGTACGGCACCGCTCGGCCGGGCCGGCCACCTACCGCAGCGAGTCCGCCGACCGGGCCGATGAGGCCAAGCCGACGCCATCGATGATCCCGCGCCAGTCCGGCGGCTTCTGCCCGACGTGCGGCGCGCCGCGCGGCGCCCACGACGCGTTCTGCAGCAGCTGCGGCACCCGGCTCGGTGCGCCGGCGGCCCGGCCGAGGTGAGGAGGGCCCGATGGACTCCGGCGGCGGGCTGACCACGGAACGCAGCGTCTCGCTCGAGCTCGACGTGAGCGGCAGGGACGGTACGTACCGGGTCGAGGCACGGTCGGCGGTCGGCGGCGAGTGCTTCGGTGAGGTGGTCTTCGAGCGCGAAGATCACCTTATCGAGCAGAGCCTGCAACGACTGCGGCTGGCGCTGCTGTCCTCGGCCGCGTCCACCCGCCGGCTGCCGTCCCGCGACGAGAAGGCGGTACAGCTCATCGGCGGCCTGCTGTTCAACCGCCTGTTCACTGGCGACATCCGGATGCTGCTGGACACCACGCGCCAGGTGGCCGCCCAGCAGTCCCGGCCGGTCCGCCTCGTCCTGCGCATCCGCCCGCCCGAGCTGGCGTCGATGCCGTGGGAGTTTCTGTACGACGCCCGCCGCGACGACTACCTGTCGCTGAGCATGCCGTTAGTCCGCTACACGGAGGTCCTCGAGCCCGTACGCCCCCTCATGGTCACCTCGCCGCTGCGCATCCTCGGCATGAGCTCGCGTCCGGGCAGCCTTGACCAACTCGACGTGGCAGCCGAACGGGCCCACCTGCAGCACGCCCTGAGCGACCTGGGTCGAACCCGCCGCGTCGAGCTGACCTGGACCGTCGGCGAGACGTGGCGGGACCTGGTGCGGGCACTCAACCAGGACGAGTGGCACATCCTGCATCTGGTCGGGCACGGCGGCTACGACGAGGCTGCCGGCGAGGGCGTGTTCTACCTCGCGGGCGAGGACGGCGGCTCGTACCCACTACGGGCCAGCCGGCTCGCGCAGGTGCTTAACCTGCATCCGTCATTGCGGCTGGTGCTACTCAACTCGTGCGAGTCGGCGGTCGGCAACTCCAGCGACATCTTCTCCAGCGCCGCCGCCACACTGATCCGCCGGGGAGTGCCGGCCGTACTCGCGATGCAGTACGAGATCTCCGACCGAGCAGCCGTCGAGTTCACCCGCTCGTTCTACGAGGCCGTGGCCGCAGGCCTGCCGATCGACGCCGCCGTGCGCGACGCCCGACTCGCTGTCAGCCTCGCCCGCCCGGACTCCCTCGAGTGGGGCACGCCGGTGTTGTTCCTCCGGCAGTCCGATGGCCGGATCTTCGACGTGACATCGAGCGTTCCCGCGGCGGACGCCGCACCGGGAGTGGAACCGGCCGCCGCCCCCGCGGCGCCGGCCCAACAGCGGCGCCGGCTGACCGAACCGATGCCGGCACCCAGCAATGGGACCGCGCCCGGCCGGCCGACGACGCCGCAGTACCCAGGCGGGCCCGACCGGCACGCGGCGCCGCCGCGACATGCGGCCCGCCTCGTCGGCTCGGCGTCCGTGCCGCGTCCGCCGCAACAACGGCCGACGCCGCGCCGGTCGCGACGGACGGCGGCGACCGCAGCGGCCGCCGCGGGGCTGTGCCTGCTCGCCGCGAGCGTTGTCGTGGCCCTCCGCGCCGCCGGAGGGGACGCCGCGACCGTTGCCGTGACGGTGCCCGGCGAGGCCGCGTGGACGCCCACCCACGTCACGCTGGCTGCCGGGCAGCACTTCAAGATCGAGGCCACAGGCGTTGTTCATCCTCGTTCTGGCACGTCAAACGGCCCCGACGGCGTGCCCGGTGCGGGTGACAACTCGCGAGTAGTGGGGGCGCGCTACGGGGCGCTGATCGGCCGGATCGGCTCGGGTGCCCCGTTCGCCGTCGGCAGCGAATTGAGCGCGACATCCGACACCGCCGGCGAGCTCGCGCTCGGCGTGAACGACCTTCAGTCGGATGACAACACCGGCTCGTTCTCAGCGCGGATAGCTTACTGACCGCGCAGCTCACGGCGCGCGTTGGTCCGATCCGCGCTGGACTGGTAATCGTGAGTGGATCGGTTGCTGGTCTCGTGCCGCGCGCACGCCGACGACGGTCAACGCCAGTCCGAACATCCGGGCCTGGTAGCGGCGGACGAACTCCGCTGCCGCCGGAAATCCCTTTGGCCGCCGGCGCCGGTAGATACCGATGACGTCCCTTGAGGAGGCTTGCATGGTCGGCAACCGACGATCCAGGTGGCGCGCCCTCCAGTTGCTCACGGCGACCGGCGCGCTTTCGGCGTTGGCCGTCACGTTCGGCGCCCGAGCGGCCCGTACCTTCCTGGAAGATTCCGTGCGACCCGACCGCGGCGGCGCCCGGTGGTCCGTCCGGTGGCCGGCAGCGGTCTTCACCGGCCGCTTCCCCCGGCACGCGGGACACGTCGGCCCGGAACGCGTGTGGTCCGGCTGGCTACATGCTCAGTACCGACTGCCGGACGGACCGTCCAGATGAGCCCCCCGGAGCCATGCCCGCTCACCGTATGGGTCGGGGCGCTGCTCCTCGGCGCGCTCGCGCCGGCGGAACGCCGTGTGTTCCTCGCCCACCTGCCTAGGTGCCCAACGTGCTGCGCCGAGATCGTCGAACTGGCGCCGCTGCCTGGCCTCCTCCGCCGGCTGCCTCGCCGATGTCCGTAGTGGGGTCGGTCCCGCACTCGGCGCGGGTGTGGACTACTGGCTCTGCGGCAAGGACAACTTTCAGGCCGACCGGGAGGTGGGCGACCAGTTCGCGAACTTCTACCCCGACATCACGGTGGTCGCGCGCAGCTCGCGGGCGTTCGAGGCGACGAGGATCGTGCAGCGCCTCATGGGCGCCCTGCCGGCGGGCAGCTACCTGGTCACCGCGGACGGCACCAATGTCGTCGACGGGCCCGCCTTCGAGCAGGCGATCGCCATCTGGAACGCCAACGCGCCGTTGTCGTACCACCTGCGCAGCCCCGGGCAATTGTCCGCCTTCCTGACCGGGTTGGACGTCGTCGAGCCCGGCCTCGTACCGTGTAACAAGTGGCGACCCACACCTGGCACCGACCCGGCGGACCTGCGCGAGGTCGACGAATTCGGCGCGGTCGCCCGCAAGCCTTAGCGCGGAAAGCCATCGAGGAGCGGTCATGGC
>DASXRQ010000018.1:0-2856 GCA_036506495.1 Micromonosporaceae bacterium | reverse complement strand
GGCGGTGGTACACGAACGCTTCCAGCACCCCGCCATCCGTTCGATGGTGCTGTGGCTGTCGCTGGCGACCATCCAGGACCCGCGCCGCCCCGGGACCGGTGTCCTCCCGTCGTCCATCGCGGCGGGGCGCTTGCGGTTCGGTTGGTCGACGCCGATCGGCGGGTCGGGTGCGTTGCCCGCGGCGCTCGTCCGCCTGCTGGCGGCGCGCGGCGGCGCGGTCGTCTGCGACGCGCCGGTGTCCCGCATCGAGGTGAGCTCCGGCCGGGCGGTCGCGGTCCGGACCAGCGACGGCCGCCGGCTCCGCGCCCGCCGGGCCGTTGTGACCAGCAGCCATCTCGCTCGGTTGCCGGAGCTGCTCACCGGCCCCGGCGGCCTCGAACGGGCACCGGACGACATCGCCGCGGCCCGCGCCGCGTGGCAGCCCGGGCTCAGCGTCTTCGCCGTGCACGCGGCGCTGCGCGGCGATCTGGCGTTCACCACCCAAGGCCGGTCTCTGCGGTCGGTGGCCGGCGGCCTCGGCAGCACCGAGGGGTTGGCCGCGCAGCTGGAAGCGTTCGGGCGGGGCGAAACGGACGCGCGCGACCCGTGGCTGCTCGTCGTAAATCAGACGGTCGTCGACCAGTCCCGCGCACCCGGCGGCAGCGGCACGTTCAAGATCCTCACCATCGCGCCGTGGGATCGCGCCGACGGCCGGCCCTGGTCCCGCGCGAAGGACGAGTTCGCCGGCCAGCTCATCGAGCGCGTCCGTGCCCGGGTACGCGGCCTGGCGGTCGACGACATTCTGGCCGTCCGCGCGGAGTCCCCCGTCGACGTCGCGGCCCACAACGTACACAACCTCGGCGGGTCCTGCCACGGCGGCGAGTTCGCCATGCCGGACGGCGAGATCCTGGTCGGCTGGCCGAGCTACGGCACCTCGATCGACGGCCTCTTCCTCACCGGTTCCACCAGCCACCCGGGCGGAAGCGTCAGCGGCCGGCCCGGGCGCAACGCGGCGCGTGCGGTGCTGCGCGCGCTCGAGCTCGACCCGGCGACGGTCATGGGTCCGGCCTGACGGCCTTGCTCTGTCTTACTTATGCGTCTCAGTTATGCGGCGGCGGGTCGATGACCACCGGGCACCGGCCGTCCTTCCCGACGGGTCGGCAGCATCAGCGCGGCCAGCTTCGCCGCCTCCTCGATCAGCCCGACGCCCGGCGGCGCGGGACGCCGTCGGCTCCGGATGTCGACCATCGGCCGGTCGTATCGCCCGTCGGGGGTGAGGCGCGCTCACCCCGCTGACGGCGATACTTAAGGTCAGCACGGTCTGCGCCCTGCGGACCGGTTCCGTAGCCGTCACGCTTCGAAAGGATGTCGACATCGTGACCATTTCCTACCCCCGTCGACCCCGTCGCGTCGCCAACGGACCCACCCGCCGGGGCGACCCGGTCGCAGAGTTCGAGCAGCTTCAGGATCAGATGGGCCAGATCATCAACTCCTTCTTCCGTGACCCGCTCATGGGCGTCGCCGGTCGGACCATGTGGGTTCCGGCGGCCGACCTCGAAGAGACGGATGACGCTTACGTCCTCGAGCTGGACGTGCCCGGCGTGAAGAAGGAGGACGTCAACATCGAGCTGCGCGACAACGAGGTGCGGGTCACCGGCGAGATCAAGGAGAAGGAACGCAGCGGAGTGCTCCGCCGCCAGACCCGCCGCGTGGGGCAATTCGAGTACGTCGTGAGCCTGCCCGGCGACATCGACCCCGACAAGGTCGAGGCGTCGCTGCATGACGGCGTACTGATGGTGCGGCTGGGGAAGGCCGCGGCCAGCCAGCCCCGCCAGATCGAGGTCAAGGAAGGCTGACCTGCGCCGTTCTGCTGGCGATGGGCAGAGCGCACGTAGGCCCGAGCGGGCGGCGCAGAACGCCTACGCGCCGCCGACGTGTTCAACCCCGGTGCAGGCCACATCGGAAACCAGGCGGTAAGGGCGGTCATCGTGAGAATCGCGATCATCGGGTCCGGCAATGTCGGCAGCGCCTTGGCGCGGGCCTTCAAGATGGCCGGCCACCACGTGGTGCTGAGCTCCAGGCACGCCGTGCACGCGAGCAAGATCGCCGACCAGCTGGACGTGAGCGCCGCGAGCTCCAACCGCGAAGCGGTACAGGATGCCGACATGGTGGTGCTGGCGGTTCCGTCGACGTCCGTTGCGCCGGTCATGGACGAAATCGGGGAGCTGATCGTCGGCAAGATCGTCGTCGACCCCACCAACCCGACAGACGACGATCGGGACGCGATCCTGCGGGCGACCGGATCGCTGGCGGAAGCGATGGTCCTGCTGGCGCCCGGCATCCAGGTCGTCAAGGCCTTCAACACGGTCTTGGCGAGCCGGCTCAACGATCCCTTCATCGACGGGATACCCCTGGACGGCTACTACGCGGGCGACGACGCCGCCGCCAAGGAGACGGTGGCCAGTCTGCTGGCGGAGATGGGCTTCCGCCCGATCGACACCGGGCAGCTGTTGACCGCGCGCGTGCTGGAACTGATGGCGTTCCTGCACATCTCGCTCAATGCCCGCAACGGGTGGCCGTGGCGGTCGGGGTGGAAGCTGCTCGGTCCGACGGGTTGATGCCCGCAGTCGCGAACGTCCGCCTTCTCTAGGGCGGACGTTCTTCTCTGGGGCGGAGGTTCGCGACCGGGCGCGCACGCCCGCATGTCGTGGCGCTGCTCCATGGCTCCCGCTCATCGACGGCGACCGATTTCATGGCATTCGGGTCGTCGCGCAGATGCCGCGCATTGGCTGGTGAACTCTCAGCGTTTATTTACCATCCAGTAACACGAAACGTTTTCGTATCAGTCAGCCACCGGGTGCCGTCGATGGGAGGGAA
>DASXRQ010000017.1:0-3317 GCA_036506495.1 Micromonosporaceae bacterium | reverse complement strand
GGCCAACGTTCGTGGTCAGAGCCCTACGGCCGACCTGCTCGTAGTTTGATCTAGGCTGCCACCTGCGGCAATCGGTGCCTGGCTGGGCCGGGGCTGAGCCCGGCGAGGGTGGAGGGCAAGACGTTACCAGCTGTGCAATCATCGACACCCGTATCTCCGCGCGCCGGCAACTGGCCATGCGGGCGCCGGCCCCGGTCGTCGCCGATGCGCTCGGCTTCCACACAAAGCACCGCGCGCCAGGTTGCCCGTGCCGGCGCCGCCTGGACCGCTCGCCCCACCCGGTCACGACGAGCCTCGACGTCCGGGTCACCCGCCCAGCAGGCGACCGAGCACACGCGACTCAATGACGACGACCGCGCCGATCAGCATGAACACTCCCGGCACGATCCAATGCCCGAACTGCCGCAACACGTCGATGACCCTGCGAGGCGAGCCCAGCCACGATCCGTTCGTGCACCAACAGCGACACCCACCGTGAACACCTCCTCCGCTTCCGTCAGCAGACGGCGACCGCCGACTCCCGGCGGTCACGTCATGGCGCGCGGTCGGCGGCAGATCCGGTCGTCCGAAGTCCGGACAGAACGTGCCGTGGCGAGACGGATCGCAGCATGGACGACGTCACGGCTGCGGCTACGCCGCTGCGATCTCATCGTGGCCGAGGGCGTGGGCCGGCACTTCATCGCCGGCTGGCGGGCGGTGCCGTTCTGGCAAGGAGCACTGACCGTGGCGGCCTCGCCGCTGGTCGGTCTGGACCGGCTGGCGTTCGGCTCGCGCCGGGCGCTGGCCCGCGACCTGGAGCTCGGTGACGCCGACCGGTTTGTCGACAGCGACTCGATGGAGGAGTTGATGGCCCTGCTGGGCGACCAGCGAGATCGGCTGCTGATCGCCGAACTGGACGAGATCCACCGCCAGCGGTCCTCGAGCAGGTACTGGCGGTCTGCGACCCGACGTACCGCTTGCCGCCATCGGCTCGACACGAGCGACGGTACAGGGCCGCACGGCCTCTTGACATCCCGCCTCGGTGCGCCCACGCTCTAATCGTGGTAGCTGTGCCTAAACGCGATAGGCTAGCCGAACGGCGTGAGGCCACTCGCCTCGAAATTCTGTCTGCGGCGTGGGACGCCGCCCGCGAGGCCGGCCTGCCCGGGCTGACCCTCCGCGATGTCGCCGCCCGGGTGGGCATGCAACCACCGTCGCTGTACTCGCACTTCGCTTCCAAGAACGCCATCTACGACGCGATGTTCGAGCAGGCGTGGCGGGAGTGCCTGGTGCACGTCACCGCCCTCGAGGAGCGCCTGCCGGCGCAACCGCGGGCCCGGTTGATCGCCATCGCCGAGGACTACTTCGACTGGGCCGTCGCCGACGTCGCCCGCCACCAGCTGATGGACGAGAACGTCATACCCGGCTTCCGGCCCAGCGAGCAGGCGTACGCGCCCTCCCTCGAGGTTTACGCCTTGTTCCGGCGCATCCTGCGCGGGATGGGACTGACCAGCGACGAGGACGCCGACGTGTGCACCGCACTCAATGCCGGCCTGGTCTCCCAGCAGCTCGCCAACGATCCCGGGGGGCAGCGCTGGCGACGGCTGATCCCCCGCGTCATGTCGATGTTCGCCGACGACGTCGGCCTTCCGCCCGACACAGCACCAGCAGGTCCGGCCCGGCCGAACGGCCGCGCCCGCCGAAAGAAGGCATCATGATCCCGCGCGTCAGCACCATTCCTCACCCGGTCGCGATGCGGCTGGCCGAAACCGAGTACACCCGCTGCGCCGAGCTGTTCCGCTCGCTGCGGCCCGCCGACTGGACCGCCCGCACGGTCTGCCCCGCCTGGGACGTCCGGCAGATGGCCTGCCACATGCTCGGCATGGTGGAGGCGACCGCGTCCCCGCGGGAGCTGATCCGCCAGCAACGCAAGGCCGCCCGGGCCGGCGGCGTCTTCATCGACGCCCTCACCCAGCTGCAGGTCGACGAACGCGCCGACTGGACACCCCAACGCATCACCGAACGGTTCGCCGCCCGCGCCGGCAAGGCCGCCGCCACTCGCCGCCGCATCCCGGCATTCATCCGCCGCCGCCCCGCCCCCGAAACAGCGCGGGTCAATGGCGCCGACGAACCGTGGACCGTCGGCTACGGGATCGACACGATCCTGACCCGCGACCCGTGGATGCACCGGCTCGACATCGCCACCGCCATCGGCGCCACCCCGTACCTGACCGCCGATCACGACGGTGTGATCGTCGCCGATGTGGTCACCGAGTGGGCTGAACGCCATGGCAAGGACTTCACGCTCGCCCTGACCGGCCCGGCCGGCGGCACCTGGACCGTCGGCGCCAACGGCCCCGAGTGGACCCTCGACGCCGTGGACTTCTGCCGGGCCACCTCCCGGCGCCCAGCCACCGTCTCCATGGCTGACCTCATGAACACCGAGGTTGCCTACTAAGCCGTCCACCCTTCGTTCGCATCCTCACATGCCGCGAGTCGCTCGGGTCTCTGGTCCTGCCGCATATAGCTCGATCGCGCTTGGGCACCTCGCGCCTGACATGCGTCCACGAGACGGCTGCGGTGGTCTCGTGCTCGATCTGAATAGCCTCGACCTGGAGGAGATCGCCAACGCGCTGGCGGACCAGACCGGCTACGAGCACCGTCACCTGATCAACCGCGAGACCGGCGAAGTCGTGTTCTGGACCCCCGACACCGGCATCGATTGCCGGACACCAGTTGACCTCGACGAGCCGGATCTGATCTGCATCGACCCGTTGCCGTCCCACGTCTGTCACCAAGAGACGACCGACTTCGCCGGACGGGTCGGCGATGAACAAGCTGGGCGCGGGCCGAGCCATCCGGGGCGACGGCGCGTTCCGCCGGTTCAAAGACGAGCGGCACGAGGAGTACGCGCACCTGCTAGGTACGCATTCCGCGACACCCGCGCCGTCGAGTGGCTCGTGGACAACTCGCTCATCGACAACGACGCGGCCACCCGTTACCGCGGCGAGCATCCCGAGCCCGACGTGCCGTGAACCACCATGGCCGACTGCCGGCAGCTCCGATCGCTTCCGCGCACATCTGCTGCTGTCCGGCGTTCATGTGGTGAACGCGATGCGCTGACGCGCCGATGTCAGCGCGTAATCGGCATCTGCCTGACCGCGCTGCCGCCGTGGACGCGTCGTCAGTGACGCGAATGCAGTACCGACGTTGGTGTCAGACCAGCGGCTTGGACTGGTCGAGGGGTCGTGACTTTGACACCCTGGGCCGTCACAAACGTGTCCGATGAGAGCGAGGCTTCCGAGTCGATGTCGGTTGCCTGGGAGGTTAAGGAGTGG
>DASXRQ010000016.1:0-3346 GCA_036506495.1 Micromonosporaceae bacterium | reverse complement strand
GCGGGATGGCGGACCCTACGTGGCGCTGGTACACCTGCGCGCGGGCTCGCTGCGGGTGCGCGCCGGCGACGCCGTCGTCGTGGGGCAGGAACTTGCCGAGTGCGGCAACTCGGGGAACTCCACCCAGCCACATGTGCACGTGCAGGTCATGGACTCCCTCGAACTGCTGACCGCCCGCGGCATCCCGATGGCGTTCGGCAACTACCGGGCGTGGGGCCGCCGTGCGCGTCGACCACGACAGGTCAGAGAGGGTATTCCGCGACAAGGCGAGATCGTGGAGCCGGTGCCGCCCGGGCCGGCAGGAACGTAACGCCGGCCGGGTGGATCAGCGACGGGCGATCTCCGCGAGGTGCCGTGGGCGTGTTGGGGAGTCTGCTGCTGCCGCGCGGGGCCCGTATGGCAGCTGTGCCAGCCTCAGCCGTGCCCCGCGACACGGCGTAGGCGCTGGTGGGGAACACCGGCCGCGGTGAGCTGCGTGGCGAGGTGGGCGGGCGAGTTGTCCAGGAACACAACGACCTGCTGGTCGTCGCCGAGCTCGCAGGCCGCAGCCAGGGTGCCCACGTTGATCGGATCCAGCTCGAACACGTCGCCGAGGTCCAGGATCAACCGCAAGGGCCGGACCTTACGCAGCGTGTGTACCAGCATCTGTTGCAGCTCGACGGCGCGGTCCGCACCCACGGTGCCGTGCGGACGGACCACCATGCTGCCGTCGGTGGCGGTACGCACGTCGAATGCGGAGCTGCGCATCGGATGGCCTCTCGTTACCGCGCGTTCAGCTAACCGCCCACCATACGGCGCGCGTCGTGCCGCGTCGACGACAGGCCGTCGCCGCGGTCTTGGACTGGCGCGGCACCTTGGCTTCCTAGCGAGAACGGCTAGTTCTCGTTCTTGATGCGGCGGATCCATCCTTGCACGGTGTGGCGGGGTACGCCGTAGTGGTCGGCGATCGCGGCCGGTGAACTGGTCTGCTGGTAGACGGCACGGAAGTCCTCGGGCATCCGGCGGTACGCGCGCCCTCCGCCGGTGTTCGGCGCGGTGGCCTTCTTGGCCGCTGCTTTCTTCGCGGCGGTCTTCGCCGGCGTACGGCGGCGGCGCGTGCCGGTGGCGGTGTCCTCGGGTGCCGCGGTGTTCGCCGCGCGGCTGCGGCGCGACCGCGGCCGTGTCGGTTCGGCAACCGGCGTGCCGGCGGCCGTGCGCTTGGCGCGCGGGGAGCGGGTTGCCTTAGCGGGTCGGGGTTCTTCGCTGCTTTCGGGACTCGGCTCAGTGGTCTCGGCCGGTGCAGCCGTTTCGACGTGGGAGCGCACATCCGCCGGTGCGGGCTCGATACTCGACTGGCCGGAGGGCGAGGTGCCGACAGCGCGGAGTAGCAATCCAAAGTCCACTGTGGGCATTGTGCCGCCGGAGAGACCACCTGCCGCATGCAGGTGCACGTCGGTGATCCGGATCTGATCGCCGGAGGTGTCCACGACGAGCGTCGTGCTGTTACCGCTGTCGTCGTTGGGTGCGATGGTGATGGTGTACGAGTCCATGATGGGTCCTTCAAGTCTTCGCGTCATGGCCGGTGTATGCCGACATCCAAGATCGCTACAATAGCCGATACCATCAGATTTGAGTGTCGTTGCGTTCGGCGCAGAGCACCATGATGACGGTCGATGGACCGAAAGACTATCGGCGGTGAAAGAGAGTCACTCGTCAGCCGGACGTCACCATCGGAGCTGGAGAATCGGCGGTCGGCGCACCCGGCCCGCGTCCGGCTCGACGCCGCCGTTGCATGACCGCCAACATCACGCCGGCCACGACACATGGCAGGTTGCCGACCGCGAGGATCAGCCAGGCAAACCTGCTCAGACGGTCGCTCGGTTTGCCGGCCCAATTCAGCGTTCCGCGTATGTCGAACGGCTGCCCCGCGTCGATGGCATGCACCGTCCAGGCGCTGACTACGTGAGCACGCGTCGGGTCGGCGGCCGACAGGGTGTTCTCCTCCGCGGTCCTGGCGGTGATGCGCAGGTACGGCTCCCCCGAATAGCCGAGCACAATAACCTCTGCAGGGCCGGTGTAGCCCACCTCCAGCCACTCCCCGGCCGGGTCGACTGAAGCCGTAACACCCGGCGGTAGCAGGTTGTCGCCGCTCAGTGCGGTGCGGTAGTAGGCCGCATCCGGGATCGACGGTCCACCGCCGTGAGCCACCGCGGGCTCCGCCGGGGCAGCGGTCAGGATCGCGGCGAGCCCCGCGACCACAGTGAACCCGCCGACCCGACGGTGAAGCGTCACGCGGTGATTGTCCCGGCCACCGGAGGCCGCGCACAACGAGAATGACGAACGGGTAACCATCGGTGGCGCGCAGGTGTTTCCTTCCCGCGCGTAGCGTGCGCATGCGAGGCGCGGCGGCGACAGCGAAAGCGGTGAGACGCGATGCGAGTGCCGGAGCGGCTGCGGTGGGTGGTCGGACTGCTCGACGTCCGGACCGGGGACCGGATCCTGGAGCTTGGCTGCGGCAACGGTGTGGCCGTGTCCTTGATCTGCGATCAACTCGGCACCGGCATGATCACGGCCGTCGACCGGTCGCCGGCCGCCGTCGAGCGCGCGGCGCGGCGCAATGCCACTCATGTTGCCGCCGGCCGCGCGCGGCTGTGCTGCCTCGACATCGCCCACGTCGGCCGCCTCGGCCGCGGCTACGACAAGGTGTTCGCCGTCAACGTCAACCTGTTCTGGACCCGCGGCGCCCACGCCGAGATCGCCGCGCTCAAAGAGGTCATGCGGCCGGGCGGCACCCTGCGTCTGCTCTACCAGACGCCACCCGGAACCCCGGTCGGGCGCCGGGCGGACACGGTGGCCGCCGCGCTGGCCGCCGGAGGGTTCACCACCACGACGCTGGTGTCGTCGCCCGAACTCGTCTGCATCGCCGCAGACCTGCCCAGCGCTTAAGTCTGTGGGCTGAGGATGGCGGTGACCTCGGCGTCGAAGAGCAGTTCCGGGTCGAGACCCATGGATGCGAAGTTGCCTTCGATCTCGAGGCTGACAAGGCCGTGCAGCCGGGACCAGGCGATGATCGCGCGCAGCGCCAGGCTGGGTGCGATGTCCGCCAGATCGCGGCTTCGCGACCACCGGTCGAGCTGGTCGTCCAGCGGGTTGACGTCCCTTTTCGAGTTCTCGGGTTCGAGGTCGGTGAGGACGTCGAGGAGGACGATCATCGCCTCACGGGATGCGGTGACGAGCCGATCGGATTGCGCGTCGTAGCTGGGTAGTGGGGCGGTGAACAGCAGCCGGTAGCGGTGTGGCTCGGCGTTGGCCCAGTCCCGGTAGGCGCCGGCGAAGGCGCGGAACCGCTTCGGCGGGGAGAGCCGGC
>DASXRQ010000015.1:0-5373 GCA_036506495.1 Micromonosporaceae bacterium | reverse complement strand
AGCAGCGCACATCGACGTGGCTGCCGGTGGCGGCGATCGGCGTGTCGGTGGTGCTGTGGGCGTCGGCGTTCGTCGCGATCCGGCACGTGGGGCGGGACGTGTCGGCCGGCGGGCTCGCGCTGGGCCGGCTGCTCGTCGGCGAGATCGTACTCCACTTCGGTGGACGACCCGGCTTCCTCCCCTTGGGCAGCGACGGTTCCAGCACCGCCCATTGCTAATTGGTCAGATCCGCCAGAGCGGTCACCAGTACACACCTCACTCTTCTGAAACAGGCTCTAGCGTGACGTGCTGATAATCCGTTTGTGGTCAATGGCGGTCGACGTTGCGTGGCCCAGCGAGCGTGGCGACGGCCAGGCTTCCGGCCATCCATGCGGTCGCATAGCCGAACCCGACCGCAGGTGAGCCGATTGCCCACAGTAGACCGACCACAGCCGAGGACGCGAAGTCGCCGCCGGCCTGCACGACACCGAGCAGCCCAAAGCCGCTGCCACGCAGCCGGTCCGACAGCGCCACAGCGACCAGCGTTGACTCGGCCGTCTCGGCCAGCCCAATGCCGGTTCCGGCCAGCGCGAACGCGACGAGCAGCGCCGGCCAGCCCGCCGGGCCGGCAGCAAATCCGGCGTAGGCGAGCACGTACGCCGCGGCGCCCGCGGCGAACACCGGTCTCGGGCCGTACCGGTCGATAAGCGTGCCGCCGGCCAGCGACGCCGCAGCCGCGGCCGCGTTATGGCCGGCGTAGAGCAGAATCGCCGCCGAGGTGGCCGCGGTCAGGCCCCGCCCATCGCTGTGCAGCAGGTCGGTTGCCCGCAGGATCAGCAGCGTGGTGGCGACGTTGCCGCACTCGAACAGCACCACCGGCACCAACGCACGGAGCAGCCCGGCCTGGCGCAGCTCGGCCAGGTGCAGCTGCAGTCGTCGCCGTCCGGCGGGCGTGGTCACCACGTGGGCGGCCTGCCGGCCGGCGAACGTGATCGCGGCCGCGGCGAACAGGCCGGGCACCGCCGCCAACAGCAGCGTGGAACGGAGCCCGACCAGTGCCACCAGCGCGGCGGCCAGGAGCGGTCCGACCAGCGCGCCGAGGTTGTCCCCGGCGCGTTCCAGCCCGTACGCCCGTCCTCGCGCCGAACCCGGTGCGAGTGAGGCAAGCAACGCGTCCCGGGACGGGGATCGCAGGCCCCGCGCCACCCACGACCCGGCGCGCAGGAGGCCGACCTGCCACACCGCTTGCGCCAGCCCGATGCCCCCGCCCAGTACGGCGGTGCCGAGGTAGCCGCCCCGGGCGAGCCGGGCCCGCGCGCCTGGGTCGTTGGCAGGCGGCCCGCCGACCAGCTTGGACACGCCGATCAGGGCGTCGCTGGCGCCCTCGATCACGCCCAGCGCGCCGCCGCCGGCGTGCAGGGTGCCAGTCAGAAACGACGGCAATACCGCCGTGGTGATCTCGTGGCCGGCGTCGGAGAAGAAGCTGGCGGCCGCGACCCCGGCGACGCCCGTGGTCAGCCACCGGTCGGACGTGGCGGCAGGCTCGGCCTGACGATCATCGGTCACGAGGCCTCCCGAGTCGGCGCCGACCCTACCGCGTACGGCAGGAAAGGAACCGGCCCCTCGCGCGGCACCGGCACCGGGGTGGCGGTGGCCTCGGTACGCGGTATAGTTAGCTGAATGGCTAACGATCCGTTCAGGGCGGTTGCCCACCCGATCCGCCGCGGGATCGTGGAGCGCCTCGCTCACGGCCCGTCCACGGTGGGTGTCGTGACGCGCGGCTTCGGGGTCTCGAAGCCGACGATCTCGAAGCATCTGAAGGTGCTCGAGAGGGCGGGCGTAGTCGTGCGCAGGGTAGAAGGCCGCACGCACCACCTCGACCTGAATGTCGCGCCGCTCGTCGAGGCGGCCGAGTGGCTCGATCGTCAGCGCGTCGTGTGGACGCGGATGTTCGACGCAGTCGATGACCTCCTCAGCGAACGGAAGGAGCAGCCGTGACCGAACCGCAGCGTCAGGACGCGACGTCGATCCGCATTGAGCGCACGTTCGCCGCGCCGGCCCAGGACGTGTTCGAGGCCTGGACGAGCGCCGAGCTGCTGCGCCGCTGGTATCCGCCCGGCGCGGACTGGGACACGCCCGTCGCCGAGGTCGACCTACGCGTCGGTGGCCGGCTGCGGCTCGTGATGCGCAGCCCGGACGGCGAGGACTTCGGTGGGGGCGGCGAGTACCGCGAAATCACGCCTCCGACTCGGCTCGTCTTCACGTGGACCTGGGACCGACCCGACGTCGCCGAGGGCGTCCAGCTCGTCGAGATCGATTTCGCCGAGCATCCGGATGGGACGACCACGGTCGTGATGACCAACCACGGGTTGGTCGACGAGCAGAGTCGTGAGTCGCACCGCGAGGGTTGGGAGGGATCCTTCGACAACCTCGCCCGGCTGGTCTCGCCATGACGGGGTGGCTGGCGCGGGCGGCGGCGAACACCGCGCTGCGCGGTGAGGAGCCGCGTAATCGGTTCGCGCGTTGGACGGCGCGGTGGTTCGCGAGGACGCCCACGGTTCCGGAGTCGGAGTTTCAGGAGGCCGGCGAGCCGTTCCCGCACCACTGGCGCAGATTCCCAGACCCGTGGCCGGTGGTCGATCCCGCCGGTCCTGCCGGCGCGGACGTGCGGGACACGCTCGCCGCCGCGATCGAGGAGTTGCCGGCCACCTGGCGTGCGGTGGTCATCGCCCGCGATGCGCTCGACCGCGATGCCGACGAGGTCAGCGAGCGGCTCGGCCTGACTCCGCAGCAGCAGCGAGTGATCCTCAACCGGGCCCGGGCGAGGCTACGGGAACGCCTCGCCCGCCACTTCGCCCCGGAAGGTGACCGGTGAGCACGGCGCTCGCGGTCGCCGCGGTGCCGCGTACGCTCACGCGTCGGCTGTTGCCGCTGCAGGTGGCGATTGGGCTCCAAGGCGTCATCCTGTGGGTCCCGGTCGAGAAGCTGTTCATGACGCAGATCGGGTTCACACCTCGCTCGGTCGCCATCATGGCAGCGGCGTATGCCGCCGTCGTCCCGCTGCTCGAGGTGCCGTCGGGCATTCTCGCCGACCGCTGGAGCAGAAACCTGATTATGGTCTGCGCCAGCATCGCGTTGATCGGAAGTTCGCTGCTGGGCGGACTCAGCGCGAACGTCCCGACCTACATCGCCGCGGCGATGATCCTGGGTGTCTACTTCGCGCTCAGCTCCGGCACCGTCGACAGCGTCGTCTATGACGTCGTCCTTGAGGAAACGGGCTCGAGCGACCAGTACGAGACCTGGATCGGCCGCGTTCGGATGGTCGAAAGCGGCGCATTCGTGGCGAGCGCGCTCGCCGGCGGCGTACTCGCTGGCTGGTTCTCGGTCCGACTCACCTACTTCGCCACGCTCCCATTCATCGCCATCGCGATCGCGGCGTTCCTGCGCTTCGATGAGCCGCGCCTGCACCGCACCGCAGAACCCGTCTCGTTGCGGAGCCATGTCGCGCTCACCTATCGGACCATGATCCGCGAGCCGCGGGTGCGGCAGGTCATGCTGCTGGCCGCGCTCGTGGGCCTGCTGTCCCAAGCCGTATTCGAGTTCGGCCCGCTCTGGCTCGTTGTCCTTGCCGCGCCGGCCGCGCTGTTCGGCCCGTACTGGGCGGCACTGGTCTCCACGCTCGGCGTCGGCGGTTACCTCGCGGGCAAGTTGCACGTAGACCACCGCACTACCGCGATCCTGCTCGCGCTGTCCGCGCCGGCTGCCGCACTCGCCGTCACACAGACAAGTTCGCTGGCCGCCGTGATCGCTGCTCAGACCGTGCTCGCGTTGTTACTGGCGATCATCAGCATCCATGCCGGCAAACTCCTGCACGACGGGGTGTCTTCCAACCTCCGAACTGGCATCTCGTCCGGCGTCGGCACGCTCTCCTGGATCCTGTTCCTGCCATTCTCGCTGGTGTTCGGTTGGTTTGCCCGCAGCCACGGAGTGCAGCGGGCCGGCTGGTTCCTGACCGCGGCCGCCCTGCTCATCGGGCTTCTGCTGATCGCGTCCGTGCTGCGTGCTCACCCCAAGCCGCTTCCGACGGCGACCGGGGACGTCGGGGCGCGGCCGGACGAGTTCGCCTGCAAAGAGCTCGTCGAGCTCGTCACCCACTACCTCGACGACGTCCTCCCACCCGACCTCAAGGACACGTTCCAGCGACACCTCGCCGGCTGTGACGGCTGCGACGAGTACGTCCGCCAGATCGGGCTCACCATCCGCGCCCTCCAGACCAGCCCGACCGGTGAGACACCCCTTCCCGACAGACGATGAATGAGCCTATTCCAACCTCCCACGTCACAAACAGCGCTCCCTGCCCCGCCGGCTACGGGCGTGGCAGCCTCCCGCAGGCGTACCGCCGCGCAGGAGCCGACCGGGGTACCCGGTGCGCCCCGACCGAAGCGGATGGCGTTTGGTCTTCATCCCTGAGGGTGCCCTGTGCTTCTTCGCACACGCGACTCAGCTTTCGAATTGACCAAGAAAAGGAACCTGGAATGGAGGGTGGCAGCACCGGGAGCCACGTCAGCACCGGGGGCCACGTCAGTGCGCACGCCCTTGCGCCGCGCGTTGTCCCGTTGCGGGATCGTCAATCGGTCCGGGTGCGGAGGCTCCGCGCCAGGGTGGGGATCATCGCCGTCGCAGCGACGAGGTGTAGCCCGAGGAGGGCGGTGGTGGTGGCGGTGTTTGCCCCGGAGAGCAGGGGCGGGACCAACGAGATCGCGGTGAGCGACACTGCCGTCCACACGAATCGCTCGGCGGGGCGAGCGCTCCAACGAAGAAGAGCGACGGCAATGACGATGCCCACGACCGAGAAGAAGCCGGTCACCACGGCGAACCCGGACAACGGGATCGTCTGGCCACCATCGGGGACCTCGAAGTCGACGCCAACGGCCTGGGCAAGCGCAGCGGCGAGGGTGGTGGCCACCATCGCTGCGAGCGTGGCAATGAAGCCGGTGACGGCGAGCCCGCGGAGTCGGTGGGTGTGGCTGGTCTGGCCCGATGCCGGGCCCGCGACGACCCCGGTGTCATTCATGCTGTTCATGTCGTTCCTCCATTGTTCGGTAACTGGCGTACGGGGTGTGTTGACTGGCATGTGACGGTCCGGGCCCTGGGCGTGACGATGCGCACCATCGCCATGCGACGGCCAGGGTTCCGCAGTGCGTCCGAGGACCGGGCCGGGCTCACCGTCGCGCAGCTCCAGCTGCACCCCCCGCGTGTGACGACGGGCGAACGCGTGGCACCACTGCGCCGCGACCACCGTGACACGCGCGCCACCGCGCAGCGCGAGCGTCCGCACCGGGACTACTCCGTGCCGACTACTCCGTGCCGTCGGCCGGCAGGCGCTGCGGCAGC
>DASXRQ010000014.1:0-5287 GCA_036506495.1 Micromonosporaceae bacterium | reverse complement strand
CGGACGGCGTCACGCTGCATTGGCACGGCGTCGACGTGCCGAACGCGGAGGACGGCGTCGCGGGCGTCACCCAGGACGCGGTCATGCCCCGGCAGAGCCACGTCTACCGGTTCGTGGCAACGGACGCGGGCACCTACTGGTACCACTCCCACCAGGTCTCGGACGACGAGGTGCGCCGCGGCATGTTCGGCGCGCTCGTGGTGCTCCCGGCGGCGCCGCTCGCGGCGGCCGTCGACACCGTCGTCGCGGTGCACACCTATCACGGACGGCGGACCGTCAACGGTCACGCCGGGACCTCCCCGCTCGCCGCCAAACCCGGCGAACTGGTCCGGGCCAGGCTGATCAACACCGATGCGGGACCGATCCGCGCCTGGGTGGCCGGCGTCGATTATCGCGTGGTGGCGGTGGACGGCCGCGACGTCCACGCGCCGACGCCGGTCGGAAACGCCGCGGTCCTGGTGACCGCGGGCGGCCGCGTCGACGTCGAGTTCACCGTGCCGGCCTCCGGCGTGGCCCGCGTGGATGTCGGGGCGGGCACCGCGCTCGTGGCCGGCGGCGCGCCCGCGTCCGCCGAGCCGCGGCCCACCGTCGACCTGCTCACGTACGGGTCGCCCGCGCCGCTCGGCTTCGACCCGGCCAAGGCGAACCGCCATTTCGAGTACCGGGTCGGCCGGCGGATCGGCTTTCTCGACGGCAAGCCCGGCATGTGGTGGACGGTGAACGGCCACTTCTGGCCCGACGTCCCGATGTACATGGTCACGACGGGCGACGTGGTGCAGATGACGATCTCCAATACCAGCGGCGAGGTCCACCCGATGCATCTGCATGGGCATCACGCCGTGGTGCTCAGCCGCAATGGCGTGCAGGCCACCGGCAGCCCGTGGTGGATGGACTCGCTCGACGTGGGGGACGACGAGACGTATGTGGTCGCGTTCGTGGCCGACAACCCTGGCATCTGGGTCGACCACTGCCACAACCTCAAGCACGCGGCCGAAGGGCTGCTTGCCCACCTCGCCTACACGGACGTCGGCACGCCGTACCGGGTCGGCGGCAAGGTGGGCAACCAGCCCGAGTGACCGCTACCCGGCATCACAGGTAGAGGCCGGTGGCCGGGGTCGGGGCGGCGACCGTCACCGGCCGTGCACCGGTCTTCAGCGCGTACAGCTCGGCCAGCGTGGCGCCGTCCGGGCCGATGCCGGTCGGCGTGCCTAGCCACCCCACCGCTTCCGGGTACGGAAGCCGCCCCACCTCGATGCTGGCGAGGCAGCGCCCGGGCCGCACCACCGCGGGATGCAACGAGGCCAGGTCCTCGTTTGTGGTGATCGCGATCAGCGCGTTGCGGCCCTGCCCGAGCAGCCCGTCGGTGAGGTTGAGCAGGCGGGACAGCTGCTGCCCCGCGCTCGCCTTGGCCTCACCCCTAACCAGCTCGTCGCAGTCCTCCAGCATGAGCAGGCGCCAGCGCGGCTCGTCGTCGTCCCCGCTGCCGAGCGCGACGCTCATCAGATACGCCGGGTCGCTGAACAGCCGCTCCGGATCGAGTACGCAGTCGACCTGACACCACGCTCGCCATTGCTGAGCGAGCGCCCGCAGCGCGGTGGTCTTGCCGGTGCCCGGCTCGCCGTGCAGCAGCAGGAGCCGCCCGTTCACGACCGAGCCGTCGATGGCCATGAGCCGTTCGAGCGTACGGGCCACGGGACGGGCGTAGTTGGCCCGGATCCTCTCCCAGGGCGCGGCGTCGATCTCGCGCTGCACGCGGCGCGGCCCGTGCGTGCCGAAGTACCAGAAGCCGATCGGCACGCTGTCGGCCGCGGGCTCGGGCTCCTCGACGGCGTTCTCGACCGCGGTCGACAGCACGGATTCGGCCAGTTCGGCGCTGGTCGCGGTGACCGTGACGCGAGCGCGGCGGCTCTGCTTCCAGCGCGTGACGTGCAGCGTCCAGCCGTCGCCGACGGAGAGCCGGCCGTGACCGTCCTCTTCGGCGGCGTCGCGGACGACCCGCGCGCCGGCCGTGGTGAGCGGCGCGTCGGCGCGAACGTTCTCCAAGTAGCTGGTGCGGCCGAACGGCTCGCGTCCGGTCACGAACGCATCGAGCGCGAGGAGGTCGACGATGTCCACCAGCCGGTCGCCGTCGTCGACGGATCCGGACAGCGGCAGCGCAGACTGAGCCGGCGCGGTGACCGCCGCCTCAAGAGGACGGCTGCCGAGCCGGTCGACGGACTGGTGGGGAGTACGCATGCTTCCATGATCGACCGGAAATGCCGTTCAAGACAGCCGTTTTCGCGTTTGCGCGATGCGCCCGCGCGGTTCCGCGAACCCGTCTCTGCGGGAGATCACCAACCCGTACGCGTGACCGCCCGTGTCAGGCTTCGCGCCTGGTGAGCGCGAAGACCGGGATGGTCCGCTCGGTCTTCTTCTGATAGTCGGCGTACGGCGGATAGGCCGCGACCGCCCGCTGCCACCACTGCTCACGCTCCGCGCCCTCGGTCTCGCGCGCCGTGTAGTCGCCCTTGTCCGGGCCGTCCTGCAGTTCGACGTGCGGGTTCTTGCGGACGTTGTGGACCCAGACCGGGTGCTTCGGCCCCCCGCCCAGCGAGCCGACCACGGCGTACTCGCCGTTGTGCTCGACGCGCATGAGCGCGGTCTTGCGCAGCAACCCGGTCTTGGCGCCGACCGACGTCAGCACGATCACCGGCATGCCGCGCAGATCGCCGGCGCGCGCGCCGCCGGTGGCCTCGTAGGTCTCGGCCTGCCTGCGGGCCCAGCCGGACGTGCTGGGCGCGTACTCCCCGGACAGCGGCATCGGTACGCTCCTCGGCTCTCGATCATGTCGTTGACCACGAATGGTCCCTCGTGTCGCCCATGCGGTCCAGGTCTACCGGACGCCGATCACGGCCGCGTCGGCGCCGCCACGCCACAGCACGCCGGCCTCGGTGAAGCCGGCCCGGCGCAGCGCGTCGACATGCCACGTTGCGGGCGGTGTCCACTCGGCGCTGTGGTGGTCGGACGGGTAGATGCGTTCGCGTTCGGCCACGAGCGGCGCCAGGAATTCGTCGGCCGCGGCGCGGACCCACCAGGCGCGCCAGGAGAGGGCCGCGCCGGCCGCGTACCTGGCGTCCCGGCGCGCGTCGGCGCGGGCGATCAGGCGTTTGGTGAGGGCGGACAGGGCCTCGTCGGGCATGTGGTCGGCGTTCACGAAGATGCCGCCGGGGCGCAGGACGTCGCGGATCTCACCGTAGAGCGCGGCCACCCGTTCGGCCGAGAGCCAGTGCAGCGCGGTGGCGGTCAGGACCGCGTCGTAGTCGCGCCGTCCCACTGCCCACTGCGGACTGTTCAGATCGGCGGAGACGATCCTGTCCCCGAGCGACGCCCGCGCTATCGCCAGCAGCGCCGGGTCCTGGTCCAGCACGGTCACGTCGGCGGCCGGGAAGCGGGCAAGCGTGCGTAACGAGATCGTGCCCGTACCGCCGGCCAGATCGAGCAGCCGCGGTGGCGCGCCGTCGGTTACCGCGTCGACCGCGTCGAGCATCGCGGCGAAACGCTGCTCGCGATCGGGCATGTACGCCTCTTGCTGCCTGTCCCAACTTTCCTGGGGTTGGTCAGGTAAGCAGTCATACGGCATAGGGTACTTACCGGTCGAGAACTGTCACAAGACCGGCGAGCCGATCGACGATGAGATGGTGGCGGTGCTAACACTCGGGCGTTAGCGGTTGACGCAAGCAACGCTATCCTGCTTGTGTTATCAGCGTAAGCATGCCGCCTTCAGAGGGTTGCCATGACCGATTTCCAGCGCGTAGCGATCGTCACGGGTGGATCCCGCGGTATCGGCCGCGCGGTCGCCGAACGACTGGCCGCGGACGGCCAGGCCGTCGTGGTCGGCTACGTGGGCAACGACGTCGAGGCGAAGGCCGCCGTCGCGGCCATCGAGGCCAAGGGCGGCAACGCCGTCGCGGTCCAGGCCGACGTCGCCGACGAGGCTGCCGTCCAGTCGCTCTTCGACACCGCCGAGCAGCGGTACGGCGGGATCGACGTGGTCGTCAACGCGGCCGGCATCATGCTGCTGTCGCCGGTGGCGACGGTCGACCTCGACGATCTGGACCGGATGCACCGCACCAACATCCGGGGGGCGTTCGTGGTCACCCGCGAGGCCGCCCGTCGCGTCCGCCCGGGCGGCGCGATCGTCACCTTCTCCACGTCGGTGACCCGGCTGTCGTTCCCGACCTACTCCGGCTACGCGGCCAGCAAAGCCGCCGTCGAGGCGATCAGCCCGATCCTGGCCAAGGAGCTGCGCGGGCGCGACGTCACCGTCAACACGGTCGCACCTGGGCCGACCGCGACGGCGCTGTTCCTCGATGGCAAGGATCAGGAGACCATCGACCGGATGGCGAAGATGAACCCGATGGAACGCCTCGGTACGCCCGGGGACATCGCCGAGGTCGTGTCGTCGCTGGCCGGGCCGGCCCGCTGGATCAACGGCCAGACCATCTACGTGAACGGAGGCGCCGCATGACATTTGGCCAGCTTCGTCCCAGCCGGGTCCAGCGCAGACGGCGGCGCCCTTCATGACGCTCTCGTTGCCCGCGCCCGTGCGGGCCGTCTTCGACGCCACGAACGCCGGTGACACCGACGCCTTTCTGGACGCGTTCACGCCAGACGGCGTGGTCGACGACTGGGGTCGCGAGTTCCACGGCCGCGAAGCGATCAAGCGCTGGAGTGACGGCGAGAACATCGGCGTGCATGCGGTCCTGACACCGACCGCGATGACGTTCGGCGACCGTGAATACGTGGTGACGGCCGACGTCGCCGGCGGCGGATTCAACGGCCCGAGCCACTTCACCTTCCGCGTCGAGGGCGACCGCGTCGCCCGGATGACCATCCGGGCCTGACCCGCTCGGCGGATCATCGGTCGGCGAGGCGTTCGGCGAAGGTCATCAAGTCGCGCCGTTCGATCGCGGCGGCCATCAACTCCGGGAACGCGTCCGGCGTGCAAGCGAACGCCGGCACGCCCAGCGCCGCGAGCGCCGCCGCGTTCTCGTGGTCGTAGGCCGGTGCACCCTCGTCCGACAGCGCCAGCAACGCCACCACCTGTACGCCGGCCGCGGTCATCTCGGCGACGCGGCGCAGCATCTGCTCACGGACGCCGCCCTCGTACAGGTCGCTGATGAGCACGAAGATGCTTTCCCGCGGCCGGGTGATGAGCTGCTGGCCGTACGCGATCGCGCGGTTGATGTCCGTGCCACCGCCTAGCTGCGTACCGAACAGCACCTCCACCGGGTCGCTGAGCTGGTCC
>DASXRQ010000013.1:0-7663 GCA_036506495.1 Micromonosporaceae bacterium | reverse complement strand
CGGCTGTCCGACTTCTGTCACAGCGGTGACACCGCGCTGGCCAACCTCGTCGAGAACGAACCCTTCACCGCCAACGTGACTGTGGTCGGCTCGTACTCATACGCCACCCAGATCGGCGGTAACACGACCGTGCCGCTCCTGGAGGTGGACTCGATCAGTATCACCGGGTCCGTCGCTGGGTGACCGGCGGCGGCAGCGGCGGCAGGCCGATCATCGTCCTTGCCCAGTTCAGCATCGGGCAGGGGAACGGCTCATCCTGACCCAGGCCGTTCGCGTTGGCCAAGAGTCCCGTTCGTGGGAGTGACAGCTGCGGTGACGGCAACGGTGGTCATGACAGCCGCCGGAGCGCCGGGCGACGACGCCCGTAGCCGGCCGCGCGCCACTGTCGCGTCCACAAGGACCAGGAGGCCGGCCTCCGTGCGGTCGGCCTCCTCCTTCAATCAGCCTGACGAGCTCAAGCCGGTGCTTGAGCTACTTCTCCGTATCGACTCGGATGAACGGCGCGGGGAACGGGAAGTTAGCGGCGCTGTCGACGAGCGTGTTGCCGTCGAAGACGATCGTCGCTGTCGCCGTCGCCGAGCGCTCCTTGCGCATAGACCCGGGCCCGTTGACCGTGGTCATGATCGGTCCGGTCCCGGTCCAGCGGGCGTTGACCGAAACCGTGTGCAACCCGCCCCTGTTGTCCCGCACGTTTGCGAACGTGCCGCTGATTGTCACGTTCTTGAGGTCCGGGTCGAACTGCGTCGGCGCCGCCTGTACGAAGCCCCAGCTGAACGTGCCGTCCGGGCACTGGCCCACGAACCCGACCCTGAGGGGCGGATTGGGGTCAGGCGTCGTCCCCGCCTCGACAAAGTTGTCCGTCTCCACGATCAGGCGGCCGTCGGCGGCCGTGGAGCCATCCGGGCACTGGAACGGGGTCGACCAGCGGGCGGAGGCAACCTGCTCTGTGAAGCCCTTCGCGGCCCGTGCGACGGCCGGTACGGCAAGCACCGCCAGAGCGGCGAGCAGGGAGACGACGTACCTGTACGGCCGCGAAGATCGGTGGGCGGATCGGCCTCGCGGCAACCGTAGACCACGCATGGGCGACTCCTTTTCTGAGGGTTCGCGCCGTTGGACACAGCCAGCCTGCTGATTCCTGATACGCAAGGGGCTTGCGAGAAGTTCACGATCGCGCACGGCTGGCCGTAACTCGCGCACGATCGCACGAGCGGCCTCGTCGCAAGCGTGGGCGACCTCAGCCTGATCGGCGTCCTCGCGCTACCCGTCGCGGCGGACTTCCGTGTTGGTCGCTGCGTTAGGTGGCAAGACTGCACCGCGTGTAGAACGTACGGATCTGCCGAATTGAGTGCGCCCGATCTTGGTCTGATCGCGGGCCATAGGACCTTTCGCCCGCCCGCCCGTCACTCCAAGCCGATGGGATGACGCGCCCGACGACATGGGCGTTCGTCGACAAAAATGAACACGGCGAACGGGTCGATGCGAGCTAACTGCCTCCAACGGAATCGTCCGGCGCGACAGCCAGTGCGTTCGCGATCAACGGCTGGGCTTGTGGCGGTCCCGCGACACCGATCGGGCCAGTCAGTCAGCGCCTCCGCCTGGCGATTCGGGTCGGGTGATCGACCAGGCGATCTGCTCGGCGTCGCCGGCCAGCCTCTGTGCCCCGTCCTCGTCACCGGCACCCGCCACCGCAGACGCCAGCCTGGTCGGTGCCTCCGCTTGGCGTTCCGGGTCCGTGATGGACCGGGCGATTTGACACCACGTCGCCTGGACCTGGTTCTGACCAGGGAGGGGAACCGCCTGCAGTACGGATGATGGGTCAGGTCGTGGGGCCGGCTTTGGCGGTGGCGCCGTCGATGACCACCTCCAGGCACTCGCGGAATAGGTCATCCACGGTGCGGCCGGGCTGAAAGTATTCGACGACCGCGGCGACCGCGGTCGGGTGTTGCTCGGCGAATGTGGCCATGTCGAAGTCTTTCAGCGCGTCCGCGTCCGGGCGGGGGGCTTGTTCTTCCAGGACGTGGCCGACCGTGAAGCGCTCTACGGTCAGGACGATCACGCGGGCCTGTCGCAACGGGATGCCGCGCGCGACAAGGGTGCTCATCGCCAACTCGGAGATCGCTGCCATGTTGAGGCAGAGCTGGGAGGCCGAGATGATCCGGGCGCCGTCCGGGTGGGCGAGCAGCGCGCGGCGCAGCCGCTCGGCGAGGCCGATCAACCAGTCCTGCCAGCGTTCATCCGGCTCGGGCGGCGTCATGTCGGCGACCTCCTGGTCGAGGATCGCCTCGGCAATCGCGGTGACCAGGGCCGCCTTGTTGGGCAGATGCCAGTAGAGCGTCGGCGATTGCACGCCGAGCCGCGCGGCGAGTTTGCGCGTCGTCACGCCGTCGAGACCTTCGGCGTCCAGCAGGGCGACGGCCTCCGCGACGATCCGCTGCCGGTCCAACGTCAATGCGGCACCTCCCGGCCACACTCTATCAATGGTAGAGTCTCTCTATCGTTGATAGAGAGAGGAGATGAAGATGACCGACGACCACTCGTTCACCCGCCTACTGCACCGGGCGACGCATCGCATTCCCGGGGTTCCCACGCACGCCGAGCGGCCAGCCGGGCACCAGGGCGACGCGCAGCACGGCCGCGCGCGGCGCCGCGGCGACGCCCCTCAACCCTCGCGCCCTTCGCCGAACAACAGGTGGAACCGCTCGCCCGCCCATCCGCCCCGGGTGATGGCGGCCTGGCAGCGCCGCATTGCGGCGTTATTCGGTCAGGACCTGTGATGAAGGCGGCGGTATTGCACGAGGTCGGCGGCATCCCTCGCTATGAGGACTTCCCAGACCCCGTGCCCGGCGACAATGAGGTGGTCATTGACGTTAAGGCGGTCGCCGTCGAAAACGTCGACAAGCGGATCGCGGCCGGCACACACTACGCGAGCCAGAAGTACATCGCCCAGTTGCCGGCTATCCCCGCCTTCGACGGCATCGGCGCACTGCCGGACGGCACCGTCGTCGGGTTCGGTAACCTACGCCCGCCCTACGGCGCGCTCGGCGAGAAGACCGTGGTGCCGAAGGGCGCGTACGTGCCGATCCCGGAGGGTATCGATCCGGCGATCGTGACCGTGCTGGGCACGGCAATCACCGGCATGTCCATCAAGACCGCCGCCGGCTTCGTGCCGGGCGAGACGGTGCTCGTGCAGGGTGCCACCGGGGTCGCGGGGCGGCTCGCGGTGAAGGTGGCCCGACTGCTCGGCGCCGGACGGATCGTCGCGACCGGCCGCGACGACGACCAGCTGCGTGATGTCCGGGTCCTTGGCGCCGATACGGTGATCAACACCGCCGTCCCGGACGAAGCGTTGTCGCAGGCATACCTCGATGCCAAGGGGGACGGCTACGACGTCGTGGTGGACTATCTCTGGGGCCGGGCTACCGAGATCCTGCTGCGATCGCTGGTCCCGGAGTCATTCGCGTTCGCGAAGTCGACCCGGCTGATCCAGGTCGGTGAGTCGGCCGGCGGCGCGCTCGTTCTCGCTGCTGAGAGCCTGCGCACGTCCGGGGTCGAGATTTACGGTGCGGCCAAGGGGCTCAGCCCGGAGACCATGCACGAGGTGTATGGGCAGATCGTGACGTGGGCGCAGTCCGGCGAGCTCACGTTCGACGTGGTGAAAGTCCCGCTCAGCGACATCGAGACCGCCTGGCAACGCACCGACCTCCGGGGTAGCAGGCTCGTCGTGGTGCCGTGACAAACGGGCCGGACCGCGATGGCCGCTGCGCCACAAGCGAGCGCATCGCCGCCATCCGAGAAAGCCCACGCACTGCGGCTCCAATTCCCGCAGCATGATCAGGTATCCGCTTCTGCCGCAGACAGCGCGAACCTAGCCCCTGTAGTCCTCGAACTCCCAATGTCCGAGGCGGCCCCAACTTTCCCCGATCTCGCTCCAGGAACCGCCGTGCGCCTCGCGGACCCGCGACTCTAGCCACGACTGTAGCCTTGGTTGATCAAACTCGTCTGCGTTCACAACGAGGTGATGCCGCGCGTCAACGATGCCCTGCTCCCGACACCGAACCGCGAGCCACTCCGGACTGCAAATCGTCAGGTTGAAAGACTCCTCACCAGGACCATCTGCAGGCCCCACGAGCAGCCGCGCCGAAAACGAGAACGCTGCCGGATCGGCGGCGAGAGTCCTCGGCTCAGGATCGAAGAGCAGATGCTTGAGGGAAGCTTGCATGCCCACTTATCGCCTCGGCTCTCACCAGGGCAGCGGGCGGCCGTGTCGGAAGAAGCCACCGGAGGGCCCGTCGTCGGGCAGGTCGACCGCCCACAGCACACTCGCCGCGCCGGCGGCCACTGGCGCGCCGCCCGGACCGCCCATGTCCGTGGCCACCCAGCCCGGACAGACCGCATTCACGAGTACGCCATCGCGCGCCAGCTCCGCCGCCAGCTTCCGGGTCAGGGCGTTGAGCGCGGCCTTGGAGATGTCGTACGCGGGCTCGCCGCCGCCCATGCTCGCCAGCGCACCGGCCTCGCTGGAGACGTTGACGATCCGCGGATGGGCGCTGGCGCGCAGCAGCGGCAGGAACGCGAGCACCGTCCGCCACGCGCCGAGCAGGTTGGTCTCCAGTGCCTCACGGACGACGTCGAGGTCCGCGTTGCTCGCCTGCTGCCATGTGTCGTAGAGGATCGCGGCGTTGTTCACGAGCACGTCCAACCGGCCGAACCGGTCCGCCAGCTCGTCCGCGAGCTGGGCGAGCCCGGCCGGGTCGGTGACGTCGAGACGGCGTACCAGAATGTGCTCATCGCCGATCGCGGCGGCCGCGCGTTCACCCTTGGCCGGGTCGCGCGAGCCCATCACCACGGTATCGGCGCGGCGCGCAAGCTGCCGCACGACCTCCAGCCCGATGCCCCGATTTCCGCCGGTCACAACCGCGATTCGCGTCATGGTCTCGAAAATACGGCGGAATGGGAGGGCGGTCGCAAGCTGGCTCGGGTGGCTACCATCCGGGCATGCCCTCCGACGCCTGGCGCCACCGAGCGCGCCGCGCGATTGTCTCGCGGTGGCGGGACGGCCTTGGCAACGGGGAAGGCATACCAGAGCCCCATTTCGTGGTGTGCGGCAACGACGCCCTGGCGTACCGGCTGATCCTCGAGCTGATACTCGGCGCGGGCGCTCGGATCACGGTGCTCGCGACCGGATCCGGCCGCCACGACACACCCGACGTGCGGACGATCAAGGGTGTCCGGGTGGTCAAGGTCGACCGCCTCGATGAGGAGGCGTTCCGTAGGGCCGAACTGGAGCGCGCGGACGCGTTGGCGCTCGTGCATCAGGACGACGTCGGGAACCTGCACGCCGCGCTGTGCGCACAGGAGGTCAACGCAAACGTCCGGCTGGTCATCCGGATGTTCAACACGAACCTGGCGTCCGGGGTGCGGCGGCTCTTCGCCGACTGTGCGGTGATGTCCGACGCGTCGATGGCCGCGCCCGCGTTCGTGGCCGCCGCGCTCGGCGAGGTCGCGCCCAGCCATTTCCGGCTCCATGGCCGGACGTTGCACCTGGCGAAGCGCGCCGACGTCCGCCCCGAGGACGTAGTGTGCGGGCTCGCCGACACCAGCCCGTCCGGCACCTCGGTGGTGCTGCCCGCCGACCAGAACAGCGCCGACCTCGTGCTGGCCGAGGCGACCGGCCGGCCGGTGGGCACCGTTGTCGCCGCTCGCCGCATCGCCCGCGACCGGCGGCGACGTCGGCCGGCGGCGCTGACCATGCGGGCGCTCCGCAGCATGGTCAACCGGAAGCTCGGTGTGGCGACGCTTGGCGTACTCGTGCTGGTCGTGGCGGCCGGCGCGGGGCTGGCGTGGGTCAATGACGTGTCGGGGTGGGCGGCCGTCTACCTCGCGCTGATGACGACGATCTCGGGCGCGGAGGCCGACCTGAAGGCTGGCGCGGGTGTACAGCTGCTGCAAGTGATCATGGTCCTGGCCGGCCTCGCCTTGATCCCGCTGATCACAGCGGCCGTCGTGGACGCGATCGTTCACGCCCGTCTGGCGCTGGCCGCCGGCCGGCTGCAGGACCCGCGGCAGGACCATGTCGTCGTAGTGGGGCTGGGCAACGTCGGTACGCGCGTGATCCGCCAACTCACCGACCTCGGCATCGACGTCGTGGCCATCGACAAGAGAGCGGACGCGCGAGGCAACCGCGCCGCCCGGCAGCTCGGCATCCCATTGATCATCGGCGACGCGGCCCAGGAGGAGACCCTCCATGCCGCGTCGATCCGGACCTCTCAGGCGCTCGTCGTGGTCTCCACCGACGACGTGACCAACCTCGAGACAGCGCTGAACGCACGCGCGGCCAAGCCGGGCCTACGCGTGGTGCTGCGGCTCTTCGACGGCGACCTCGCTGACCGCATCCAGCGGGCCTTCGACATCGACGTGTCTCGGAGCGTGTCATACCTGGCGGCACCCGCGTTCGCCGCCGCGATGATGGAGCGGGACGTCATCGCGACGATTCCGGTGGACCGGCACGTGCTGCTCGTCGCCGAGGTGTCGATCGCCCGCACGTCGGCATTGGACGGTGCGCAGGTCGGCGACGCGACCCGGCCGCACGGCGTACGCGTGATCGCGGTCAGGCAGTTCGGCGAGCCTCGGGCGATGTGGAGCCCGCCGCCGGCATACCGGGTGGCGGCGGGTGACCGGCTGATCGTCGTGGCTCGCCGGGGCGGTCTGACCTGGCTGCTCGACCGCGCCGCCGCGCCGGACGAAGCCCCGCCGCCGACGGCACCGGAACAACCGGCACCGCCCGAACAGCCGACGGACCGCGGCCGCCCCACCCAGCGGACGCGGAACGCCCCGCCCGCCGAGCGGGCGCGGAACGCCCCGCCCGACACATAGGACAACGCGCCTAGGCGATCTCCACGCCGAGGACGGCCTGTTCGTCTGGCCGGTGCACCAGCACGTCACCCAGGAACGAGTGCACCGCGGGGGCGAGCCCGACATCGCGGCGGGCTTCCTCCGACAGCCGCCACCGGTGCCCGATCACCTGCACGAAGAGTTCGGTGGGCTCGAGCTTTCGCCTCAGGTGCTCCGGCACAGCTCGGACCACCGGCTCGAACACCTCCGTCAGCCATCGGTGTGCCGCCTGCTGCTCGTCGATGAGGTCGCTCTCCGCCCGGTGCGTGTCCAGGTCGTTGAGCAGCTGCCTGGCCTGGTTCTCCTCGGCGTCCAGCCCGGTCAGCCGCAGCAGTCGCCGGGTGTGGTAGCCGGCGTCGACGACCTTCGGCCGGACCAGGACCGAGCCGTCACCGTCCACAAGGGACATCGACACCTCGGCGACGTCGAAGCCGAGCTCGTTGAGCCGCCGGATGCGGCCCTCGATGTTGTGCCTGGCGTCCCGCTCGACCGCCTGCTCGTACGTCAGCTCGTGCCACAGCCGCTCGTACCGGAGCACGACCTCGTCGGCCATCGTCTCTGGGTCGGCGGCCTCGTGCAGCTGCCCCGCGGCCCGCAGGTCCAGCGCCTCACCGAAGATGTTGACGCGGGCGATGTCCAGATCCTCCTCGCGCTGCCCATTGGACAGGCGCGGCCGCAGCGCACCGGTCTCCGCGTCCACCAGGTACGCCGCGAACGCGCCGGCGTCGCGCCGGAACAGCGTGTTCGACAGGGAACAGTCGCCCCAGAAGAA
>DASXRQ010000012.1:0-9267 GCA_036506495.1 Micromonosporaceae bacterium | reverse complement strand
CACAGGCCCGCGCGGGAGCCGGGTGGCGGCGCTGGCCACCACCGCGTAGCCGCTCTGCGGGTAGCGCAGCCTGGACGGTGACGGCGGGAGACGCGACGGCGACGTTACAGGCCGAGTTGTTCGAGCGCGACCAGGTAGGCCCCGCCGCGTATCGCGCGGGCGGCGGGCAGGGATCGCCCTGCCGGGTGACGCCCGGCTGGGCGGGCCGCTCCCAAGGCGGCCAGGTATCTCATCCACTGTGGAGATCTCAAGGAACGCGCCGTCCGGCGATTAGGCGGATCAGGGCAGCAGTCATCGTCACGACCGCGATCAGCGCGACCGGCACCTGCAGCGACACCAGCAGCGGTCCGGCACAAGGTGTGAACTGGCTGCTCATCCGGCGCCGGATCAGTGACGGCGACTGCGCCTTCTACCGCGCCCACGCACCCCCGGCCGGTCCCGGTCGCCGAGCTGGTCCGCGTCGCCGGGGTCCGCTGGCAGATCGAGGAATCCTTCGCCGGCAAGGAACTCGCTGCGCTCGACGAGCACCAGGTCCGCAGCTGGACCTCCTGGCGACGCTGGACCGTCCTGGCCATGCTCGCCCACGCCTTCTTGCCCGCGATGACCGCCGCCGCAGCCCCACCACCCACGGCCGTCGACGGCCACAACGACGAGCACGACAATGACGCCACCCCGCCCGCGCGCCCCCTCGCTGATCCCGCTGACCCGTAACGAGATCCGCCGGCTGTTCACCGCGACAATCACGGTCCTGCGAACCCTGCAACACCGACTGCACTGGTCCCAATGGCGCCGCCACCACCAAGCCGTCGCCCGCGCCCGCCACTACCACCGACGCGCAGACCCACCCACATGATCACGAAGCGTTGCCAGAGTACTAGGCTGACGGGATGCCGGTCCTGGGCACCAAGCTGCAGGTCCCGCGCCCTCGTCGACAGCTCGTCGCCCGGGTTCGTCTGACCGGCCGGCTGCCCGCGGGTACGACCGAGGCGCCCCGGCTCGTGCTGATCGCGGCGCCGGCCGGGTTCGGCAAGACGACCTTGCTGACCCAGTGGCTGGGCTCTCGCGTTCCGGCGGTCAGGGTCGCCTGGCTGTCCCTGGACACCGGGGACGCCGACCCGCAGCGGTTCCTGGAGGACCTGTCGGCCGCCGTCCACGCGGCCGCCCCGGATGCCGGCGCCGCGGCGCTCGCCCTGCTGGACGCCGACCGCGGCGTCCCCGCCGAGGACGTGCTGGTCAGCCTCGTCGACGACCTCGACGCACTGCCCGGGCCTACCGTGCTCGCCCTGGACGACTACCACGTCGTCGACGCCGCCGGCGTCCACGAGTCCGTCACCTTCCTCGTCGACAACCTTCCACCCCAGGTCACCGTGGCGATGACGACGCGGGCGGACCCGCCACTGCCGCTCGCACGCCTGCGCGCCCGCGGCGAGCTGCTCGAGATCCGCGCCGCCGACCTGCGGTTCACCGAGGCCGAGGTCGGCGCGTTCCTCAACGACGTCATGGGGCTGGGGCTGGACCCGCGCCACGTGGCCGCCCTCGAGCAGCGGACCGAGGGGTGGGTGGCCGGACTCCAGCTGGCAGCCTTGTCCGCCCGCAGCCGCCCGGACGCCGCGGGCGGCGTCGAGGACTTCGTCGCGGCGTTCACGGGGACCTCCCGCTTCGTCCTCGACTACCTCGTCGAGGAGGTGCTGGACGCCCAGCCCGGCGACGTCCGGTCCTTCCTCCTCGACACGTCGGTGCTCGGCGAGCTCAGCGGGCCGCTATGCGACGCGCTGACCCGCCGCGCCGACGGGCAGTCCGCGCTGGAGGCACTCGAGCGGGCGAACCTCTTCGTCGTGGCGCTCGACGACCAGCGGCGGTGGTGGCGCTACCACCAGCTGTTCGCCGACGCGCTCGGCGCCCGCCTCACCGCTCAGGACCCGGGCCGCGTGCGGCTGCTCCACCAGCGGGCCGCCCGCTGGTACGCGGAGAACGGCCGGGTGGACGACGCGGTCCCCCACGCGCTCGCCGGCGCCGACGGGGACCAGATCGCCGAGCTGGTCGAGCTCGCGCTCCCGGACCTGCGCAAGCGGCGGGAGGACCGCACGCTGCGCCGCTGGCTTCAGGCCGTTCCCGAGGACGTCGCGCGCCGCCGTCCCCTGCTCGCGACCGGGCTCGCCTGGACCCGCCTTTCGGAGGGCAACCTCGAGGGCGTCGACACCTGGCTGGACGCCGCCGACTCGGCGCTCGGCTCGGAGACGTCGCTGGTGGCGGTGCGTGAGACGCCGGCGCTGCGCGAAGCGGTTTCACGGCGGTCGGCCGAGATCGCCGGCGTCCCCGCCACGGTCGCGGTCTATCGGGCCTCGGTCGCGCAGGCGCGCGGCGACGTCCCCGGCACCGTCGTGCACGCGCGGTGTGCGCTCGACCTCGCGCGGCCGGGCGATCACCTCGCGCGCGGTGCCGCGGCCGGGTTCCTGGGGCTGGCGGCCTGGGCGGACGGCGACCTCGATACGGCGGTCGGCACGTTCGGCGCGGCGGTCGGGAGCCTGCGGGCGGCCGGGCACCTGTCCGACGAGCTCGGCGCGACCGTCGTCCTCGGCGAGATGTGGCTCGCCCGGGGGCGCCCGGACGAGGCGCAGCGGCTCTACGAGCGCGCGCTCTCGGTCGCGCAGGGCCACCCTCTCCTGTCGACGACCGGTGACCTGCACGTCGGTCTCGCGGACGTGCTGCGGGAACACGGCGACCTCGTCTCGGCGGAGCAGCACCTCCAAGCGGCGAAGGATCTCGGCGAGCGCGCGTCGCTGCTGGAGAACCGGCACCGCTGGTACGTCGCGACGGCCGGCGTCCTGCGGGCGCGGGGCGACCTGGATGGCGCCGTGGCGATGCTGGAGGCGGCCGAGCCTTTGTACCTGCCGGGCTTCTTCCCCGACCTGTGCCCCATCCCGGCTCTGCGGGCCCGCGTCCGGATCGCGCAGGGCCGCCTGGACGACGCCCGCGCGTGGGCCCGCGAGCACCACGAGCGCCTCGACGGCGAGCCCTCCTACCTCGGCGCGTTCGACCGGCTCACCCTCGCCCGGCTGCTCGTCGCCGAGCACCGCGGTGATGCACCCGTTCTCGAGGTGCTCGACGTCCTGGTCAGCACCGCGGAGGCGCGGGGCCAGATCGGCAACGCCCTCGACGGGCGCGTCGTCCGGGCCCTCCTGCATCACTCTCTCGGTGACCTCCCCCGCGCGCTCGACGAGCTCGATCAGGCTTTGACCCTCGGCGTGCCAGTGGGCTACCGCCGCCTGTTCCTCGACGAGGGCGCACCGATGGGCTCGCTCCTCCGGGTCGCCCGGGAGCGACTCGGTGCGGCCGGCGCGCGCCGGGCGGCGGAGGTGACCGACAGCGCCTTCGCTTCCGTACCGGACGTGGCGCGGCCGGCGTCCGACGACGCCCTCAGCGAGCGCGAGCTCGAGGTGCTCCGGCTCCTCGCGACGGGGCTCACCGGGCCGGAGATCGCCCAGCGCCTGTTCGTCTCGGTCAACACCCTGCGCACCCATACCCGGCACATCTTCACCAAGCTCGACGTCACCACCCGTCGCGCCGCGGTGCTGCGCGGGAGCGAGCTGAACCTTCTCTGACTCTGGGCGCAGGATCACCAAGCGGGTCACATCGGATGGTGATGTGGCCTCATCACGTCGCTTCCTACCGTCCTGGACATCGCCGGACATCAGGTCCGGCCTCCAGGCTCAGGAGCCGACATGACCATCACCGCCACCGGCCTCACGAAGGCCGCCGCCGCCGCAGCCGCGGTCGCCGGGTCCATCTTCGTCGCCGTCCAGATCGGCCACCCGGGAAGTGACGCGTTCACCACCGAGACGACCCAGTGGGTGGCGCGCAGCGGCGCCAAGACCGTGATGGCCGCACTCGCCCTCGCCGGCATCACCGGAACGTACCTGCGCCAGCACGGCAAGGCCGGCGTCCTCGGCCTGGCCGGTTACCTGGTCTTCGCCGTCGGCTACCTGGCGATGTTCGGCGTCGAGCTCATCGCCGCCACCGTTCTGCCCAACCTGGTGAGCACCGAGCCGGGTTTCGTGAACGACGTCGTGGCCGCGGCCAACGGCGGCACACCGACGGGGGACATCGGCGGGCTCCAGATCCTGTTCGACGTCGCCGGCGCCGGCTACATCCTGGGCGGTCTGCTCTTCGGCATCGCCCTGTTCCGCACCGGCGTCCTGGCTCGCTGGGCCGCCGCCCTGCTCGCGGTGAGCACCGTGGCGACGGCTGCTCTCGCGGTGCTGCCCGAGGCGTTCAACCGGCCGTTCGCCGTCCCGGAGGGCATCGCGCTCATCGGTCTCGGCGTGTCCCTGTGGCGCAACCACACGGACGTGCCCGTCGTGACCGTGGCCACTCGCTCCGTCCGCGAGTCGGTGTCCCGATGACTCCCCGCACCTCTGTGGGTCGGCCCGCCGGCACCGCCGGCTGGCCGGTCCCGGCGGCTCTCGTCGCCCTGTCCGCCATCCCTCTCACCGCGGGAACGCTGCGGCTGATCCAGCTCGCGGGCGGCCCGGCGGTGCTGCCGGCCGACGAGCGGTTCGCCGGGTTCCCGACGGCGCTGGTGGTGCACATCGTGGGCGCCACCCTCTACGCCCTGGTCGGCGCGTTCCAGTTCGTCCCGCAGTTCCGGCGCCGGCACCTGGACTGGCACCGGCGGGCCGGGCGCGTCCTCGCCGTGACCGGGCTGCTGGTCGCCGGGTCGGCGATGTGGCTCACGCTGTTCTTCGCACCTCAGCCCGGCACCGGGGACCTGCTCTATGTCCTGCGTCTCGTGGCCGGTTCGGCGATGGTCGCCTGCCTGATCCTTGGCTTCGTCGGCGTCCGCCACCACGACATCCCCGCCCATCGCGCGTGGATGATCCGGGCCTACGCCATCGGGCTCGCGGCGGGGACGCAAGTGTTTACCGAGGGCTTCGGCGGTGCGCTGTTCGGCACCGGCGGCGTCCGCGGCGACCTCTTCAAGGCAGCGGGTTGGGTCATCAACCTGGCCGTCGCCGAGTGGGTGATCCGCCGGCCGCGGGCGTCCGCCCGTGCGCGCCTCGTCGGAGTTCCGTCGTGACCGCCTACGAGATCCGGGTCGACGGCCACCTCGACGACCACTGGTCCGAGCGGCTCGGCGGGCTCACCATCTGCCGCAACGACGACGGCACCAGCACGCTCGCGGGACCGGTGGCCGACCAGGCGCAGCTCCACGGCGTGCTCGCCGGTCTCCGCGACATCGGCGCCACCCTCCTCGAGCTCCGCTCGGTGCGAGGCGCAGTTGGCTGCCCACCTGTTCGGTGATCAGCGAGATCGACGACGTCCTCGCACCAGCACGATCAGCGGGTGCCGCCAGGCTGGCCGATCGCGGCCAGTTCGTCCGCACCAAGGGCGACGATGGCCCGGTTGAACCACTGCAGCGCGGCCTCGTCGTGACCGCGACGCGCCAGCAACTCAGCCACCAGCGCGGCCGGCCCAGCATCCGCCGAGCCGTCATCCAACGCCCGCAGATGCTCCCACGCCTCAGCATCCCGGCCCCGCTCGAAGCACAGCTCCACCAGCTCGTACCGAGCGAAGCCGGCGTCCTCACCGCAGGCTTCGATCACCTCAAGCCACAGGGCGACGGCACGGTCAGGCTCGCCCGCTTCCTGCCACGCCTCGGCGGCCTCGAGGAGGATTTCGTAACACTCCCCCGGATACCTGACCGCATCCTGCTCAAGCTCAACAGCTCTATCCCGGGCGGTCAATGTCTTCGGCACGAGCCGTCACCCTACCTGCGGTCGCTCTGTTGACGGCCACCGAGTCTCTTCTCCGGTGACGACGATCTTTGTAAAGAGATAGCAGGCTGGCTATCTGTCAGGCGACGCCGTCATCCTTACGGGTGCCGCCCGAAGATCGCGGCCGTTTGCGACGCGTGTGGGGTGCCATTACTCAGCCAAGCCCGTGACCTGGGCAGAGTCAGATGCTTGCCTAGCGATGGCGTGCCGGAGTTGAGCGTGTTCAAGTTTCGAAGTGCATTCCTGAATGCGTTCAGACGATTCGGGCAACTCGATCAGGTTGGCAGGCGAAGGGCCAGGCCAGAGAACCGGATGAGTTTTTGGTACCCACAGCCACCGCGATCGCCATGATCTCGAGTCCGACAAGCTCGACGGCCAATGTCTCGGTGAGACCGTGGATGTAAGCCGTCGCGGTAGGAATCGCTCGGCTGGCTCACCGGGTTCAGGCGGCTTCTCAGGCGGTTCAACGATATCCACGTCGACCGATGGAACGGGGTGGCGTGCCGAACTCGCCGTCCTCCGGGTCGGCGAGGACGGATCGCGCCGAGTCAAGCGGTCCGCGAACGGCATGCAACCGGCAACCCAGCGGTCCAGCTTACCGAGCACGCCCAAAAATGGGCGCTGACCTGCAGTTTCTTCTAAGACTCACGCTGCCTGCGGCTCGCCGCCACTCCCTCATTTCCCCAGTAGTCATGTGGGTCAGCGGCATGCTCAAGCGCGTTTACCCTGGTCGCCAGTAAGCATAACTGGCCGAGTAAAGGAGTCATCGGTTCGGGGTGTGTGCATCGGATCCCAAAGAGCCGCGGTCTCGAATCATCCACCACCCAAGGAACGCCATGACTCCTCTTCTGAACACCGGCGACCAACGCCCGACCACCGGCAAGAGTGCCGGCGACAAGATCTGGACCATCGAATCCGTCCGCACGCTCGGCACCACCACCGACGTCGAAACCGCAGCGGCGATCCTCGGCATCGGCCGCACCAAGGCGTACGAACTGGCCAAAGCCGGTGAGTTCCCCGTCAAGATAATCAGAGTGGGCCGCCGCTACATTGTCCCCATCCCCGCGCTACTGACTGCGCTCGATTCCACATGAACCTACGGTGTGCCGCCGCAGACGCCAATCTACTGTGGGCCATTCGGCCCCAGCCTTCACCGCAGATCCAGTCACGGCCTCGTCTAGCGTTCGCAGGCTAGACTCACGCATCCGTGCGTCGGAACCTCGGTGCAGGTGGGGCAGGTCAAACCACGGACGCTATCCACAGGGAGACTGTCCACTCCGATAGCCGGTACGCCGTTGGAACCGGCCTGGCGCACCCGTCCGTCCTGGCTCTCGCTCATCGGCCTTCGAGAAGGCTCGAAGGCCGAGGTTGCGAGACCCGACCGATGTCCCGGTCGTAGCGGGTGCCATCCGGTCCCACAGCCGACGGCTGGGGGCGGTCGCGTCCTCCCCCATCCGCGTACTCCTTTCCAAGTGCAGGTGTCAGGCGACGGTGCGGCGGAAGGCGTGCACCGCGAGCGGGATGCACACCGCGGTGATCGCCGTCGCCCGCAGCAGCGACAGGGCGACCTGGCCGGCCACCGTGGACCCGGCGGTAGCCGCCCGGGCCGGGGATCAGGCCGCGGACCGCGTTCGCGGTGACGGTGACCGGCTGGTGCGCGGCGAACGGCTGCAGCCAGGTCGGCATGGTCTGCGCGGGCACGAACACTGCGCTGGTGAAGCCGGACGGGAACAGCACGATGTACACGCCGCCTGCACCACTTCGGCGGTGCGCCGCGCCGGCGGTGCCCGAGCTGCTCGCGGCGTTGCGCCGGTGTCGTAGAGGTCCGGTCGTCCCGTGCCGAATTTCAGGGGTGGCCCCGCTTCCTCACACCGGTGTAGCCGTGCGACATGCCCGTCGCGCCCAGGCCGATCCGGGAAACCTCCAGCTGGCCGAGCTTGCGGTACGCATGTTGTTCCGCCTGCATGTTCGGTGAGGGCCGCCCGGTGAGACCGGGCGGCCCTAGTCTCAGGCCTCGGGGATCGGCCTGCCGAAGTTCGCGAGGGTGATGTCGGCAGGCTCGGGGCCGCCGCGCTGGCCGGTGTCGAGTCCGTCGATCGCGGCGAGCTGCTCGCTGGTGAGCTCGAAGTCGAAGATGTCGAAGTTCTCCGCGATCCGCTGCGGGCGGGTCGATTTGGGGATCGCCGAGCGGCCCTACTGCAGGTGCCAGCGCAGCATCACCTGCGCGGGGGTCTTGCCGTGCGCCTGGGCGATCTCTCGGATGACCGGGTCCTGCAGGGTGCTGGTGTGGTTGCCGTCGCGGTAGAAGGTGATGCCGCCGATGGGCGACCACGACTGGGTGAGGATGCCGTGGTCGGCGCCAAAGGCTTGGACCTCGCGCTGGGTGAAGTACGGGTGCACCTCGATCTGGTTGACCGCGGGCACGACCGTCGCCTTCTCGAGCAGCGCGGTCAGGTGGTCGACCATGAAGTTGCTGACGCCGATGGCGCGGACCTTGCCGTCGGCCAGCAGCGTCTCCAGGGCACGGTAGGCCTCCAGGGTCTTGTCGAACTCCGACGGCAACGCCTGGTGCAGGATCAGCAGGTCGACCTGGTCGACGCCGAGCTTGCGGGCACTCTTGTCGAAGCCGTGCAGGGTCTGGTCGTACCCGTAGTCGCTGATCCAGATCTTGGTCTCCAGGAAGACGTCGGAGCGGTCGACGCCGGACTTGGCGACGGCCTCGCCGACCTGCCGTTCGTTGCCGTAGGCCGCGGCGGTGTCGATGTGTCGGTAGCCGGTGGCAAGTGCCGCCTCAACGGCGGAGCGGGTCTCCTCCGGAGGGGTCTGGAATACGCCGAACCCAACAGCGGGGATCTCGACGCCGTTGTTCAAGGTCAGTCGCGGGCTGGTGGACATGACTTGGTCTCCTTTTGCGTCAGTAGGATGCGGATACGCGGGTCGTTCCGATCAGGCCCGGGGCACCAGGCGGATGGTCACCGCCCGGGCCTTCTCCCCCACGACAGACCCGACGATGGCGGCCCCGTAACGGTCGTATTTGGCGTGGTAGGCGGCGTCGATGTCAGTGTGGGCGTCGGGGTCGGCCGCGGCGAAGATCACGTCGCGTTCCAGGTCGCCGGCCCGGATACGGCCGGTGCCGTTGCGCAGGGCTCGTCCGAACCAGGGGTTGGCCGGGCCGCGGGCCGAATGGACATAGAACTCGTCGCCGGCGCTCCGGGCCGCCTCGGGACTGGACCAGTCCGGGCGCGGCGCCCTGCTCCCGCAGTGGATCGCCGCCGTACTCGCCGGCGAGCTACCGCCGCTGCACTCGTTCGCGAAAGGCCTGCAACGCGACCTGGCCGCAGTGACCGCTGGATGACCCTGCCCTGGAGCTCCGGCGCGGTCGAGGGCCAGGTCAACCGAGTCAAAATGCTGAAACGGCAGATGTACGGCCGCGCGAAATTCGGCCTCCTCCGCCGCCGCATCCTCCAACCCAACTGACCGACCGCCCGGTCGC
>DASXRQ010000011.1:0-66215 GCA_036506495.1 Micromonosporaceae bacterium | reverse complement strand
CGGCTGTCCGACTTCTGTCACAGCGGTGACACCGCGCTGGCCAACCTCGTCGAGAACGAACCCTTCACCGCCAACGTGACTGTGGTCGGCTCGTACTCATACGCCACCCAGATCGGCGGTAACACGACCGTGCCGCTCCTGTGTCACCGGGTCCGCCGCTGGGTGACCGGCGGCGGCGGCGGCAGGCCGATCATTGTCCTTGCCCAGTTCAGCATCGGGCAGGGGAACGGCTCCCGACAGGAGCGTCGACAAGCTGATGCAGGATGCGGCTCGGAAGATCGGCCGGACGCTGCTCGCGACCCGCGAGTCCGCGCACCCAGGCAAGATCATGGGTATACGAAAGGGTATTCGGAAGGTCGCCGAATAGGACTGCATAGATGTGACGCGCCGCAGGTCACGCGCAGGGTGACGGCGCTGGTCAGGGTTATCTGACGCATTCGTAATGCGTAGGTCGACGGTTCGATTCCGTCAGGCGGCTCGGCACAAAGGCCCAGGTCAGAACCGTTCCGACGGATCATGACCTCGGCCTTGCGATCTTCTTGGGCAGCGAAAGCAGCCAATCGAGCAGCCATCAAACGTCGCCCCAGAGCGCGCTTTGCACACGCTGAACTGCTTCGCCGGCGATCGCCGGCGGCACGTGGGCGTTCGTGTTGGCGTGACGCTGGTCTGAGACTGACCCATGACCTATGCAACCCTCGCGGGTGGCGAAGACCCACCATGCGGTCGGCCGAGCTGTCGGCGTCGATCCGCTCGGCGGGGTCGAGTGGCTCGGAGTTGAGCCACACGATCGCCCTGCCGAGCGGGACGGGTGCAGACATCCGAAGACGGTCGTCTAGGACGCGGCGGCCGTAGCTCGCTCGCGGTACGGAGCCAGGAACGGGGTCAGCGCCGCCACCGTCTCCTGGGGGGCCTCCTCGGCGAACCAGTGGCCGGCGCCGGGAATGACCGCGCTCTGTACGTCGTTCCCGAGGTGCTTCATCGCGTTGCCGACGTCCTCGCCGTGGCTTGCCGCCCCGCCGATCCCCAGCACCGGCATCGTCAGCGGTCGCTTACTGCGCTGCTCGTTCTGCGCCATCATGGTGTCCCACTCGCGATAGAACGCAAAGGTGCCGCGCAGTGAGTCAGGGTTGGTGAGCAGACCGACGTAGTAGTCGATCACGTCGTCTGGGAGCTTCTTGGCGGCCTGGATGGCGAACTCGTAGCCGAAGTAGATGTCCTCCCGTCCCCTGGCGAGCTGTTCGTTCAGCTTGTCGAGCCGGTTGACGGTGATGTGCCAGAGCTTGTTGTTGAGCGGCGCGGGGAGGAAGAAGGGCGGTTGGGGAACCGCCCCCGGAGGGCCGGGGACCTCGGCGAGGGCCACACGCTCGACGCGGTCCGGGTGATCGGCGGCCAACGCGTAGCTGATCGGGAGTCCGGTGTCGGTGCCGACCACGGCGAACCGCTGGTGGCCGAGCGCGTCCATCAGCGCGACCAGGTCGTTGGCGAGCGTGCCGGGGTCGTACCCGTCCTGGGGCTTGTCGGTCAACCCGATGCCGCGCTGGTCGGGTGCGATGACCTCGAAGTCCCGGGCCAGCGCCGGCATCACCAGGCGCCAGGCGTACCAGTTCTCCGGCCAGCCGTGCACCAGCAGCAGCGGCGGCCCCTCGCCTCCGATGACCACGTGCTGGCGCAGTCCACCGGCGTCGACGTACCGGCTGGTGAACGTGTCAGTGAACCCGGCCGGCAGGTTAGGCGCTCCGAAGACGGAGCCGGGACCGTCTGGGGTGGGCAGGCGGGTGGCAGACGAGCTCATGGGGATCCCCTTTCACAAGACCTGACGGCTTTCGCGGAAGGAAGCCGGACAGGCCGCCGCCGGCCGTTTCAGTGATCCCATCGGGCAACTGTGTTTGGGGGCTGCCAGAACTCCGCTCGGGACGCGAACCCGTAACGAGCATCTGCGCGACCGAGGCGAACGTGGCTGGGCCCTGATGTCCCAACGGCGGCACCGCTCAGCGGATAACGCTCAGCGCCGAAAAGATCGGCGACATCGTCAAAGCTGTCCGTGTTCTTGAGTACTTCGAGTAGAAGCTACCAGCCGAAGGCGACGGCCGGCGCAGATTCCTGGGATCAACGGCTTGCCGGGCCACGGGTCAAAGCGTGTAAACGGCGGCCTGATTCACTCTCAGCGGTGGCTGCCGATGGGGGGGCGGGCAGCCGTTCGGTCACGATCGAGCAGGGCCATCCAGCAACCCCCGCCAAGGCGGCAGCGTACGAGGTCGGGATCGGTCAGCATCAGACCAGTGTCCGGGTTCGCCGTACAGCCACGAGTACAGCCAAGCCGGTCGACGCTGAGCCAGGGGAAGCGACACCGAGCGACCGGCAGTGCAGGTCAAGGACCATCATCGGCTCTGGCCGACAAAGTGCGCGATCTCTGCAAAGAAGCGGTCGCGCTAAGCCAGGGTCTCACCCCAGCGTGACCTGGTGAACTACCAGCCCCGCCCGTATCTGGTCACCGCGTCGCGGACGAAGGCGAAGCTGGACGGGGACGAGTCCAGGTTGACCGTGTCCATGAAGCTCATCGCGAACAGCCCGGCCTTGGTGATCGAGGCCAGGAACTCGTCGGTGAAGATGGTGTGCAGGTCGGCGTCGAAGGTCGTCTTCGAGGCGTTGCCCGGCTTGTAGTGCGCCAGCATCACCGGCCCGTACTGGCCGAGGATCCCCACCATCTGCTTGATGTGGTCGATGTTGCTGACGTTGTCCATGGCCTGGAAGCTCTGGAAGTCCGACATCCTCATGATGTCGGCGAAATGCGGGAACAGCGAGCGGCCCCCGCCGGTACCCGAGTTGTCGTAGCTCGCCTGCCAGCCGCCCCAGCCCAGGGACACCTTCGCGTTGGGGGCGTTGTCGTGCACCACCTTGAACGCGACCCGGTACCGGTCCTGTAAGGCCCGGTAGTAGTTGGTGGTAGCCGTGTCGGTGTTCCAGGCGTTGTCCTTGCACGGGTACGTCTCGAACTCGGTGAACATCGTAACGTAGAGCGGCGGCCCGTTCGCCTTGCCGCCGAAGACCTGTGCCATCTGCCGGATGTCGTCGAGGAATCGGTCGGACAACGGGTACGCCCGCCCACAGGCCGGCCCGTAAGCGGTGGACAGCGGACGCTCGGGGTCGTTGTTCCAGACGACGAGGTGCATCGCGAACCCGGCCGCGTACGCCTGTGGGATCGTGGTGTTCCGCCAGCTCGACAGCCACGCCAGGTCGTTGGGCTCGTTGTACCAGCTGGTCAGCATCTTCGCCGGCGCCTGTTTAACCAGCGCGCTGCGGATGTCGTCATCGGCCTGGTCGCCCACGCCGATCAGCAGCCCCGGCCCGCCCGGCACCGGCCGGACCGCACCCGACAGCGACCGTGCGGACGAGGGCGAGGGGGACACCGACGTGGAGGAACCCGCCGAGGGTGAGCCGACCGGACCGGATGCGGAGACCATCGCGGAAGAGGTCGGAGCCGGGACGAACGCCGCCGCGGGAATGGGCCGGGCGGCGGAGAGCACCGCCACCGCGGCGACCCCGCCGCCGAGCACACCGGCGGTGGCGAGCACGGCGAGCACCATCCGAACACGCGGGCGCAGATGTCTCACGAAGCCCGACCCTAGCCGGCACCGGGCCGGACGTGGAAGCTCGGCCGGTGACGACTGCCTGATACACCTCCGCACCCCGACGGAGAACGGTGGCTTCAAGATATGAGGACTTCATGAAGGAATCCTTGGCAGTCCAGCCGGGATCAATCATTATGAGTACCTCCAATGTGGGAGGTCGAGCCGGCATTTAGTGAGGCCACCTCAGCATCTCCGGTGCAGCGAGAGGCCGTTAGGCAGCCGTCGTCAGCCGTTGCACCGCGAACGTCACAGGATGCCGCGATAGCAGGTGACCAGGCCTTGCAGACATGTGCGGCGCTCCTACGGATCAGATGCCATACACGCGCTCCGGTCCTCATTTAGTCCTCATGGGTTCGAACTCCGACGGCTGACAGTGAGAGATGCCGAGAGGCGTTTCCGCAGGTAAGACGGTCCGCAGCCAGGTAGATGAGATCGCCAATTTGATCTCGTAATGCGTGGGTCGACGGTTCGATTCCGTCAGGCGGCTCCACCCCCGTCCCGCAGGTCGCGGTGCCAGTGGGGCGATCTTCATGCGGCGCGGACGAGCCGGCCCTAGCTCGTCTTGGTATAGACGAGGTCGAGGTCGTGCTCCCAGGTCGAGCCGTCCTCCGACTTCTCCCAGGCACCGCTGATCGAGTTGCCGTCGTCGCTGAGCCTTCCCGAGAACCGCTGCCAGAAGCCCGGCGCGTATCGCCACATCCGCCACTCGCCGTCGTTGAAGGTCATCTGGTACACACGGGAAACGCCGCGCGAGTCGTAATGGAGGATCGTGTATTCCTCGCCTTGTTCGTCCCGACCGATGATCAGTGTGCGGTCGGCGCCGGCTCCGGCGCGACGGCATGGAACCGCAAGTGGGTGCCCTCGTTGAGCCACTCGAAGGTCGCGTGGCCGCTCTGCCCCGGGAACTGCGGGACCTGAACCTGCCACTCTCCGATCAACGGCGTCAACGGCCGCAGCGCGGGGTTCACGGGCGCTCTGGACATCTGCGTACCTCCAGGAGAGATCGACTCCCTAGGCTATCGGCGCACTGGTCAAGGCTGCCCGGAGCATCCTGGCGGGCCTCGGCGAGTCGCGGTTTTGGCCTGCTGGCCACCGGGTACGCGGGATTGGACCCGAGCCAAAGAGGTGGTGACCGTGGAGAGTCGGGCCAAGCTCCTGGGACATCCGATTCACCCGATGCTGGTGGTCTTTCCGTTGGGCCTGCTCGTCGCCGCCGTGATCTTCGACTTCGCCGACCTGGTGGGCGGGTCGAGCACGCTGGGCGACGTGGGCTTCTGGAACATCGCCGCCGGGTTGGTGGGCGGCCTGCTGGCGGCGACCGCCGGCCTGGTCGACCTGCTGGCCATTCCCGGAGGTACGCGGGCGAAGCGCGTCGGCACCATCCACGGCGCGACGAACGCCGGTGTCGTGCTGGTGTTCGCGATCGTCTGGTTCGTGCGGCTGGCCGGCAATGACCGTGCCGCGGGCGGCGGGCTGTTCGTACTCGAGCTCGTCGCGCTGGCCGCCGCCGGCGTGGCGGCGTGGCTGGGCGGCGAGCTGGTGGACCGGCTCGGCGTGGGTGTCAGCCCGGATGCGAACCTCGACGCCCCGAGTTCCCTGGGGCGCCAGCGGCCGGTCACCCGCTAGCAGGAGGGGAAGACCGATGAACTATCCGATTCGCAGGTCGCCGTTCCGGGTGGGGTGGGATCCCTTCGGCGACCTTCAGGCGCTGCGAGACGAGGTCGGCCGGATGTTCGGGTCGCTCTACGGCGGCCGCGGCGGCTTCCCGGATGTCGACCTTGACGAGGACCCCGACGGCTGGATCGTGACCGCCCGCCTGCCGGGCGTCGCGCCCGAGGAGGTCATCGTCGAGGTTGACGACCGCGAGCTGTCCATCCGCGCCCGGACTGAGGCGGAGATGACCGGCGAGGAGCGCGCCGAACGGCGCCGCAGCTTCGACTACCGGTTTACGATCCCGGGCGAGGTGGACGCGGAAAACGTCGACGCGACCATGGACCACGGCCTGCTCACGATCCGTCTGCCTCGGACCGAGCGCTCCAAGCGCCGCACGATCCCGGTGGGCCACAAGGCAATCGAGGGCACGGCCACCGAGCCGACACCCGCCGAGACCGAGGGCGGGGGTACGCCACCGACGTAGACGAGAGAACGGAGGCGACGAACCCATGGCGAAGAATGCGAGTCTCGCCGGCAAGCGAGTGGCCTTCCTGGCCACCGACGGCGTGGAGGAGAGCGAATATGCAGAGCCGCGCGCGGCCGTGGAGGCGGCTGGGGCACGGCCCGAGCTGGTCTCACCCAAGGCCGGCTCGATCCAGGCCGTTCGCGGCATGGACAAGGCGGGCACGTTCCCGGTCGAACGATCGGTGACCGACGCTGATCCCGCCGATTACGACGCGCTCGTGTTGCCCGGCGGAGTGGCCAACCCGGACAAGCTGCGGACCGACCCGGCATCGGTCCAGTTCGTCCAGGCGTTCTTCGACGCCGGCAAGCCGGTCGGCGCGATCTGCCACGGACCGTGGATGCTGGTCGAGGCGGACGTGGCCAGGGGCAGGACCATCACGTCGTGGTCGAGCCTGCGGACCGACCTCCGCAATGCCGGTGCGAACTGGGTCGACGAGGAGGTCCATGTCGAATCCGGGCTGGTCACCAGCAGGAAGCCGGCCGACCTTCCCGCGTTCTGCGCGAAGTTGGTCGAGGAGATCTCGGAGGGGGTGCACGCCGGCGGCCGCGCCGGCCGTTAGCGCCCGTGGACCAGGTCATGCGTGCGGGTCATCGATGATGACCCGCACGCATGTGTGGACGCGGCAGACTGGGTCCGAGGGAAGGGGCGGCGCGAGATGACGACCACCGTGGACCACGTCCGGCCGCGCCTGACCGAGCGGCAGATCTGGCTGCTGATGAGTGGCCTGATGACCGGCATGCTGCTGGCTGCCCTCGACCAGACGATCGTGGGCACCGCCCTGCCGACCATCGTCGGTGACCTGGGCGGCATCTCGCACTACTCGTGGGTCGTCACCGCGTACCTGTTGGCATCGACCGCCTCGACGCCGCTGTACGGAAAGATCAGTGACCTGATCGGCCGGCGACCGGTCTTCCTGTTCTCGATCGGGACGTTCCTGCTGGGCTCGCTGCTGGCCGGCCTGTCGCAGAACATGACAGAGCTCATCATCACGCGCGGCATCCAGGGTCTCGGCGCCGGCGGACTGATGACCATGGCCTTCACGATCATCTCGGACGTGGTCACGCCTCGCGAGCGCGGCCGTTACCAGGGTCTGTTCGGCGCCGTGTTCGGCATCGCGTCGGTGGCGGGCCCGCTGGTCGGCGGCTACTTCGCGGAGCACAACTGGCGCTGGATCTTCTACATCAACGTTCCGCTCGGCATCCTCGCGATCATCGTCTGCTCCCGGGTCATGAGGCTGATCCCGTTCCACCGGCGCGACCACGCGATCGACTGGCTCGGTGCAGCGCTCATGGTCGCCGGGGTCAGCTGCCTGCTCCTCGCCCTGTCCTGGGGCGGCAACGAGTACGCGTGGGGGTCGCTTACGATCCTGTCGCTGTTCGGCGCCGGCGCGTTGTTCACGATCTCCTTCCTGTTCCAGGAGAGCCGTGCGAGCGAGCCGATCCTGCCGCTGAAGCTGTTCCGCCGGCGTACCTTCGCTCTGGCCAACGCGGCGGGCTTCATCCTCGGCCTGGTGATGTTTGGGTCGATCATCTTCATTCCGCTGTACTTGCAGATCGTCAAGGGCGCCTCGCCGACCAAGAGCGGCCTGCTGTTGCTGCCGTTGATGGCCGGCGTCATCGTCACGTCGGTCGCGTCCGGGCGGGCGATGAGCCGGATCGGCCGGTACAAGTGGTTTCCGGTGGCCGGGTCGATCGTGCTGACGGCGGGCATGCTGCTGCTGACGCGGCTGCGGGTGGACACGTCGCTGTGGTTCGCGTTCCTCTACATGGTCGTCATCGGCGTCGGCCTCGGCCTGTGCATGCAGTCGCTGATCCTCGCGGTGCAGAACGCGGTGGATGTGCGTGATCTCGGCACGGGGACGTCGGCCGCCACGTTCTTCCGGTCGTTGGGTGGGTCGTTCGGCGTGGCCATCCTTGGTGCCGTTCTCAACTCCCGGCTCTCCTCCGAGCTCGCCGCGCGATTCCCCGCGGCGATCGCCCAGCTGCCGCCGGGCCAGGCCGCCAAGTTCGGCGGGGCCGGCCGTCAGATCTCGATCAACCAGCCGTCGGTGATTCACGCGCTGCCGGCGCCGCTGCGATTCGCCATCCAGGCCTCGTTCGTCGAGGCGCTGCAGGTCGTGTTCCTGGTGGCCGGGCTGATCGCGATCCTGGCGATCGTGGTCACGCTCGCCCTGCCCGACCGCGAGCTTCGCGGTGTGGCGCCGGGCGAGGCTGCCGAGCGCCGCCCGACCCTGGCGGATTGTGACGACGATGACGCCGCCGCGGAGATGGAGGCACGAGCCTCCACGCTGATCTAGGTCTAAGACCGTCGCAATCTTGCACGGGTTGCCGTGTCAGCGTGTGGCTGACACGGCAACCCGTGCAGGTGTGCGTCGATCACTTGAGTACCAACCTCCCGGTGCGTTCGAACGCGGTGAGGTCGGCCATGCTCTCGAAGGTCGAGCTGGACAGCGGCTCCGGCCACCGGTCGGGGCTGAAGAAGCCGGCGTCGGTCGCTTCCTCCGGATCCGGTCGCAGTTCGCCCGCCCAGTCGGTCAGCAGGAACGCCACCAGGAAGAGCTGGTACCGGTCGCCAAAGACGTTCGTGTACGTGTAATCGGGCCCGGTGTAGAGCGCGAACGCGGTGGCTTCCGCCGCCGCGAGCCCGGTCTCCTCGTACGTCTCCCGGATCGCGCACTGGGTGATCGACTCGCCCAGCTCCATCGCGCCGCCCGGCATCGCCCAGAAACCGTTGTCGGCCCGCTTGATGAGCAGGACCCGGCCGTCGTGATCGCGGATTACCCCGCGGGCGCCGATGAACAACAAGGTGCGATCGCCAACGAGCGCACGGAGCTGGCCCAGGTACGAGTCCGCCCACGGGATTCCGGCCACCCGCCCACCCTACGGGCGGCTCGGGACTGGCCCAGTGTGACCGGCGCCACTACCGTAAAGATCATGCGTAGCACGATGATGGATCTCCCCCTGCAGGTCTCCCGCATCCTCGAGCACGGCCGGACGGTCCACGGCCGATCCCACGTGAGCACCTGGACCGGCGACGGCGCGCGCCGGATGTCGTACGCCGAGGTCGGCGCCCGGGCGGCCCAGCTGGCGCACGGCCTGCGCGATGAGCTCGGCGTCACCGGCGACCAACGGGTCGCCACGTTCATGTGGAACAACGCGGAGCACCTGATCGCATACTTCGCCGTGCCGAGCATGGGCGCGGTGTTGCACACCCTCAATCTGCGGCTCTTTCCGGAGCAGGTCGCGTACATCGCCAACCATGCCGGGGATCGGGTGGTCATCGTTGACGCCACGTTGATCCCGTTGCTCGCCAAGGTCCTGCCGGAACTGTCCACTGTGGAGCATGTAGTCGTGGTCGGGCCGGGTGACCGCGCACCGCTCGAGGCGGCAGCCGGCGACCGGATCCGGATCTCGGACTGGGACGAGCTGCTGCGCGGCCGGCCCGAGGCGTACGACTGGCCGGAGCTGGACGAGCGGGACGCGGCCGCGCTGTGCTACACGTCCGGCACCACGGGCAACCCCAAGGGGGTCGCGTACTCGCACCGCTCCATCTGGCTGCACTCGATGGAGATCTGCATGGGCGAGTCGTTCGCCCTGTTGCCGACGTCGCGTGAGGTGCTCATCGTGCCGATGTTCCACGCGATGGCATGGGGCCAGCCGTACGCGGCGTTCATGTCGGGCGCTTCGCTGCTGATGCCGGACCGGTTCCTGCAGGCCGCGCCGATAGCGGCAATGATCGCCGCGGAGCGGCCCACCCTGGGCGCGGCGGTGCCGACGATCTGGACCGACCTCCTCGCGTACCTGGACGCCCATCCCACCGACATCTCTTCGCTGCACGAGGTCATCGTCGGCGGCTCGGCCTGCCCGCCGGCGCTCATGCACGCCTTCCGCGACCGGCATCGCGTCGAAATCATCCACGCGTGGGGGATGACCGAGATGTCCCCGCTCGGCTCGGTCGCGCGGCCGCCGGCCGCGGTCGGCGAACAGGACGCCTGGGCGTACCGCTATTCGCAGGGCCGGGTGCCGGCCGGCGTCGCCGCGCGGATCGTCGGTCCGGGCGGGGACGTCATGCCGAACGACGGCCAGGCCGTCGGCGAGCTCGAGGTCCGCGGGCCGTGGGTGACCGAACGGTACGTGGGCGAGGACGAGCCCGATCCGGAGAAGTTCCGCGATGGCTGGCTGCGGACCGGCGACGTCGGCACGTTGTCGGCGGACGGCTACCTGACGCTGACCGACCGCGCGAAGGACGTCATCAAGTCGGGCGGGGAGTGGATCTCGAGCGTGGAGCTCGAAAACGTGCTGATGTCGCACCCCGCCGTCCAGGAGGCCTGCGTGGTCGGGGTGCCGGACGAGCGCTGGGGCGAACGGCCCCTCGCGACCGTCGTGCTGCGCGAGGGCGCCACGGCCAGCCCGGCCGAGCTGCGCGACCACCTCGCGGACCACCTCGCGAAGTGGCAGCTGCCCGAGCGGTGGGCGTTCATCGAGGCGGTGCCGAGGACGTCCGTGGGCAAGTTCGACAAGAAGCGGGTACGCGCGGCGTACGCCGCCGAGGAGCTGGATGTCCAGAAGATCGACTGAGCGCGGGCGTGTCGGGGGACGCCATACATCGGCGGAGAGGAGTACGTTGTCCAGCTGACAGTTGCGTGCGCAACTACCCCCTCACCCCGGAGGTCATGCATGGACGTCCTCGTGCTCATCGGACGGATCCTGTTCGTGTCGCTGTTCCTCCAGTCCGCCGTCGGCCACCTGACCCAGAGCAAGGGCATGGCCGGGTACGCCCAGAGCAGGGGCGTGCCGGCCAATCTCGCGCAGGCCGCGGTGCTCGTCACGGGCGTCCAGCTGGCGGTTGGCGGCCTGATGGTGCTCTTGGGCATCTGGGCCGACCTCGGCGCTCTGCTGATCGCCGCGTTCCTGATCCCCACCGCGATCATCATGCACGGCTTCTGGCGGGAGACCGACCAGCAGTCGCGCATGATGGAGATGGTCCAGTTCAACAAGGACACCGCGCTAGCCGGCGCGTCGCTCATGCTGTTCGCGTTCTTCGCGCACGTCGACGACCTCGGCCTGACCATCACCGGGCCGCTGTTCAACCTGAACTAACTCACCGGCGCTCGCTCCGCTCGCGCGGCTCTCGCGCTCAGACCCGCCCTGTAGCCGGCCCTCTGCTCGTCGCTACGCTCCTCGACTCCGGGCCGGCTGCGGGCGGCGCGCGAGAGCACGCGCCATTACGCCGACTTGCGGGCCTTCGTCGCCTGCTTCGCGGTCGCCTTCTTCGCGGTCGCCTTCTTCGCGGTCGCCTTGCTCGCCGCGGTCTTCTTCGCGGCCGTCGCCTTCTTCGGGGCCGCCTTCTTCGCGGTCGCCTTGCTCGCCGCGGACTTCCGCGCCGACTGGGCCGACTGCGCCGACTTCGCCGCCGAAATCGGCGTCGGCCGCGCCGCCTTCTTCTCGGGCTCGTCCTCACCCCGGGCCGCCCGCGCCCGCTCCACCGACGCCTTCAGCGCGGCCATCAGGTCAACGGCCGCGGCCGGCGCCGCCTCGGGCTCCTCGGGTGCGACCACCTCGCGGCCCTCGACCTTGGCGTCGATGACCTCCTGCAGGGCCTCGCGATAGTTGTCGGTGTACTCGTTCGGATCGAAGTCGCCCGCCATCGAGTCGATCAGCGAGCCCGCCATGGCGAGCTCCGGCGGGCGTAAGGTCATGTCCTCGTCGAGGAAGCCGAAGTCCGGCGCGCGCACCTCGTCCGGCCAGAGCATGGTGTTCAGCACGAGGACGCCCTCCCGGACGCGCAGGGTGGCCAGCTGTTCGCGCTGGCGCAGCGCCACCTTGACGATGGCCACCCGGTCCGAGTCGGTAAGTGCCTCACGCAGCAGCATGTACGGCTTGGTCGCCTGCCCCTCGGGCTCGAGGTAGTACGCCTTCGCGTACAGGATCGGATCCACCTGTTCGACCGGCACGAACTCGAGCACCTCGATCGAGCGGGACGTGCTCAGCGGCAGGTCGGCGAAGTCTTCGTCGGTGAGGATGACCATCTCGCCGCCGCCGATGTCGTATCCCTTGGCGATGTCGTCGTAGCCGACTTCCTCACCGTCGACCGAACAGACCCGCTTATACCTGATTCGCCCGCCGTCTTCTCGATGTACCTGATGGAACCGGATGTCCTTCTCTTCGGTCGCGGAGTACAGCCTGACCGCGATCGAGACCAGACCGAAGGAGACCGCGCCCTTCCAGATCGCCCGCATTACCGCTCCTTACCCACCGTCGCCTCCGGAACCCCCGCCGTTGCCGCAGTGGACGGCCCGGTATAGACAAGCATCGCATCGCGTGCTGGCGGATGCGAGGAATCCGTGACCGAGCAGCACGCGATCTACCATCTAGCATTGGCACGTGCCCGGCCCTCCTTGCAAGCCCATGCTCGCCACAACGGGCGAACTGCCCGCGGGCCCGGGCTGGGCGTACGAGTTCAAATGGGACGGCGTACGCGCGCTGGCGGTGATCTCCGGCAGCCGGGCGCGGCTGTACGCCCGGTCCGGCGCGGAGATCACCGCGGCGTACCCAGAGCTCGCGGGGCTCGGCGAGATCCTCGGCGACGCGCTGCTCGACGGCGAGGTCGTGGCGCTGGACGAGGCCGGGCGCCCCTCCTTCACCGCCCTCGCCGAACGCATGCACGTGCGCGAACGGGGCCGGGCCGCCCGGCTCGCCGCCTCGCTGCCGATCACCTACATGATCTTTGACCTGCTGCGGCTGGACGGCATCGACCTGTTCGGCCAGGCGTACTCGGCCCGCCGGGAGCTGCTCGACCAGCTCGACCTGGCCGGCGGGCGGTGGCTCGTACCGCCCTCCTTCCCGGACGGGCCGGCGACCGAGGCCGCCGCCCGGGAGTACCACCTGGAGGGCGTGGTGGCCAAGCGGCTGCAGTCCGCCTACCGGCCCGGTGCACGGTCATCCGACTGGATCAAGGTAAAGCTGGACCTTACCGAGGACTTCGTGATCGGCGGGTGGCGCCCGGGCGTACGGAAGATCGGAGGGCTGCTGGTCGGCGTGCCGCGGCCCGGCGGCGGCCTCGCGTTCCGCGGTCGGGTCGGTGGGGGCATCGGCGCGCACGCCGAACTCCGCCTGCTCGAGGCGCTGGAGCCGCTGCGCACCGACGACTCGCCGTTCGCCGACGACGTCCCGCGCGAAGATGCGCGTGGCGCACACTGGGTCCACCCGGAGGTCGTAGTGGAGGTTAAGTACGGCAACCGTACGCCGGACGGACGGCTGCGCTTCCCCCGCTTCCTACGCCTGCGCCCGGACAAGCGCGTGGAGGACGTCGACGATGCCGGCTGACGGTGACCGACTCATGGTGCGCGTTGACGGGCGCGACCTGGAACTGTCCAATCTGGACAAGGTGCTGTACCCGGCGGTCGGCTTCACCAAGGGCGAGGTCATCGACTACTACACCCGGGTGGCGCCGATCCTGCTGCCGCACATCAGCGACCGCGCGCTGACCCGCATCCGGTACCCCAACGGCGTCGACGGGCAGTTCTTCTTCGAGAAGAACGCACCGGCCGGCACGCCCCGCTGGGTGCGTCTCGAGCGGCTACCGGCACCCGGGTCGGGCTCCGGGCGGGACGAGCTGGACTACGTGGTCGCCGACGACCTGCCGACGCTCGTGTGGCTGGCGAACCTCGCCGCGCTCGAGCTGCATACACCACAGTGGAGAGTCGGTGAGCACCCGGACCTGCTGGTGGTCGACCTCGACCCGGGCCCACCGGCAGGGCTGGTCGAGTGTGCCGCGGTAGCGGTGCTGATGCGGGACCGGCTCGCCGAGGACGGCGTCGCGGCGTACCCGAAGACCTCCGGCAAGAAGGGCATGCAGCTGTGCTGCCCGATCGCGGCCACGCAGCCGGCCGACCTCGTGTCCGACTATGCCAAGCGGATCGCCGAGGAGTTGGAGCGGGCGTCGCCCCGAACGATCACATCGAAGATGGCCAAGCGGCTGCGCCCCGGCAAGGTCTTCATCGACTGGAGCCAGAACAGCGCCGCGAAGACCACGGTGTCGCCGTACTCGCTACGCGCCCAGCCGACGCCGACTGCGTCCGCGCCGATGACCTGGGACGAGCTGGAGGCCGGCGCCGTGCGGCAGTTCAGCTCCGCGGAGGTGCTCCAGCGCATCGAGGAGTACGGCGACCTGCTCGAGGACCTGCTGATGGTCGGGCCCGAGCTGCCCGTTTAGCCCGCCGTCTAGTCCACCGTGGGCAGTGGCGGGCCGAGCACGTCGTCCGCGTCGATGATCGTGTACGCGTACCCCTGCTCGGCGAGGAACCGCTGACGGTGCGCCGCGTACTCGGTGTCGATCGTGTCGCGGGCGACCACGGTGTAGAAGTGGGCCTGGCGGCCGTCTGCCTTGGGGCGCAGCACGCGGCCCAGCCGCTGCGCCTCCTCCTGCCGCGAGCCGAAGGTCCCGGACGCCTGGATGGCGACCGCGGCCTCCGGCAGGTCGATCGAGAAGTTGCCGACCCGGGAAATCACCAATGTGGACAGCTCACCGGCCCGGAACGCGTCGAACAGGCGTTCCCGCTGCCGGTTCGTCGTCGAGCCCTGCACGATCGGGGCGCCCAGGAACTCTCCGAGCTCCTCCAGTTGGTCGAGGTAGCCACCGATGACGAGGACCTGGTCGCCGCGGTGCCGTTCGACGAGCGCGCGCACGACCGGGAGCTTCGTCTTGGCGGTCGCCGCAACGCGGTATCGCTCCTCGGGCTCGGCCGTGGCGTACGCCATCCGCTCCGCGTCCGTGAGCGTGACGCGCACCTCGGTGCAGTCCGCCGGCGCAATCCAGCCCTGCGCCTCGATGTCCTTCCACGGCGCGTCGTACCGCTTCGGTCCGATCAGCGAGAACACGTCGCCCTCGCGGCCGTCTTCGCGGATGAGTGTGGCGGTCAGCCCCAGCCGCCGCCGGGCCTGCAGGTCCGCGGTGAACCGGAAGATCGGCGCGGGCAGCAGGTGCACCTCGTCGTAGATGACGAGTCCCCAGTCTCGGGCGCCGAACAGGTCGAGGTGCGTGAACACGCCTGCGCGACGGGTCGTCAGGATCTGGTAGGTGGCGATGGTGACCGGCCTTATCTCCTTGCGTTCTCCGGAGTACTCGCCGATCTCCGCCTCGGTCAGCGAGGTACGGGCGACCAACTCGCGCTTCCACTGCCGGCCGGCGACCGTGTTCGTGACGAGGATCAGCGTCGTCGCGCCGGCCTCCGCCATCGCGGCCGCGCCGACGAGGGTCTTGCCGGCACCGCAGGGCAGGACGACTACGCCCGAGCCGCCGGCCCAGAACTGCTCGACCGCCTCCCGCTGGTACGTCCGCAGCGCCCAGCCGTCCTCGTGGAGCGCCATCGGGTGCGCCTCGCCGTTGACGTAGCCGGCCAGATCCTCGGCCGGCCAGCCGAGCTTGAGGAGACCCTGCTTGAGCCGGCCGCGCTCGGACGGGTGCACCACCATCGTGTCGTCGTCGACCCGCGCGCCGAGCATGCCGGCGAGCTTCTTCGACTTGGCCACCTCGATGAGGACGGCACGGTCCAACGCGCGGAGGACCAGGCCGTGCGCCGGGTGGTTGATCAGCTGCAGCCGACCGTACCGGTCCATGGTCTCGGCCACGTCCACGAGCAACGCGTGCGGGACGGGGTAGCGCGAGAACCGTAGCAGCGCGTCCACGACGGATTCGGCGTCGTGGCCGGCCGCCCGCGCGTTCCACAGACCCAGCGGAGTGAGCCGGTAGGTGTGGACATGCTCGGGCGACCGCTCCAGCTCGGCGAATGGCGCGATCGCCATGCGGCAGGCGAGCGCGTCGGGATGGTCGACCTCGAGCAGCAGCGTCTTGTCAGACTGCACGATGAGTGGTCCACCGGTCACGCTCGGTTCCTTCCTCACGGCGACCTCCCAGTGTTGCACGTGAGCCCGGACACCAACTCGGCAAACTTTTTCGGGACACGCAACCGGGTTGGCACTCCCGTGCGTCTATCGATCGACACCGCACCGTCACGGGGGAGGCGGGGACGTTGGCTTCGGGTGGGACGGCGGGCGCCCGTCCGCGCACGGCCGCGCATCTCGTCGGGATTGCCATCGCGGTCGTCGCACTGGTCGGCGTCGGTGCGTGCGCGTTCGAACCGCGAGGCGACCGGGCTGGAGCCACGCGGCTCGAGCCCGTGGACGCCTCGGCGGGCGCAACGGGGGCGAGCGCGTCGCCCGCGCCGGGCCGGAGCGCGGCACCGGCCGCGCCGAACCCGACCACGGCTCCGCCGAGCCCCAGCACGGCCGCGCCGAGCCCCAGCATGGCGCCAACCGGGCCGAGGCCGACCACGGCCGCGCCGGGCCCGTCGGCCGGCTGTCCGCAGGGCGAGTACCAGCGGGACGTCGAGAAATACCTCGCGCAGCTCGGCCGCTTCGGACCCGTCCGTGTCGACGGGGCGCAGTCGGCGGCCGACTGCAAGGCCATCAAGAAGTTCCAGCAGCGGTATGGCATCCGGCCGGCCGCCGGCCGCGCGGGACCCACCACCCGCGACGTGGCGCGGCGGCTGGCCAGTACCGACACGGGCGCGTGCCATGCGGGCAGCGGCACGACATTCTGTGTGGACCTCACGCACCAAACGGTGTGGGCGATGCGCGATGGTCGCGTGGTGATGAGCCCGACGGTGGTGCGCACCGGCATGGCGGGCTACGCGACGCCCGCGGGCACGTTCACGGTGAACGCGCGCAGCCTCCGCGAATGGTCCGGGCCGTACGAGGTGTGGCTGCCCTACTGGCAGCACTTCGCGGCGGGGATGGGTTTCCACGAGACCACGACGTACATCCACGACGCAGCGATCGGCTCGCACGGCTGCGTCAACGTGCTGCCAGTCGACGCGCAGCGGCTGTGGCAGCTGGGCGACGTGGGCACGCGGGTGCACCTGTTCGGCCACCGGCCCGGCACGTAGGCCGCGGCGGCATAATCGTGCCGTGAAGTCAGCCGATCGACCCCGCGGGCCGGCTGAGGGCCGGCCCGGTGCGAACTCTCCGGGCTGGCCGATCACCGCGGCCGCTTTCGCCGTGGTCGCCCTCGCCGGTGCCTGGTTCCTGTGGTCCTGGGGCGTCCAGCACAACCCCGCCGGGGACGCGGTCGGCGAGGCTCTGGGAGTCGGCTTGGGGCTGCTCGTGTTCGGCTCGGCGATCGGCGCCGTGGTCAGCCGGCGACGCGGCGTCGACTAGCTACTCGTCCAACACGGCCGCCGTGATGCGGTGCAGCGCGAAGGTGTGCAGCATCTCGGTGCGCTCGTCCTCGGCCCGGAGATACCCGGCGCCGATCGAGACCGGGCGGACGAGTCGGGACGCCGGTGCACCGTGCGCGTCCACGTAACCGACCCAGACCAGCGCGCGGTCGCGTACCGCTTGCTGCAGTACGGCGAGCGCCTGGGTGTGCGCCTGCACGGAGGTGAGCCCGTCCATGGTGTGCCCGTTCGCGGCCCGAACGGTGACCGGCGCGCGGCGGGCGGCGCGGGCAGTGGCGTCCCCCCGCCGGATCTGCTCGACGAGGCCGAGGACTCGCCGTGTCGTCAGCCGTGGCGTGGCGAGCGGGTCCGTCGCGGGGGTCGGGGTCCGCGCCGGCGCGCGGCGGGACCTCGGCCGGCCGAGCACGGCGGCACCGCGCGCGTCCTCCGGCACCGGCGCGTAGCCGGCCTCACGCAGGGCGGACAGCATCCGGCTGGACTGGAATGGCGTGATCAGCACGGTCGGGGCGAGCCTGCGCAGCGACAGTGGCGCGAGTCGCCGGTCCGCCAGCACCTCGGCCAGTAGCGCCTCATCGTCGCTGCGCAGGTACGCGCCGGCGGTGCCGCCGCGGAGCCCGCCGTGCCGGCGAGCGGTGTCGTCGACCAGGTACGTCAGGGCCTGCGGCACCGGCGTACGCGACCGCCGGGCGAACAAGGCGTGCACGTCGTCGGCGAGGTGGCCGGCGTCGAACGCGCGGCGCACGCTCGCCGGCGTGACCCGGTACACCGTCGCGCCGCCGGCCGACTCGTGTTCGGCGAGCAGCTCGAGCTCGGCGGCCAGCGTCGGTTCCGGTGGTCCCGGGACCACCACCGTGAGATCCGCCTGGACCAGTACGTGGTCCACGGGTGCGGGCAGCAACCGGTCAAGGGCCGCCGCGACCGCGCCCGATGCGAATGGTGGGTCGGCCCCGGAGCGCAGGCCCAGTGGATCGTCGTCCGCCGAGTCCCGGTCGGCCGCCGCGGTGGCCTCTGCGACGAGGACGCGGCCATAAGAGGTGAGCGCCCCCAGGCCGGTCACGCCCAACGCGGCCGCCTCCTCCAGCGCCTCCCGGAACGCCGCCTCCCGTCCCTTGGCGCGCCGGGGCGCCCGCCACGCCAGCAACCGCAGCAGCTCATCGGCGGCGGGGACCGTGCCCGGTTCGAACTCGGCGAGCTGCTCGAGGACCGCCCGCCGGGCCGCCGGGGCGCCCGCCCGCTCCGCGTCGGGGGCCAGCACGTTGACGGGCCGGTCCCGGTCGTCGCGCTGCCCCACCAGGCCCACCTGCCGGGTCATCGCAAGCCAGCTACGAGCCAGGAGGGTCCACCGGTGGGCGAGGCTGGCGGTACGCCAGGCGTCGTACCCGGCGGTCGGCATCAGCAGCAGGCCGATGCCGCCGCGCGGATCACCCCCGATACGCGCCAGTCCCGGGGCGTCGGCCTCGCCGAGCAGACCCGCCGCGTACGCGACCTCGAGCAGGAGCCCGGCGGCCGCCTCGTCCAGCCCGGCGGCCCTGGCGAGCCGACGGACCTCGCGTACGCCCAGCCCACCGGCCCGCAGGATCGGGGCGGGCTCGTCGGCCATGGCCTCGAGGAGCGCCTCGGTCTGGCGTACCGCCTCCATGGTCTGCCCGGCCCCGGCGGAGTCGGCGGCCTTGGGGTCCCGGGCCGCGGGGTCGGAGGCCGGCGGCGCGGGCTCGAGCGGCCCCAGCGGTCCGGAGTCCCGGCGCACCAACAGCCCAACCTCTCGGGGCAGTTCGACGACGGTCTCGCCCGCCGGGCCCGGTTCGGAGATCGCGACCAGCAGGCCGTTGTCGATCAGCCAGCGCACCGCCTCGCCCTGGCGACTCGCTCCGACCGTGCCGATCGGCGGTCCGGCCGCTAGCCGGTCGAGCACGGCCCGGGCCTGCGGCGGCGCCGCGAGCAACGCGCGGCGCAGGCCCGCCGGGTCGGCGCACAGCTCGGCGGTACGGGCGTTCAGCTCGGCGGCGGGCCGGCCGAGTCCCGCTGGGTACGCCGAGCAGACCTCATCCACGGCGGCCGCCAGGCGCAGTGCGGTCTCCGGGCCGTAGAGGACGAAGCGGGCCCGCAACCGGTCGACGGCACGCCGGACGACCGCCGCCTCGATCCGCCCCGGCGGGCCCGACGCGAGCGCCACGATCGCGTCGGTCGACGTGATGCCCTCCGCGTCGCGAGTCAACCGCGCCGCGTCGAGGATCTGCAGAGTGAACTGGTCGAGGCCGTCGAGCGCCCGGGCCACCGAGACGCGCGACTGCGCGCGGGCGGCCAGCGCCGACACGTCCGCCGGCACCGGTACGACCAGGTCCGGTCGCAGCCGCAGCAGCGCGGCGAGCGCGTCATCGGGCAGCGACCGCAGGTGGTCAGCGAGCGTCGTGGCCATCGCCGTACAACGCTATCCGGCCGGGCGGGTCGCCGCTGCCGCGCATTTCGTCCGCCACCGCGGCGGCTGTTGGCGCTAGAATGATCATGTCGCCTCGGGGCGGGCGGGAGGAAACCATGTCGCGTGCGTCTACTCAGCGGGCTTCTGGGCGGGTATCTCTGCGGGGGCTCTGGCGTGAGCGCCGTCCCCGCGCGCCGGGTGTGGACCGGTCGCGGCCCGTGCGTCGGGACCGCCTGCCGATCAGCGAGTTCGCGTTCGACCGCGCCGGCGCCGCGTCGCCGTTCGGCGACGACATGCGGTTTCCCCTCGCGAGCGAGCGCCTGTCGTACGCCCACCCCCTCGGTCGATCTAGGGCGAATCCTGGCGATCGGAGATCAACTAACCAGAATTCGCCCTAGATCGACCGGCAGGGGTGGGTGGTTAGGCTCGCGGTCATGGCCTCGCCGCTCGTGGTCGGGTTCGACCTGGACATGACGCTCATCGACTCCCGCGCCGGGATCGCCGCGACCTACCGGGCGCTCACGGCGCAGACCGGCGTGCCCGTCGACGCGGAGGCGGCAATCTCCCGGCTCGGGCCGCCGCTGCGGGTCGAGCTGGCGAACTGGTTCCCGGCCGACCGGGTCGAGGAGGCGGTGCGCGCGTACCGGGCTCTGTACCCGGCGTACGCGATCGCCGCGTCACCGCTGCTGCCCGGCGCCGGCGAGGCGGTGGCCGCGGTCCGCGCACGAGGCGGCCGGGTCGTGGTGATTACGTCGAAGCTGGGCCGCCTTGCCAGTCTGCACCTGGACCACGTCGGGCTCGCCGTCGACGACGTGATCGGCGACCGGTTCGCCGGCGGGAAGGGACGCGCGCTGGCTGAGCATGGCGTATGCGCGTACGTCGGTGATCACGTTGCGGACGTGACCGCCGCCCGGTCGGCCGGCACGCTCGCGATCGGCGTCACCACCGGTCCATGCGATGCCCGCGAGCTACTGGACGCCGGGGCCGACGAGGTGCTCGAGGATCTCACGGCGTTTCCGGCCTGGCTCGATGGGTACCTGCTCGACGCGGACGCGGCCAGCCGGCTGCCATGACCGATTGGCGCGGAACTCGAGCGACCGGTGGGGCAGGATGCGGCTAGCCTGGTGTGGAACTGTTTGCCGGAGTGAAATCGAGGTCAGCGGTGCCGACGGGTCGAGTGAAGTGGTTTGACGCGGAGAAGGGCTACGGGTTCCTCACCAGTGACGAAGGTGGGGACGTTTTCCTTCCCAAGGCCGCCCTCCCCGCCGGGACCACCGACGTAAAGAGCGGCCAGAAGGTCGAGTTCGCCGTCATGGCCGGCAGGAAGGGCACCCAGGCGCACGGCGTGAAGCTGATCGAGGCGCCACCGTCGGTCGCCGAGCTGCGCCGGCGCCCCGCCGAGGAGCTGCACGGCCTGATCGAGGACATGATCAAGCTGCTCGAGGCAAAGGTTCAGCCCGACCTGCGGCGCGGCCGGTTCCCGGACCGGAAGACCTCGCAGATGGTCTCCCAGGTCGTGCACGCGGTGGCGCGCGAGCTCGAGACCTAGCCCAGTCGTCCGACCGGCACCGCCGGCGTCAGCCCGGCGTCGGCCGCACGACCGAGCAGCGTCTCGACCGCCTTTCGACCCTCGTCGCCGAGGTCCGCGGTGAACTCGTTGACGTACAGCGCGACGTGCCGGTTTACCACGTCCGTCTCCATCTCCTGGGCGTGCGCCAGCACGTAGTCGCGGCTCGCTTCCGGATCGGCCCACGCCCGGCGTACCGAATCGCGGATCCACCCCGCGGCCGCGCCCGGATCGACCGCGCCGCGGCGGGCCAGGATCGCGCCGAGCGGGATCGGCAGCCCGGTCTCGCCCTCCCACCACTCGCCGAGATCGGCCACCGACGTGAGGCCGTAGCGCGGGTAGGTGAACCGCGCCTCGTGGATGACCAGGCCCGCGTCGTACCGCCCGGCGGCCACGCCGGGCATGATCTCGTGGAACGGCACGACCTCCACGCGCGCCGGCGGGCGCCGCGCCGACCAGAGCCGGAGGAGGAGGTACGCCGTGGTCCGCTCGCCCGGCACGGCCACGGTCCGGCCGAACAGGTCCGCGCGGTCGATGCGGCCGGGGGTGCCGTCGGTGAGCACCAGCGGTCCGCAGCCGCGACCGAGCGCGCCGCCGCAGGGCAGCAGCTCGTAGCGGTCAAGGAGCCAGGGCAGCGCTCCGTAGCTCACCTTGACCAGGTCGAACGCGCCCCGCTCGGCGGCGGTGTTGGTGACGTCGACGTCGGCGTACGTGACCTCGACGGGCGGCGCGCCGGGCACCAGGCCGTGCACGAGCGCGTGGAAGACGAACGTGTCGTTCGGGCACGGCGAGATCGCAAGCGACAGCGTCACCAGTCCACCGTAGCCAGTCCGGCCGCGGCCGCCGTCAGGGCCGCGAGTGCGTCCGGGATCCGCCAGGCCGCCCGGTCACGCGGTCCGATCGGGTTCGACACCGTACGCAGCTCGGCGAATGCCACCCCGGCTTGGGCGGCCGCGCAGGCCACGCCGTACCCCTCCATCGCCTCCGCCAGCGCGGTCGGGTGCCGAGCGGCCAACTCGTCGGCGCTCTCCGCCGTGCCGGTGACCGTGTTGACCGTGAGCACCTCGCCGACGAGCGCGCGCGGGAGCGCGCTGCGCAACGCCACCACTAGGCCGGGGTCCGCCGGCCGGGCCGGATCGCCGAAGCCCAGCGCGTCGAGCGGGAGGAAGCCCTCGGGCGACCGGGCGCCCAGGTCGGCCGCGATGCTGCTGGTGGCGACCACCGTCCCGCCGACGTCGACACGGCCGGCGAAGCCGCCGGCGATCCCGGCGCAGATAACCGCGCGGTATGGCCGGCCGGTCGCCTCGGCCAGGGCCAACAGGCGCGCGGTGCCGGCCGCGGCGACCGCCTGGCCCACGCCCAGTGGGAGCACGGTCGCCGTGCCGTCGCCCAGGCCCGCGCGGATCGCTTCGGCTTCCGCCTCGACCGCCGTCACCACCAGCAGCGGCGCGGTGGTATCCGGCATCGGCTCACCCCTTCGGTCCACCCCGTCCCCGCCGCGAGCCATCCTCGCTCGCGTCCGGCGACTCACCCTGGCCGGGGTCGGCCGTGGGCCGGTAAATGTGATAGCCGGGCGGTGCCAACGACGGCGCGGGCGAGATGGGGCTGGCCGGCTCCGTCGGCTTTCGGGTGGCCCGTGGTGCGGCCACGCCCGGCGGCGGGGGCGTGGTCCCGGGCGGGGGCGTGGTCCTTGGCGGGGGTCTGGTCGGCGGCGACGGGGTGGCCGGCGCGGTCTGCGCGCGGGAGGCCCGGCCGCGCAGCTGATCCCGGCGGAGCCGGCCGGCGACGAGCACCGCCCGCAGGGCAGCGAGCGAGGCGAAGCCAGCGGCGAGGCCGACGCCGACGCGCCCGGCCACCGGGATCAGACCGACTGAGGCGCCCGCCACCCAGGCGAGCATCAGCACGGTCTCGGCGTGCGCGAACGCGCTCGCGCGGACGCGTTCGTCGATCTTCTCCTGGATGCTCGCGTCCACGGCGAGCTTCGCCAGACCGCTGGCCCCCGCCGCGGCCAGGCAGAGCAGGGCGACAGTTGTCAGGTTGAACCGCAGCGTCGCGATGACGGCGAGCACGGCGACGACGATGAGCCCGCCGGCCTGCAGCGCGACCGGGCGCCGGATCCGCAGCCGGGTGCCGGCCGCGTGGGAGAGGAACGTGCCGGCCCCTAGCGCGCCGCCGACCAGTGCGATCGCCGCCCCGTCGCCGACCGACATGCCGAGGAGCCGGCTGGGCAGATCGCCGGCCTTGATCGTGAACGCGAGGAAGAGCAGGAGGAACCCGTACAGGGCGCGAAGGCAGCCGCTACCGATGACGGTGGCCGTTACGAGCCGGCCGGTGAGCGCCTTCTCCCGGCCGTTGCGGCGCAGCCAGCCGAACGGCACCAGGTGTGGAACCGTCTCCGGTGGATCCGAGTCGGCCAGCGGCGGCAGCCGCAGGGCGATCACCATGCCCGCGATGAAGATCACGGAGGACAGCCGCAGGGGCCACTGCGGGCCGACCTTGAAGGCGATCACGCCGAACGGCGCGACGACCGCCCCGGCGATCGTGCCGTAGACACTCGCCCGGGCGCCCGCCTCCGACAGTCCGAGGCGGGCGGGCAGCAGCCGCGGCACCGCCGCCGAGCGGGCCACGCCATACGCCCGCGAGAGGGCGAGGACGCCGAACGCCGCCGGGTACAGGCCGAAGTTGCCGATATAGTCGGAAATGAGCCAGGCCAGGAAGGCCCGGCCGAGCATCGTCGCGGCCAGGGCGTACCGCCGACCGTGCCGGAAATGGTCGAGCAACGGCCCCACGATCGGCGCCAGCAGCGCGAACGGGATCATCGTGACCAACAGATAGAGAGCGACCCCGCTGCGGGCCTCGCCGATCGGTGCGGAGAAGAAGATGGTGCCCGCGAGGCCGATCGTGATCAGGGTGTCCCCGGCACAGGAGGCGGCGTGCAGGTCGAACAGGCGCATCATGCCCGCCTCGCCTGCGGCGCCCCGTTCCTTGACCCGCCCCACCCGGCGGCCAACCCATCGACCACCGCGGAGGCTGCCACGCGCCACCATGTGGGTGCCGCGGATCGCCCTCCCGACGACGTGTCCGACGCTGCTCAACACCGATCCCGATCCTTGTCCGCCCCGTCCCGGCGCCTCCGTGTCTTCGCCGGCATGTGCCCATCCTCACCCATCCACTCCACGTTCGTACCCGTCTGCTGCGACAACATCGCGGGCTGGCCGCGCGCCCACTCGGGGCGTGCGGCAGAATGTCGGCCGTGACCAGGACCACCACCGCGCGCGCCCCACGCCTCGACCAGACGTGCGCCGCGGCCGTGGACCTCGCCCGCGCCTTCATCACCGAGGTGGACCCCGCCGACGTGGGGGACTACGTCGAGGCCGTGGCCGATGGCGAGAGGCTGGTGACGCACTACTTCGAGTGCCGACTCGGCGGCTACCGCGGGTGGCGCTGGGCGGTGACGGTCACCCGGGTCCCCCGCAGTAAGCACGTCACGGTCTGCGAGACCGTATTGCTGCCCGGACCGGACGCGCTGCTCGCCCCCAGCTGGCTGCCGTGGGAGGAGCGGCTCAAGCCCGGAGACCTCGGCGTTGGCGACCTGCTGCCGACGCAGTCGGACGACGACCGTTTGGTGCCGGGGTACGTGCTGTCGGACGATCCGGCCGTCGAGGAGGTCTCGTGGGAGCTGGGCCTCGGCCGGGCACGCGTGATGTCCTGGTCGGGCCGGTCCGAGACCGCGCAGCGGTGGTACGACGGCGACCACGGTCCGGAGGCGCCGATCTCGATTGGCGCACCCCGCGCCGCCCGGTGCGGTACGTGCGGTTTCTACCTGCCGGTGGCGGGGTGGCTCCGGCAGGCGTTCGGCGTGTGCGGCAATCTGTTCGCGCCCGACGATGGCCGGGCGGTCAGCGTCGACCACGGCTGCGGCGCCCACTCCGAGGTCCTGCTCCAACCCGAGGCTCCGGTCGAGGAGCTGCCGACGGTGTACGACGACAGTGAGGTCGAGGCGGTCGCCGTCAGCCGCGCTGCCGGCTCCGTCGAGGGCGACGAGCCCGCCGAGCCGTACGGCCACGGCTGACCCCACCGCGCGCACCGAACCCCGGCCCGGTCTTCCTCGCCAACTTCGTCGAAGTTGGCGCGTCTGGCGCCTCCAACCCGCCCACTTCGACGAAGTTGCGAGCTAGGCGGTCGGCGGTGTCGATCGCCTAGCGCGGCGGTTCGCGTCATGCCTGAGCATCACCAACAGGCCCGGAATGCCGAGCAGGAAACCGGCGAGGCAGATCCATAGCCAGTTGGTGTGCCCGTGGTCGGAGAGCCAGCCGCGGAAGAACACGAGCAGCACCAGCCCGACGATGGCCCACGCGGCCATGCCGGCGAGCGCGAACGGCACCATTGGCGGATCCAGTGGCCGCTGTCGCGGGGCGGCCGGCGGCGTGGTCGCCTCCGGGCGCGCGGGGTTCGGGCTCGACACGCGGCAAGCGTACGGCCGACTGATCGCTCATGGGCCGACCCCCACCGGCTGGGGCTTCCGGTCGGGCCTCCGGTCTGAAACGATGCGCGCGGGACCTGCCGAGATCATCGATGTGAGGACGGGTATGGACACAACCGAGACCCGCGAAGAGACCCGCGTCACGCCCCAACCTGTCAACGGATTCGACCGGTACTTCGAAATCACTGCCCGTGGTTCCAACCTCGGCCGAGAGGTACGCGGCGGTCTGGCGACGTTCTTCACGATGGCGTACATCGTGGTGCTCAACCCGCTGATCCTGGGCAGCTCGGCCGACGCCAACGGGGACCGTCTGGCGCTGGCCGCGGTCGCGTCGGCCACCGCGCTCGTCGCCGGCGTCATGACCATCCTGATGGGCGTGGTTGCCCGGTTCCCGCTGGCGCTGGCCGCCGGACTCGGCGTGAACGCCATGGTGGCGTACGAGATCGCGCCGAAGATGACCTGGGCCGACGCGATGGGTTTGGTGGTCATCGAGGGCGTGGTCATCGCGATCCTGGTGCTCACCGGCCTGCGTACCGCCGTGTTCCACTCGGTGCCCACCCAGCTGAAGACCGCGATCGGGGTCGGCATCGGTCTGTTTCTCGCGCTGATCGGCTTCGTCGACGCCGGCTTCGTGCGTAACACCGGCACCGCCGCGCCGCCGATCGGCCTCGGCATCGGGGGCCGCCTCGTAACCTGGCCGGGACTGGTCTTCGTCGTCGGCCTTCTTCTGACGATCGTGCTCGTGGTGCGTCGGGTGCGCGGCGCGATTCTGATCGGCATCATCGCCTCCACCGTGCTGGCCATCGTTGTCGAGGCGATCGGGAACATCGGCCCAGGCGGTCCGAACCATCCCAACGGCTGGAGCCTGAACGTTCCGGAGTGGCCGAAGAAGCTCGTGGACGTGCCGGACCTGTCGCTGCTTGGCAAGTTCAACGTGCTCGGGTCGTGGGAGCAGGCCGGTTGGCTGGTCGCGCTGATGTTCGCGTTCACGCTGATGTTGACCGACTTCTTCGACACGATGGGCACGATGGTTGCGGTCGGCCAGGAGGGTGGCCTGCTCGACGAGGAGAACACGCCTCCGCGTACGCGGGAGATCCTCTTCGTCGACTCGGTGGCCGCGGCGGCCGGTGGGGCGGCGAGCGTGTCGAGCAACACCTCGTACATCGAGAGCGCGGCCGGCGTCGCCGAGGGCGCGCGTACCGGCGCGTCGAACCTCTTGATCGGCGCGCTGTTCCTGCTCGCGATGTTCCTCGCGCCGTTGGTGACAGTGGTGCCGTTCGAGGCGGCATCGACCGCGTTGGTGGTCGTCGGATTCCTGATGATGACCGCCGTGCGGACGATCGACTGGACCGACTACGAGATCGCGATTCCGGCGTTCCTGACGATCGTGCTGATGCCGTTCACGTACTCGATCTCCAACGGGATCGGCGCCGGCCTCATCGCGTACGCCCTGATCAAGCTCGCGCGCGGCAAGGGCCGCGAGGTGCATCCGCTGCTGTACGCCGTGGCCGCCCTGTTCGTCGTGTACTTCCTGCGCGGACCGCTGGAGACCTTGATCTTGTGAAGAGGTACACATCCGCCCGCCCGGCGTAGGCTGCCGGCAATGGTGACCGGGGTCATAATCCGTGGTCGTTAGCCTAGCTATTTAGTTAGGCTAAGGAGTGTGACGGAGCGGACGGTGATGGCGAAGCGCCAGACGTCGGCGCAGACAGCGGTGACGCTGCGCGACGCGATCACCCAACTCCACCGACGGCTGCGGCAGACCCGGCCCGTGGGCGATCTCACGGTCACCCAGCTCTCCGCGCTGACGAGCCTGGAACTCGCCGGGGCGCTGACCCCGCGCGAGCTGGCCGACGCCGAGCGCGTCCGACCTCCGACGATGACCAAGATCGTCGCCAAGCTGGAGGAGCGGGGGCTCGTGCAGCGCACCCCGCACCCCACCGACGGCCGACAGGTGATCCTCGCGGCCACCGAGCGGGGACGGGCGTTGCAGGCTCAGTTCGAGCGGCAGCGCAACGAATGGCTCGCGGCGCGACTCGCCGAGTTGACACCCGAGGAGCGCGACACGCTTCGGCGTGCCGCGGAGATCCTGCGCAAGGTCGCCCGTAGCTAACGCCGGATCAGGCGGCTGGGCCGCGCCCGGCTGGCGGTCTGCGCCCGGCTGGCGGTCTGCGCCCGGCTGCGGTCACGCCGCCGCCCGGGTCCGCTTCGTCCACTGTGGATGAGAGTACGACCCGAGGAGGCCATACCGAGTGCGGGCGAAGCTGGGCACGACGTTCCGATCGCTGCAGGTCCGAAACTACCGGCTCTTCGCGACTGGTCAGCTCGTCAAGCTGATCGGCGTATGGATGATGTTCATCGCCCAGGACTGGCTCGTGCTGCAGCTCTCCAGCGACTCCGCCACCGCGCTCGGGGTCGTGACCGCCCTGCAGTTTCTCCCGGTGCTCCTGCTCACCCTGATGGGCGGCAAGCTCGCCGACCGGTACGACAAGCGCAAGCTCCTCATCGTCGTCAACGTCGGCTGGAGCGTGTTCTCGCTCGCTCTGGCGACCCTCGTCGCGTCCGGTCTGATCCAGCTCTGGCACGTGTTCATCACCGCGGGACTGCTCGGCATCGCCAACGCCATCGAGACCCCAGTCCGGCAGTCGTTCGTCTCCGAGCTCGTGGGCACCCATCTGTTGCCCAACGCGCTGGCACTGTCCGCCGCCACGTTCAACTCCGCGCGGATCACCGGGCCGGCGCTCGCTGGCGTCGCGATCGCGGCGTTCGGCGTCGGTCCGGTCTTCGTCATCAGCGCCCTCGTCTCGCTGTCTCCCTTGATGAGCCTGACCCGCATGCTTCCGGGCGAGCTGCACCGGGAGGTGCTGCCGCCGCGTGACGAACGGGCGCCGGCGAAGATCTCCGATGGCCTCCGGTACGTCTGGCACAGCTCCGATCTCCTCCTCCCGATCGTTCTGGTCGCGGTCGTCGGCATGCTGGGCTTCAACTTCCAGATCACCCTCGCCGTGCTGGCCAAGACGGTGTTCCACACCGGCGCCGCGTCGTTCGGACTGTTCACCACCGTGCTCGCGGTGGGCGCCCTGGCCGGCGCGCTCGCCGGCACGGGCCGGCGATCACGGCCGAGCGTCTACATCGTGCTCGGCGCGGCGGTCGCGTTCGGCGCGCTCGAGACGGCCGTGGGGCTCGCGCCGACGTACTGGCTGGTCGTCGCGCTGCTCCTGCCGACTGGATTCTTCATGATCTATTTCGCCCAGGCCGCCAACCAGCGCGTACAGCTTGGCACCGACGCCGCGTACCGGGGTCGGGTGATGGGGCTCTACGTGCTCGTCTTCGTCGGCACGACGCCGCTCGGTGCTCCGCTGATCGGATGGTGCGCCGAGCGGTTCGGGCCCGGGTCGAGCATCTGGCTCGGTGGGATCGCGTCGCTGATCACCGCCCTCGCGGCGCTCGTTTGGCAGCTGCGGCACACCGGCGAACGACTCGCCATGCGCGCTGACCCGTTACCTCGGGTGTACGTGGTGCGGGACGCCGACCGGGATCCGGCCCCGGCGGCCTCGGCCGCATAGCTCCGTTCCGGATGTCGTACCCCCGTGCTTGGGTGGTCGCATGGACAACCAACGACTCCTGCGCTGCCTGGCGGCCGACAATGCACGACTGGGCGCGGTGGCCGCCGGCGACCTCACCGCCCGCGTGCCCAGCTGTCCCGAGTGGACGGTGACCGACCTGGTGCGGCACGTGGCGATGGTCTACCAGCACAAGGCCGAGATCATGCGGCGGAACGCGTTCCCCCGGCCGTGGCCGCCGGAGACGCCCGACGAGCCGCCGCTCGTCCTGCTCGACCGGGCCTACGCGTCGCTCGTCGGCGAGTTCGCCGCGCGCGACCCGGCCACAACGGTCCCGACGTGGTTTGAGCCGGATCAGACGGTCGGGTTCTGGATCCGTCGCATGGCGCAGGAGACGGTGATTCACCGCGTTGACGCCGAGCTCGCCCTGAAGGAGCCGATCGCCGCCGTGCCGGCCGACCTCGCGGAGGACGGAGTCGACGAGGTGCTCGAGCGGTGCCTCGCGTACGGGTCCCGCGCGTGGCCGGAGGATTTCGAGGATCATCTCGCCGGGTGCGACGGGCGAACCGTGCGGATCGCCACCGGCGAGCACCAGTGGCTGGTGCGGCTGGCGCCGGAGGGTGTGGAGGTCACCACCGCCGGCCGGGGCGAACGCGAGGCGGCCGCGTCGGTCACCGGCGATCCGCGGTCCGTGCTGCTCTGGCTGTGGCGCCGTGCCGGTGACGATGCGGTTCAGACCGGGGGAGACCGGGCTTTGGTGGCGAAACTACACGAACTGCTAGGAGTCGCGACTCAGTGACCGGCGGTCGAGAATTGGTGGCGATCGTTACCTGGGGCGCCTAGCGTAGGAGGACGTGGCCGGCGTGCAGGCATTCGGGCTTGTCGTGGCGCTACTCGCGCTGCTCCTGCTGCCGTGCGTCATCGCGATGTCGATCTGCATCTACGACCTGCTCAGCAACGCCCACCTGTCGCTCCGGCCCTGGCGGGACCGGCGCGCGCTCGGCCGGCTCGACAAGGCGCTCGATCATGCTCAGGGCGCACCGGCCGCCCTTGCCGCCCTTGACAACCCGAGCCGGCTCAGCATCGGCGAGATCGCGGCCGACCTGCGCCGGCTCGGCGGCCAGCGGCTCGGTGTCGCGACCCGCAACCCGGTGTGGCACGCGGCTGTGCTGCGCGCGTACGACGACAAGCTCCGGCTCGCGTGCGAGGCGCTGGAGGTCGGCGAGCACCTGAGCGAGCTCGACGGTGTCGACCTGGAGATCGAGCGGGTCCGCGTCGAGGGCGAGTTGCAGGCGGTCGGGCTCGTGCTGCGCCCCTCGGAAGGGGACCGCCGCCAGGACCAGTTGTGAGGCTGTTCGGCGCGGTGTATCCGTCACCCGCGGCCTGCGCCGACCTGGGTCTGGCCGTCGATGCGCTCGCCGTGGGGCGCGCCGCCGCCGCCGGGACGAACACGCGACTCGCCGGCCGGCCCAACTGGCACCTCACGGTCGCCTTCCTCGGTGACGTGCCCGAGGAGCGGCTCGGCGACGTGCGCACGGCGTTCGACCACGCGGTCTCGGGCTGGGGTAAAGACAGCGACGCGCCGCCGCGACTTCGGCTGGCCGGCGGCGGCCGGTTCGGCCGCGGGCGGTTCACCGTGCTGTGGGTGGGCGTAGGCGGCGAGGTGGGCCGCATGGTCGCGCTCGGCAGGACGGTCCGCCGGCAGCTGCGGCGGGCCCGACTGCCGTACGACGAGAAGCCGATGCGGCCACACCTGACGCTGGCCCGGCCGGGCGACCGCCTCGGCCCGGAGGCGATCGCCGGCGACGTTGCCGCGCTCAACGCGTACGAGGGTCCATGGTGGACCGCCGACGAGCTGGTGCTGGTCAGTAGCCACCTCGGACCGAAGCCGAGCTACGACCGGTTGGCGAGCTGGCCGCTGACCACGTGACGCCTACCAGGCCCACGCCTCCGGCGCCGGGCCGCCCTCGCCGATCGGCGGAAACAGGTCGTCGAGCCGGCGCAGCGCGGCCTTGTCGAGCTTCACGGACAGCGCGCCGATCGAGGAGTCCAACTGGTCGACCGTACGCGGACCGATGATCGGTCCGGTGACACCCGGCCGGCTGAGGAGCCAGCCGAGTGCCACGTTCGCGGGGTCGTGGCCAAGGTCTGCGCAGAACTTCTCGTACGCCTCGATCGTGGTCCGGTGCTCGGCCAGCGCGTCGGCGGCGCGTCCGGACTTGGCCCGCGCGGCACCGCCCTCCGCCAGCTTGCGGATCGCGCCGCCGAGCAGCCCACCGTGCAGCGGCGACCACGGGATGATCCCGATGCCGTAGTGCTGGGCGGCGGGGATGACCTCGAGCTCCGCGTACCGCGTCATCAGGTTGTAGAGGCACTGCTCGGAGACGAGGCCGAGGAAGTGCCGCCGCGAGGCGGATTCCTGAGCGTTCGCGAGGTGCCAGCCCGCGAAGTTGGAGGAGCCGACGTACCGCACCTTGCCCTGCGACACGAGGACCTCCATCGCCTGCCAGATCTCCTCCCACGGGGTCGTGCGGGAGACGTGGTGCATCTGGTAGACGTCGATCCAGTCGGTCTGCAGCCGGCGCAGCGAATCCTCGGCGGCGCGGATGACGTGGCGTGCCGACAGGCCGCGGTCGTTGGGCCAGTTGCTCATCGTGCCGTAGACCTTGGTGGCCAGCACGACCTTGTCGCGCCGCTCGCCGCCCTGCACGAACCAGCGGCCGATGATCTGCTCGGTGACGCCCTCGCCCTGCCGCCAGCCGTAGACGTTGGCGGTGTCGAAGAAGTTGATGCCGTGCTCGAGCGCCCGATCCATGACGGCGTGGCTGTCCCGCTCGCTCGTCTGCGGGCCGAAGTTCATGGTGCCGAGGCAGAGTCGGCTCACGGACAGGCCGGTGCGGCCGAGGTCTATGTATTCCATGGTTGTCAGCCTGTCACGCGCGCACGTCGAGCGCCTCGCGCCCGGGGCCGGATGCCGGCTACGACGACTCGCGCGCCGCGGAGCCGGTGCCGAACAGCACGTCGTCCCAGCTCGGCAGGCGCTTGCGTGGCTTGCCCGACGCGTCGGCCGCCTCGTCGGCGGGTCCGGGGGCTCGCCGCGGCCGCAGCACGGCAAGCGACGGCACGGCCGGCACCTCCTTGGGCGCATCGGCGTCGTCGTCGAAGGCCGAGCCGGGGCCGCCGCCGATCAGGGCGGCCGCGCCGCCGGTCACCACCCCGGCCCGCTGCCGGGGCGGCTCGCCACGGGTGGCCAACGCGGCGGGGTCGAGCGAACGACTCGCGCCAGGACGGTCGAGCGAGCGACCCGCGCCGGGGGGACGGTCGAGCGAGGCGAGCAACGCGTCCCGGCCGGCGCGGATCGGGTCACGCGCCGGGCGGGCGTTGTCCCCAGCGGGGGCGGGCAGGCCGTGTCCGCCCCGACTGGACTCGCCGCGCGCCGGCAACCCGTGGCCGATCCGCTCGGCCGGGGCCTCCTGGCCGAGGATCGGGGTGGGCCGCTCGGCGCACAGGTACTGCGCCATGTCATCGTGCGGCGTGACCAGCTGGCGGGCCTTGTCCAGCTCCCAGACGGCCTGAGCGGTCGCCTTGCCCGACGGCCAGGTCGCCACGATGCGCCAGGTGCCATCCTCGCGCCGGTACGCGTCCCAGGAGATCTTCTCCGAGTCGACGCCGTGCTGCGCGAGCCGGCCGTCCACGACCTCGGCGAGCGCGGCGCCCTTGTCGGACGTTTTGAGACGGGTACGCCGGGCGTGCTGCGCGAGCATCGCTCGCTCCTGCAGGACCGGGCCGGCGTACCGCAGGACCCGGTCGACCGGGACACCGGCGATCCGCGCGACGTCATCGGCGGACTCGCCGGATCGGATGCGTGCCTGGATGTCGCGCGGCGCCAGCGCCGGCGGGGGCCCGCCGGGCGCGGACGCCAGCGGCGCCGGACCGGTGGTTCGGTCGGGACGCAGCGCTCCGGCCACCCGTTCGTCGATCGGCAGCGCGAGCAGGCGCCCGACTTCGTCGGCGAGCACCAGGGCCTGGCCGTCCTCGGAGAGGGCGACGAAGCGTACGGGCCGCATCCCGTGCCTCCGTCCGCAGAGCTGACCTACGCCGCGAGCCAGCCAACCCCCGGCGCCTGAAGGCACACCGTACGCGGATGGCGCCGGGCGTTGGGGGACGCCACGCCGACGTCTCGCGCCGGACGCGCGGCGTCGGGCCTCGTGGTGACGCGCGGTCAGAGCCGGTCGAGCACGAAGTCGATGCAGGCGGTGAGCGCCTCGACGTCCGCCGGCTCGATGCCCGGGAAGAGCGCGATCCGCAGCTGATTGCGGCCCAGCTTCCGATACGGCTCGGTGTCGACGATGCCGTTCGCGCGCAGCACCTTCGAAAGCGCGACGGCGTCCACAGAGGAGTCGAAGTCGATCGTGGCGACGACGTTGGAGCGCACCGCCGGGTCGGTCACGAACGGGGTGGCGACCGGGCAGCGCTTGGCCCAGCCGTACAAAATTCCGGCGCTCTCGCCCGTGCGCTTGGCGGCCCAGGTCAGCCCACCCTGGCTCAGCATCCAGTCAGTCTGCTCGGCCGCGAGGAAGATCGTGGCCAGCGCCGGCGTGTTGTAGGTCTGCTCCAGCCGCGAGTTCTCGATCGCCGTGACCAGATCGAGGAACGCCGGGATGTACCGTCCGGACCCCTTGATCGAGTACGCCCGAGCGAGTGCCGCCGGGGACAGCGCGGCAATCCAGAGCCCGCCGTCCGAGCCGAAGCACTTCTGCGGCGCGAAGTAGTATGCGTCGCTCTCCCGCACGTCGACGTCCAGCCCACCCGCGGCCGAGGTCGCGTCGTGCAGCATGAGGGCATCCGCGGCGCCGGCCACGCGGCGTACCGGGACCGCGACGCCGGTCGAGGTCTCGTTGTGCGGGGTGCAGTACGCGTCCACCCCCTCCTCGGCGACCAGTGTGGCCGCCGTGCCGGGCGGCGCCGTCAGCACCGTCGGCGTACCGAGAAACGGAGCCGCCTGCGCGGACTGGGCGAACTTCGCGCCGAACTCGCCGAACGAGGCGAGCTGCGCTCGGTCGTGGATCAGCCCGAACGTCGCGACCTCCCAGAACGCCGTGGTGCCGCCGTTGCCCAGGACCACCTCGTACCCCTCGGGCAGGTCGAACAGCGACGCGACGCCGCGGCGCAGCCGGGCGACCTGATCGCGCACCGTCCGCTGCCGGTGGGAGGTGCCGAGGTACGACGTGGCGACGCGGCGCAGCGCATCGACCGACGCGGGACGCACCTTGGACGGGCCGCTGCCGAAGCGGCCGTCGGCGGGCTTGATCTCGTCGGGGATGCGAATTGCCGAAACGTCAGCCACGTGGTCAAGGTCCTTCGTGCAGCGGTGCGGAAACGGTCACGGCGACGCTGCCGTACCGCGATCGTCGCACGTAGCGGGTGTGCCGACCGAGGCCGGGGCCTGCGGCTTCCGTGGCGCACGCGGCGATCATGCGGCCGATCCGCCCCGTGCATCCCTCGATCAACCCAAGTACACGGGAGTTGCGGCCTCCTCCGCCGGCGAGGCACAACGTCCGTGTACTTGCGACGACGTGCTCGGGCCGGACGGGGCTGTGCGTCAGCTCGAGTGCGGGATCGAGTCCCAACCCTCGACGTCCCCAGGCTTGCGCGGGCCGGGGCCGACATAGATGGCCGACGGCCGCACAAGCCGGCCGAGCTTCTTCTGCTCCATGATGTGCGCGCTCCAGCCGGCCACCCGTGCGCAGGTGAACATCGACGTGAACATGTGCGCCGGCACCTCGGCGAAGTCGAGCACCACGGCGGACCAGAACTCAACGTTGGTGGCGAGCACCCGATCCGGCTTGCGGTTGTGGAGCTCTTCCAGGGCGGCCGCCTCCAACGCCTCGGCGATCTCGAACCGGGGCGCGCCGAGCTCCTTGGCGGTGCGGCGCAGCACGCGGGCGCGCGGATCCTCGGCCCGGTAGACACGGTGGCCGAAACCCATCAGCCGCTCGCCGCGGTCGAGCACGCCCTTGACGTAGCCCTCGGCGTCGCCGCTGCGCTCGACGGCCTCGATCATGTGCAGCACGCGGGACGGCGCGCCTCCGTGCAGCGGGCCGGACAGTGCCCCGATGCCGGACGAGATGCACGCCGCCGCGTCGGCGCCCGTAGACGCGACGACCCGGGCGGTGAACGTCGACGCGTTCATGCCGTGCTCGGCCGCGGAGATGAAGTACGCATCGACGGCCTTCACATGCCGCGGGTCAGGCTCACCGCGCCATCGCTTCATGAACCGCTCGACGATCGTGGCCGCCTTGTCGATCTCCTTCTGTGGCACTGCCGGCAAGCCGAGGCCGCGCGCGGCCTGGGCGACGAACGACAAGGCGGTGACCGACACCCGCGCGAGATCCTCGTGGGCCTGGTCGTCCGCGATGTCCAGCAGCTGCCCGAGACCCCAGTACGGCGCCAGCATCGCGACCGCGGACTGCACGTCCACGCGGATGTCGCCGGAGTGGACGGGCAGCGGGAAGGGCTCCGCCGGCGGCAGGCCGGGGCCGAACTTGCCATCCACGAGCAGCGCCCAGACGTTGCCGAAGGAGACCTGTCCGATCAGGTCCTCGATGTCGACACCGCGATACCGCAGCGACCCGCCCTCTCGGTCGGGTTCGGCGATCTCGGTTTCGAAGGCGACGACGCCCTCGAGACCGGGCTTGAACTCGGACATCTCGCTCTCCCTGGATTGGTACGTCCGCGCTGACGGAAGGCCCGCCCGGGTGTGGCGGGGCTCCGGAGGCGACCCCGGACGACTTTGGTGACCATCTTGCCTGGTGAGTAACCAGATATGCGACCCAGCGGGGCCCGGTCGCCCGACATCATCCACGCCGGTCTTGCCGATCCGGGTTTGCGTCGCCGGGGTGTGGCGCTAGTGACAGTCGTTCGCGCTGCTCACCACCCTTCAGCGACGATGACAACGTGACCGGAGACACAATCGACGTCGGCAAGATGCGGCTGGACTACGCCGCCGACGCCCGCCTGGTCGAGGGCGACCTGGCGCCGGACTGGCTGACTCAATTCTCCCGCTGGTTCGCCGAGGTGGCAGGGGCCGGGGTCGCCGAGCCCAACGCCATGATCGTTGCGACCGCCGCGCCGGACGGCCGGCCGAGCGCGCGCACGGTGCTGCTCAAGGCGTACGACTCGAGAGGTCTGGTCTTCTACACCAACCTGGAGTCGCGCAAGGCCGGGGAGGCGTTGGCCAACCCGTACGCCTGCCTGGTCTTCGGTTGGCTGGCCCTGCACCGGCAGGTCGTCGTGTGCGGCGGCGTCGAGCCGGTCATCCGTGCCGAGACTGAGGCGTACTTCGCGACCCGTCCCCGCGGGGCGCAGCTGGGTGCGTGGGCGAGTGACCAGTCCCGGGTCATCCCCGACCGATCCGAGCTCGAGGCACGGTACGCCGCCGCCGCGGAGCGGTTCGCCGAGACCGAGCCGGTGCCCGCCCCGCCGCACTGGGGCGGGCTGCGGGTGGTGCCCGAGACGGTGGAGTTCTGGCAGGGGCGGCGGGATCGGCTGCACGACCGGCTGCGCTACCGGCGCGTGGCGGCGGGCGACTGGGTCGTCGAGCGGCTCGCCCCGTGACGGAGCTGGCGGAGCGGCGGCGCTGGGCGATCGACGTCCGGCCGCTGCGGGTCCCCGCGTACCGGCGGTTGTGGGTGGGCAACGCGGTCTCCTTCTACGGCTACCAATTCACGGCGGTCGCCGTCCCCGTCCAGATGTACGCGTTGACGACCGACTCGTTCTGGGTGGGCCTGCTGGGGGTCGCCGCGCTCGTCCCATTGCTGATCTTCGGACTGTGGGGCGGCGCCGTCGCGGACGCTGTGGACCGGCGGCGGCTGCTGCTGGCCAGCTCCGTTCTGATGTGGGCCGCCACGCTCGGCCTGCTCGCCCAGGCGCTGCTGCGGGTCGACAACCGGTTCGTGCTGTTGGCGCTGGTGGCCATCCAGTCGACCGCGTTCGCGGTGAGCATGCCGACGCGCCAGGCGATCATTCCGCGGCTGGTTCCGCTGGAGCAGGTGCCGGCGGCGAACACGCTCGGCTTCACGACGTCCAACGCGGCGACGGTGCTCGGCCCGCTCACCGCGGGCGTGGTATTCGCGACGACCGCGCTGACGGTGGGCCTGCCGATCGCGTACGGCGTCGACGCGGCACTGTTCACCGTCGCGCTCTGGGCGTGCCTTCGGCTGCCACCGGTCCCGCCGGAGAACGGGCATGCCGGAGCCCGCGCCGCCGGGGTGCGCAGCATCGTCGACGGGTTGCGCTACCTCGCGACGGCGCCGGTGCTGCTGCTCAGCTTCGCCATCGACATCATCGCGATGGTGCTCGCGATGCCCCGCGCGCTGTTCCCGGAGGTGGCCATCGAGCGGTTCGGTGACGGCGCGGCGATCGGCTGGCTGTACGGCGCGATCTCCATCGGTTCCGTGCTCGGCGGGCTCACGTCGGGGTGGATCGGGCGGGTCCGCCGGCAGGGCCTGGCCCTCGTGATCGCCGTCGTCTGCTGGGGCCTGGCGATCGCGCTGTCCGGGCTCGCCGGTCAACTCTGGGTCGCCGTCGTCTTGCTCGCCGCCGCCGGCGCCGCCGACCTCGTCAGCGCGGTGTACCGGCAGTCCCTGCTGCAGACGTACGCGCCAGATCGGATGCGCGGCCGGCTACAGGGCGTGTTCACGGTGGTGGTCGCTGGCGGACCCCGGCTGGGCGACCTTCGAGCGGGTGCCATGGCGGCCGCGTACGGCGTCGGGGTCGCCTGGGTGGGCGGAGGGCTTGCCGCGGCGGCGCTCGCCGTGCTGCTGGCGGTGGCCTTCCCGGCCGTGCTGCGGTACACCCAGTCGGACACCGAGCGGCCCGCACGGACCCCCGCCTAACGATATCGTCGCCCGCATGGAAACGGAGCGCTCGGCACGGTCACCCGACGGGACGGCCTCCTCGCCCATCTCGGGTACACAGTGGATGATCGAATCGGACGGACACGAGGCGGTGGTGGTCGAGGTCGGGGGCGGCCTGCGCGCCTACCGGGTGGACGGGGCGGAGCTCCTCGACGGGTACGGCCCGGACGAGGTCTGCCCGGGGTCGGCCGGGCAGGTGTTGGCACCGTGGCCGAACCGGATCCGGGACGGGCGCTACACCTTCCACGGCGAGTCGTACCAGCTCCCGCTCACCGAGCCGGCCTTCAACAACGCCATCCACGGCCTGGTGAACTGGCTGCCGTGGCGCTGCGTGGAGCGGTCCGCGGCGGACGTGGTCGTGGAGTGCGACCTGTGGCCATTGCCCGGGTACCCGTGGCCCCTGCGGCTGCGTACCCGCTGGTCTGTCGGTTCGGGTGGGCTGCGCGCGGAGCACGAGGCGACGAACCTCGGCGCCAGCGCGTGCCCGTTCGGCCTCGGGACGCACCCGTACCTGCGGCCGCCCGGCGTGGACGTCGCGCACACCACGCTGCGCGTGTCGGCCGGCAGCAGGCTGTTGACCGACGGCCGCGGCCTGCCGATCGGCGCGGCCAAGGTCGCTTCCGGCGAGTTCGACTTCACCGAGCCGCGGGCGATCGGGTCCGCGATCCTGGACACCGCGTTCGCCGATCTCCAGCGCGACCCGGACGGCCTGGCGACGGTCACCCTGTCCAGCGTGGACGATCGAGTGTCCGTGCGGGTGTGGGCCGACGAGGCGTTCGGCTGGTGGCAGGTCTTCACCGGGGACACCTTGCCCGGTGCTCGACTGCGCCGCTCCATGGCCGTGGAGCCGATGACGTGCCCGCCCGACGCATTCCGCTCGGGCCGCGACCTCGTGACGCTCCGGCCGGGTGAGACCTGGCGAGGGGCCTGGGGCATCGCCCCGCGGATGGGCGAGCGCTAATGGAGTTCGCAGAGGTCGTACGCCGACGCCGGATGGTGCGAAACTACGACCCCGTTCGCCCGGTCCCCGAGGAGGTCGTCGACCGGATCCTGCGGCACGCGATCCACGCGCCGTCCGCGGGGTTCTCCCAGGGATGGGCCTTCCTCGTCCTCGCGGCCACCGCGGATCGGCAGCGGTTCTGGGCCGCGACCACGCCCGAGGGCGGCGGTCAGGACCCCTGGCTGGCGGGCATGATGCGGGCGCCGGTGATCATCGTCACGCTCTCGAACAAGCAGGCTTACCTCGATCGGTACGCCGAGCCGGACAAGGGCTGGACCGACCGGGACGAGTCGCGCTGGCCCGTCCCTTACTGGCACGTCGACACCGGCATGGCGGCGCTGCTGATGCTGCTGACCGCGGTCGACGAGGGCCTAGGCTCCTGCTTCTTCGGCATCCCGCCGACACACATCGCGGCCTTCCGCGCCGAGTTCGGGGTGCCCGACCAGTTCACGCCGATCGGCGCGCTCACGATCGGCTACGGGCGGCCCGACCGACGCTCACCGTCGCTGCGTCGGGGCCGGCGCGACGTCACGGAGGTCGTGCACCACGGTCATTGGGAGGGCTGAACCTGAATCCCGGTCGGCCTTCGCGGAGGTTAACTCGGGCCGCCAGCCGATCGAATGGCTGGCATGAGCGGCGGGTGCGGGCGAGCTGACATCGGGTGACAATCGCCCCCTCGCCGGCGGTCGCTAGGCTGGCACCGGTCATGCCGCGACGACATGGGAGGGGAGCGTGCCGTCGTGATCTTCAAAGCGGTCCGGGACGGCCGCCCGTACCCGGAGCACGGCCTCACGCTCAAGCAGTGGGCGGAGATCCCACCGCGGCCGGTTCGTCTTGACCAGCTCATCACGACGAAGCGTGAGCTCGCGCTGGACAAGCTGCTCGCCGAGGACTCCACGTTCTACGGTGACCTCTTCCCGCACGTCGTCCAGTGGAACGGTGGCCTCTACCTCGAGGATGGCCTGCATCGGGCGCTGCGGGCCGCGCTGCAGCAGCGCAACCAGATTCACGCCCGGGTGCTGGTGCTGGCGACCTGACCCGCGCTGGCTAGAGTCCTGGCCATGGCCGCCGTCCACCCGCTCGACCTTCTCGATCTCGATGCGCTGCTGAGCGACGAGGAGAAGCAGATCCGCGCCGTCGTGCGCCAGGTCGTGGACGAGAAGGTACGGCCGCACGTCGCCGACTGGTACGAGCGGGGAACGGTGCCGGTGCGCCTGTTGGCCGCCGACTTCGGCAAGCTGGGCCTGCTCGGGATGCACCTGACGGGGTACGGCTGCCCGGGGGCGTCGGCGGTCGAGTACGGCCTGGCCTGCCTGGAGCTTGAGGCGGCCGACTCCGGCGTGCGCTCGCTCGTCTCCGTGCAGGGGTCGCTGGCCATGTACGCCATCTGGCGGTTCGGCTCGGAGGAGCAGAAGGCGCATTGGCTGCCCGGCATGGCGACCGGCGAACTCATCGGCTGCTTCGGGCTCACCGAACCCGACCACGGTTCGGACCCGGCCGCGATGAAGACCCGGGCCGAGCGCGACGGCGACGGGTGGGTGCTGCGCGGTGGCAAGATGTGGATCACCAACGCGCCGGTGGCGGACCTCGGCGTGGTCTGGGCCCGGACCGAGGACGGTATCGCCGGGTTCGTGGTGCCGATGGAGACACAGGGTGTCACCGCCCGCGAGATCAAGCACAAGATGTCGCTGCGCGCGTCGTCGACCGGCGAGATCGTCCTCGACGACGTGCGGTTGCCCGCGGATGCACGGCTGCCCGACGCGGCCGGGCTGAGCGCGCCGCTGTCCTGCCTGACCGAGGCGCGGTACGGAATTGTGTGGGGCGCGCTCGGCGCCGCCCGCGATTGTCTGCACACGGCGATCGAGTACGCCAGGACGCGCGAGCAGTTCGGCCGGCCGGTCGCCGCGTTCCAGCTGACCCAGGCAAAGCTCGCCGACATGGCGGTGGAGCTGCAGAAGGGGTACCTGCTCGCGCTGCACCTGGGCCGCCGCGCGGACGTCGGTGGGCTGCGCCCGGAACAGGTCAGCGTCGGAAAGCTCAACAACGTCCGGGAGGCGCTGGCGATCGCCCGGCAGTGCCGCACCATTCTCGGTGCGAACGGCATCAGCGGCGAGTACCCGGTGATGCGGCACGCCAACAACCTGGAGAGCGTGCTGACCTATGAGGGCACGTCGGAGATTCACCAACTCGTGATCGGCGAATCGCTGACGGGACTCTCGGCATTCGCTTGACCTGCGGTTGTGTGCCGTTGCGTCCCGCTCCGCTCGCGGATGTCGCACACCAGCCGTACCGTCATAACCGTGACCACCTCCGGGGATGTCAACGACACCACGCGGGAGTTTCCGGAGTACCCGCGCGGTCGCGCCACCGCGCAGCAGCCCAGGACCGACGAGACCGAGCCGGTCGAGCAGGTCGAGGGCGGGGGTGACGGCGGCCGGCGGTTCGGGCGCTCGCTCGTCTGGCTGGCCGCGATCGTCGGGCTGATCGCGGTGCTCGTGCTCGGCACCCGGGCGATCGGCCTGTGGCCGGATTTCCGTAACCCCTTCGCTCAGCAGCAGACCGACCGCAGCCAGCCGCCGCTGCTCAAGTCGATTCGGGATCTGAGCCGGTTCACCGCGGCCGAGGGCAACTTCGAGATCGTCATCGACCTCCAGAAGAACCGCAAGTACGTGCCCGACTTCCTGCTGAACGACCGCACGCTGTTCGTCGCGGCGGGCACCGTCGAGTCGTACGTCGATTTCTCCACGATCTCCGAGGGCGCGATTGTGGTCTCCGCCGACGGCAAGTCGGTGGAGGTCAGGCTGCCCGCGCCGCAGCTGACGGACGCCCGGCTCGACCTCGACCGTAGCTACGTGTTCGCCGAGCAGCGAGGGCTGTTGAACCGGCTCGGCGAGGTGTTCAGCGGTAACCCCAACCGGCAGCAGGAGACCTACAAGCTCGCCCAGGACCGCATCGAGGCGGCCGCCCGCGACAGCGGGTTGAACCAGCGTGCGGAGGAGAACACCCGCAAGATGCTCGAGGGTCTGCTCCGGTCACTGGGGTACACGACGGTCACGGTGACGTTCGTCGCCGCTTGATCCACTTGTCCCACAACTTCGTCGAAGTTGGGCCGTCGTCGGCCGCTAACACCCCGACTTCGACGAAGTTGGGATCAGAGGTCCTCGTTCGGCATGATGATCCACAGCGCGATGTAGATCACGACCTGGGGCCCGGGCAGCAGGCAGGACAGCACGAACAGCAGCCGGACGAGACCCACCGAGACGCCGAAGCGGCGGGCCAGGCCGGCACAGACGCCGGCGATCCACCGGTTGTCGCGCGGTCGGACGAGGCGACCTGGTGTCGAGGCCATCGTGCTCACTCCCTCCGTGTCGACTGCGCCCTGGGCGATCGCCGAGGGCGCCACCTTCGACGCTAGCCGGGTTACGCCCGCCTCCGGCCACGCGGACGAACGGCGGATTACGCCCGTCTGCCGAACGGACATCTAGCGGCCAAACCGGCGGTTGACGGTCGACGACGCCCGGCTGCTAACGTATCCGGCGTCAGCCGCTAACCATGCCCGTCGGCTGCGGCGTGTGCCCGTGAGCAGGCGAGTGGCCGCCAGCGCTGGCGTGCCGATGGCGAACGTAGGAGGCGGCGGTGACGCTGAGTTGCGAGGCGGTGGGAGGTCACGGCACCGCCAGCCGGATCATGGGGCTGGTCCACACGTGACCGCGGCGGTGCTGTTCACCGCCGACGCTCCGCGCACCGCCGACGTCGGCCCCACCGACCGAGCCGATCTCGGTCGGGATCCCGCCGTCGCGCTGGCCGATCAGTTGTACGCCGCTGGCGCCGAGCGGGTCTGGGCGCTCGCGCGACCGGATCGAGCCGATGCCCTTCGCGCGGCCGGGCTGACCGTGGTCGAGACCGTTGACCTCGCCGACGACCTGCGGTTCACGGCGCGCCTCGCGGTCGAGGCGAGCGAGCCACTGCTGCTCTGCGCCGGCAACCTCGTGGCCAACGACAGCGTGCTGGCCTCGCTCGCCGCCGAGCCGACCGGGCGCAGCTGCGCGCTCGTGGCCGCGGACCGGTCGTACGCCGGCGGGTCGCTGGGTGTCCGGGCCGAGCGGATCCGCCTGGTCGCGGTGATCCCGAGAGCGGACGGCGGCGTGCCGTTCCTCGGGGCGCTCCGGATCGTGCCGAGCGATCTCGGGGCACTCGCGGCCGCGGCGGACCGCGCCGCGGAGCGTGTGGCGCGCGGCCACGACCGCGACGCCACCGAGCTCCTGCTGGCCGAGCTCGCCGCCGCCGGCGTCGGCATGAGCGTCAGCCGGGTCCGGCTGCTGTACGCCGACCGCGTCACCGACGTCGCCGGGCTGGCCGCCGGCCGGGCCGCCGCCGCGGCGATCGACGAGGACGCGGTGCTGCTGAGGCTGGCGGTCAAGGAGAAGGACGACTTCTTCGCCACCTACGCCGTCAGCTCCTGGTCGCCGTATCTCGCCCGGTGGGCAGCGCGGGTCGGGCTGTCTCCCACCGCGGTAACCATGATCTCGCTGCTGCTCGCGCTGGTCGCCTCGGCGGCATTCGTGGTCGGCTCGCGCCCGGCGCTGGTGCTCGGCGGCGTGCTGCTCTACCTCGACTTCGTGCTCGACTGCGTCGACGGCCAGTTGGCGAGGTACACGCGACGGTTCAGCGCGTTCGGCGGCTGGCTGGACACGATGGCGGACCGGACGAAGGAGTACCTCGTCTACGCGGGACTGGCGGCCGGCGCGGTCCGGTCCGGACTGCACGGTGCCTGGGTGCTGGCGGTGGCCGCGATCGCGCTGCAGACGGTCCGGCACATGACGGACACGTGGTACGGAGCCCTGCACGACGAGGCGGTGGACCGCCGAGCGGCTGCCGCTCGGCGTACGTCGGCGGCCGCGGTATCCGGTTTCCGCACGGGTCTGGCGGCGATTCCGCGCCAGCGCACCCGTGACGGGGGACCGGCCCCGCGGGCGGGACTCGGCGACCGACTCGGCCGGATCTCCAACCGGGTGCAGCACAACACCGGCTCCCTGGCGTACTGGCTCAAACGCATCGTGGTCTTCCCGATCGGCGAGCGGTGGGCACTGATCGCGGTGACCGCCGCGGTGTCCAATGGGCGCGTTGCCCTCCTGGCCGCGCTCACCTGGGCGAGCTTCGCCGCGGCGTACACCCTCGTGTTGCGCTCGTTGCGCTCGCGCGCGATGCGCGTGCCGCTGATGGCCCGGGTCGACCTGCCGGTCGTGCGGGACGACGGCCCGCTGGTGCAGCGACTGCTCGGCGCCGCCGGGGTGCGCTGGGGGCCCGTGAAGTTCGCGGGCGCCGCTGTGCTGGCGGCGGTCGGGTTGGTGATCGCGGCGGCGACCGCGGGCGACGCCGACGCTCGCTGGTGGCTTGCCGGCGTGGCCGTGGGCGCGGTCCTCGCCGGCCTGCCCGCGCACGCCCCGCACGACGGCGCCCTCGACTGGCTCGCTCCAGCGGCGCTGCGTGCGGTGGAATTCCTGAGCGCGATCGGGTTGGGAATCGCGTTCGGCGTGCCCCCGCCATACGTCTTCGCACTGCTGTTCGCCCTCGCCCTGCACTTCTACGACCTCACCGCGCGGATGGAGAAGGGGATCGGGCCGCCGGCGCTGCGCCGGTGGACGCTCGGCTGGGACGGACGCGTCGCGGCGCTGCTCGCCTGCGCGGCATTGGGCTGGGCCGGCGCGGGAATGCTGCTGCTTGCCGGATATGTTCTGGTCGTGCTGGCCGCCAACGCGGGCCTGACCTGGCTCCGCCGACCGGAGGCGCCGGCGGTGCCGACCACCGTGGTCCCGTCGGCCGGCGGGCTCGCCCCCGCGCGCGGCCGCGGGCCCGAGGGGCCGGATCGGTGACACTCCTCAGCATCGTGCTGCCGGTTTACCGGGTCGAGGGTTATCTGAGGGAGTCGCTCGATTCGATACTCGGTCAGTCGTTCACCGACGTCGAGGTGATCGCGGTCGACGACCGCTCGCCGGATCACAGCGGTGAGATCCTCGCCGAGTACGCTGCGCGTGATCCGCGCCTGACCGTCGTCTCGGTGCCGGACAACGTCGGGCTTGGGCGGGCGCGCAACGCGGGCCTCGACCGCGCCACGGGCGAGTACGTCTGGTTCGTCGACAGCGACGACTGGCTCGCGCGCGGAACGCTGGCGGCCGTCGCCCGGCGCCTGGCGGCGACCGACGCGGACGTGTTGATCTTCGACCACATGCGCGCGCGGTGGGACGGCCGGCTGGAACCGAGCTCCTCCATACCGCTGCTCGCCGCTGCGCCGGACGTGTTCACGCTCCGCGAATGGCCGGCAGCGATCGACATCCTGCACGTGGCGTGGAACAAGGTGGTACGCCGCGAGTTGCTCACCCGGTTCGCGTTCCGCTTCGAGTCGGGCTGGTACGAGGACGTGTCGTTCACCTACCCCCTGCTCGCCGCGGCCGGTCGCATCGCCGTGCTGCCGAGGGTCTGCGTGTACTACCGGCAGCGCCGCGTCGGGGCGATCACGAGAACCGTCGGCGACCGCCATTTCGAGATCTTTCCCCACTGGCGGCGGGCCTTCGCGCTCGTGGACGAGTGGGGGCTCGACCTCGGCGGGCTGCGTCCGTTGCTGTTCCGACGGATGATCTGGCATTACCTGACGGTCCTCGGCAACCCCGAGCGGGTGCACTACGGGTCGCGCGGCCGGTTTTTCGCGGAGGCCGCCCAGGACTATCGGCGATACCTGCCCGCGGGTGGCTACCCGGTGTCGCCCGGGCCGGACGGCGTCAAGCAACGGCTGCTCGCCCGCGGCCGCTACCGCACGTTCGAGACGACGCGCCTGGCCTTCCGCGGCCTGCGCGCCGCCCGCACCATGGCCGGACGCGCGCGCCGCGCGGCCGCCCGCACGGCTCGACGCGCGCGCACCGCCGCGTTCCGTGGCTACTACCGCCTGCAGCTGCTGCTGCCCATGGACGACTCGCTCGCGTTGTACGCGGCGTACTGGTACCGCGGGTACGCGTGCAACCCGGCGGCGATCTACGAATGCGCTCGCGAGTTGGTCCCCTCGGTGCGCGGGGTGTGGGTCGTCACGCGTGGCCGGGCGGCGTCGATGCCGGACGGCGTGACGTACGTGGTCGAGGGCTCGCCGCGCTACTACCGGGCGCTCGCGCGTGCCCGCTGGCTCGTCAACAACGTGAACTGGCCGAATTGGGTGGTCAAGCGGTCGGGCTCGATCCACGTGATGACCCACCACGGGACGCCGCTGAAATCGATGGGTCTCGACCAACTCAAGCATCCGGCGGGAATCGGCGGCACCGACCTGTTCGCGCAGCTCCGGCGCGCGGACCGCTGGGACGTCAGCATCAGCGCGAACCCGTTCAGCACGGAGGTCTGGGCACGTGCGTTCCCCTGCCGATACGAGACCCTCGAGGTCGGCTACCCCCGCAACGACCCGCTCGCGACGGCGACCGAGGCGGACGTCGCCGCGGCCCGGAACCGCCTGGGCCTCGCGCCGGGGCAGACCGCGGTGCTATACGCGCCGACCTACCGAGACTGGGAGGATGGCGAGCCGCCGGTGCTCGACGTCGAGGAGTTCGCCGATCAGCTCCCCGACGATCACGTCCTGCTCGTGCGGGCGCACTACTTCCGCGTACGGGCCTGGGCGGACGTGGCCACGTCCGAGGGTCGAGTGATCGACGTCTCCAGGCAGCCGCGGGTTGAGGACATCTATCTGGCGTCCGATGTCCTGATCACCGACTACTCGTCGGCGATGTTCGACTATGCCGTGCTGGACCGGCCGATCGTGATCTTCGCGCCGGACTGGGAGGCGTACCGGAGCGTACGCGGCGTCACGTTCGACCTGATGTCCGAGCCGCCCGGTGCGGTCGCGCGGGACGTGCCCACACTGGTCAACCTGTTCGCCACGCGGGCGTACGCCGACGACGCGGCAGCCAAGGCCCGCGGCCAGTTCCGTGCGCGGTTCTGCGCGCTCGAGGATGGGCACGCCGCCGAACGCGTCGTGAATCGGGTGTTCCGCAGCGACCAACAATAACCGCTGAACACCGCCAGATATCCTCAGATGGCCGGTACGCGCCGGGAGCAAGGCCGTCGCGGCACGGCACGGAGTGGAAGAAAGGACCGAGGGAATCGGATGGGTTCTGTGCTGAGTGTCGTGGTGCCTGCCTACAACGTCGGGCCATATCTGCACGAATGCCTGACTTCGGTCGCGAACCAGGGCTTCCGCGACATTGAGGTCATCATGGTCGACGACGGGTCGACCGACGACAGCGCCCAGATCGCCGCCGACTTCGCCGCGCAGGACCGGCGGTTCCAGCTCGTGACCCAGCCGAACAAGGGCCTCGGCGCCGCGCGAAACACGGGAGTGGCGCACGCGACCGGTGGTTACCTGATGTTCGTCGACAGCGACGACACACTTCCCGGGTACGCCCTCGAGCTGCTCGTCTCCTCGCTCGAGCAGACCGGCTCGGACTTCTCCACGGGTGAGGTGTACCGCCTCAATTCGCGCGGGTTGCGTCCGTCGCCGATGCACCGCGGAGTCTTCGCCGAGACGACGCTGCGGACGCATGTGACCGAGCGGCGGGAGCTGCTCAGCGACCGCACCGCGTGGAACAAGGTCTTCCGGCGCCAGTTCTGGGACGAGCACGGTCTGCGGTTTCCGGAGGGGGTGCTCTACGAGGACACGCCGGTGATCGTCCCGGCGCACGTGCTCGCGCGTTCGGTCGACGTGCTATCCGTTCCGATCTACTACTGGCGCGAACGCGAGGGCCCGGACCGCTCGATTACTCAGCGACGTGAGGAGCTCCAGAACTTCGTCGACCGGTTCAACGGGGTGGACTCCGTCAGCCGACTGCTCGCCGAGCACAAGCAGACGAAGGTCAAGCTGTGGTACGACACGTCGGCGCTGCGCGGCGACCTGATGCTCTACATGCGCGTCCTGCCGGATGTCGACGAGGAGTACCAGCACACGTTCATGGACCGGTGCAACGAGTTCCTCGACCGGGCCGCGCTCGGCGCCGTCGAGGCGCTGCACACGTCCACCCGGCTGCAGTGGCACCTCGTTCGTGAGCGCATGCTTCCCGACCTGCTGACCATGATCCTGGCCCTCCGGATGGGGCCGACCCCGATCGTGCGCCGCGGGCTCCGCCGCTATCACGAGCTGCCCTTCCTGGACGCCGGGCGGCCGGAGCTGCCGCGCGAGCTGTACCGGGCCGGTGTGCCGACTCCCCGCACGAAACTGCACAAGGTCAGCTGGGTCGGGGACAAGCTGCACGTGCGCGGCCACGCGTTCATCCAGGGCGCGAAGGTGCCAAGGCCATGGAGTGCCGTACGCATGTTATGGGTCGGCCAGGAGTCCGACGGCCGGGTGATTCCGGTGTTGGGAACGCCGCGCCGGTGTCCAGACGCGACGGCCGACTCCAACCTGGAGCATTGCACGTACGACTGGTCGGGCTTCGACGCAGCGATCGACGTGCGGGCGTTGCGGGGCAAGGATGGCACGTGGGCGGACGGCGTCTGGTCGGTCTCGGCGGGCGTGGTGGCTCGGGGCCAGAAGAGTCGCGGTCCGCTGCGCGCCGGTGACGAGGCGGGCCGGCTGTCACTCGTGCCCAGGTACGTCGAGGACGACGTGCGGATCACCCCGCACCTTTCGGCGTGGAAGCTGCAGATCCGCGTGGAGCGGGTGGTGGCCCGCGCCCTCGCCAGCCGGTTCACCGAAGACGCGATCGAGATCGAGGGCGACCTGCCCGGTGCGCTGGCCCCGTCGAGCGGCTCGGTCCGGCTGTCCCGGGCACCCGGAGTGACCTGGCGCAGCTACCCGGCCCGCGTGGACGGCCGCCGGTTCGCGGTCACCGTTCCGCTGAGCGATCTACGGGCCGCGCTGGCTCCGGTGAGGACGGCGATCGTCGGTGAGGTCGGCGACCGGTGGTTCGTCGAGTTCGTGGCCAACAACGATCCGGCGCAGACCCGCGCGGTCGTCGTGGACGAGAGCTTTGTCGAGGCACGGCTGACGGACGGCGACCGCGACCTGCACGTCCAGCGGACCGTCGACGGAGGCCTCGAGGTGTCGGCTCTGCCGGCCGGGCCGGCCATCACCGGGGCGCGGTGGGTGAACGGCGAGGAGTTCGAGCTGCGGGGCGATGTCCCGCCGACGTTCACGGGAGACGTGGAGGTCGTCCTCCGGCTGCGCGGCGCCCGCGAGGAGCGGGCCTTCGCGGCGTCGGTGGCGGATCGGCGGTGGTCGGTGCGGGTGAACCCGGTCGCCGTGCCGACCTACGCCGGCACCGTGCACCTCCGCACGGGCACATGGGACGTGCTGGCGCGACCGGCGGGCGGGGGACCGCAGGCCAACGTCGAGCTGCCGATGGCCGGCGGAGCCCCGGATGATGTCCCACTCACCGTGGTCGACGCGCACCGCGAGATCAGCCTGGAGCGGACCCATCTGGAGCGGCTCGCGGTACGCGTGCGACCCGACCTGGACGTCGACGAGCGCGGCACGTTCGGCCAGGCGCGACTGCGCGATCGCCGATATCCGGCCATGCTCCGGCAGCCGCTGCGCGATGCCGTGCTTTTCAACAGCTTCACCGGTCGGCAGTACTCCGACAGCCCGCGCGCCATCCACGAGGAGCTGGTCGCCCGCGGCACGCCGGTCGAGCACCTGTGGGTGGTGCGCGACGGTCAGGTGGCCCTGCCGGAGACGGCCAGCCTCGTGCGGCTGTCCGGCACGGATTGGTACGACGCGTTCGCCACCTGCCGGTACATCGTCACCAACCAGCACCTCCCGGAGTGGTTCCGCCGCCGGGACGGCCAGGTCGTCGTGCAGACCTGGCATGGCACTCCACTGAAGCGGATCGCGCACGACATCAACGACGTGCGGTTCGCCGACCCGACGTACCTGGAAAGGCTCGACCACGAGGTTCCCAACTGGAGCCTGTTGCTGTCCCCGAACAGGTTCAGCACGCCGATCCTGCGTAGCGCGTTCGGATTCGACGGCGAGATCCTGGAGAGTGGCTATCCCCGCAACGACGTGCTCTGCCGGGACACCTCGAAGGTGGCCAAGGAGGTCCGCGAGAGGCTCGGCCTGCCCGCCGACAAGAAGATCGTGCTGTACGCGCCGACTTGGCGGGACGACGAGTACTACGGCCCCGGGCGGTACAAGATCTCGCTGCAGCTTGACGTCGAGCGGGCCGAGCAGCTGCTGGGTGACGACCACATCGTCCTCGTGCGCGCGCACCCGAACGTCGTCGACGAGGTCCCGCAGGCCGGCGGCGGGTTCGTCTGGGATGTCTCGACGTACCCGGACATCGCCGATCTCCTCGCGGCTGCCGACATCCTGGTGACGGACTACTCGTCGGTAATGTTCGACTTCGCGAACACCGGCCGCCCGATGCTGTTCTTCACGTACGACCTGGAGCACTACCGGGATCGGCTGCGCGGCTTCTACGTCGACTTCGAGGCGGAGGCGCCGGGTCCGCTGCTCGCCACCTCCGATGAGGTGATCGCCGCGATCCGGGACATCGATGCGGTCGTGGACCGGTACCGCGACGCGTACCGCGTGTTCGCCGCCCGAGCGTGCGACCTGGACGACGGGCACGCCACCGCGCGGGTGGTCGATCGGATGCTCGAGCTCGGCTGACGGGGCTGTCCTCCCCGCGCCGGTCCTCGCCCGGCGGCCCTGGGTGGAACGCGCTGCCCGCTCGTAGGCTCGTAGCAGGGTGTCCGAGCCGATGCGGAGGTGTCGTGGCCGGCGTACAGCCCGCGATCATTGATCTCGGCGTGCTCGACCGGGCCGATGCCGACCGGGCCGACCGCGACGCGGCATGGCCCGGCCTCCCGGAGGCCAGACGGCCGTGGCGGTTCCTCCGGCGCCTGCTGATCGCGGCGACTGTGGGCATCACGCTGGCCGCCGTGACCGGGGCGGCGCCGATCTCTCGCGGGCTGATTCCCACCCTCACGGCGCCACTGGGCGGCAACGGGGAGATGGCCGTCGGCGGCGACGCGGTGTACGCCCTGACCTGGCACCCGAATAGCACCGAGCTGATTGCGTACCGCCTCGCCGACGGCGCGAGGCGGTGGGCGGTGCCGACGGGTGCCACCCGCCTCGAGGGCAATGTTGGCGTCCTGATGTTCGGCGACGTCGTCGTCGTGACCGATTGGGGCAGCACCTCGGGGCCTGGCGAACCGGGCGCATGGTCGACGGGGTTCGACGCGCACGACGGCGCGAGGTTGTGGCGGCGGGACGGGGTCGTGAATGGGACAGCGGCCGGCGGCCGGCTGGTCATGACACGCGAGTTTCCGCTTCCGCTGGGCGCCGGCGGCTGGGGCATGGACATCGACCTCGTCGAGCCGCGGACGGCGCGGCCGATCTGGTCGCTCCGGCTCGATCAGGACGGTTATCGGCAGTATTCGTTCGATTGGATCTCGACGCCCGGGCAGGAGCTCACCCGGCTCGTCACGCTGACCGGCTCCGGGAAACTGCGCAGCTATGACCTGGCGACCGGCAAAATGATCGCCGAACGCCCGATGCCCACATTGGACACTCTCAGCCAGCTCAACCCGGTCAACGGCGCCGTCCTGCTGTCCGAGGACTCGGATCCGACGCTTTTGACGGCGTACGGCGTTGACGACCTCGCGTGGCGGTGGAACGCCCGCGTGCTCCGAGACTGGATGACAGGTGTGGCGTGCGGCTCGTTCATCTGCCTGCCCACGGATGCCGGACTGCGGGCGGTCGACCCCATCACCGGAGAGAACGCCTGGGTTCGCCCGGACCTCGTGATCGCCAACGACCTAGGTTCGCCGTGGCCGCGAGCAACGGGCACGGCCCTCCGGCAGGACCAGGCGACGTCGGACCTCATCGACGTCCGGACCGGCCGGACGATCGTAAGTCTCGGACGATGGACGCCCGTCGAGCAGGGGCGCGGCGCGGCGTACCTGATGACGATGCCGCAGCCGCCGCCCGAGAATCGCAGCGTCTGGTTGGGCCGGTACCTGCCTGAGCTCCGCGCCGTGGAGCGGCTCGCCGTGCTGCCCGAGGTGATGTACTGCCAGCACCCGGGGGACTACGTCGTGTGTGCCACGTTCCGGTACGAAGTCAGGGCCTGGCGGCTTCCGACCTAGACGCGTCGGCCGAGGGAGGGTGTGGGTGGGAGTCGAAGGATCGACCGCGAAGGTACGCCGCGTGTGGGACACCTTCGCCCCGCGCTACGACAGCGGAATGCGATTCATCGAGTGGGTGCAGTTCGGGGGCGGGCGGGAGTGGGTGTGCTCGCGTGCTCGGGGTGAGGTGCTAGAGGTCGCTGTCGGCACCGGCCGGAACCTGCCGCTCTACCCGGCCGAGGTGAGCGTGACCGGCGTGGAACTCAGCCCGGCGATGCTCTCCCAGGCCAAGCTGCGGGCCCGGGACCTGACCCGTCCGGTGTCCTTGGCCGAGGGCGACGCGCAGGCGTTGCCATTCGCGGATGAGTCGTTCGACACGGTCGTCTGCACGCTGTCCATGTGCGCGATCCCCGATGACCGGGCCGCGCTGGCGGAGATGTGGCGGGTACTGCGCCCCGGCGGACGCCTCCTGCTGCTCGATCACATCGGCAGCACCTGGCCCCCGATCCTGGCCATCCAGCGGCTCGTGGAGAAGCGCACCATCCGGTCGGCGGGTGAGTACCAAACCAGGCGGCCACGCCTGATCGCCGAGGCGATCGGGTTCGCGATCGCGGAGGCGGAGCGGCTCAAGGCAGGCACCGTCGAGCGGCTCGCGGCGATCAAGCCGGCCGGAGCGGCGGCCTCAGGCGGCGCCCCACTCTGACCGAGTCGGGACTCAGCCCGGCCCACCGCCGCGCTCGGCGATGACGACGGTCGGTTCCTCCGCGAGGTTCTGCGTCTGACCCTCCTCGTCGCCCACAGCGACCTTCTCCGAGCCACCCTCGTCCACCGTCGCAGGCTGCTCGTCCACCGTCGCGGGCCGCTCCTCGACGACCCCGGGCGGTTCCTCGACCACGCCGGGCGGCTCCTCGATGACCCCGCCGGGCAGCACGACGTCGACGTCGACGACGGGGCTGCTCGCGCCCCTGTCGTCGCGGACGATCAGCGCCGCCGGCCGGGTCGGCAGGGTCTCCCGCCAGCCGAGTTCCTCGAGCGCCACGCGGTCGGTGAGGTCGGGGAGCACGATGGTCACCGATGTCGTGGACCAGTCCGACGTGGGCAACGGCCGCCCGTCCAGCAGCACCTGGTTGAACACGGTGGCCACCGGTTTGCCCTCGGCAAGGAACCCGTCGCCCGTGATGAGAAGGTGGCGGTCGGTCCCGAGCACGATGCGCATCGGGGTTACGGACGTGATGACCGGCGCGACGCCGGTCTCCAGCTGCTTCTTCACCAGGTACGCCGTGGTCGACACGCCGGACAGCGCCAGCAGTGTGGGTGGGATCGTCGGCAGGCCCTTGCTTGGGTCCAGCGCGCTGGTGGTCGCGAAGCTGAGGAAGAAGTACAGCAGCGCGATGAGGTTGAAGGCGAAGTACTGGAAGTCCACCATGTCGGTCTGGCCGGCGTCGTTGCTGACCGCCTCGGCGAGCCCGCGGCCGACGCCCGGCTCGGCGGTCGGTGGAGGCTTGAGCAGGTCCTGGTTGACGATCTTCCCCGATGTGATGCCCTTGGCCGCGACCGCTCCCGCGATGGGCAGGCCGAGCAGCGCGATGTACTCCGGCCGGAAGCCGGCGTTGAGGAAGTCCGCGAACGCGTCGCCGAACGCGCCGACCCCACGCGTCTCGGCCGTTCCGAACAGGGTGCGCCCGAGGACGACCATGTAGAGGAGCGTGTACAGGATTCCGTACGTCCACATCACCGCCTGGATCTTGCTCGTGGACGCCCGGCCGTCGGCACCGACCACCAGCGACTTCAGGCCGGCCCGGCGGGCGCGAACCAGCGCCGAGGCGTACTCCGCGGCCGCGCTGACCGCGATCCGACCAGCGGCGACGACGTCCTTGCCGAGCGGGCTGCGGTGCTCGCGGTGGGCCGCGCGCGCGACCTGGGCGGCGTACGCCCGCGCGGCGTCCGCTCGCTGCTTCGCGAGCTCCGCCGCCCGCTCCACCGACTCGTCGCCCTGCCGCCGGACCAACCAGTCCAGCCCCAATGTGATCGTCAGCATGGCCCACGCCGCGAACAAGGCGGACCAGCGCGGGGTGAACGCGAACCCGCGGTCCGCGTACGCGGCCACCGCCCAGGCGAACGTGACGGTCGCCGCCGCCCAGAGGACCACGCCGAGAGTGCGCCACCGGCGCTTGAGTCGCTTCATCCCGCCTCCCTGAACCCTGGGGAAACCGTGCACCGGTTGCCCGCGCCGGTCCATCGAGCGGTCTCGAAGCCGACAGGAGAAGGCGCCGAGCAGGATGGTGCTCGTTACGCGCCACCCGCGCCCTGACTGACGCGGTTGGGGAACGGACGAGGGCCCAGAGCACCTCGTCCAGTCCCCGACGAGTGGTTGGTCTTGACAAGGTCACGCGCCTTGACAACATGACTTGTCGGTTTGATGCTGGTTGCGTGTACGACGTGGCGGTGATTGAAGACGCGGCGGCGGCCGAAGTGTCGCTGGACCCGATCCGCGCGCGGCTGCTCGCTGAGCTGGCCGAGCCCGCCTCGGCCACCATGCTCGCCGCCACGGTGGGCATGGCCCGCCAGAAGGTGAACTACCACCTGCACGAGTTGGAGCGGCATGGGCTGGTGGAGCTCGTCGAGGAGCGCCGCAAGGGCAACATGAACGAGCGGCTCATGCGTGCCACGGCCGCGTCGTACGTCATCTCGCCGGCTGCGCTCGCGGCGGTCCAGCCCGACCCGTCCCGCGCGCCGGACCGGCTCTCGGCGCGCTGGCTGCTCGCGGTCGCCGCCCGGCTGGTCCGCGACGTCGGCGCGCTGATCACCGGCGCGTCGAACGCGCGGAAGCGGGTGGCGACGTTCGCTCTCGACGGTGAGGTGCGCTTCGCCTCCGCCGCCGACCGGGCCGCCTTCGCCGAGGAGCTGGCGAACGCGGTCACGTCGCTCGTCCGCAAGTACCACGACGAGGCGGCGCCGCGCGGCCGCGACCATCGCCTGATCGTGGCGATCCATCCGATCATCACCAAGGAGCCGACCGCGGCGGAGCCAGAGCCCGCCGCGCCCGAGCCGGAAGGATTCTGAGGCCCCGTTTCTACCGGGCGCCGTGCGTGCTCAACGGGGATCTGTCACCGACGAGCCACAGGTGGCCGAACGGGTCGATGAAGCCCCCTTGACGGTGAATGCCCCAGGGCGCCTCGTGTTCGCGGATCTCGTCGACGCTGCCGTCCGCTCCGGCGGCCATGGCACGGTCGATGAAGCCATCGGGGTCGTCCACGAACACCTCGACCCGCACCGTCCGGGAGCCGAGGGTCGCGGGAGTGTCCCATCCGTTGTTCGCCGGTTCGCCCAGGAAGAACGGGGCTCCCTCGACGGTCAGCCCGACGACCCCACCGAGGTTCCACAGTTCGGTCGCGCCGAGTGCCTGTGCGTACCATCGTGCGGCCGCCGCGGCGTCGGACACCGCCAGCATCACGGATATCACTGGAGTCCGAGGTGCGGATGTCATCGCCTGCCTCCCCTCGGCCCGGGCGCCGCGCGATGCGACGGCCGGGCTTCACGTGTCTGCTTGCGCCATTCTCGCCACGTCAACCAGACGACCGCGGCGTCAAAGATGGTCAGGGCGACGAGCCACGCCGCGGGAGCGAGAGCGATGCGGTAGAGCTGATAAACGATGAATGTCATCAAGAACCCGATCATCCACGGGTACGCCCACAGCTGGTTGCGGAGTAGCGCGATCACCAGCAGGACCTTGACCACGCCGTGCGCCAGCAGGTAGGCGGCGGCGAAGTGGGTGGCCGAGCCGGTCAGGCCGGCGGTCAGGTGGAGCAGGCGCGTGGCGACGAAGTCGTGCGGTTCCTCGGACAGTTCGTGTTGGGTGATCCGGCCAACAAAATCGTTGATGGTGGCCGGTGACACCAGGAGCAGCAGCAGCCCGCCAACCAGCTCGAGCAATCCGTCCAGTCCCTTGGCGATGATGCCGACCTCGAAGACCCGGTCGAGCGGGTCGCGCGGTCTGAACCAGCGCACCGCCATCTCCGCATTGTGCCGCGCCCGAGCTGCGGTCGGAGCCCATCGCCCTTAACGTGAGCCCTGGGGATGGGCGGAGGGTCGGGTGCGTACCGAGGACTGGTTCCTAACAGCTGCGGAGCGGCGCAACGATCGCACTCGCGTCGCGGCGTGGTCGGAGGGCAACCTCGCCGTGCCTCTAGTGCACGGCGCGGTGTACTTCGCCCAGCTGGTGACGGAGGTGGAGGCGCTCGACGAGGGTGACCACCTGTTCTTTACGGACTGGCGCGGTGACCGGGACGAACGCTTGGGACCCGATGGCCCGACGGTGTCCGAGCTGTTCAGCCGCGCCGCCAAGCGCGGTGTCGTCGTCAAGGGACTGATGTGGCGCTCGCATGTGGACGCTCTGACCTACAGCGAGGAAGAGAACAAGGAGCTGGGCGATGCCGTCGAGACCGCGGGCGGAGAGGTGCTGCTCGATCAGCGGGTACGCCGCGGCGGCTCGCACCACCAGAAGCTGGTCGTCCTGCGGCACCCCCACCAACCAGATCGGGACGTCGCCTTCGTGGGCGGCATCGACCTGTGTCACAGCCGCCGGGACGACGCCCGCCACGCTGGGGATCCGCAGGCCGTGCGGATGACCGAGGCGTACGGTCCCCGACCGCCATGGCACGACGTTCAGCTGGCGGTCCGGGGGCCAGCTGTCAGCGAGTTCGACGCGACCTTCCGGGAGCGCTGGGAGGACCACCACGCGCTGGACGCGCACAGCCCGATCGCGTGGGCCCGGGACCTGATCGGCCACGCCGATCTGACGGCCGGCAAGCTCCCGCCACAACCCGCCAACCCCCCGACGTGCGGCACCGCGGCGGTGCAGCTGCTCCGGACGTACCCGCCGCGACGCCCGGGGTACGACTTCGCACCCCGCGGGGAGCGGTCCGTGGCACACGGTTACATCAAGGCCGTGCGCCGGGCGAGGCGAATCGTGTACCTCGAGGACCAGTACCTGTGGTCGGGGCAGGTCGCCCGGCTGTTCGCCGAGGCGCTGCGGGCGTGTCCGACTCTGCACCTGGTGATCGTGGTGCCGCGGCATCCGGACGTCGACGCACAGTTGGCGCAGCCGCCCAACCTGCTCGGACGCGAACAGGCGGTGGACGTATGCCGGCGGGCGGGCCGGGGCCGGGTGCACGTATTCGACGTCGAGAACCACGACGGCGTGCCGGTGTACGTGCACGCGAAGGTCTGCGTCGTGGACGACGTGTGGGCCACCGTCGGAAGCGACAACTTCAACCGGCGATCGTGGACGCACGACAGCGAGCTGTCCTGCGCGGTGCTGGACGCGAGCCGGGACCCACGCGAGCCCACCGACCCCGCCGGCACGGGCGACGGCGCCCGCGTCTTCGCCCGCGATCTGCGGCTGCGGCTCATGCGCGAACACCTCGACCGATCGCCCGACGGCAGCGAGGACGCCGATCTGATCGATCCGGAGTCGGCCGTCCGGGCGGTCACGAGGTCCGCCGAGGCACTGGAGGCGTGGCATGCCGGCGGCGGCGAGGGACCGCGGCCACCGGGCCGGCTGCGCCCGCACAACCCGCGCCGACTGGGCAGGCTCACGCGGCTGTGGGCGATGCCGGCGTACCGGTTGCTATACGACCCGGACGGCCGGCCCTGGCGCGACAGGGTGCGCGGTGCCTGGTGAGGGCATAGGCTGAACATCCACAAATGGGCGCGCATCGATGTTTCGATCCATGGGACCGGTAATGCCGTTCGATAGAGGAGGGACCGTGCGCACACCATCCCGTGCGTTGGCGGGAACTACCACAGTGCTCGTCGCAGCCGTGCTCGTCCTCGCCGCCGGATCCGGCGGCAACGCAGCACCCGGCGATCCGGCTCGGGCGCCTGCCCAGGCCAGACAGGTTCAGGGCGACGGCAGCCACAACAAGATCAAGGACAACCGCAAGGGCCGGGTCGCACCGACGCCCGAACAGCGTGACCGGGCCGCAGCGCTCGGTGCCCGTGCTCGCTGGAACGCGTTCGGTACGCCCGCGACGCTCACCTCGACCGGCCGGCCCCTGGCCGTCGGGTTGCCGGCCGACCCGGTCGCGGGCGCACGCGCGTACATCAACGCCAACCGTGACCTGCTGGGGCTCACCGCCCGTGGGGCCGACGCGCTGGAGGTCCTGACCGTGGCCCCGATCGGCGCGGGCGCTGCGGTCCTGTTCCGGCAGCGGTTCGGAGGCCTCGCCGCCGGAGTCGACGGGCTCATCTCCGTCGGCATCCGCGGTGGTGCGGTCTGGCACGTGAGCTCGTCGCTCGCCCGCGACGCCGCCGCGCCGGCACCGGCGACGCTGTCCCGATCCGAGGCGGAACGGGCCGCTATCCGCGATGCGGGTCTCACCACCGCGGCGGTTCTGCAGACGCAACTCGTCGCCGTGCCGACCGTGGATCGTGGTGCGCGGGCGGCGTACGAGGTCGTCTTCGGCACGAACCTCAGCGGTGCCGAGCCGCAAGCGTTCTCGACGTACGTCGACGCCCGCGACGGCGCCGTTCTCGTCCGGGAGAACCTCGTCGACTCGGAGGCCGACAATCCGGAGTGGGATGTCTTCCCCGACACTCCGCCGGTTGACTACTCGACGGCCGACACCCGCGCGCACTGGTGCTTCGGCCCGGGTGCCGGCTGCGACGAGGTCGTCGGCACCTCGGCATCCCCGCTCGCCTGGGACGTCGACCCCGCCACTGGGCTGCCGACGAACACCACCAGCGGCAACAACGCGATCGGCGTCCACAACTGGTTCAACAACGACCCGTTCAGCGTGGGGACCGAGACGTCGACCCCGCGACCGAACCGAAACTATGACTACCCGTGGGCCAACCAGTGGTTCACCGAGAAATGCAACCCGAGCACGTTCACCTCGCCGCAAGCCAACGACATCGACGCGGCGCGGGCGAACCTGTTCGCCATGCACAACCGGATGCATGACTGGTCGTACCACCTCGGCTTCACCGAGGCGCTGTTCAACCTGCAGAACGACAACTTCGGCAAGGGTGGTCTCGGCAACGACCGTGAGCAGGGCAACGCACAGGCCGGCGGCGTCAGCGGCGGCCCGCCCAACTTCGAGGCGCGCGACAACGCGAACCAGATCACGCCACGGGACGGCCTTGCTCCGATCACCAACATGTACCTCTGGCAGTCGATCGCGGGCGCCTTCTACGCTCCGTGCGTCGATGGCGACTTCGACATGACGGTGATCGCGCACGAGTACACCCACGCGATCACCAACCGCATGATCGCGGGGCCCAACGCCGGCCTCAGCTCACCGCAGGGAATGAGCGAGAGCTGGTCGGACCTCGCGGCGATGGAGTACCTCAACGAGCAGGGGTACGCGCCGGCGGGCATCCGCGCGTACACGATCGGTCAGTACGTCACGAGCGATCCCATCGCAGGGATACGTAACTACAACATGAGCGCGAGCCCGCTCAACTACAGCAGCGTGGACTACGACTTCGTCGGGCTGCAGGTCCACGCGTCCGGCGAGTTGTGGAGTGCCACCAACTTCGACATCCGCAGTGCGATGACCCAGCGCTACGGCGCCGGCACACCGGCGCTGCAGAAGTCCTGCGCCAACGGGGCGACCCCCGTGACCGCATGCCCGGGCAACCGGCGCTGGGTCCAGCTGATGTTCGACTCCTTCCCGCTCATGACGGTGAGCCAGGAGAGCATGGTTGACGCGAGGGACGCGCTGCTCGCCGCCGACATAATCCGCTTCGGCGGCGCCAACCAGGATCTGCTGTGGAACGCGTTCGCCAAGCGCGGTCTTGGCGAGGCCGCGTTCAGCAACGGGGCCGGCGACGTCGACCCGGTGCCGAGCTTCACCTCGCCGTACGCGAACGAGGCGACCGCGACGTTCCGGCCGGTTGACGAGGCCGGCGTGATCGTGCCGGGCGCGCAGCTCTTCGTCGGCGACTACCAGGCGAGGGCCGTACCGGTGGCCGACACCGATGCCGCCACCGCGCTGACCAACCAGGTGCGGCTGGTGCCGGGGACGTACGAGTTCGTCGCTCGGGCGCCCGGCCGCGGGCTCGTCCGGGTCGGCCCGATCGACGTCAAGGCCGGGCAGGTACGCGACCTTCCCGTGAAGATGAGGGTCAACCTCGCCTCCGGTGCCGCCGGGGCGACGGTGTCCGGGGACGGCATCAACCTTGCCAAGCTTGTCGACGACGACGAGGCCACGAACTGGGCGTCGCTCGGTAGCGCCGTGGCCGGCAAACAGGTGACCGTCGATCTCGCGGGTGGGGCTCAGCAGGTTCGACGGATCCAGGTGAGCGCGATGTTGCGCCCACCGATCGCGACCGATCCGGACAGCGCGACGCAGAGCCGCTTCTCCGCCCTCCGGCAGTTCCGCGTGCTGGCCTGTGCGGCGAGCGGCGCCGTCACGTGCTCGAACGCGGCGGACTTCCACACCGTGTTCACCAGCGCCGCGGACGCGTTCCCCTCGATCGCGCCACGGCCGCGCGCGCCGGAGCTGATCATCCGGTCGTTCGATATTCCGGGTACGACGGCAACGCACCTGCGCCTCGAGGTGCTGACGAACCAGTGCACCGGCACCCCGGACTACGCCGGCGAACAAGATGCCGACCCGCGGGCTAACACCGATTGCGCGACCGCCAGCAGTCAGGCGCTGAATGTGCGTGTTGCGGAGTTTGAGGCGTACGCCCAATAGCCCGAACGCGTGCGACGCAGGGTGAGTGGGCGGGCCAGCCAGGCCCGCCCGCTCGCCGTCGGGATGTGCATCGCGATGTCCGAAACCCGCCGGACGCGCGGGCCGGCGCCCTGTTGTATGGGGTGATGAGTGTTTACACGATGATGGATAGGCCGCTGGGTGAGCTGCTACTGGTCGGCTCGTCGGCGCAGACGGGCGGAATCGCATTGATGTCACTGTCGTTTGCGGATGGGGCGACGATCCGGGTGAGCCCGCACTGGCGGCGCGATCCGCAGCCGTTCGCGGAGGTTGAGCGACAGCTCCGCGAGTACTTCGCGGGCTCCCGCACGGTGTTCGACGTTGCCCACGTGCCGCAGGGGACCGCATTCCAACGGCGCGTGTGGGCCGTGGTCGAGGCGATCCCGTACGGCGCGACCGCCAACTACGGCGAGGTGGCCGCGCGGGTCGGAGCGCCCCGGGACCGCATCCGCGCCGTCGGCGCGGCGGTCGCGGCGAACCCGCTGCTGATCGTGCGGCCCTGCCATCGGGTCGTCGGCGCGGACGGCGCGCTGACCGGGTACGCCGGTGGAATGGAGCGCAAGCGCGAACTTCTGACGCGCGAGGGCGCGTTGCAACCGCAGCTGATCTGAGCGCGCCCACAGGTAGCTTTCGGTGTACGCGCTCGACGTTGCGAGAAGGGCGCACGGCGCCGGGCTTCTCGCGGAGGGACTGGACCGTGGCCGACACCGTTGAACTGATCATGCGATTTCACCCGGTGGGAGGCGAGGACGTCTCCTTGATCAGCGCTGACTTCGCCGGGGAAGCGGAGGCGTTGGAGGCGATCGCCCGCGCTCTCGACGAGCGGCGCAGCCTGGTCTTGACCCGGGCGAGGTATGACCGCGAGGCCCGTGAGAACGGCGTCGTCGTCAACCTCGCCAACGTGGTGTCGGTCCGGGTGTCCAGGACGGACACCGCGACGCCGGGCCAGTACCTGTAGCGGCTGGGTCATCGCGGCGCACTCCCGGCGTACGCATCGTGCTGCGCTGGTTCGGTGAAGTGGACACGCTCCTAGCGGGAGATGGCGGCGGCAACCGCAGTGGTCGGCCGGCGCGGGCGGGAGGTGGCGATGTGCCCACCTTCGTTGTCCCACACCGCGTTCGCGTCGAGGTTGTCGTCCGGGTTCGGGGCGGGCGCGGAGAGTGCAGCGAGGATGGCCGGCGCTCGTCTGGTGTCGGCCGCGTCGGCGGCCGCGGTCATCGCCCGGTGGGCGGCTTCGGGCCCGGTCTGGGGCGGAACGACCAGGATATCGAGCTGGTCGCCAGCGTCGCTCGTGGCGATCAACACGGCTGGGTCCAGGCTGGCGAACCACCCCATCCGGATCACGGCCTCGCCGACGGCGAGTCGGCGGAAGCGGCCGTCCCAGGTGAGGCTGTTGAGCATCAGGTGCCGGATCGGCCCGTACCGGTCGGACAGGGCCAGCACGAGACCGGGCAGCTCGGCGACCGGGTCCCAGGAATGCGGCCACCATCCGCCGTCCAGGACCGCCTGACTGGCTCGGGCGGAGGCCAGGACGAGGCGAGGCGTCGACGGCGGCGAGGAGGCGACGACCGTGGCGCGTGAGGTTGCGTTGGCGGACATTGCGACCGTCCTTCTGTGTGGTCTGACGTGCGGTGCGTAGGCACTGTGAGTGGCGTGGCCGGCTCGGGAATAGCGGACGACTAGCGCGATGTGCCTGCGGGGTCGTCCGGCGCGGCGGCCGGAGAACTCGGCCGGCGTTCGGCCCCGTTGTGGCGGCGGCGACTCAACATCCGAAGCTGGATGATGCGGGCGGTGCCGGGAAGCGCCACGAGCAGGATGCCGAAGACCGCCGCCAGGAGGAGCGCCACGCCCATCGGTAGATGGCCGTGCGCGCCGAGGAACGAGACCTCGGCCCGCTGGCCGTTTTGCAGGATGAAGACCAGGAGGAGCGCCAACACGAGCGCCGCCACCAACAGCACCACCCAGGCCCCGCCCATCCGGCTGCGCGGCACCTTCGCCCGCGTGTCCGACCGGCCGGGCCCGCCGCCCGGGCCGGGCGTGTCGGGGTTCGGGCCGGGTGGGTCGCTACGGTTCTGCGCTGCGGTCATCACAACCGCCGCCCTCTCAAAGCAAGTGGAGTTGCTGGTCGTAGGACAGGGCGCCTACGACCTGGGACAATGACGTCCAGAATGGAATACCCGGCCATGCTCGCCTCGATGAGAGGCGGTGCGTCCACCGGCGGAGGATTGCCTGCCACCGGGGTCCCGGGCGACACACTGATCCTACGCCTGTTCGCATTCAATGGCTCCAGCCCTACTTTCGGTGTCGCCTGCTGCCCGGCCACGTCCCGATCGCCTCGCAACCGGTGCCGGCCGGTGGTCGGGGTAGGCTGGCGGTGACAAGCCGCCCGGGGAGCTGGTCGCGTTCGACCCGGTCCCTGTTCTACGTCACCCGCCCGTCGCGGCCGCACGAACCGTTTGGGTTATCGGAGGCGGTCCTGATGGTCTCATCGTCGGCGGCGCGTCGTTGGGGTGGGGCGTCGATGTGACCGCCGAGCGCAGGATCTGGCTGTGGGGGCTGGCCGTCGAACACGCGGACGGTGGGCCGGTCGCGGTCGAGCATGTCGGCACCGCGGTGATGTCGGCTGCCGGCGTGGATGCTGCGGCGGTCGCGGTCGTGCTCAACGCTTCCCCCCGCGAGACGATCTACGCCAGTGACCGGCTCGCCTCGACGTTGGAGGAATTGACGTTGACGTTGGGTGAGGGACCGGGTGTGGACGCCCTCGCCGACGGCCCGGCGCTGGTCGCCGATCTCGCGGCTGCCGAATGTCTGGCCCGCTGGCCGGTGTTCGCGCCAGCGGCGGCGCAGGCCGGCGTCCGTGCGGTGTTCGCGCTGCCGCTCCGGATCGGTGCTATCCGGCTCGGGGTGCTTGATCTATACCGCGCCGAACCGGGCGGCCTGGATCGCCCGCGGCTGGCCGATTCGCTATTTCTGGCGGACACGATGGGTGCACTGCTGCTCGACGAAGCGGGCCGCGACCAGGCCCGCCCCGACGGATCGTGGCCCGAGCACACGGGCGCGCAGCCCCCGGTGGTCCATCAGGCCACCGGAATGGTGATCGTGCAGTTGGGGGTTACCGCGGCGGTGGCCCTGATCCGGTTACGCGCCTACGCCTATGTCCACGAGCGGCGGCTGCGCGATGTTGCGGCCGAGGTGGTCGCCCGACGCCTGCGATTCGATCCCGACCCCGACGTCGGCGGTTAGGACAACGACAGCCGTTGAGCTCCAGGGTCCCGGCCTGTTCGTGGCGCGTTGGTGATCCGGCTGCTTCCGGGCCCAAGACCGGCGCGGCTAGTCTGATGGCGTGAGCGAGATGGCCGAGGTGCAGTTGACCAACGTGTTCGTGGAGCTCGCGGACACACTCGTCGACGACTTCGATGTGATCGACTTCCTGCATGTGCTGGCCGAGCGGTGTGTCCAGGCGCTGGGTGTCTCGGCGGCCGGGCTGCTGCTGACCGACCAGCGAGGCGCGTTGCAGGTGGTGGCCGCGTCCTCGGAACGGACCCGGCTGCTGGAACTGTTCCAACTGCAGACCGACCAGGGCCCATGCGTGGACTGCTTCCGCACCGGCCAGCCGGTATCGGTTGCCGACCTGCCGTCTGCCGGGCGCTGGCCGCGGTTCACCGCGGCCGCCGCCGAGGTGGGCTTCGCCGCGGTGCACGCGCTGCCGATGCGGCTGCGCGATGAGGTCATCGGCGCCCTGAACCTGTTCGATACCGCCCCGGGTCCGGTAGATGAGGGCACGCTGCGCATCGGCCAGGCCCTGGCCGACGTGGCCACCATCGGTTTGCTGCAGCAGCGCGCCATCCACCGCCGAGACCTCCTCACCGAACAACTGCAGACCGCGCTGAACAGCCGCGTGCTCATCGAACAGGCCAAGGGCGTCCTGGCCGAACGTCACCATCTGGACCTGGCCGACGCGTTCGCGTTGCTGCGCAGCAGTGCCCGCAGCCACAACCGGCGACTGTCCGAGCTTGCCGAGGCCGTAGTCGATGGCACCGAGCAGATCCCGCCGGCGACGGCCAGCCGCGCCAGCTGAAGAAGTGCCCCGGGAGGACAGCCAGAAGGGCGGCGGCTCGGGGAAACCCGCTCCCGCGGGTGCCGGGGGCGGGCTGGCGGGTGAGCCAGTTCCCTCGCGTGGACAGGCTGGTCTTCCGCCCGGTCCCGGCGGCCCGTGGCAGAACCGCAGCCACACGTCACACCTCAGGGTGCTGTCTCGTCTAAAGAGGCGAACGGGGGTCCGACGGCCACAAGGGCGACGCCACCTCCAGGAAATCGTCCGATTCGCATCTTCGATCGGCTTCTTCACGAAGCGGTCCACGCAGTCCTCGATCACGACGTGAGCCCACATGCACGACGCATGGCAGACGGCGATGATCACCATCGCGCGAAGCGCAAAGGCGAAACGCCTCCTTCATCGCCCAATCGGTCGGTCGCTACTCGCCCAGCGGTTCGTGGGCAGAGCAACCGCAGAAGAGGCGGTCGTCGCGGCGGCCGATCTCAAGGCGGAGCAAGGGATCACGTCAACACTCTTCTATCTCGGCGAGTATGTCGATGATGTCGGTCGTACGGCGGAGACCGTCCGCCAGTCGTGCAGGGCCGCGCGGCTCCTGGCCGACGCAGGACTCGACGTCCATATCTCCATCGATCCGACGGCGGTGGGCTACCTGACGAGCGACGCCCTCGCGAAGAAGAATGCCGAGGAGGTCGGCCGGGCCATCCCCGCGCAACCGACGACGTCCCGGAATTGCCTGATGCTTGACATGGAGGACTTGACCCTCCTCGAGCCAACACTCGAGATCCATCGGCACCTGATGTCCACGGGCATCCCATCGGGCGTCACGCTTCAGGCTCGTCTCCGGCGCACGCCCACCGATCTCGAGCCGTTGTTGCAGACATCGACGCATGTTCGTCTCGTCAAAGGCGCGTTTCCGCTTGGGTCGCAATTCGATCACCAAGGCCGTTCGGCGATCAATGAGGCATTCGTCGCACTCGCCGGGCGGATGCTGTCGCCCGAAGCGCGGGCGGCACGGATGTATCCCTCCTTCGCGACTCATGACGAAGAGCTCGTCGACCGTGTCATCAAGATGGCCACCGAGCATGGGTGGGCTCCCCACGAGTATGAGATCGAATGTCTCTACGGCGTTCGGCCGCAATGGCAGCGGGAGCTGCGGAGACGCGGCGTCCAGGTCCGCGTCTACCTGCCGTTCGGCGACGACTGGTGGGCTTACGTCCTGCGTCGCGTCGGCGAGCGGCCGCGAAATCTGCTCCAGGTCGCCCGTCGCGGACGCTCATAGCGCTTGCCTGGGCGCGGCGTCGCTATGTCGGCAGCGATCACAACGCTGGAGCGGCCGAGTTGGC
>DASXRQ010000010.1:0-1500 GCA_036506495.1 Micromonosporaceae bacterium | reverse complement strand
TGGGGCCACAGAAGACCACGCAGTGGTTGGGTAGCGTTCGGACGTGTCCGCGCCCTTCTTTCTGGTTGACGCCCTGCCCACCGGAGCGTCGTTCACGCTGACCGGGGCCGAGGGGCACCACGCCGCCACCGTGCAGCGGCTGCGCGTCGGCGAGCGGCTGACACTGGCCGACGGCCGGGGCGGAACGGCCACCGCGTCCGTGATCGGGGTGGGGCGCGGGACCGTCGACGTGACCATCACCGCACGCGACCACGCCGACCCGCCCGACCCGCGGCTCGTCGTGGTACAGGGCATCGCCAAGGGGGACCGGGGAGAGCTGGCCGTGCAGGCGATGACCGAGATCGGCGTGGACGAGATCGTGCCCTGGGCGGCGTCCCGATCCGTGGCGCAGTGGCGCGGCGAACGGGGCGCGAAGTCTCGCGACAAGTGGGCGGCGACCGCCCGCGAGGCCGCCAAGCAGGCCCGCCGCCCGTGGCTGCCGCTCGTGGCCGGCGACCCGGACTGCTCGACCAAGCAGGTCGCGGCCCGCCTGCACGACGCCGCGGCGGCGTTCGTCCTGCACGAGGAGGCAACCGAGCGGCTTACCGCCGTCGAGCTGCCGCGCACTGGCGATATCGTGCTGGTCATTGGCCCCGAGGGCGGCATCAGCGACGCGGAGCTGGACACGTTCACCGCGGCGGGCGCGTCGGTGGTGCGGCTGGGCGATGCGGTCCTACGCACCTCCACCGCGGGGATGGCGGCGCTGTCCGTGCTCTCCGCCCGCCTGGGCCGCTGGTAGCCCGCCGCCGAGGGCGCCGACCGAAGGAGTGCGCCGCCGTCGAGGGTGACGACCCGAGGAGTGCGCGCCGCCGAGGGCGACGGCTGAAAGGGGGCGCCGCCGCCGAGGGCGACCACCGAAAGGACTGCGCCGCAGGGCGGGAGTCCGGCCGCTATTTGCGCTGGCAGGTCACGGACACGGTGTGGTCGGTGCCGGCGGCGACGGTGACGCGTACCGGCTCGCAGGCGCCGTCCAGGCCCGTCGCTTTCAGCCGGTAACGGCCCGGCGCCAGCGCGAACGTGAACTCCTGGCCCACGGCCACCCGCTGCCGCGTGACCTCGTCGCCGTCGCGGGTCACGACTACCGTGCCGGCGGCCGGCGCTGGTGAGGCTCCGGACGGGCCACCGGTCACCACGATCGTGCCGTGCACGGTGCCCGCAGGACCGGCCGGTGGGGTGGCCTCGGCGCCGCACCCACCCATGGCCGTCGCGAGTGACAACGCCAAGATCAACGGGCCCGGCCGCGCCGCCACGATGGCCCTATCCCGCGCTCAGGACCGCGGCGCCGCGGGGCGAGAGCCGGTAACCCACATCCAGGCTCTGGGTGAGGCCGAGCTCCTTCAGCCGGCGGACGTCTCGCTTGAAGGTTCGCAGGTCGGGATAACCGGCGGAGGCGAACAGGTCGCCGGCGCGGGTCGCCGGCCGTTCCGCGATCAGGGCCATGATCGTGCGCGTCCATGGACC
>DASXRQ010000009.1:0-1996 GCA_036506495.1 Micromonosporaceae bacterium | reverse complement strand
CCGCTGTATCCGGAGGAGGACCTGGGTCCGGCCGCCGAGCGGCTCACGCTGTTCCTGATGCAGTACTGGGGTGGACCGAACACGTACTCGGCGACCCGGGGCCACCCGCGCCTGCGGATGCGGCATGCGCCGTTCCGGGTCGGTCCCGCCCAACGCGACGCGTGGCTGCGGCACATGCGCGACGCGGTCGACTCGCTGCAGCTGCCGGAGCCGCACCGCTCGGCGCTGTGGGATTACCTGGAGCGGGCGGCGCATTTCATGGTCAACTCGGAGTAGATCGATCGCAACGAGGCCTTGTCAGCGCTTTAGAGCAGTGCGCCCTCGTCGTGCAGCCAGTCGACGAACGACGTGGCCACCGCCGCGCCGCAGTCGAGCATCTCGACCAGCAACGGGTCGTGCGCGCCGGAGTTCAGCGGCACCTGTAACTCGGCGTAGATGGGCAACTGCCCGCGCTCGGTGGGATCGCCGACGTATGCCTTGCAGAAGCGACGGGTGTGATTCCACTCGTTGACCACGCGGTACGCCCGGTCGGCCCAGTCCGGCGGCACGGTGGCGTGCGGTCGGGCGCGCATCACGAGGATCTCGTCCTCGGGTCCCTCGAGCGTGAACAGCACGGCGTGCCGCTCCCACATCGCCAGAAGGCTCCCACCGCCGTCGGCCAGGAACCGGATGTCGAGCAGATCGAGGGCCTTGCCGATCCTGGCCAGCGTCACCGGCGCGACGTGGTCGGGTGCGTCAACCGTGGACAGATCGGTGGGGACGACAGAGTGTCCCGGCTCGCGCTGCGCCGGCACGCCGACGCGGACGTCGCTCTGCACCGCCACCTCGCCACCGGACTCCGGCTCCCTATCTCCGGACGACCCGGGGCGCCATGACCACCACGGCATCGTTGTGCACCTCACTCCCCCAGCAGGCCCGCCGCCGGACGTAGCGGTAGACCCGAGGGCAGACGGTACCCGTACCGATCGCGGAGGTCATCCCCCCAACCGGACGGCGGGACCGGACGGCTGACTCCGTATCAGCCGTTCGGGCGACGTCCTATGGGCATAACGGTCAATTCCTTGACGGTCTGTAACCAGGCAACTCCATATGGTGCAGAAAGTCCCACCCATCGCCCCGCCACGTACACGCGCGGATCCGGAGCGCCCACGTCGGCCGTGCCCAGGAAGCCCATCCGCGAGACGGCTTGGACGAGCCGCTGCGGCACCTCAACGCGCGGGCCGTCGGCCGGGGTGACGACGAGCGCGATGTGGTCGAGCAGCGCATCGCGCACCGCACGCTGGCCGACCGCGCGACCGCCCAGGCCGCCCGCGGCGACCTCGCGCAGCGTGCCCGCGGCGGCCGTGGCGAGCCGGGTCAGTTCGGCCGCCGCGACGGATTCCACGGCCCGAGCGCCGGCGGGCGGCAACGGCCATCGCCATTGGTCGTCACGCCGGGCGGGTAGCGCCTCGTCGCCGCGAGCCAGCGCGGCCAGCAGGTCAGCCGCCGATACCGTGGCGTCGATCGGGCCGGATCCGGCCACCTCGCGGGTGACCAGCACGTTCCACGGCAGGCGGCCCCAAAGCGTGGTCCGCGGCCCGGCTGCGCGCAGGCGCACCGGCGCGTCCGGGTCGAGGCGGGTCAGCCGGGCCAGGAACGCGCCCGCGTCCGCGATCCCGATCAGCCCGTGACCCGTCATTACATTCCTTTTCCGGGTTCTCCGCGCCGACCGAAGGTCCAGGCGCCGGAAGTCAGCATTACTCCTTTTCCGGGTTCTCCGCGCCGACCGAAGGTCCAGGCGCCGGAAGTCAGCACCACTCACGCCTCCACGTACGGCTTGAGGAAGTCCCGCTCGGCGTCGGTGAGCCGGCGCGGATAGCCCTCCTCGAGGTTGTACGGCACGCACACCGACCTCGCGCGGCTGGCCAGCATGTCGTTGTCGAACAGCTCGTACGACACGGTGAACGCGGCCGCCCGCAGCTGGGAGATCCACATCTCGATGCGGACCGGGTCGCCG
>DASXRQ010000008.1:0-50858 GCA_036506495.1 Micromonosporaceae bacterium | reverse complement strand
TATGTGGCCGACACCACCGGCTGATCCACCACGACGACTGGGCGGTGCGCATCGCCGCCGACGGACTGCCCGAATTCCTGCCCCCGGCCCGGGTCGACCCGGACCGCCGACCCCGCCGCAACCTCCTCCACCGCCGAAACTAGGGCCGGAGGGTGGCGAGCCACTGCGTCGCGGTGACGGCGAGGACTGGGGTGCCCGGCTCGATGCCGGCGCGCCGCGCCGCCGCACGGCCCACGACGCGCGACGCGGGGGCGCGCGGAGAGCGGAAGGCGTACCGCAGCAGCGAGGCGAGCTCGCGCGGCGGCGGCTGCGGGCGGCGGCGCATGCGGAGCACGGCGCGGTCCACTGCGGGCGGCGGCCGGAAGCAGTGGGCGGGCACCGGCCAGAGCCACTGGAACTCAACTGCCGCCTGCCACCCGAGCAGCTCCGGGCGCCCGGGCACGGCGGCACACAGGCGGCGCGCGGCGCCACGCTCGACGACGAGGTGCGCGCCGGTCATCGGCGACCCGACCAACCGGCGCACGATGGCGGTGGTGATCGCGAACGGGATGTTCGCCACTACGACGAACGGTCGGCCGGGCAGCGGAACCGAGAGGGCGTCGCCGGTGATCACCCGCACGTTGTCGTGCTGCTCGAGGTCGGCGGCGAGCCGGTGGGCGACGCGTGGGTCGCGCTCGACGGCGAGCACCCGCGCGCCGGTCCGGGCGAGCGGGAGCGTGATCGCGCCCGCGCCCGCCCCGAGGTCGAAGACCAGGTCACCGGGGCCGACCGCGGCTGCACGCACGAGGCGGCGCGCCACGTGGTCAGCGAGTGTGTGAGCTCCCAGTGGGTTCGGAGTCGACGGTGGCGCCGAGCGCTCCGACGGCCGTCGTCGCCGTCGTTGCCCGGCCACGGAAGACCATGACCATCGACATGATCACTCCTCGTCGCACATGCTGGTTACGCGGTGAGGCTAGGCGCGGCGCGGCCTGTTCGGCCAGCTATTTAGGGCGGCGAGGTGCGCGAGGGGTCCGCGCGCCTGCGGCGCACGGACCCCTCGGGGTCGGGTCTCAGGAGGCGAAGAACGCCCGCGGGTCGGCGACGAGCACGCCGTGCTCGGTGAGCCGCTCGATCAGCCCGGACGGCGACGAGTCGTACACGATCGCCAGGGCCCGCAGGTCGTCGGCGCGGATCGACAGGACCCGGCCGTTGTAGTCGCCACGCTGCTGCTGGATCGCCCGCGCATACCGGGCGACGTAGGCGAGCTCGTCCGAAGCCTGGTCGTAGAGGCGCTCCAGGTCGAGGACGATCTTGTTGGTGGGTTCGTGCCGGATGCCGCTGCCGTCGGGCAGGAGCTCCGAGACGGGAACTCGGTAGAAGTCCGCCAGCTCGGCCAGGCGCGATACGGTTACCGCCCGGTCGCCGCGCTCGTACGAGCCGACGACGACGGCCTTCCAGCGCCCGTTCGACTTCTCCTCCACGCCCTGCAGGGACAGGCCCTGCTGCTGGCGGATGGAGCGCAGGCGGGCGCCCAAGGACTTGGCGTACTCAGAGGGCATTGATGTCACTCCCAGTGATGGCCCCGGGGGTCTCCCCAGCAATCGCTACGGAGCGTGACGGTACGGGGCATTGGACACTCGGTCAAGTCCCCGTTACCGACACGTTGGCGAGATCGGCCCCACCACGCTGGATTTCGCACGCCCAGGGCGCGCCACGCGAACCCAATCCCGGGGTAACCTCCGTCACGCTGGTAACCTTCGGTGAACTCCCGACCCGTCCACCATGGCGGACGGACCGGACATCGGCATCCTTTAACGACCCGTCCAGCGAGGCGGGGAAGGAGGTCCGCTTTGGCGCACTCTGCGGCCGCCGCACCGGCCGGCCCCGAGGCCGGCGACTCGAACGGCAAGGCCATTCTCTCCGGCGCCGACATGCAGCGCGTGCTGGATCGCATCGCACACCAGATTCTCGAGAAGACCCATGGCGCCGGCGACACGGTGCTGCTGGGCATCCCCACCCGCGGGGTGCCGCTGGCCCGACGGCTGGCCGACCGGATCCGCACGTTCGAGAGCGTCGACGTCCCGTGCGGGTCCCTCGACATCACCCTGTACCGCGACGACCTCCGACTGCGCGCCGCGCGGGCCGTCGGACGCACGGATCTGCCGGCGGGCGGCATCGACGGCCGGCGCGTGATCCTCGTCGACGACGTGCTCTTCTCCGGCCGCACCGTGCGGGCCGCGCTCGACGCGCTCAAGGACCTCGGCCGGCCGAGCTCCGTCCAGCTCGCGGTCCTCGTCGACCGCGGCCACCGCCAGCTGCCGATCCGGGCCGACTATGTCGGCAAGAACATCCCAACGGCGCTCACCGAGAGCGTCAAGGTGCTGATCGCCGAGATCGACCACGTGGACGAGGTCCGCCTGCAGCCCGACCGCCTCGCAGACACCGGAGGCGCACCATGATCAAACACCTGTTGTCAGCCGCGGACCTGGACGCGCCGACCGCGACGCTGATCCTGGACACCGCGGTGGAGATGGCCAATCTCGCCGGCCGCGAGGTCAAGAAGCTGCCGACGCTGCGTGGCCGGACCGTCGTGAACCTGTTCTACGAGGACTCGACCAGAACACGGATCTCGTTCGAGGCGGCCGCCAAGCGGCTCTCCGCCGACGTGATCAACTTCTCCGCCAAGGGGTCCAGCGTCTCCAAGGGGGAGAGCCTCAAGGACACCGCCCTGACCCTGCAAGCCATGGGCGCGGACGCGGTCGTGATCCGCCACTCCGCGAGCGGCGCCCCGCACCGGCTGTCCGCCTGGGTGGACGGCTCGGTACTCAACGCCGGCGACGGCACGCATGAGCACCCGACCCAGGCGCTGCTCGACGCGTACACGATGCGGTCGCGGCTCGGTCGCCTCGAGGGCCTGCACGTGTCGATCGTCGGTGACGTGTTGCACAGCCGGGTGGCGCGGTCGAACGTGCTGCTCCTGTCGACACTCGGCGCGAAGGTCACCCTCGTCGGGCCGCCGACGCTGCTGCCCGTCGACGTCGGCACCGCGCTCGCGCCCGGCATCGAGGTGTCGTACGACCTCGACGAGGCGCTCAGCGAGAGCGACGTCGTGATGATGTTGCGCGTCCAGCGCGAGCGCATGGCGGATTCGTACTTCCCGTCGGCGCGCGAGTACTCCCGGCGGTACGGCCTGGACGCCGCCCGGATGAGCCGGCTACCCGAGCACGCCATCGTCATGCACCCGGGTCCGATGAACCGGGGCATGGAGATCGCGCCCGAGGTTGCCGACTCGGCCCGCTCGACGATCGTCGAGCAGGTCGCCAACGGCGTCTCGGTCCGGATGGCCGTCCTGTACCTGCTGCTGGGAGGTTTGCATCGGTGAGCGCGTACCTGATCAAGGGCGTCTCCGTGGTCGGCGCCGAGCCGACCGACCTGCTGATCCGCGACGGCGTCGTCGCGAAGGTGGCCCACGGCCTGGCCGACACGAGAGCCGAGGTCGTCGACGCCGACGGTCTCGTCGCGCTGCCGGGCCTGGTCGACCTGCACACCCACCTGCGCGAACCGGGCCGCGAGGACGCCGAGACCGTCGAGACCGGCTCGCGAGCGGCGGCGCTCGGAGGGTACACGGCGGTGTGCGCGATGGCCAACACCGACCCGGTCGCCGACACCGCCGGCGTGGTCGAGCAGGTGTGGCGGCTCGGTCGCGAGGCCGGTCTGGTCGACGTCCAGCCGATCGGCGCCGTCACCGTCGGCCTGCGCGGCGAGCGGCTCGCCGAGCTGGGAGCGATGGCCACCGGCGCGGCTACCGTGCGGATCTTCTCCGACGACGGGGCCTGCGTGTCCGATCCCCGGCTGATGCGCCGGGCCCTGGAGTACGTCAAGGCGTTCGACGGCGTGATCGCCCAGCACGCCGAGGAGCCGCGACTGACCGAGGGCGCGCAGATGCACGAGGGCGAGGTGGCGACGCGGCTGGGCCTCGCCGGCTGGCCGGCGGTCGCCGAAGAGGCGATCATCGCCCGGGATGTGCTGCTCGCCGACCACGTGGGCTCCCGGCTGCACGTATGCCATGTTTCGACGGCCGGCTCGGTGGAGATCCTCCGCCAGGCGCGGGCGCGCGGCATCCGGGTGACCGCCGAGGTGACCCCGCATCACCTGCTGCTCACCGACGCGCTGGCCGCCAGCTACGACCCGGTCTACAAGGTCAACCCTCCGCTGCGGACCACGGCCGACGTCGTGGCGCTGCGGACCGCGCTGGCCGAGGGGGTCATCGACGCGGTGGCAACCGACCACGCGCCGCACGCGGTGGAGGACAAGGAGTGCGAATGGGCGTACGCGCGGCCGGGCATGCTCGGCCTGGAGACCGCGCTGTCGGTCGTGCTCTCGACCGACGCCCTCGGCTGGGACGGCGTCGCCGAGCGGATGTCCCGCGCGCCCGCGCGCATCGCCGGCCTGACCGACCACGGCCGTGACCCCGGTCCGGGCGTCCCGGCCAACCTCACGCTCGTCGACCCCGCCGCGCGCCGCACGATCGAACCGGCCGGGCTCGCGAGCCGTAGCCGCAACACGCCGTACGCCGGCATGACCCTGCCGGGGCGGGTCGTCGCCACGTTCCTGCGCGGTGAGCCGACCGTCCTCGACGGGAAGGCCGTCCGGTGAGACGCGCGGCGCTCCTCGTCCTCGAGGACGGGCGGACGTTCCGGGGCGAGGCGTACGGCAGCGTTGGCGAGGCGTTCGGCGAGGCGGTCTTCAGCACCGCGATGACTGGCTACCAGGAGACGCTGACCGACCCGTCGTACCACCGTCAGGTCGTCGTGCAGACCGCGCCGCACATCGGCAACACCGGGGTCAACGACGAGGACGACGAGTCCGACCGGATCTGGGTGGCCGGGTATGTGGTGCGCGACCCGGCGCGGCGCGGTTCCAACTGGCGGGCCACCGGGGAGCTGGAGGATCGGCTCGCCGCCGAGGGCGTGGTCGGCATCGCCGGCATCGACACCCGGGCACTGACCCGGCACCTGCGCGAAGGCGGCGCGATGCGGGTCGGTGTGTCCAGTGTGGAGACCGACCCGGCGACGCTGCGGCGGCGGGTGCTGGCCTCGCCGGCGATGCTGGGCGCGGACCTGTCCGGCGAGGTGACCACGCCTGCGGCGTACGCGGTGGAGGCTGAGGGCGAGCACCGGTTCACGGTGGCCGCCCTCGACCTGGGCATCAAGCGCAACGTGCCGCGACGGCTGGCCGCCCGCGGGGTCGCCACCCACGTGCTGCCTGCGTCGTCCACACTGGACGATCTGCTCGCCGTGCGGCCGGACGCGGTGTTCCTCTCGCCCGGCCCCGGCGACCCGGCGACCGCGGACCACGCGGTCGGGCTGGCCGGTGACGTGATGAGCCGGCGGATCCCGCTGTTCGGCATCTGCTTCGGCAGCCAGATCCTCGGCCGGGCGCTGGGCTTCGGGACCTACAAGCTGGGGTACGGCCATCGCGGCATCAACCAGCCCGTGCTCGACCGGGCGACCGGCCGGGTTGAGGTCACCGCGCACAACCACGGCTTCGCGGTGGAGGCGCCGGCGTCGGGGGCCGTCGCCACGGCCTTCGGGGACGTCGAGGTCAGCCACGTGTGCCTCAACGACGGCGTGGTCGAGGGCCTGCGGTGCCTGGACGTGCCGGCGTTCACCGTCCAGTACCACCCGGAGGCGGCGGCCGGCCCGCACGACGCCGACTACCTCTTCGACCGGTTTGTGGAGTTGATCGAGCGTGCCTAGGCGGACCGACCTGCGGCACGTCCTCGTGATCGGCTCGGGGCCGATCGTCATCGGGCAGGCGTGCGAGTTCGACTACTCGGGCACCCAGGCGTGCCGCGTGCTGCGGGCCGAGGGCCTGCGCGTGTCGCTGGTCAACTCGAACCCGGCGACCATCATGACCGACCCCGAGTTCGCGGACGCCACGTACGTCGAGCCGATAACGCCCGACTTCGTCGAGCAGGTGATCGCACGGGAGCGGCCGGACGCCCTGCTGCCCACGCTCGGCGGCCAGACCGCGCTGAACACCGCGGTGGCGCTGCACGAGGCCGGCGTCCTCGACAAGTACGGCGTCGAGCTGATCGGCGCGACCATCGACGCGATCCGGCGCGGCGAGGACCGGCAGTTGTTCAAGCAGGTCGTGGCCCGCGCGGGTGGCCAGACCCCGCGGTCGCGGGCGTGCCGGTCGATGTCCGAGGTCCGGGACGCCGTCGTGCACCTCGGGTTGCCCGTCGTGGTCCGCCCGTCGTTCACCATGGGCGGTCTCGGCTCGGGCATGGCGCACACCGGCGAGGACCTCGACCGGATCGCCGGCGCCGGGCTGGCCGCGTCGCCGGTGCACGAGGTCCTCATCGAGGAGAGCGTGCTCGGCTGGAAGGAGTACGAGCTCGAGCTGATGCGCGACCGGCACGACAACGTGGTCGTGGTGTGCTCGATCGAGAACGTGGACCCGATGGGCGTCCACACGGGCGACAGCGTGACCGTCGCGCCCGCGATGACGCTCACCGACCGCGAGTACCAGCGCATGCGCGACCTGGGCATAGCGGTTCTGCGCGAGGTCGGCGTCGACACCGGCGGCTGCAACATCCAGTTCGCGGTGCACCCGGGCACCGGCCGACTCGTCGTGATCGAGATGAACCCGCGGGTGTCGCGGTCGAGCGCGCTGGCGTCGAAGGCCACCGGTTTCCCGATCGCCAAGATCGCCGCGAGGCTCGCGATCGGCTACACCCTCGACGAGATCCCCAACGACATCACGCGGGAGACGCCGGCCGCGTTCGAACCGACCCTCGACTACGTCGTGGTGAAGGTGCCGCGGTTTGCGTTCGAGAAGTTCCCGGCCGCGGACCGGGAGCTGACCACGACGATGAAGTCGGTCGGTGAGGCGATGTCGCTGGGCCGCACCTTCACCGAGGCGCTGAACAAGGCGATGCGCTCGATGGAGACCAAGGCCGCCGGCTTCTGGACGGTGCCCGACCCCGACGGCGCGACCGTGGAGAACACCGTTGAGGCGTTGCGCACCCCCCACGACGGCCGGCTGTACGCGGTGGAGCGGGCGCTGCGGCTCGGCGCCAGCGCCGACCAGGTCGCCGAGGCGTCCGGCCTCGACCCGTGGTTCGTCGACCAGGTCGGGTCGCTGGTCGACCTCCGCGCGGAGATCATCGCCGCCGCGGTGCTCGACGAGCCACTGGTACGCCGCGCGAAGCGGGCCGGCCTGTCCGACCGGCAGCTAGCCGCGCTGCGCCCGGAGTTCGCCGGCGAGGACGGGGTACGCAGCCTGCGGCACCGGCTCGGCCTGCGCCCGGTATACAAGACCGTCGACACCTGCGCCGCCGAGTTCGCCGCCCGCACGCCGTACCACTACTCGACGTACGAGGACGAGTCCGAGGTCGCGCCGTCGGAGCGGGCCAAGGTGCTGATCCTCGGTTCGGGCCCGAACCGGATCGGCCAGGGCATCGAGTTCGACTATTCGTGCGTGCACGCGGTCATGGCGCTCCGGGCGGCGGGCTTCCAGACCGTCATGGTCAACTGCAACCCGGAGACCGTCTCCACCGACTACGACACCGCGGACCGGCTCTACTTCGAGCCGCTGACGTTCGAGGACGTGCTCGAGGTGTTCCATGCCGAGGACGCGTCCGGCCGGGCGGCCGGCGGGCCGGGCGTCGTCGGCGTCATCGTCCAGCTCGGCGGGCAGACGCCCCTGGGCCTCGCCCGCAGGCTGACCGAGGCGGGTCTGCCGATAGCCGGGACCGACTTCGCGGCGATCCACCTCGCCGAAGACCGCGGCGCGTTCGGCGCGCTGCTGTCTCGCGCCGGGCTGCGCGCCCCGGCGTACGGCATGGCCACGTCGTACGCCGACGCCAAGGGCATCGCCGACGACATCGGGTACCCGGTGCTCGTGCGCCCGTCGTACGTGCTCGGCGGCCGCGGCATGGAGATCGTGTACGACGACGCGACGTTGCGCGACTACATCGGGCGTGCCACCGACATCTCCCCGGAGCATCCGGTGCTCGTCGACCGCTTCCTCGACGACGCCATCGAGATCGATGTGGACGCGCTGTGCGACGCGACCGGCGAGGTCTTCCTCGGCGGCGTCATGGAGCACATCGAGGAGGCCGGCATCCACTCGGGCGACTCGTCCTGCGCACTGCCGCCGATCACGCTCGGTGCCAGCCACATCGACCTGGTCCGCACGTACACAGAAGAGATCGCTAGTGGCATCGGCGTGCGCGGGCTGCTGAACGTGCAGTACGCGCTCAAGGACGATGCGCTGTACGTGCTCGAGGCCAACCCGCGGGCCTCGCGGACCGTGCCGTTCGTCTCCAAGGCGACCGCGGTGCCACTGGCCAAGGCGGCGGCCCGGATCATGCTCGGCGCGACGATCGCGGAGCTGCGTGCCGAGGGTCTGCTGCCGGCGACCGGCGACGGGGGCGCGCTGCCCCCCGACGCGCCGATCGCGGTGAAGGAGGCGGTGCTGCCGTTCACGCGGTTCCGCACCGCGGCGGGCAAGGGCGTCGACTCGCTGCTCGGGCCCGAGATGAAGTCCACCGGCGAGGTGATGGGCATCGACGTCGCGTTCGGGCACGCGTTCGCCAAGTCGCAGTCCGCGGCGTACGGTTCGCTGCCGACCGCGGGCAAGATCTTCGTCTCGGTCGCCAACCGGGACAAGCGCGGCATGATCTTTCCGGTCAAGCGGCTGGCCGACCTGGGGTTCGACATCGTGGCCACGGTCGGAACCGGCGCGGTGCTGCGGCGGCACGGCATCGAATGCGAGGTCATCCGCAAGCACTACGAGCCGGGCGACGGCCGGGACGCGGTCTCGATGATCGGGTCGGGCGAGGTGGCGCTGGTGATCAACACGCCGCAGGGTTCGGGCGCCGGCGCCCGCTCGGACGGGTACGAGATCCGCAGCGCGGCGGTGACCGCGGACATCCCGTGCATCACCACGGTCCCGGGCGCCGCGGCCGCGGTGATGGGCATCGAGGCGCTCATCCGCGGCGACATGTCGGTGCGGCCGCTGCAGGAGCTGCACGCCGCGCTCCGGGCACGACAGTGACGTTCTTCGAGCGGGCGGTCCGCCCGGTACTGTTCCGGATCGGTGGCGGCGACGCGGAGGCCGCCCACGAGTGGACGCTGCGCCGCCTGGCCGCCCTGTCCGTCCGGCCGGCGGCGCTCGCCGCGTTGCGCCGCCGGTACGGCGGGTCGGCACCGCGCACAGTCTTCGGGCTGAACTTCCCGAACCCGGTCGGGCTCGCCGCGGGCATGGACAAGACCGGCGTCGCGCTGCGGGCCTGGCCGGCGCTCGGTTTCGGCTTCGTCGAGGTCGGCACCGTGACCCGGTACGCACAGCCGGGCAACCCCCGGCCGCGGCTGTTCCGGCTGCGGTCCAGCGAGGCGATCGTGAACCGGATGGGCTTCAACAACGACGGCGCCGAGACCCTGGCCCGACGATTGGGCGAGCTGCGCGCCGCGGGCCCGCCGCTGGGCGTACCGCTGGGGGTCTCGTTGGGGAAGTCGACGGCCACGCCGCTGGACGAGGCCGTGGACGATTACGTCGCGTCGTACCGCGCGCTGCGCGAGCACGGTGACTACTTCGCGGTCAACGTCTCGTCGCCGAACACGCCCGGGCTGCGACGGCTGCAGGAGCGGGCGCACCTGGACGCGATTGTGGGTGCCCTCGTCGGCGAGAAGCCGGTACTGGTGAAGCTCGCGCCGGACCTGACCGAGCACGCGATCGCCGAGGCGCTGCGCGTGTGCCTGGACCGCGGCGCGGCCGGCGTCATCGCCACCAACACGACGCTCGGGCGCACCGGCCTGGCGCCGGCCGACGCCGCGCTCGCCGCCGAGGGGGGCGGCCTGTCCGGCCGGCCACTCGCCGCGCGCGCCCGCGAGGTGGTCGCGTTCGTGCACCGCGAAACCGGCGGCGCGCTGCCCGTCGTCGGCGTAGGCGGCATCCTCGATGCCGACGACGCGGCCCGCCTTTTCGACGCGGGAGCGAGCCTCGTGCAGCTCTACACCGGGCTCGTCTACCGCGGACCGGCGCTGGCCCGGGACGTGGCCCGGGCGGCGGCGACCCGGGTGGTGGTCGGATGACGCCCGACGAGCTGCTCGCACTGGACCGGGCGCACGTCTGGCACCCGTACGGGCCGATGCCCGGCCGGACCGAGCCGTACGTCGTCGAGTCCGCGGCGGGGGTTCGGCTGCGGCTGGCCGACGGCCGTGAGCTGGTGGACGGGATGTCGTCCTGGTGGGCGGCCATCCATGGCTACCGGCACCCGGCCCTGGACACCGCGGTGCAGGATCAGCTCGAGCGGATGAGCCACGTGATGTTCGGCGGTCTCACCCATGAGCCGGCGGTACGCCTCGCGAGCACCCTCGTCGAGATCGCGCCCGAGCCGCTGCGGCACGTGTTCCTCGCCGACTCCGGCTCGGTGAGCGTCGAGGTGGCCATCAAGATGTGCCTGCAGTACTGGCGCTCCCGCGGGCGGCCCGGCAAGCACCGGTTGGCGACCTGGCGCGGCGGTTACCACGGCGACACGTTCCACCCGATGAGCGTCTGCGATCCCGACGGCGGCATGCACCACCTGTGGACGGACGTGCTGCCCCGGCAGGTGTTCGCGTCGGCGCCGCCGGCGGGGTTCGACGCACCGGTGGACGACCGCTACGTGGCCGAGCTCACCGGCGCGATCGAGCGGCACGCCGACGAGCTCGCCGCCGTGATCGTTGAGCCGGTCGTGCAGGGCGCCGGCGGGATGCGGTTCCACCACCCCGGCTACCTGCGAGCCCTGCGGCAGTTGACCGAGGCGTACGACGTGCTGCTGATCTTCGACGAGATCGCGACCGGGTTCGGACGCAGCGGCGAGCTGTTCGCCGCCGAACATGCCGGCGTGAGCCCGGACGTGATGTGCGTGGGCAAGGCACTCACCGGCGGGTACCTCTCGCTCGCGGCGGCGCTGTGCACGACCGAGGTCGCCGAGGGAATCTCCGGCGGTGCGGTGCCGGTGCTCGCGCACGGGCCGACCTTCATGGGCAACCCACTGGCATGTGCGGTCGCCAACGCCTCGATCGGGCTGCTACGCGCGGGGGACTGGCGTGGCGACGTCAAGCGCATCGAGGCCGGGCTGGCCGCGGCCCTGGCCGATGTCGCAGGCGCGGCCGGCGTGCGGGACGTGCGCGTCCTCGGCGCGATCGGCGTGGTGCAGCTCGACCACCCGGTCGACGTGCCGGCGGCGACCCGGGCCGCGGCGGCGCACGGGGTGTGGCTGCGCCCGTTCCGGGACCTGGTCTACACGATGCCGCCGTACGTAACCGGAGACGATGACCTCGTGGCGATCGGCCGGGCGGTCGCCGCGGCGGCCACAGTCGGGTGACCCGGGACGAGGAGGATGAGGAGCATGGAGACCTTCGGTACGCGGCTGGCCCGGGGCCTGGCCGAGCGCGGACCCCTCTGCGTCGGCGTGGACCCGCACGCGAGCCTGCTCGCGGCCTGGGGGCTGACCGACGACGCGGAGGGTTGCGCCCGGTTCAGCGAGACCGTGGTCACCGCGTTGGCCGATCGGGTCGCGGTCTTCAAGCCGCAGTCGGCGTTCTACGAGCGGTTCGGGTCGCCAGGCATCGCCGTCCTTGAGTCAACTATCCGACAGTTGCGTGACGCTGGCGCGCTCGTCCTGTTGGACGTCAAGCGCGGCGACATCGGCTCGACGGTCGCCGCGTACGCCTCGGCGTACCTCGATCCGGCCAGCTCGCTGTGCGCGGACGCGATCACCGCGAGCCCCTACCTCGGGGTCGGGTCGCTCGGCCCGATGTTCGACGCGGCGGCCGCGCACGCCGGCGGCGTGTTCGTGCTCGCGTTCACCTCCAACCCGGAGGGCGCGCGGTTCCAGCGCGCGATCACGGCCGATGGGCGGACCGTCGGGCAGGCCGTGATCGACGAGATTTCCCAGCTCAACGCCGGTGTGCGGCCCTTGGGCAGCTTCGGCGTCGTGCTCGGAGCCACCATCACCGGCGACCGGGTCGACGTGTCCGAGCTGGGCGGCCCGGTGCTCGTGCCCGGGATGGGTACCCAGGGTGGCACGCCGGAGACTCTGCGTGCGCTCGCGGGTGCGACGGGCGTCGGCGTGCTCCCGTCGTACTCCCGCGAGGTGCTCGCCCGCGGGCCGGGTGTGCCGGCGCTGCGGGAGGCGGTGGACCGGGCGCTGGTCGCCTGCTCGGCGGCGCTGGCTCGGTCCGCGTGACGCATCCAGATCACGATTACCGCGATCATGGCGTGGTCACGTTGCCGAAACCGCCGCTGACCGCTAGTTTTCCCGGCGCCGGAACCGTTGCACCTCACGTTGCAGCGGAAACATGTTTCACGCCGAGCGTCGGCCCCGTCCGACGCGATGAGGGACCTGAGGAGAACTGGTGCCGCTCCCGTCACTGAGCCCAGAACAGCGCGCCGCCGCGCTGGAGAAGGCCGCGGAGATCCGCAAGGCCCGCGCTGAGCTGAAGGAGCAGCTCAAGCAGGGCAAGACCACCCTCGCTGCCGTGCTCGACCGTGCCGAGTCCGACGACGTCGTCGGCAAGCTCAAGGTATCGGCCGTCCTGCAGGCGCTGCCCGGCATCGGAAAGATCCGGGCAAACCAGATCATGGAGAAACTGAAGATCGCCGAGAGCCGCCGCCTGCGGGGCCTCGGCGACCAGCAGCGCAAGGCACTGCTCGGAGAGTTCGCCGCGAACTGACCCGGGGCAGTGTAGAAACAAAGCAGTGAGCATGGATGACGACGCGCGTCCGGCGGCTCGGCTCACGGTTCTGTCCGGCCCGTCCGGGGTCGGCAAGGACAGTGTGATCGAGCTGATCCGGGCGCGCGCGCCGTGGGTGTGGCTGTCCGTGTCCTACACCACCCGCCGGCAGCGGCCGCTCGAGGTCGAGGGCAAGCACTACCACTTCGTCGACCGCGCCGAGTTCGAACGCCTCGTCGACAGCGGCGCCATGCTCGAATGGGCCGAGTTCGCCGGCAACCTCTACGGCACCCCCCGCGGCCCGGTGCTGGCCCGGCTGGCCGCCGGCATCCCCACCCTGCTCAAGATCGATCTTCAGGGCGCCCGCCAGGTTCGCGAGGCGATGCCGGACGCCCAGCTGGTTTTCCTCAAGCCGCCCAGCTGGGACGAGCTCAAGCGGCGCCTCACGGGCCGGGGCACCGACGACCAGGAGACCGTGCGCCGACGGCTGGAACACGCCCGCGAGGAACTCACCGCCGAACCGGAGTTCGACGTGGCCATCGTCAACGACTACGTCGAGCGTGCCGCGGACGAACTGGTAGGATTGCTCGGTTCGTCATTGACACCCGCACATCCCCGACACGGCTGAGAAGGTCTGATAGTGGGCACCACCGCCAATCCGGAAGGCATCACGAACCCCCCGATCGACGAGCTGTTGGAGAAGAGCTCGTCGAAGTACGCGCTGGTCATCTTCGCGGCGAAGCGGGCGCGGCAGGTCAACGCGTACTACAGCCAGCTCGGCGAGGGCCTGCTGGAATACGTGGGGCCGCTGGTGGAGACCACGCCGCAGGAGAAGCCGTTGTCGATCGCCTTGCGCGAGATCAACGATGGCCTGCTGACCGCCGAGCCGGTCGAGGCCTAGCTCGGCCGCCGCGCCGATGACCGTTGTGCCGCTGCTTACCCGGGTCGTCCTCGGAGTCGGCGGCGGCATCGCCGCGTACAAGGCCTGCGAGCTGCTACGGCTGTTCACCGAGTCCGGCCACCGGGTCCGCGTCGTCCCCACCGCCGCGGCGCTGAAGTTCGTCGGCGCCCCGACCTGGGCGGCGCTGTCCGGCGAGCCCGTCGCGGACGACGTGTGGGCCGACGCACACGAGGTGCCACACGTCCGGCTCGGCCGGGAGGCCGACCTTGTCGTGGTCGCCCCGGCGACGGCGGACCTGCTCGCCCGGGCGGCGCACGGTCTCGCCGACGACCTGCTCACGAACACGTTGCTCACCGCGCGGTGCCCGGTCGTGTTCGCCCCCGCGATGCACACCGAGATGTGGGAGCACCCGGCGACCGCCGCGAACGTCGCGACGCTCCGCGCGCGGGGAGCCATCGTGATCGAGCCCGCCACGGGGCGCCTCACCGGCGTCGACACCGGCAAGGGCCGGCTGCCGGAGCCGGAGGCGATCTTCGCGGTCGCGCGGCGCGTGCTCGCCCGCGGGGCCGCCGCCGACACCGACCTGAACGGGCGGCACGTCGTGGTCACCGCCGGGGGGACCCGCGAGCCGCTCGACCCGGTCCGGTTCCTCGGCAACCGATCGTCCGGCAAGCAGGGGTACGCCTTCGCGGTCACCGCGGTCGCCAGGGGCGCGCGGGTGACGCTGATCTCGGCGAACGTCGCCCTGCCCGTGCCCGCGGGCGTCGACCTGGTCCCGGTCGGCACGGCCGAGGAGCTGCGCAAGGCGGTGCTGGAGGCCGCCGCGGACGCGGACGTGGTGGTGATGGCGGCCGCTCCGGCCGACTTCCGCCCGGCCTCCGTCGCCCCCGAGAAGATCAAGAAGACGCCGAACGGCGGGGTGCCCGCGCTGGACCTGGTCACCAACCCCGACATCGCCGCCGAGCTGGGCGAGCGGAAGCGTCCCGGGCAGATCCTGGTCGCGTTCGCGGCGGAGACGAGCGGGCCCGCGACGGGCGACGCGATCGCGAACGGCCGCGAGAAGCTCGCGCGCAAGCGTGCCGACCTGATCGTCGTCAACGAGGTGGGTGTGGACAAGGTTTTCGGCGCCGACGCGAACGCGGCGACCGTGCTCGGGGCCGACGGGACGACGGCGGCGCTGGACGAGCGACCCAAGGAGGACCTCGCCGACGCCGTCTGGGACCTTATCGTCGCCCGGCTGCGCTAGCCGGTCATACTTGCCGGGTACCAGGCCGCCCGCCCGGATACACTGCCGCCGAGCGCACCGCACGATCGACATTAAGGAGTACCGTGGCACGCCGCCTGTTCACCTCCGAGTCCGTGACGGAGGGCCACCCGGACAAGATCGCAGACCAGATCAGCGACGGCATTCTCGACGCGCTGATCGGTCAGGACCCCCGCAGCCGGGTCGCGGTGGAGACGCTGATCACCACGGGTCAGGTGCACGTCGCGGGTGAGGTGACGACGGCGGCGTACGCCGACATACCGTCGATCGTGCGAGACACGATCCTGGGCATCGGGTACGACTCGTCGAAGAAGGGCTTCGACGGCGCGTCGTGCGGCGTGAGCGTCTCGATCGGCTCGCAGTCGCCGGACATCGCCCAGGGTGTCGACAGCGCCATCGAGCTGCGGACCGGCGAGTCGGACCACCTGCTGGACGCTCAGGGCGCCGGCGACCAGGGCATGATGTTCGGCTTCGCGTGCTCCGAGACGCCCGAGCTCATGCCGCTGCCGATCGCTCTGGCGCATCGGCTCGCCCAGCGGCTGGCGGCCGTTCGCAAGGACGGCACGATCCCGTACCTGCGGCCGGACGGCAAGACCCAGGTCACCATCGAGTACGACGGCCTGAGGCCGGTCCGGCTGAACACCGTGGTGGTCTCTAGCCAGCACGCGGCCGACATCTCCCTGGACTCGCTGCTCGCGCCGGACGTGCGCGAGCACGTGATCGCGCCCGAGGTCGAGGGACTGGGCCTCGAGCTCGACGGCTACCGGTTGCTGGTCAACCCGACCGGCCGGTTCGAGATCGGCGGCCCGATGGGCGACGCCGGGCTCACCGGGCGAAAGATCATCGTTGACACGTACGGCGGGTACGCGCGGCACGGCGGGGGCGCGTTCTCCGGCAAGGATCCGTCCAAGGTGGACCGCTCCGCGGCGTACGCGATGCGCTGGGTCGCCAAGAACGTCGTCGCGGCCGGCCTCGCCGAGCGGTGCGAGGTGCAGGTGGCGTACGCCATTGGCAAGGCGCACCCGGTGAGCCTGTTCGTCGAGACGTTCGGCACCGAGGTGGTGCCCGTTGACCGCATCGAGCGGGCGGTCGGCGAGGTGTTCGACCTGCGCCCGGCCGCGATCATCCGGGACCTGAACCTGCTCCGCCCGATCTACCAGCAGACCGCGGCGTACGGCCACTTCGGCCGGGAGCTGCCGGACCTGACCTGGGAGCGCACCGACCGCGTCGCCGACCTGAAGTCCGCCGCGGCCTAGCGGCCGGGAGCGGCGGGTCCTCGTTGACCAAACGCCCGGCGCGAGACCGGCAGCCGGCGGCCGAGCTGCCCATCGCGCGTGTGTGCGTGGACGTGCCGCTGGCGCACCTGGATCGGCCGTTCGACTACCTCGTGCCGTCGGAGCTGTCCGCCGGCGCGCGGCCCGGTACCCGGGTGCGGGTGCGCTTCGCGGGCCAGCTCGTCGACGGCTGGCTGCTCGAACGGGCGGCCGGTTCCGAGCACGACGGACGCTTGGCGTACCTGGAGCGGCTGGTGTCGCCCGAGCCGGTGCTCACGGAGGAGGTCGCCCGGCTGGCCCGAGCGGTCGCCGACCGGTACGCCGGGAACCTCGCCGACGTCCTCCGGCTGGCGGTGCCGCCGCGGCACGCCCGCGCCGAGGCGGCCACGCCGGCCACGCCCCCGCCGCCGCCATCCCGGACGATCATGGCGTTTCCGCCAGACCCGCCCGGCGAGTCCGGCGGAAACGCCATGATCGTCCCAAGCGGGGCAGGCGGGGCGGGCGCAACGCCCGGGTGGCGCGACTACCCGGCCGGGCCGGCGTTCCTGCGTGCGCTCTCGGACGGGCGGGCACCACGCGCGGTCTGGTCGGCGCTGCCCGGCGAGGACTGGCCGGCGCGCTTCGCCGAGGCGGCCGCCGCCACCGTCCGGAGCGGACGGGGGGTGGTCGCGGTGGTGGCCGACGCCCGTGACCTCGACCGCCTCGATGGCGCGCTGACCGCCGCGCTCGGGCCGGACCGGCACGTGTCGTTGTCGGCGGCGCTCGGGCCGGCCGAGCGGTACCGGCGGTTCCTGGCCGCGCGGCGGGGGCACGCCCGCGTCGTCGTCGGCACGCGGGCGGCGATGTTCGCACCGGTCGAGCGGCTCGGCCTGGTCACGATCTGGGACGACGGGGACGACCTGTACGCCGAGCCGCGGGCGCCGTACCCGCACGCCCGTGAGGTGCTGCTCACCCGGGCCCGGCTCGCCGACGCGGGAGCGTTGGTGGGCGGGTGGGGACGCACCGCGGAGGCAGAGCAGCTGCTCGAGACCGGGTGGGCCCGCGGGGTCGCCGCGGAGCGCGAGGTCGTCCGCGTCCGGGCGCCCGCGGTCTCGCCGGCCGGCGGCGATCCGCAGCTGGCCCGCGATTCGGCGGCCGCGTCGGCCCGGCTGCCGAGCCTGGCGTGGCAGGCCGCCCGGGAGGCGCTCGCGGCCGACGCGCCCGTGCTCGTGCAGGTGCCCCGGCGCGGCTACCTCCCATCGGTGTCCTGTGTGGACTGTCGCACCCCGGCCCGATGCGTCCACTGCGCCGGGCCGCTCGAGCTGCGCTCGTCACACGCGGTCGCCGCGTGCCGCTGGTGTGGCCGGGTCGCGGCCGACTACACGTGTCCGTCCTGCGGCGGGCGGCGCCTGCGCGCATCGGTGACCGGCGCCCGGCGTACCGCCGAGGAGCTGGGCCGGGCGTTTCCAGGCGTGCCGGTGCGGACGTCCGGACGCGACGGGGTCCTCGCCGGCGTGCCGGCCGGGCCGGCCGTCGTCGTCGCCACGCCCGGCGCCGAGCCGCCCGCGGACGGCGGGTACGGCGCGGTCCTGCTGCTCGACACCTGGGCCCTGCTGACCCGCGCGGACCTGCGAGCGGCGGAGGAGGCGCTGCGGCGCTGGATGGCCGCTGCTGCGCTAGCCCGCCCCGGCCCGGCCGGCGGCCGCGTGGTGATCGTCGCCGACGGCGGGCTCGTGCCGGTCCAGGCGCTGCTGCGCTGGAATCCCGCCTGGTACGCCGCACGGGAACTCGCCGAGCGCCGCGCACTGGGCTTCCCGCCCACGGTGCGGATGGCGAGCGTGACCGGCACGCCCGACGCGGTGGCCGAGCTGCTCGCGGCGGCCAGTCTCCCGAACGGCGCCGAGCTGCTCGGCCCGGTCCCGGTGCGGGCCGTGGCGTCGCCCGGCGGCGCCGAGCCGGATGGGCCCGTCGAACGGATGCTCGTGCGGGTGTCCCGGGCGCACGCGCCGGCGCTCGCCACCGCGCTGCACGCCGCCGCCGGCGTACGCAGCGCGCGCAAGGCGCCCGACCCGGTGCGCATCCAGGTCGACCCCCTCGACCTGTTCTGATGCCCCTTTGCCGCCGCGTGCGTTCGCCCGCTCCAAGGTCGACGCAACCCGGCACGGGTTGGCTCGTCCGGCCGGGGTTGACGGCCCATTCCTGGCAAGTCTGCGGTGATCTTGGGGCCGCTACGGCTGGGCCTGCAGTACGTCGAGGTTGGAGTAGGTCGGGCCCTTGGTGACCATCGCGCTGAGCCGTTTGGCCATCGCGTCCGTCTCGGGCTTGTCGCTGTTGGCCATCGCCTGCTCGTACGAGTCGAACTCGACGATGACGAGGTAGCGCTTGGGGTTGTCCCGGTCCTGGGCGACCGCCATCCGACGGAACCCTGGCACCTCCTCCGCCGGCGGCATCTGCTGCTCGTTCATGGCGGCGGCGATCTCGTCGGCGCGGTCGGTCTCGTACTCGACGATCTGGATGAAGCTCATGGCGTGTCCCTCTCGGCTCACGGTCGGGTTGCCCAACGCCGATCCTGCCCCGATTCCGCGGTGCGGTGCGACAGTTTCATCCAAACCCGCGGGGCCGGCGCCATATTCGGCGCCGGCCCCTTCACGTGACCCGGGTCGGGCCGCGGCCTCAGCCGTCGAAACGACGGCGGTGGCGCAGCGCCAGCAGAAGCATGGCGCCCGAGACGAACAGGGCGGCCCCGCTACCCATGATCAGAGCGGTCCGCGTGCCCGTTGTCGGGAGGCCGCCACCGGGCGGCGTCGTCGGTGGAGCCGCCGTGGGTGACCGCGTCGGCGTCTTTGACGGCGTGGCCGTCGGCGTCTGCGACGTCGGCGTCGCGGTCGGCGTGGCCGTCGGCGTCTGCGACGGCGGGGTCGTTGGCGGCGGCGTTGGGCTCGGACCACCGCACACCAGCCAGTGGCTGATGGTCGGGAGCTGACCGCCCGGGTTCAACGGCGAGACCATGCCCTCGACCGTCGTCGGGCCGGTGAACGGGCCGTCGTACACGTTGGTGTCCGGGCCGCCCTTGACGGCGACGCCGCTCACGGTGAAGCCGGCGTTGACCGTGATGTCCAGCGTCTTGTTGTCCGGCCGGACCGTCCCGGAGCCGGCCGGCCCGCTCATCTCGTCGCTGAACAGGATGGTCCCGGTCAACCCGGCCTCGGCGCAGGTGGTCACGTTGCCCTCGACCACGTGCGGCGTCGGCGCGGGTGCCGCACTGGCGATGCCGCTCGCGAGCACGAGCCCGGCGGTGCCGGCCATGGCGAAGGCGATCGCCATGGCGCCCAGCGGAACGGTGATCCTTGTCATGCGGTGTCTGGCCTTAGACGTTCGGGCCATCGGCGTTCCCCTCAATTCACGCCGGACGGGATGTCTATCCCGAAACGGCGATTCGGCGCGTAATTGCGCGAGTCATGTCTCAAGCGGACCAACGCGGCGGAGGGAACCCGCGTTACGGCGTGGCCGGCCACGGCCTCCGTAGACTGGTACCTCCGGTCCGCAGGGACCGAATCCATACCCGTGAGGAGCGCGCGTGACCGTTCAGCCGATCCGACTGTTCGGGGACCCCGTACTGCGTACGCCCGCCGAGCCGGTCGTCGACTTCGACCGGGAGCTGCGCGTCCTCATCCAGGACCTCACCGAGACCATGCAGGACCAGACCGGCGCCGGCCTGGCCGCGCCGCAGCTGGGGGTCGGGCTGCGGGTCTTCGCGTTCGACGTGGACGACGTCGTCGGGCACCTGGTCAACCCGATGCTGACCTTCCCCGACGAGGAGGAGCAGGACGGCCCCGAGGGTTGTCTGTCCGTCCCCGGCCTGTACTTCGACACCAAGCGCCGGATGAACGTGGTCGCGAAGGGGTTCAACGGGCACGGCGACCCCGTCCAGGTCGTCGGCACCGGCCTCATGGCCCGGTGCCTGCAGCACGAGACCGACCACCTCGATGGCGTGCTGTTCCTGGACCGGCTCGACGCGGCCCGCCGCAAGGAGGCGATGAAGGCGATCCGGGCGGCCGAGTGGTACGACCCGGGCTCGCCGCCCGTGGTCAAGCTGAGCCCGCATGCCGCGGCCAGCCCGTTCGGCCTCGGTGGGTGACGGGGTGCGGCTCGTGTTCGCCGGTACGCCGGCCGTCGCCCTGCCGTCGCTGGGGGCGCTCGTCGCGTCCGCCCACGACGTGGTGGCCGTCGTCACCCGGCCGGATGCCCTGGCGGGTCGCGGCCGGCACCTGGTCCGATCGCCGGTCGGGGCGTGGGCGGACGAGCGGGGCATCGAGGTGCTGACCCCGAACCGCCCGCGCGATCCCGCCTTCCTCGATCGGCTACGCGAGCTCGCCCCGGACTGCGTGCCCGTCGTGGCCTACGGTGCCCTGGTTCCGCCCGCCGCCCTCGAGATCCCGAAGCACGGCTGGATCAACCTGCACTTCTCGTTGTTGCCCGCCTGGCGGGGCGCCGCGCCGGTCCAGCACGCCATCCTGCACGGCGACCAGATCACCGGAGCGAGCGTCTTCCAACTCGAGGAGGGCCTGGACACCGGGCCGCTGTACGGGACGGTGACCGAGCCGATCCGCCCCACCGACACCGCTGGCGACCTGCTCGAACGGCTGGCGGCTGCCGGTGCCGGCCTGATCGTGTCGGTCCTCGACGCGATCGGGGAGGGGACCGCCCGGGCCGAGCAGCAGCCGGCCGAGGGGGTCAGCCAGGCGCCGAAGGTGACCGTCGAGGATGCCCAGGTGCGGTGGGACGAACCCGCGTTCGCGGTCGACCGGCGCGTCCGCGCGTGCACGCCGGCACCCGGCGCGTGGACGTTCTTCCGCAACGACCGAATGAAGCTCGGCCCGGTCCGGCCGGTGGCCAACGCCCCGGAGCTGCGACCCGGGGAGCTGCTCGCCGAGCGGGATCGGGTGCTCGCCGGCACCGGGACGAGTCCGGTCCAGCTCGGCGAGGTCCGTGCCGCCGGCAAGAAGCCGATGCCGGCTACCGACTGGGCGCGCGGCGTCCGGCCGATGACGGAAGAACGCCTCGGTTGAGCGACCCCGGCCGGGAGCGCCCGCCGCGGCCGGGACGGCCCGAGCGGGGCGCGCCGCGAGGACGGCCGCCGCGCGATCCGGCACGGTACGCCGCGTACGAGGCCGTCGCGGCCGTGAACCGCGACGACGCGTACGCCAATCTGGTGCTGCCGGCGGTCCTCCGCGACGCCCGACTGGCGGGTGGGGACGCGGCCTTCGCCACCGAGCTGACGTACGGCTCGCTGCGGGCGGTCGGCACCCTCGACGCGATCCTGACCGAGGCGGCCGGCCGGGACGTGGCCCGCATTGACCCGCCGGCGCGCGACGCGCTGCGGCTCGGTGCGTACCAGCTGCTCTACACGCGCGTGCCGGCCCACGCCGCCGTGTCGTCCACTGTGGACCTTGTGCGGTCGGTCGCACCCGGGGCCGCCGGCTTCGCGAACGCGGTGTTGCGCCAGGTCGCCGAGCGCCCCCTGGAGGACTGGATCGTCCAGGTCGCGCCGCCGTACGCCGAGGACCCGGTCGGTCACCTCGCGGTCGCGTACAGCCATCCACAGTGGATCGTCAGGGCCTTCGCCGAGGCGCTGGGTGGGGACCTCGACGAGACGACCCGGCTGCTCATCGAGGACAACGAGCGGCCGTCCGTGCACCTGTGCGCCAGGCCGGGCCTCGCGGACGCCGTCGACCTCGCCGACGAGGTGGTCGGCACACCGGGTGCCTTCTCCCCGTACGCCGTGTACCTGCCCTCCGGCGCGCCCGCCGACCTGCGCGCGGTGGCCGACGGCCGGGCCCACGTCCAGGACGAGGGCTCGCAGCTGGTCGCGTTGGCGCTGGCCGCCGCGCCGCTGGACGGCGCCGACGGCCGGTGGCTCGACCTGTGTGCCGGTCCGGGCGGCAAGGCCGGCCTGCTGGGCGCGCTCGCCGCGCAGCGTGGCGCCCGGGTGACCGCGGTCGAGGTGGCGGAGCACCGGGCTCGGCTGGTCGAGCGGGCGGTGCGCGGTCTGCCCGTCGATGTGCGCAACGCCGACGGCCGGAGCGTGGGCCCGGGCCGTGAGCTGCCGGAGGACGCGTTCGACCGGGTGCTGGTGGACGCCCCGTGCACCGGCCTCGGGTCGCTGCGCCGGCGGCCCGAGTCGCGTTGGCGCCGACGGCCCTCCGATCTGCCGCCGCTCACGCAGCTGCAGCGCCAGCTGCTGACGGCGGCCATCCGGGCGGTCCGGCCGGGCGGCGTGGTCGCGTACGTGGCCTGCTCGCCACACGTCGTCGAGACCCGGGTGACGGTGACGGAGTCGGCCAGACGCGCCCCGCACGCGGTCGAGCTGGAGGATGCCCGGCCGCTGCTTCCGGCCGGTATGCCGGGCCTCGGCGCCGGCCCCACCGTGCAGTTGTGGCCCCACCGGCACGGCACCGACGCGATGTTCCTGGCCCTGCTGCGCCGGGCGTAGCGTCGGCAGCCGCAGGGCGAAGGCGGCGCGTCTGAGCGGAGCGAGCCGCGCGAGCGGAGCGAGCGCCAGTCGCTCAGTAGACTGACGCGGTGAGCGCCCCACCGCCGATCGTCGCGCCCAGCCTCCTCGCCGCGGACTTCGCGCGGCTGGCCGACGAGGCCCACGCGGTCGAACGCGACGCGGACTGGCTGCACGTGGACGTGATGGACAATCACTTCGTGCCGAACCTGACGATCGGTCTCCCGGTCGTCCAGAGCCTGCGCCGGGCGACCACCTTGCCGCTGGACGTGCACCTGATGATCGACGATCCGATGCGCTGGGCGCCCGAGTACGCGCAGGCCGGGGCGTACAACGTCTCGTTCCACGCCGAGGCGTGCGACGACCCCGCCGCGCTCGCCAAGGACCTGCGCGCCGCCGGCAGCCTGGCCGGCCTCGCCATCGACCGGGACACACCGGTCGAGCCGTACCTGGAGCTGCTGCCGCACTTCGACGTCCTGCTCATCATGACGATCAAGGCGGGCTTGGGCGGGCAGGAGTTGATCCCGGAGCTGCTCGACAAGGTGCGTACCGCGCGTCGGCACGCCGACGCCGGCCACCTCCAGCTGCGGTTCGAGGTGGACGGCGGCGTCGCCGAGGACACCATCGAGCGGGCGGCGATCGCCGGGGCGGATGCGTTCGTCGCGGGCACCGCGGTCTACGGCGCCGACGACCCGGCCGAGGCGGTGCGAAGGCTCCGCCGCCTGGCGGATGCGGCGGCGGGCGGATTCCGGTGAACCCTCGGCCGGCCGCCGTCCCAGCCGACCTCGTCCTTGTCGTCGACGACGACGAGGACATCGTGCGGTTCGTCGAGGTCAACCTGCGGCTGCACGGCTTCGAGGTGCTCGTCGCGCACGATGGGCAGGAGGCGCTCCAGCTCGTCGAGAAACACCGGCCGGATCTTGCCGTCGTGGACCTGATGATGCCGCGGATGGACGGTCTCGAGCTGACCCGCCGGCTCCGCGCCAACCCGATGACCTCCGCGCTGCCGATCGTCATGCTGACCGCGAAGGGCATGACCGTCGACAAGGTCGTCGGGCTGACCGCGGGCGCCGACGACTATCTCGTCAAACCCTTCGACACGCTCGAGCTGATCGCCCGCGTCCGCTCGACGCTGCGGCGCACGCAGGAGTTCCGGGAGGTCTCACCGCTGACGGGGCTGCCGGGCAACAACCGCATCCTGCGCGAGATCGCGGACCGGGTACGCGGCGGGTCCGAGTACGCCGTGTGCCTGTTCGACATCGACCGGTTCAAGAGCGTGAACGATGCGTACGGGTTCGTGCGCGGCGACGAGTTCATCACCACGCTGGCCCGGTCCCTGCATCACGCGGTGGTCGCGGTGGGCCTGCCGCCGGCATTCCTCGGGCACATCGGCGGCGACGATTTCGTTGTTGTGTGCGCTCCCGAGCAGCTGCGTCCGCTGACCGAGAAGGCGGTCGGGGACTTCGAGGCGAGCGCCGACAAGCTGTACGACCCGACCGACGCGAGCCGCGGCTATCTGGAGCTGACCGACCGCCGCGGCAGTGTGCTGCGCGCGAACCTCGTCACGATCTCCGTCGGGGTCGCCCTCTCCACGGTCCGCCGGTTCGCCGATCCCCGCGAGGTGATCGCCGTCGCGGCGGAGATGAAGACCGTGGCCAAGACGCAGCCCGGCTCGTACGTGGCCGTGGACCGCCGCCGTGGCGGCCCGGAGCCGCTGTAGAGCCAACGCGGAATCCGGGTTGACGTTCGCGGCGGTTTCCCGGGCCGCACGCCGAAGGTGGTGTGATACAGATCCCCGGGTCCGCCGGTTCTGCCGGCCCGGTGGCGTGCGACACTCATGAGTAACCCACCACGCGCTGGCGGGACTCGGTGAAACTCCGAACCGGCGGTGATCCACGGCAGTGGTAGCCCGCGACCCGGTCCGACTCACCCGATGAGGCGGGCCGGTGGACTCTGGTGAGACCCCAGGGCCGACGGTGACAGTCCGGATGGGAGGCAGCGCGCGGGGACGGACGGGCCTTCGGGTCCGCCGGGGTCGGCTCCGCCGCACCCCAGGCTCCGCCGCCGCCTTCCACCTGCCCGCGCGTCGACCGCGACGAGGCAGCCGCCCAGGGAAGGCGAGAGATGGCGAGCCAGGCCGAGACCCACGCGATGGATCGCGCCATCGAACTCGCCGCGCGCGGTCTCGGTACCACCAGCCCGAACCCCGTCGTCGGCTGCGTGCTGCTCGACGCCGACGGCGCTGTCGTGGGCGAGGGCTTCCACGCGTACGCCGGGGGGCCGCACGCCGAGATCGTGGCGCTGGCCCAGGCGGGCGAGCGCGCCCGCGGCGGGACCGCGGTCGTGACCCTGGAGCCGTGCAACCACACCGGCCGCACCGGGCCGTGCAGCGCCGCGCTGATCAGGGCCGGCATCACCCGCGTCGTGATCGGCGTGAGCGACCCCAACACGATGGCGGCGGGCGGTGCGGACCGGCTGCGGGCCGCGGGGGTCGAGGTCGAGATGGGGGTACGCGAGGCGGAGTCCGAGGGTGGCAACGTTTCGTGGCTGACCTCGGTGCGCCGCGGCTGGCCGTACGTCATCTGGAAATACGCCGCGACCGTCGACGGGCGGGCCGCCGCCGCCGACGGCACCAGCCAGTGGATCACCTCCGAGGCGGCCCGCATGGACGTGCACGCGCTGCGGGGCACCGTGGATGCGGTCATCGTCGGCGTGGGCACCGTGCTCGCCGACGACCCCCGGCTGACCGCACGGAACCTGCGCGACGGCACGCTGGCGATCCGCCAGCCGCTGCGGGTCGTGGTGGACAGCACCGGGCGTACCCCCGAAAGTGCCCGGGTCCGGGATGCCGCCGCCCGCACGTGGGTGGCCATGGCCGCCGAGGTCGGTGCGGCCGACGACGGCCGGGTGGACCTGCGCAAGCTCCTGGTCGGCATGTACGAGCGCGGCGTGCGCGCGGCGCTGCTGGAGGGCGGGCCGACGCTGGCCGGTGCGTTCCTCGCCGCCGGGCTCGTCGACCGCATCGTCGGCTACATCGCGCCGAAGCTGCTCGGCGCCGGGGTGAGCGCGCTGCTCGACGCCGGCGTGCAGACCATCTCCGAGGTCATCGACCTCGAGTTTGTCGACATCACCCGCGTCGGCCCGGATCTGCGGGTCATCGCGGTGCCCAAGAACAGGGAGGGCTGAGCGTGTTCACCGGCATCGTCGAAGAGCTGGGCGAGCTGGTCCGGCTGGACCCGCACGGCGAGGGCGCCGTGCTGGCCGTCCGCGGCCCGCTCGTCACCGGCGACGCCCGACACGGCGATTCGATCGCGGTCAACGGCGTGTGCCTGACCGTCGTCGGGGTCGACGGGGATGTGTTCCGCGTCGACGTGATGAGGGAGAGCCTCGACCGCAGCGCGCTCGCGGCCCTCGAGCCGGGCGAGGCGGTGAACCTCGAGCGGGCGGCCACCATCGAGACCCGGCTGGGCGGGCACATCGTGCAGGGCCACGTCGACGGCGTCGGCACGATCCTGGCCCGTACGCCGGGGGACCGCTCGGACGACGTGCGGATCGCGCTACCGCCCGGCCTGTCCCGGTACGTGGTTGAGAAGGGCTCGATCGCTGTCGACGGCGTCTCGCTGACCGTCGTCGACGTGGCCGACGAATGGTTCGCGGTCAGCCTGATCCCGACCACGCTCGAGCTGACCACGCTGGGCCGCAAGGGCGTTGGAGATCTGGTCAACCTGGAGGTCGATGTGATCGCCAAGTACGTGGAGAAGATGGTGACGGGGGTGCGGGCATGACCGCGGCGGTCCGGCGGGCGGGAGCGTCCGCGCTGTCGACGATCGAGGACGCGATCAAGGCGATCGCCGCCGGTAGGCCGGTGGTGGTGGTCGACGACGAGAACCGCGAGAACGAGGGCGACCTGATCTTCGCGGCCGAGAAGGCGACGCCCGAGCTGCTGGCGTTCATGGTGCGGTACACGTCGGGGTACATCTGCGCGCCGCTGACCGAGGCCGACTGCGACCGGCTCGAGCTGCCGCCGATGTTCCACACGAACCAGGACCGGCGCGGCACCGCGTACACGGTGACGGTCGACGCGCGCGAGGGGGTGAGCACGGGCATCTCCGCGGCCGACCGGTCCCGGACCATCCGCCTGCTTGCGGACCCGGCCACAACCCCGGCCGACCTGGCCCGGCCCGGCCACGTGGTGCCCCTGCGGGCCAAGCCGGGCGGCGTGCTGCGTCGACCGGGGCACACCGAGGCGGCGGTCGACCTCGCCGTGCTCGCCGGGCTGCGCGCCGCGGGGGTGCTCTGCGAGCTGGTCAACGACGACGGCACGATGATGCGCCTGCCGGACCTGGAGCGGTTCCGCGCCGAGCACGGCCTCGAGTTGATCAGCATTGCGAATCTGATCGAGTACCGGCGGCGGACGGAGCGGTCGGTCGAGCGGATCGCCGAGGCGCGCATCCCCACCCGCCACGGCGTGTTCCGGGCGGTGGGGTACCGGGCCGAGCATGACGCGGCCGAGCACGTGGCCCTGGTGTACGGCGACCTGGGCGACGGGAGCGACGTACTGGTCCGGGTGCACTCCGAGTGCCTGACCGGCGACGTGTTCGGGTCGCTGCGTTGTGACTGCGGTCCGCAGCTGGACGCGGCGCTGGCCCGGGTCGCCGACGAGGGCCGCGGGGTGGTGCTCTACGTGCGCGGTCACGAGGGGCGCGGGATCGGCCTGCTGCACAAGCTGCAGGCGTACCAGCTGCAGGATCTCGGCCGGGACACCGTCGACGCCAACCTCGAGCTGGGGCTGCCCGCGGACGCCCGCGACTACGGAACGGGGGCGCAGATCCTCTACGACCTCGGCGTGCGCACGATGCGGCTGCTGACCAACAACCCGGCGAAGCGGGCCGGCCTCGAGGGATATGGGCTGCGCGTCGTCGGCCGCGAGGGGCTCCCCGTGCGCCCGCACCCGGAGAACGTGCGCTACCTGCGTACGAAGCGGGACCGCATGGGCCACCTGCTGGACGAGCTGGACGAGGTGGCGGAGGGGCTGGCGTGAGCGCGAGGAGCGCAGCGAAGCGGAGCACCGGTAGCGAGCGCGAGGAGCGAGCGCAGCGAGCCCCGCAGTCGCGAGCAAAGACAGACGCAGTCGCGAACGACGAGATGAGGGCCTGAGTGGCTGGGTTCGGGGAGCCGTCCGCGTGGACGGTCGACGCCGCCGGCCTGACCGTCGGGGTGGCGGCTACGCGCTGGCACGCCGACCTCGTCGACCACATGTTGGACCGGGCGGTCGAGGCCGCCAAGGCGTGCGGCGTCGACGACGTGGTGGTCGCGAGGGTGGCCGGGTCGGTGGAGCTGCCCGTGGTCGCACAGGCGTTGGCCCGGCGGTGCGACGCGGTGGTCGCGCTCGGGGTGGTGGTCCGGGGGGAGACCGCGCACTTCGACTACGTGTGCAAGGCGGTCACCGAGGGGCTGACCCGGGTCGCGCTCGACGAGTCGACCCCGGTGGCGCACGGCGTGCTGACCGTCGAGACCCTCGAGCAGGCGCGCGACCGGGCCGGCCTGCCCGGGTCGGCCGAGGACAAGGGCTGGGCGGCCACGGTCGCCGCCCTCGACGCCGCGCTCGCCATCCGCACGATCCGCCGATAGCGTTCCCGCGCGGTTGTGCCGATCATGTCGGTAAACCGATCCGGGTGGTGCCGCGTCGTATGCGCGTGGCACCGGGACTGGTCGTGGAGACCTGCCGTGGGAGCGCGATGACCTATACGTCGCCGGCGGAGGTGTGGACCGCCGACGAGGCGGTGACACACCTGTTCGGCGCGCACTACCGCTCGCTCGTGCGCCTCGCGACGCTGCTGCTCGGTGAGCACGGGGCGGCGGAGGAGATCGTCCAGGACGCCTATGTCGGGTTGCACGCCCGCTGGCGCCGGCTGCGCGACACCGACAAGGCGCTGGCGTACCTGCGGGTGGCCGTGGTCAACCGCTCGCGGTCGGCGCTGCGGCACCGGCGGGTGGTGCTCGCCCATCTGGCCTCGGCCCGCCCCATGCCGGACGCGCCGAGCGCCGAGTCCGGCGCCCTGCACGCGTTGCAACAGGCCACCGTGATGGCGGCCGTACGCGCGCTGCCAACCCGGCAGCGGGAGGCGATCGTGTTGCGTTACTACCTGGATCTGTCCGAGGCGGAGATCGCCGAGACGATGGGGATCAGCCGGGGTGCCGTCAAGAGTCACGCGGCTCGGGGCATTGCCGCGCTCCGGGAGGCGGTGGAGCGGCCATGAACGAGGATCTGCTCCGTCGCGCCCTCGAAGCCGAGGCGGCCCGCGTCGAGGTCCAGCGCGATGCGCTCGCGACGATCCGCGCCCGGATCGAGGAGCGCCGCACACGATGGCTGCCCCGCCGTGGCACGTGGTTCGCCATCGGGGCGACCGTCGCCACGGCTGCCGCGGCCGCGGTCGCCGTGGCCACCTGCGCGCCGCCGCCGCGTGCCACCGCACCGGGCAACGCCGGCGCCACCGTATCGCTGCCGTCGGCCGCGCCGACCCGCTCGACGTCCACCCCGGCCGGCACGGCGACGCCCTCGGGCACGCCGGTCCCGCCGGGCGGTGCGACCGGCAGCCTGCCCGTCTACTACCTCGCCGACGACGCTGGCACGTTCCGGCTCTACCGGGAGTTCCACCCGTTGCCGCTCGGCGACGGCTCGCCCGCGGCGAAGACCCGCTCCGCTCTGACCGAGATGTTCGCCGGCGCGGCGTACGACCCGGACTACCGGTCCGCGTGGCCGACCGGTGCCCGCGTACGCGGCGTCACCGTCAACGGCGCCGAGGTGACCGTCGACCTGACCGGCGTGAGCCCGACCGGCGTGCCCGCCGGCGCCGCGCCCCAGGCCGTGCAGCAGCTCGTGTGGACCGTCGGCGCGGTCGTCGGCGGCGACCCGGGCGTGCGGCTGCTGCTCGACGGCGCACCCGTCGGCACTCTCTGGGGCGTCGACGTGTCGGGCGTGCTGCACCGGCGCTCGCATCTCGACGCGGCCGGCCTGGTCTGGCTGATCAGTCCGCAGGAGGGGCAGACCGTCGGGCGGACCTTCGACGTGCACATCGCCGGCGTGGTCTTCGAGGCGACCGTCCACCTTCGGGTACGCCAGGGCGACCGGACCGTGCACGAGGAGGGCGTCCTGCTGAACGCGGGGCCGCCGAGTCTCGGCGACGCGCACGTGAGCCTGACGCTGCCTCCGGGGACCTACACGCTGGAGGCCTACGAGCCGTCGGCGAAGGATGGGAGCATCCAGCACCTCGACGACCACACGATCACGGTGCGCTAGCCGCGGCCGGCCGCGGCTAGTCGCGGCGCTGGCGCCGCCACGCGTCGACCACCGCGTCCACGTCGAACGTGTGGATGACGACCGGCGGCCCATCGACGAGCCCACGCCGCGCCCGCTCGATCCGCTCGTTGAGCCCCGCGACGATCTCGCGCACCGTCGACTCCCACCGCACCTTCGCCAGCGTCTCCATCAGCTCGTCCGCTTCCTTGCGGATCTTCAGAGAGGTTAGCGCGAGCCCGGTCAGGTCCTCCCGGCGTACCCACTGCTTGAGCCACCAGTTCTCGTCGTACGGCTCGCCCCGATCGGGCAGCGGCTTGCCCTTGCCGGGCAGGTCGTCGAAGTCGCCCCGCTCCTGTGCCTCGCGGATCTCGCGGTCGACCCGGGACTCGAACCAATCCGACACGCGACAAGTCTACGAACCGGCTCGGCGCGTCCACCTGGTGAGCGGGAGCGGACCAGCGTGGGTCCAGCGCCGCGTGGTTGGGAGAATCACCGACCGTGAAGACGTTCGACGAGCTCTTCCACGAACTGCGGGCCAGGGCGGCGGACCGGCCGCCCGGCTCGGCAACGGTCGCCGCGCTCGACCGCGGCGTCCACGCGATCGGGAAGAAGGTCGTCGAGGAGGCGGCCGAGGCCTGGATGGCCGCCGAGCATGAAGGGCCGGAGCGCGCGGCCGAGGAGATCGCGCAGCTGCTGTACCAGGCGCAGGTGCTGATGCTCGCGTCGGGGTTGGACCTCAAGGACGTGTACCGACATCTCTGACGTGCCCGCCGCCGACCCCACGAGACCGCGAGGAGCACGCCGACGATGTTGCGCATCGCCATCCCCAACAAGGGCACCCTGTCCGCCCCGGCCATCGAGATGCTGCGCGAGGCCGGGTACCAGCAGCGCACCGACGACCGCGACCTGATCTGCCGCGACGCCCCGAACGGGGTGGAGTTTTTCTACCTGCGTCCCCGCGACATAGCCACCTACGTCGGATCGGGCGACCTCGACGTCGGCATCACCGGTCGGGACCTGCTCGTCGACGCGGGCTACCCGGCCGAGGAGGTGCTCGACCTCGACTTCGGTGGCGCCACGTTCCGGTACGCGGCCCGCCCCGAAACCCTCGCGACGACCGCCGACCTCACCGGGCGGCGCATCGCCACCGCGTACCCCGGCGTGGTGGAGCGGCATCTGGCCGGGCTCGGCATCAAGGCGGACGTGATCCGGCTGGACGGCGCGGTGGAGAACGCGGTCCGGCTCGGCGTCGCGGACGTGATCGCCGATGTCGTCGCGACCGGCGGCACCCTTCGGCAGGCCGGCCTGGTTCCGGTCGGCGACGAGATCCTCCGGACGTCCGCGCTGCTCATTCGCCGCGTCGGTGCCCCGTCCAACGGCTCGGTCGCCCAGCTGGTACGCCGGCTGCAGGGCGTCCTCGTGGCGCGGCGGTACGTGATGCTCGCGTACGACGTGCGCGCCGACCGCCTCGACGACGCGTGTGCGTTGACTCCGGGCATCGAGTCCCCGACGATCTCGCCACTGCAGCGGAAGGGTTGGGCCGCGGTGCAGGCGATGGTGCTGCGTGCCGACGTGCACCGGATCATGGACGAGCTGTACGACCTCGGGGCCCGTGCGATCCTGGTGACCGACATCCACGCCTGCCGGCTGTAGTTCGCGAGAGGGAGTACGGCATGAACCTCGACGAGGTCGCGCGGGACATCCTCGACTCGAACATGTACGTGGTGATCGCGACCGCGGACGAGGCCGGTGGCCCCTGGGCGTCGCCGGTGTACTTCGCGGCCGACGGGTACCACCAGTTCTACTGGGTCTCCTCGCCCGACGTGCAGCACTCGCGCAACCTCGCCGCCCGGCCGCACGTCTACCTCGTCGTGTTCGACTCGACCGTGCCGATCGGCACGGGCCAGGCGGTCTACATGTCCGGCACCGCCGAGCAGCTCACCGGCGCCGAGCTCGACCGCGGCCTTGAGCTCTACTCGCGGACGGCCGTCGGGCACGGAGGTCGCCCGTTCACCGCCGCGGACGTCCGGGAGCCCGCGCCGTACCGGCTGTACCGGGCCACGGTGACGCGGCACTGGGTGCTCGATCGCGAAAATCCACCCGACCACCGCGTGCCGGTGACGCCGTGACCGGCCGCGGCATAACGCGGCCGGGCCAGGCGTCGCGGCCGCTTCCCGCCGCGGCCTGGCCGCTCAGCGGCCGGGTTCCAGCACGCCCGCCTTCTCGACGCGCATGACGGCGTCGGCGTCGGCCTGAGTGATCTTGCCTGCCTGCACGGCGGCGTCGAGCCGCGCCTTGAGGCGTGCGGCGTGGTCGGCGTCGGCCGCGGCCCGCGCCTTGTCGAGGGCCGCGGTCAGCTTCTCTTCGGTCACGCCGAGCTTGGCCGCGAGGGCCTTGGTGAACTCGGCCCGGCGGGCGTCCCGGTCGGCGGCGCTGGGCGTGCCGCCCTGGCCCCGCCGGGGAGGGACCCCCCGCAGCTCGCCGCGGACCGCGTCCAGCGCGTCGCGGACCTTCTGCTCGGACAGGCCGAGCTCGCTCGCGAGGGTCCTGACCAGCTCCGGGCCGCCGGGCCCGTGGTGCCAGCCGGGGCCGGGGCGGGCGGGCGCCGACGACGGGGCCGCCGAGCCGGAGGCGCCGGGACTGGGGGTGCCGCCGGTGGCCCAGGCCGCCGCGGGCACGACGAGTGCGCCGGCCGCCAGGCCGCTCAGCCCGAGCACGACCGCGCGCTTGTGGGGCCTCTGCATGAAACCTCCTCGTCGGGGACGCGAACAGACGCAATGAGACTGGACGCTCGACATGTGAGGAACCTGTCAACGGGGTGGCAACTTCCTGGCAGGTGGCCGGTGGCAGACTCGGTGAACGTGACGCAGTCCGACGTCGTCCGCGTACGCCCGCACCGCATCCGGCTCGTGTGCTGGGTGGCCGCCGCCGTCGTCGTGATCGTGTTCACCAGCGTCGCCACCTCGCTGCGCGGGCCGATCGGGCAGGGTGCCGCGACGTTCCAGGCCGGGGACCAGTGGGCCATGATCGGCCTGGGCGTTCTCGTGGCCCTCGGCGTGCTGTCCCTGACCCGACCGCGGGTCGACGCGGACACCGAGCGCATAAAGATCCGCAACGTGATCGGTGGCTACGAGCTGCCGTGGGAGGTCGTGCGCGCGGTGCGGTTCGAGCGCGGCGCGCCGTGGGCGACGCTGGAGCTGCAGGACGACGACGTGGTCGCCGTCATGGCCGTGCAGGCGGCGGACAAGGAGCGGGCGCTGGTCGCCGTCCGGGCGCTGCGCGCCCTGCTGGAGGCCAACCGCGCCGCCGCCAGCGGCTGATCGAGAGCGACCCGTTCGCCGTGCCGTGTCCGTTTCGCGTTCCGAGGTGCGGCCTGATAGCCTTATGCGGTCGACCACGCCGTCACCCATCGTGATGGCTGCGAAGCGGAGCGCCTGCTCCCACCCGAGTTGTACCGAGCCGACCGGCTCGGTGGCGGCCGGGTTCCGGTCACCCGATGTCGGGCATGCGCCCGCGCCGGGCGTGCGCCTCGGGCGTACCCGACCGGTCGAGCAGGCCCTGGCATGAGCCGGGGCCTTCTGCTTTGCCCGGCGTCCGGGTGGCCCTGCCCAGGACCGGGGTCGACGCCGACGGAGAACGAACTCAAGGAGGCGCCATCAGCGTAGAGCCACGCGTAAACGACCAGATCCGGGCGCGCGAGGTCCGACTGGTCGGGCCGGAGGGGGAGCAGGTGGGCATCGTCCCGCTGGAGCGAGCCCTGCAGTTGGCCGCGGACGTCGACCTGGACCTGGTCGAGGTTGCGCCCATGGCGCGCCCGCCGGTGTGCAAGCTCATGGACTTCGGCAAGTTCAAGTACGAGAGCGCACTGAAGGCGCGGGAAGCGCGGCGCAACCAGCAGCAGACGGTCATCAAGGAGATGAAGCTCCGCCCGAAGATCGACTCGCATGACTACGAGACCAAGAAGGGCCACGTCGTGCGATTCCTGAAGGCGGGCGACAAGGTCAAAGTAACGATCATGTTCCGCGGCCGGGAGCAGAGCCGGCCGGAGCTGGGCTACCGGCTCCTGCGCAAGCTCGAATCCGAGGTCGCGGACCTGGGGTACGTCGAGGCCGCCCCGAAGCAGGACGGCCGAAATATGATCATGGTGCTGGCTCCGCACCGGGCCACGAAGGCCGCCGCGACGGCCGCCCGGGGTGGCTCGCGGGAGCGTGGGGCCGACGCGGTCGGCGCACCGCCGGCCAACCCGGCCGCCGAGGCCGGCGAGTAAGGGAGAGGCGTTCGAATGCCGAAGATGAAGAGCCACACGGGCATGGGCAAGCGGGTCCGGGTGACCGGCCGCGGCAAGGTCCTGTCGGAGCAGGCCGGCAAGCGGCACCGGCTCGAGGGGAAGCCATCCACCCGTACCCGGCGGCTGACCGGCACGGTCGAGGTCGCCAAGGCAGACCTCAAGCGAATCAAGAAGCTGCTGGGCCGCTGACGCGCGCCGTATTGACCTAGAGGAGTAGTTGACATGGCACGCGTCAAGCGGGCAGTGAACGCCCACAAGAAGCGCCGGACGATGCTGGAGGCCGCGAGCGGGTATCGCGGTCAGCGCTCCCGCCTCTACCGCAAGGCGAAGGAGCAGGTCCTTCACTCTATGCAGTACGCCTACCGGGACCGCCGGGACCGCAAGGGCGACTTCAGGCAGCTGTGGATCACGCGGATCAACGCCGCGGCCCGCGCCAACGGGATGACCTACAACCGGCTGATCCAGGGCCTCAAGCTGGCCGGCGTCGAGGTGGACCGGAAGATCCTCGCCGATCTGGCGGTCACCGACGCGGCCGCGTTCGCCGCGATCGTCGAGGTCGCCCGCAAGGCCGTCGCGGCCGAGGGCACCGGCGGCGCCGCGGCGCAGGCCGCCTGAGCAGAGCAGAGGCGTACGAGGGCCGGGGCGCGCGAGCCCCGGCCCTTCCTCGCGGGTAACGGTCGGAGTGGATGTGACGTTCACCGAAAGGACGCCTCGGGTCGTCGCCGCCCGCAGGCTGCACCGCCGCCGGGAACGCGACCGGATCCGGCGGTTCCTGGCCGAGGGTCCGCAGGCCGTCCGCGAGGCACTCGCCGTACCGGGCGCGGTCCACGAGCTCTTCGGTACGCCGGGCGGCCTCGACCGGCATGCCGACCTGGCCGCCGCGGCCGCTCGCGCCGGCGTAACCGTGTCTCCGCTCACCGACGACGCCCTCGCGGCGCTCGCGGACACCGTGACCCCGCAGGGTCTCGTCGCGGTGTGCGCGCACGTCGACGTGCCGCTGCCCGAGGCGCTGCGCGCGACACCGCGGCTCGTCGCGGTGCTCGCCGGGATCCGCGACCCCGGCAACGCCGGCGCGGTCCTGCGCACCGCGGACGCCGCCGGAGCGGCCACGGTGGTCTTCGCCGGTGAGGCGGTCGACCCGTACAACGGCAAGTGCGTGCGCGCCTCGGCCGGCAGCCTCTTCCACGTGAACGTCGCCCGCGAGCGGGACCCGGCCGCGGCCGTCGCGGCCCTGCGGGCGGCCGGGCTGCGGGTGCTCGCCGCGACCGGACACGGTGAGACCGACCTCGATGCTCTCGCCGACAGTGGCGCCCTCGCGCAGCCGACGGCGTGGCTGTTCGGTTCGGAGGCGCACGGCCTGCCCTCGGAGCTGCTGGCCGCCGCCGACGCCCGGGTCCGGGTGCCGATCCACGGCCGCGCCGAGAGCCTCAACCTGGCTGCGGCCGCCGCGGTGTGCCTGTACGCTTCGGCGAGAGCACACGCCGAGGAGCGCCCCCCATGACGCACACGCGAATCTTTACCGAGCCCGCCGGTGGCGGGCGGCGCTGACCTCTGACGCTCTCTCCCACACACCGGCGGGCCGCGGCCCAGCCGCGCGTCTCTAGACTGGCCCCGCCGCCCCCGTGGGAGACGATGACATGACCTATCGCAACGACCCCTACGACCCCAAGCAGGTGGCCCTGCTCGACCAGGGCGCGCTCGACGACGCGGTGTCCGAGGCGGAGAAGGCCTTCGCCGCCGCCGCCGATCTCGACGCGCTGGCCGCCGCCAAGCCGCTGCACCTCGGTGACCGGGCGCCCGTGTCGCTGGCCCGCCGCGAGATCGGCGCGTTGCCGCCGGCCGCGAAGGCGGACGCCGGCAAGCGGGTCAACCGGGCCCGCGGACTCATCGAGCACGCGTTCCAGCAGCGGCGGGCCGAGCTCGAGCGGGAGCGGGCCGACCGGGTGCTGGCGGAGGAGCGGGTCGACGTCACCCTGCCCTGGGACCGCCGCCCGCGCGGCGCCCGACACCCGCTCAGCACGCTCACGGAGCGGATCGAGGACCTGTTCGTCGGCATGGGGTACGAGGTCGCCGAGGGCCCCGAGGTGGAGCTGGAGTGGGCGAACTTCGACGCGTTGAACATCGGCCCGGACAACCCCGTGCGCGGGACGATGGACACCTTTTACGTCGACGCACCGGGGCTCGTGCTGCGTACCCACACCTCGCCGGTGCAGGCGCGCACGATGCTCGCCCGCAAGCCGCCCATCTACGTGATCGTGCCGGGGCGGGTTTACCGCACCGACGAGCTTGACGCGACACACACCCCGGTCTTCCACCAGGTCGAGGGTCTCGTCGTCGACGAGGGGATCACGATGGCGCACCTGCGCGGCACCCTGGACCACTTCGCCCGCGTCATGTTCGGGCCCGACGCGCGGACGCGCTGGCGGCCGCACTACTTCCCGTTCACCGAGCCGTCGGCCGAGTTCGACGTGTGGTTCCCGCAGCACCGCGACGGACCACAGTGGGTGGAGTGGGGCGGCTGCGGCATGGTCAACCCTCGGGTGCTGCGGGCCTGCGGCATCGACCCGGACCGGTACTCCGGCTTCGCGTTCGGCATGGGCATCGAGCGGACCCTCATGGTCCGGCACGGCGTGAGCGACATGCACGACCTGGTCGAGGGCGATGTGCGGTTCACCCGTTCGTTCGGGATGGAGGTCTAGCCGTGCGGGTCGGAATCTCGTGGCTGCGCGAGTACGTGGACCTGCCCCCGGACGCGTCCGGCGTGGACGTCGAGGCGGCGCTGATCGGACTCGGCATCGAGGTCGAGTCGGTGGTCGACCTGCGCGAGACGGTGCGGGGTCCGCTGGTCGTCGGCGTTGTCCTCGAGATCGAGGAGCTGACCGGGTTCAAGAAGGCGATCCGGTTCTGCCGGGTGGACGTCCGGTCGGCGAACGGGACCGGCGAGCCGCAGGAGGTCGTCTGTGGAGCGACCAACTTCACGGTCGGGGACACGGTTGTCGTGATCCTGCCCGGTGGCGTCCTGCCCGGCGGGGTCGAGGTCGGCTCACGACGCACATACGGGCACAACTCCAACGGCATGATCTGTTCGGAACGTGAGCTGGGCCTCGGCGACGACCACACCGGCATCATCGTGCTACCGCCGTCTACGGGCGCCCGGCCCGGCGACGACGCGCGGCCCGTCATCGGGCTCGACGACGTCGTGCTCGAGCTCGAGATCACACCGGACCGCGGGTACGCCATGTCGGTGCGCGGCATCGCCCGCGAGCTGTCGCACGCGTTCGGGGTGCCGTTCCGGGATCCGGGACTTGGCGCCGCGCCCGGCGCGACGGCGGAGCCCGCGTACCCGGTGACCGTCGAGGACACCGTCGGCTGCGACCGGTTCGCCGGGCGGGTGGTGCGCGGCATCGACCCGATCGCCGTCTCTCCACAATGGATACGACGGCGGCTGACCGTCGCCGGCATCCGTGCGCTATCGCTGGCCGTAGACATCACCAACTACCTGATGCTCGAGCTCGGCCAGCCCATGCACGCATTCGACCTCGACCGGCTGGTCGGCCCGCTGGTGGTCCGGCGCGCGCGGCCCGGCGAGAACCTGACGACCCTGGACGGGGTGGCCCGCACCCTCGACCCGGAGGACATGGTCATCTGCGACGACACCGGTCCCATCTCGCTCGCCGCCGTGATGGGTGGCCAGACCAGCGAGGTCGCCCCGGATACGGTGGACGTGCTGTTCGAGGCCGCGCACTGGGAGCCGGCGATGGTCGGGCGTACCGCGCGCCGGCACCGGCTGTTCAGCGAGGCGGCCAAGCGTTGGGAGCGCGGTGTGGACCCGCGGCTGCCGCTGGTCGCCCTCGACCGGGCGGTCGCGCTGCTGACCGAGTACGGCGGCGGGTCCGACGACGGCAGCGTCCTCGACATCGACCACGTCCGCCCGCCCGCCGCGGTCACCCTCCCCGCCGACCTCCCGTCGCGCCGGATCGGCGTCCGCTATCCGCCGGAGCGCGTGGCCGAGACGCTGACCACGGTCGGCTGCACCGTTGACGCTCCCGACCCCGACCTGTTCGTCGTCAAACCGCCGAGCTGGCGGCCGGATCTGGTCGACCCCGCTGACCTCGTCGAGGAGGTGGCGCGCCTCGACGGGTACGAGAAGGTGCCGAGCGACCTGCCGCGGGCTCCGGCCGGACGTGGGCTGACCGCCGAGCAGCGCCGTCGGCGTACCGTCGGACGGGCGCTCGCCGAGAACGGCTTCGTCGAGGTGCTCTCGTACCCGTTCGTGGCCCCCGGCGTCAGCGATGCCCTCGGCCTCCCTCCGGACGACCCGCGCCGCGAGGCCGTCCGCCTGGCGAACCCGCTGTCGGAGGAGGAGCCGCTGATGCGGACCTCCCTCCTGCCGCCGCTGCTCGGCACGCTGCGGCGCAACCTCGGCCGCGGCCAGCGGGACCTGGCGCTGTACGAGATCGGCCTCGTGTTCCATCCGCGACCGGGTGCCGGCGTCCCGCCCGCGATGGGGGTGGACGACCGGCCGTCCGACGAGGAGTTCGCGGCGGCGGACGCGGTCGTGCCCGAGCAGCCGTGGCACCTCGCGACCGTGCTCGCGGGCGAGATCGAGCCGACCGGCTGGTGGGGCGCGGGTCGGCCGGCGAGCTGGGCCGACGCCATCGAGTCCGGCCGGACGGCGATCGCCGCGGTCGGCGTCCTCGGGGACCGGCTCGACGTACACCGTGCCGAGCGGGCACCCTGGCATCCCGCCCGGTGTGCCGAGCTCGTGGTGGACGGGACCGTGGTCGGGTACGCCGGCGAGCTGCACCCCGCCATGTGCGCCGCGCTGGAGCTGCCCCGGCGGACCTGCGCGATGGAGCTGACCCTCGACGCGCTCCCCCTGCCCGAGGTCGTGCCGGCGCCGGCCATCTCCAGCTTCCCGCCGGCGCTCATCGACGTCGCGCTCGTCGTCGACGCCGAGGTGGCCGCCGCCGACGTACGCCGCGCGCTCGTCGACGGCGCGGGGCCGCTGCTCGAGTCGGTGCGGCTGTTCGACCTGTACGCGGGCGAGCAGGTCGGGCCGGGCCGCAAGTCGCTGGCGTACAAGCTCACGTTCCGCGCCCCCGATCGGACGCTCACGGTCGAGGAGGCGGTCGCCGCCCGCGACGCCGCGGTCGCCGAGGCGGCGAGTCGTGTAGGAGCCGTCCTGCGGGGGAAGTAGGACCGCATGCCGACGGACATCGCCGAGCGGCTGACCCGACGCGGCATGTTCCGGGTCTCCCGCGAGGAGGCTGCGCTCGCCGATCGCCAGACCGTTCAGGGCTGGCTGCGCGAGCTGCGGCCGGACCGCGACCAGCAGGTCCTCGTCCACCGGTCGTGGGGCACGGTGGACGCGGTCGCCGGCGACCACCGCCCGGTGACCGTGGTCATGTCCGACGGGAAGAACTCGTGGTACGCCGTTCCCCCCGGCGCGGCCGACGACCAGGCCCTGACACCCGGCCAGGTCGAGCACATCGTGCTGGACGCACTCTCCTCGTCCGGCCCACCGGAGTGGCCGGACTGGCGATCACTCGGCTGAGCCTCGACGTCCTGGCCGAGTGGCTCGCGCCGGACAAGTGATGCGGATGCGCGGACGGATCCGTCGCGAGTTCTCGGCGGGGACGCCCGCGATTCATTTGTGAATCAGGCCTCGTAGGACGCCACAACACATCTCCCGACCGGCTGCGGCCGGCGGCGTTGCCGATGTCGCTGCATGTTGATACAGTCGCCTGCATACTGTTGTGGGAGGGATTCTGTGGGCGTGCGGGTGGCGGTCGCCGGGGCGAGTGGGTACGCCGGCGGTGAGCTGGTGCGCCTGATCGACGGCCACCCCGACCTCGAGTTGGCCGCGGCCACCGCGCACGAACACGCCGGCGAGCCGCTGTCCGGCGTACACCCGCAGCTCGTCGGGCTGGATCACTGGCTGACCGCGACCGAACCGGCTGCCCTGGCCGATGCGGACCTGGTGTTCCTCGCCCTGCCGCACGGCGAGTCGGCGGCCCTGGCCGCGGCACTGCCGACCGACTCCAAGATCGTCGATCTGGGCTCCGACCACCGGCACGCCGACACGTGGACCTACGGCCTGCCCGAGCTGCCCGGGCAGGCCGTGGCGGTCGCGGCGTCCGACCGCGTCGCGGCGACCGGGTGCTACGCGGCCGCCACCATCCTCGCGCTGGCCCCGTTGCTCGCCGCCGGCGTCGTCGCGGTCGAGGACATCGTCGTCGTGGCCGCATCCGGCACCTCGGGCGCCGGCCGGGCCGGGAAGCCGCACCTGCTCGGCAGCGAGGTCATGGGCGACGTGTCGCCGTACCGGGTGGGCGCCCACCAACACGTGCCCGAGATCAAGCGGGCGACCGGGGCGCGCAGCCTGTCGTTCACACCGCTGCTCGCGCCCATGCCGCGGGGGATCCTCGCGACGGTCACCGCGGTGCCGGTAACGCCAACGGAGCCCGCCGTCGTGCGCGAGGTTCTCATCCGGGCGTACGCGCAGAGCCCGTTCATCCACGTCCTGGCCGACGGCGTCTGGCCGCACACCGCGGCCACCCTCGGCTCGAACGCGTGCCACCTGCAGGCGACCGTCGACCGGGACTCCGGGCGGGTGATCGTCGTCAGCGCGCTCGACAACCTCGGCAAGGGGGCCGCCGGCCAGGCCGTGCAGTGCGCCAACCTCATGCTCGGCCTGCCGGAGACGGCCGGCCTGTCCGTGAACGGGATCGCACCATGACCGTGACCACCCCGAAGGGATTCCGGGCCGCCGGCGTCGCGGCCGGGCTGAAGGCCGGCGGGGCGTCCGACGTCGCGCTCGTCGTCAACGACGGCCCCGATTCCACCGCGGCCGGTGTCTTCACCGCGAACCGCGTGAAGGCCGCGCCGGTGCTCTGGAGCCAGCAGGTCGTGCGCGGCGGTGTGCTCCGCGCGGTCGTGCTGAACTCCGGCGGCGCCAATGCCTGCACCGGCCCACAGGGCTTCCAGGACACCCACGCGACGGCCGAGTACGCGGCCGCGGCGCTGCGCGGACCGGGCGTGAAGCGGATGATGCTCGGCGCCGGCGAGGTGGCGGTCTGCTCGACCGGGCTGATCGGGGAGCGGCTGCCGATGGACCGGCTGCTCCCCGGCGTCGCGGCGGCCGCGCGGGCGCTGTCCCGCGACGGCGGGGCGGACGCCGCCGAGGCGATCATGACGACCGACACCCGGCCGAAGACAACGGCGGTGCCCGGGCCCGGCTGGTCCGTCGGCGGCATGGCCAAGGGCGCCGGCATGCTCGCGCCGGCGATGGCGACGATGCTGTGCGTGCTGACCACCGACGCGGTCGCCGGCACCGCCAGGCTCGACGCCGCGGTGCGGGAGGCGTGCCGGGTGACGTTCGACCGGGTCGACTCCGACGGCTGCATGTCCACCAACGACACCGTGCTGCTACTGGCCAGCGGCGCGTCCGCGATCGAGCCCTCGCCGGAGGAGCTGACCGCGGCGGTGACCGCGGCCTGCCACGACCTCGCCCAGCAACTGCTCGCCGACGCCGAGGGCGCGACCAAGCAGGTCGCCATCGACGTCGTCGGCGCGGCGGACGAGGACGACGCCGTCGCGGTCGGCCGCGCGGTCGCCCGCAACAACCTGGTGAAGACCGCCCTGTTCGGCAACGACCCGAACTGGGGCCGCATCCTCGCCGCGGTCGGCACCACGGATGCGCTCTTCGAGCCGGACGCGGTCGACGTCGCGGTCAACGGCGTGTGGGTGTGCCGGTCCGGCGCCGCCGCGGAGGACCGGTCCAAGGTGGACCTGAGCGGGCCCGCGGTCACCATCACCGTCGACGTGCACGCCGGCCCGGCCGAGGCGACGGTCTGGACCAACGACCTGTCGCTGGCGTACGTGCACGAGAACTCGGCGTACTCGACATGACCGTGACCCTGACCCGTGACCTGTCCGCGGCGCAGGCCAAGGCGGCGACGCTTATCGAGGCGCTGCCGTGGCTGGCCCGCTTCCACGGGGCCACGATCGTCGTCAAGTACGGCGGCCACGCGATGGTGGACCCCGAGCTCCAGCGGGCGTTCGCCGCCGACATGGTCTTCCTGCGGTACGCCGGGCTGCGGCCGGTCGTCGTGCACGGCGGTGGGCCGCAGATCTCGGCGATGCTGGCTCGGCTCGGCATCGCGACCGAGTTCCGTGGTGGGCTGCGCGTCACGACCGCGGAGGCCGCCGACGTGGTCCGGATGGTGCTCGTCGGGCAGGTCGGCAGGCAACTGGTCAACCTCATCAACGAGCACGGGCCGTACGCGGTCGGGCTGTCCGGCGAGGACGCGAGGCTGTTAACCGCGGTGCGGCGGCCGGCGTACGTCGACGGCGAGCCGGTGGACGTCGGGCAGGTCGGCGATGTCGCCACCGTCCGGGCGTCGGCGGTCACCGACCTGATCGCGGCCGGCCGGATCCCAGTCATCTCCACGGTCGCGCCGGACGCCGACGGCATCCTCCACAACCTGAACGCGGACACCGCGGCGGCCGCGCTGGCGGTGGCCCTGGGCGCCCGCAAGCTCGTCGTGCTCACCGACGTGCCCGGCCTGTACGCCGACTGGCCGGACGCGGACAGCGTGCTCTCCCGCGTCGGGGCGGACGAGCTGGCCGCGCTCCTGCCTCGCCTCGAGGCCGGCATGGTGCCCAAGATGGAGGCGTGCCTGCGCGCGGTGCGCGGGGGCGTGCCGGCCGCGCACGTCGTCGACGGACGGGTCGCGCACTCCACGCTGCTGGAGGTCTTCACGTCGGAGGGATTCGGCACGATGGTGACCGCTGACCGGGTCGGGGGCGGCGCATGACGCTCGTAGACCGCTGGACGAGGTCCATGCTCAACAACTACGGCACGCCGCCGCTCGCGCTCGTGCGCGGCGAGGGCGCCATCGTATGGGACGAGTCCGGCCGGTCCTATGTGGACATGCTCGCCGGCATCGCGGTCAACGCGCTCGGCCACGCCCATCCCGCCGTCGTGGAGGCCGTGACGCGGCAGGTGAGCGCGCTCGGCCACGTCTCCAACCTGTTCGTCGCCGAGCCGCCGGTCGCGCTGGCCGAGCTGCTGCTAGCGCTGACCGGCCGGCCCGGCGCGGTCTACTTCGGCAACTCGGGCGCGGAGGCCAACGAGGCGGCATTCAAGCTCTCCCGCGGGCTGCGCGGCCCCGGCGGCGCCGGCCGCCGCACGCACGTCGTGGCCGCGGACGGTGCCTTCCACGGCCGGACGCTGGGTGCGCTGGCGCTGACCGGGCAGCCGGCCAAGGTCGACCCGTTCCGGCCGCTGCCGCCCGACGTGTCGCACGTGCGGTACGGCGACGCCGACGCGCTCGCCGATACGGTGACCGAGCGCACCGCCATGGTGATCCTCGAGCCGATCCAGGGCGAGGCCGGCGTCGTGGTGCCGCCACCCGGGTATCTCGCGGCGGCCCGGGAGATCACAGCCCGGCACGGCGCGCTGCTCGTCTTCGACGAGGTGCAGACCGGCATCGGGCGCACCGGCCACTGGTTCGCACATCAGGCAGAGGGGGTCTCGCCGGACGTGGTGACGCTGGCCAAGGGCCTCGGCGGTGGGCTGCCGATCGGCGCCTGCCTGGTGTTCGCCGACGGGCCCGTCGCCGACCTGCCGGCCCTGCTGCCGCCCGGCAGCCACGGCAGCACGTTCGGCGGCAACCCGATCTCCTGCGCGGCCGCGCTGGCGGTGCTGCGCACCATCGCGGCCGACGGGCTGCTCGACCACGTCAAGCGCGTCGGCGAGCGGCTGCGCCACGGCATCGAGGCGCTCGACCACCCGCTCGTCGCCGAGGTCCGCGGCGCCGGCCTGCTGCTGGGCATCGTCCTCACCGCGCCGGTGGCGGCCGACGTGGCGGTCGCGCTGCGCGAGGCCGGATTCCTCGTCAACCCGCCACGGCCCGATGTGGTGCGGCTCGCGCCCCCGCTGATCCTGTCGTCCGGCCAGGCCGACGAGTTCCTGGCGGCGCTGCCCGACGCGCTCGATCGGGTGGGCGACGCGACGGAGGGCACCGCATGATCCGGCACTTCCTGCGCGACGACGATCTCGCCCCGACGGAGCAGGCCGAGGTGCTGGATCTGGCCGAGGCGCTGAAGGCCGACCGGTACGCCGCCCGCCCACTGGCCGGTCCCCGCTCCGTCGCGGTGCTGTTCGACAAGCAGAGCCTGCGCACGCGGGTGTCGTTCGACGCGGCGATCGCGGAGCTGGGCGGTAACCCGATCGTTGTCGAGTCGCAGGGGACCCACTTCGGCCGGGGGGAGACGCTCGCGGACGCCGGACGGGTGCTGTCCCGGTACGTCGCGGCGATCGTCTTCCGCACGTACGGCGACGACCGGCTGGCCGAGCTGGCCTTCGCCGCGACCGTCCCCGTCGTCAACGCGCTCACCGACGGCTTCCACCCCTGTCAGTTGCTGGCCGACCTGCTGACCGTCCGGGAGCGGTGCGGCGGCACGGCCGGGCGGACCCTCGCGTTCGTCGGCGACGCCGGCTTCAACATGGCCCACTCGTACCTGGTCGCGGGCGCGACCGCGGGCATGCACGTCCGGGTCGCCGGACCGGCCGGGCACGACCCGTCGCCCGCGGTGGTGGCCAGGGCGGCTGAGATCGCCGCGACGACCGGGGGATCCGTGCGGGTGCTGCGGGACCCCGTCGAGGCGGTCGCCGGCGCGGACGTCGTCGCGACCGACGCCTGGACCTCGATGGGGCAGGAGGCCGACGGGCAGGACCGGCGTATGCCGTTCTGGCCGTACCAGGTCAACAAGGAGCTGATCGCGCTCGCCGGCCCGGAAGTCGTCGTGCTCCACTGCCTGCCCGCCCACCGCGGCGAGGAGATCACCGACGAGGTGCTGGACGGCCCGCACAGCGCGGTGCTCGACGAGGCCGAGAACCGGCTGCACGCGCAGAAGGCGCTGCTCGCCTGGCTCGTGGGCAGGGCCGCGGAGGGATCGCGGTGACCGCGCCCATCACCAAGGCCGCGCGGCACGCGCGCATCGTCGAGCTGATCCGCAGCAAGCCGGTCCACTCGCAGACCGAACTGGGCGAGCTGCTCGCCGCCGACGGCATCCAGGTCACCCAGGCGACCCTCTCCCGCGACCTGGAGGAGCTACGGGCGGTCAAGGTACGCGGCGCGGACGGCGGGCCGGCGCTGTACCTGATCCCGGAGGACGGTCAGTCCCCGCTGCGGCACGCCGAGCAGGCGCCGGCCCGCCTCGTGCGGCTGCTGCGCGAGCTGCTGACCGGCACCGACGCCAGCGGCAACCTGGCGGTGCTGCGTACGCCCCCCGGTGCGGCGCAGTTCCTCGCCAGCGCGCTGGACCGCTCCGGCCTGCCCGAGATCGTCGGCACCATCGCCGGCGACGACACCATCCTCGTCGTGGCCCGGGAGCCGTTGACCGGGGCGACGCTCGCCGCCCGGCTCGCGGGCTGGGTCGGCGCCGACGACCTCACCACCGAAGGGAGCACGACATGACCGAGCGGGTGGTCCTCGCGTACTCCGGAGGGCTCGACACCTCCGTCGCGATCCCGTACCTCGCCGAGCGGACCGGCGCGGAGGTGATCGCCGTCGCGCTCGACGTGGGCCAGAGCGGCGAGGACCTCGGCACGATCCGTCGGCGGGCGCTGGCCTGCGGCGCGGTGGAGGCCGAGGTCGTCGACGCCCGCGACGAGTTCGCCACGGACTTCTGCCTGCCGGCCGTCCGGGCGAACGCGCTCTACATGGACCGCTACCCGCTGGTGTCGGCGCTGTCCCGGCCGCTCATCGTCAAGCACCTGGTCGCCGCCGCGCGGCAGCACGGCGGGACGATCGTCTCGCACGGCTGCACCGGCAAGGGCAATGACCAGGTCCGGTTCGAGGTCGGCATCGGCACGCTCGCGCCCGACCTGCGGGTGGTGGCGCCGGCCCGGGACTTCGCCTGGACCCGGGACAAGGCCATCGGGTACGCCGATGAGAAGGGCCTGCCGATCGACGTCTCGCACTCGTCGCCCTACTCGATCGACCAGAACCTGTGGGGGCGCGCCGTCGAGACGGGTTTCCTCGAGGACATCTGGAACGGGCCGACGGAGGACCTGTACGCGTACACGGCCGACCCGGCCACACCCCGCGACCCGGACGAGGTGGTGATCGCGTTCGACGCCGGCGTACCGGTGGCGATCGACGGCGAGACCGTCACCCCGTACCAGGCGATCGCCGAGCTCAACCGGCGGGCGGGCGCCCAGGGCGTCGGCCGGCTCGACCTGGTCGAGGACCGGCTGGTCGGCATCAAGAGCCGCGAGGTGTACGAGGCGCCCGGCGCGATCGTGCTGATCACCGCCCATCAGGAGCTGGAGAACGTGACCGTCGAGCGGGACCTGGCCCGGTTCAAGAAGACGGTCGACCAGCGGTGGGGCGAGCTGGTGTACGACGGGCTGTGGTACTCACCGCTGAAGCGGGCGCTGGAGGCGTTCATCGCGGAGACCCAGCGGCGGGTCTGCGGCGAGGTGCGGCTCACCCTGCATGGCGGCCGCGCGGTCGTCACGGGGCGGCGGTCGGAGGCGAGCCTGTACGACTTCGGGCTGGCCACCTACGACACCGGCGACACGTTCGACCAGAGCCTGGCGAAGGGCTTCGTGCAGCTGTGGGGGCTGCCGAGCCGGCTCGCGGCCGCCCGCGACACCCGGCTGGGCCGCTGACCCGAACGGTGGGCAGAATTGCGGCCGTGACGAACCCTGGCGGTCCGGCCTTCGCGGCCGCGAGCAGCGGCCCCGACCAGAGCCCGACCAGGCTCTGGGGTGGCCGGTTCGCCGCGGGGCCGGCCGAGGCCCTCGCCCGGCTGTCGGTCAGCGTGCAGTTCGACTGGCGGCTCGCCCCGTACGACCTGGCCGCGTCCCGGGCCCACGCGCGGGTGCTGGCCAGGGCCGGTCTGCTCACCGCCGACGAGCTCGGCCGGATGTTGGCCGCGCTCGACGACCTCGAGGCGGCGTGTGCCTCCGGTGGGTTCCGGCCCACCGTGGACGACGAGGATGTCCACACCGCGCTCGAGCGCGGTCTGCTGGAGCGACTCGGCGCGCTCGGCGGACGGCTGCGCGCCGGCCGGTCACGCAACGACCAGGTCGCCACCGACCTGCGGCTCTACCTGCGCGACCATGCGCGTGGCCTGGCCGCCGCCGTCGTCGAGCTGGGGGACGCACTCGCGGACCAGGCCGGCCGGCACCTGGACACTCCGGCGCCCGGGATGACCCATCTGCAGCACGCCCAGCCGGTCAGCCTCGCCCACCAGCTGCTTGCGCACGTCCAGCCCCTGCTCCGCGATCTCGACCGGCTGCGCGACTGGGACGCCAGGACCGCGGTCAGCCCGCTGGGCGCGGGCGCGCTCGCCGGCTCGTCGCTGCCCCTCGACCCGGTCCAGGTTGCGCGCGAACTGGGCTTCACCGCGTCCGCGGCCAACTCCATCGACGCGGTGGCCGACCGCGACTTCGTGGCCGAGTTCCTCTTCGTGGTCGCTCTCACCGGCGTACACCTGTCCCGGCTCGGCGAGGAGCTGGTGTTGTGGACGAGCCAGGAGTTCGGCTGGGTGGAACTGGACGACACATTCGCGACCGGGTCGTCGATCATGCCGCAGAAGAAGAACGCGGACATCGCCGAGCTCGCCCGCGGCAAGGCGGGCCGGCTCATCGGCGGCCTGGTCACCGTGCTGACCATGCTCAAGGGCCTGCCGCTGGCGTACGACCGGGACATGCAGGAGGACAAGGAGCCCGCGTTCGACGCGGTGGACACGCTCGCGCTCGTGCTGCCCGCACTCGCGGGAATGATCTCCACGATGACGGTGCGCGTGGATCGGCTCGTCGCCGCGGCTCCGCTCGGCTACACGCTGGCCACCGAGGTGGCTGACTGGCTCGTCCGCCGCGGGGTGCCGTTCCGCGAGGCCCACGACGCGACCGGCCAGCTCGTCGCGCTCTGTATAGCCCGCGACTGCGCCCTCGATGAGCTCACCGATGAGGATCTGCGCCTGGTGTCCCCACACCTGGATCCGTCGGTGCGCGAGGTGCTCTCGGTGCGGTCGGCGCTCGCGGCGCGGACGACCCCGGGCTCGACTGGACCGGGCCCGGTGGCCGAGCAGCTCGCCGCCGTGACGGACCGGCTGGACGGGTGGCGAGCGTGGGCGGCACAGTCGGTGGTCCCCCGCTGAGCGGCGCGCCCGTCCTCGCCGAGCTGCTGGCCGGGCCGGTCGTATCGGCCGCGCGCGGCCTGCTCGGGTGCCTGCTCACCGCCGGCGGCGTCACGGTCCGCCTCACCGAGGTCGAGGCGTACGCGGGGCACGGGGGCGACCCGGCTTCGCACGCGCACCGCGGCCGTACCCCGCGGAACGCGGTGATGTTCGGGCCGCCGGGGCACGCGTACGTCTATTTCACCTACGGCATGCACTGGTGCCTCAACGTGGTCTGTGGTGGACCCGGCGAGGCCTCGGCCGTGCTGCTGCGAGCGGGCGCCGTCGTCGGCGGCGTCGCAGCGGCGAGGGCGCGCCGGCCCACCGCCCGCGGGGACGCGGAGCTGGCCCGCGGCCCGGCCCGGCTGTGCATGGCCCTAGGCATCGACCGCTCCGCGAACGGCACGTCGCTGCTCGACGGCTCGGGACCGATCGCGCTCGCCTCGCCTGCGTCGCCGGTCGACCCGGCGTTGGTCCGGGTCGGCCCTAGGGTGGGCGTGGCCGGCGGCCACGACACCCCGTGGCGGTTCTGGCTGGGCGGGGAGCCGTCGGTCAGCGCATACCGCCGTCAGGTCCGGCGGCAGCCGCGCCCACCCGGATAACCGGATGCGATTTCCCGACGCGCGTGGGGGACAATCGCGGTCGTGAGCGAACTCCTCGACGACCTGCAATGGCGCGGCCTCATCCAGGACGCGACCGACCTTGACGAGTTGCGCAAGCATCTGGAGGCGGGGCCGGTGACGTTCTACGTCGGGTTCGACCCGACCGGCGCGAGCCTGCACGTCGGGCACCTGATGCAGGTGCTCACCGCGCGTCGGTTGCAGCTCGCCGGCCTGCGGCCGTTGCTTTTAGTCGGCGGCGCGACCGGCATGATCGGGGACCCGAAGGAGACCAGCGAGCGGATCCTCAACTCTCCCGAGGTCGTGGGCGACTGGGTGCGGCGGATCCGCGACCAGCTCGCGCCGTTCCTCAGCTACGCCGGCGACAACGCGGCGGTGCCGGTGAACAACCTCGATTGGACCGGCGAGATGTCGGCGATCGAGTTCCTGCGCGAGGTCGGCAAACACTTTCCGGTCAACAAGATGCTGGCCCGCGAGGTGGTCCGGGCGCGGCTGGAGTCCGGCATCAGCTTCACGGAGTTCAGCTACCAGCTGCTGCAGGCGAACGACTTCTTCGAGCTGCACCGCCGGTTCGGGTGCACGCTGCAGTTCGGCGGCTCCGACCAGTGGGGCAACATCACCGCGGGCGTGGACTACGTCCGGCGGCGCGGCGGCGGTCCGGTGCACGCGTTCGTGACGCCGCTGGTCACGAGGGCCGACGGCAGCAAGTTCGGCAAGACCGAGGACGGCGGCGTCTGGCTGGATCCGGAGCTGACCAGCCCGTACGCGTTCTACCAGTTCTGGGTCAACACCGATGATCGCGACGTGTCCCGGTACCTGCGATACTTCAGCTTCCGTTCACACGCCGAGATCGAGACACTGGAGCGGGCGACCGCGGAACGCGCGGCCACCCGGGACGCGCAACACGCGCTGGCCGAGGAGCTCACCACGCTCGTGCACGGCGAGGTGGAGACCCGGCAGGTCGTCGCGGCGTCGCGCGCCCTGTTCGGCCGCGGCGCCCTGGCCGAGCTCGCCGCCGGGACGTTGCGCGCCGCACTGGCCGAGGCCGGACTCGCCGAGGTACGCCAACAGCTGCCGCCGGTCGCCGCCCTGCTCAAGCGGACCGGGCTTGTCGCCAGCATGAACGAGGCCCGCCGGGTGATCGCCGAGGGCGGCGCGTACGTCAATAACGCCAAAGTGTCCGATGTGGACGCGTCGGTGTCGGACGATGCCTTGCTGCACGGGCGGTTCCTCGTGCTGCGGCGTGGAAAGCGCACGGTCGCGGGCGTCGAGCTGGTGCGATAGGCACGCGTCGATCAGGTGACGGGGACCAAGCCACCGCGATTTGACGGTGACTCCCGGGCGCGCGTAGTTTCTGCGTGCCCGCGGAAGACCGCTGGGCGGCCCGTCCGGCCGGATTTGGCGGTAGTCGACCCGGCCGGGTAAGGTTAAAGACCGGCAGGGAAACGGACGAGACCGGCGATCGCAAGATCGATCGATGCGGACGGCCTGCCAGATTCCCCGATCAGAGCAGGACCGAGCCGTCGGCGTGCGAGGATCTGGGGTTGCGCCCCACGGTTGTTGTGGTGTGTGGTTGTTTTTTGAGAACTCAACAGGGTGTTTGATATGCCAGTTGTTTGATTGTTTGGCCCCGTTTGGGGTTTTCTTTGGCGGGCACCTTTTTTGGGGTGTCTTTTTGCCGGGGTTTTCTTTGACAGGTTTTTGTTGGAGAGTTTGATCCTGGCTCAGGACGAACGCTGGCGGCGTGCTTAACACATGCAAGTCGAGCGACTGCATCCTTCTTTTTGGGGGGTGTTTGGAGCGGCG
>DASXRQ010000007.1:0-2280 GCA_036506495.1 Micromonosporaceae bacterium | reverse complement strand
GTGGCGGTCCACCCGTCGCCGGCGGCCATCAGCCCAGCGCGGGTCGACGCCGAGTGGGTGTCCGACCGTCACCGGGTGGCGGAACAGATCCTCGACGACGCGCGGCATCTGATCGAGGCCCGAACAGAGCCGCCCAAGCAGATCGAGTACCGCATCGTCGCCTCGTCCTCGGCGGCGCACGGCCTGCACGACCTGGCCGAGGAGCTGACCGCGTCGGTGATCGCGGTGGGCTCGGGCGGCGAGGGTTCCGAGGAGCGGCTGTCTGCCGGCAGCATCGCGGAGCGGCTGCTGTCGGGCAGCCCGTGTCCGGTTGCCGTGGCGCCGTCGGGCATGCGAAACCGCCGCCCGGGCGCGTTGACGCGAATCGGGGTGGCCTACATCGATACCCCGGACGCCGACGCGGCGCTGGCGGTCGCCGCCCGGCTCGCGCAGCGCACCTCGGCCGAGCTCCGGCTGTACACCGTCGTCGCCGACGAGGCCGAGGTGATGCCGCTGCTCATCGGCCGCGATGCGGAGCGCGCGTTCCTGGCGACCGCGCGTGAGCAGTACCAGTTCGCCCTCGACACCGCGATAGCGGGCCTCCCGCCCGGCCTGCGGGGCACTGGGCAGATTCTGATCGGTGATGTCGTGGAGGTGCTCGCGGAGCTGGACGAAGACGACATCGACGTGCTGTTCTGCGGCTCGCGCGGGTACGGTCCGGTTCGCCGCGTGCTCGTCGGCGGCGTGTCCTCCAGGCTCATCCGGAGGGCCCGCAGCCCGCTGGTCGTGGTGCCGCGCGCAGGCTGACGGGGGCCTCGGTCGCGCGCGATGGACGGTACCGACGAACTGGTTGGCCTGTTTCCGCCCGGCACCCGCCAGGTCGGGTCGGAGATTCTCCGCGCCGAGGAGCTCGCCGCCGCCGTCGCGCCGTTGGCCGCCGTCGGCCAGTACCCGGTCTACGACCTCGGCGGTGGGCCTCGGCCCCCGTTACACCTACAACGACGACCCGCCGAGCCTGGACGAGTACCTTGACGCGCTGATCGGCGCGGCCCGTGAGCACCTTCCCGCCGGCGCCCGCATCCTGATCGAACCGGGCGAAGCGTGGTGGCCACCAACGCGGTCACCGTCTGCACCGTCACTACCATCAAGCCAGGTGCGACCACGTTCGTTGCGGTGGACGGCGGGATGGCGGACAACCTCGAGGTAGCCCTGGTCGGGCAGCGTTCGAAGCGACGATCGCGAACCGGGTCGGCGGCGGCGCGCCGGTCACCGTCGTCCGCCGGCACTGCGAGTCGGGCGACGTGCTCTCCGACCCGGTGCCCCTGGACGCCCCGCGGGTGGGTGACCTGCTCGCGATACCCACCACCGGCGCGTACTGCTACACGATGTCGAACAACTACAACGGCGCCCGCCGGATCCCGGTAGTGTTCGCCGACGGCGGCCGGGCCCGGCCGGTGGTCCGCCGCGAGACGTGGGACGACCTGCTGGCGCGGGACGTGGCCCCAGCCTGACCGGGGAGCGTCTCACCGCCCTGGAGTGACACACGGCGGCAACGGTTTCCCAGTCCGCAGCATCTTGGTGCAAGCCGACGGGCTCACCTGCGGTTATGCCGGCCTGCTTCCCATGCGTTGGATGGCAATTCATGCTTCGTGTGCTCGGTAGTCGCAACACCAGTCTGGGCGGTCACATGTCGCAAATTCCAGGTGCGCCGCATTAGAACGCCTGACCGCCCACGTCCACCTGGCCATGAGCCACCAGCCAGCGCAGCGCCTCGCGTAGCGCGTCGAGCGAGGTGTGTCGCGGGCAGTAGCCGAGCGTTTCCCGGGCCCGGGCGATGCTCGCGGTGATGCTGCGCAACGCATGCTCCCGCGACGTCGTCGCGTGCTCGCTGCCGACCCGATCCTCGAACTCCGCCCAGTCGACAAGGTCCAGCACGGCCTCCCGGCCGAACCAGCCGGCCACCCCGGCCGCCAGCCCGCGCAGCGTCATCGCCTGCTCGGAGACCACATGGAAACTCGAGCCGATCGCCGCCGGCCGGGTCAGCGCGCGCGCGAAGGCCTGCGCGACGTCATCGGCGTGCACGTGGTGCAAGACCCCGAGTCCGTGATCGGGCAGGGCGAGCGGCTTACCCAGAGCCAGGCAGGTCCACACCCCGGGGTCGAGGTTGCCGGCCGGGTTGATCACCGGCCAGCCGGGGCCGCTGATATGTCCCGGGTGCAGTACGACACTGGGCACGCCGCCGGCGAGCGTCTCGCGGTGGAGCAGCGCCTCGATCTCCGCCTTGCCGATGCCGTACTCCCC
>DASXRQ010000006.1:0-2041 GCA_036506495.1 Micromonosporaceae bacterium | reverse complement strand
CGAGCGGCGAAGCACTTCGACGATCGGCTGCTGGCCGAGCTCGTCATGGTCATCGTGACCATCAACGCGTGGAACCGGATCTGCGTGACCACCCGCATGCTTCCCGAGTCCTACGAGGCCTGATCCAGAAGTGAATCGGATCCGGCCTCGTTCGCCTCACGGTTGGGCGGTCGCTCGGGTCAGGTAGGCGGCGATCGCGCGGCCGGCGCGTTCGACGTCGCTCTGCGGGGCGGGCGGAAGCGCCTCCTCCCACAGCGGCAGGTAGTGCTTGACCGCCTCGAGCATGCCGAGCGGCCGTGGCACGAACCAGACGTGGAAGTGCGCGCCGCCGTCGCCCCACCGGTAGAGGTGGACGCGCGCGAAGCCATCCAGCGCGAGGATCGCGTTCTCGACCAACCCGACGATGCGGCCGAGGTCGGCGGCGGCCTCCGGCGGCAGATCCTTGAACGAGTCGACGTGCGTGCGCGAAGCCATCCACACGGTGCCGGGCAGGCTGCCGCCGACCGGGGTGAACACCGCCCACGTGTCGTCCGCCCAGATCCAGTCGGTGCGGCCGCAGATGGCGCACGGCTCGCCGCCGGGCTCGCCGCGCCGGGGCGGCTCCGGCACGACACGCGGGCCTGGCTCGATGGGCGTCAGTGGCTCGGCGAACGGGAGCGTCATGGGTCCTCCTCACCCTGGATGCAACTGGGACGATGTCAGTGTGCAACATCATTGTTTCGTTCGCAACACTTGCGCTCCCGGATCGCAACACGTATGTTTCGGAGGTGGACGACCGCTGGCACGAGGCGACCGTGGGCGTGCTGGCCGAGGTCGGCTGGGATGGGCTCACCCTTGAACGGGTCGCCGAACGCGCGGGACGGTCGCGGGTCACGCTCTGGCGCAACGGCGTGACCCGGGAGTCCCTTCTGGACGGTTTGCTCCGGCGGCTCGCCGAGGACTACCGGGACGCGATGTTGCCCGTGCTCACCGCCCCCGGCTCGCCCCGCGAGCGGCTCGAACGCGCGATGCACGCCCTCTGCGACGTCGTCGACGCGCACGCCGACGTGCTCGTCGTCTCGGACGGGATGTTCCACCGGGCGGCGGAGGCCGGCAAGCTCCCGCTGGGCTTCCTGGACCCCTTCCTGCGGATCATCCACGACGCCCGGGCCGGCGGTCTGCTCCGCGGCACCGTGAAGGACGTGGACCTCGCGGACGTCGTCTTCAACGGGGTCGCCTGGCCGTACCTGCACTTTCGGGCCAGGCATCACTGGTCGGCCGCGCGGGCGCGCCGGCTCCTGTTCGCCGCACTCCTCGACGGGATTCTGCAATGAACACGGACCACGCAAAGCTGTGTTCGAGCCCCGAATGGGCCGAGTACCTGGCCGCGGAGCTCGTCCCCTGGGGTCTGGACGGGGTCGACGCGACCGGTGACCTACTCGAGCTTGGCGGTGGGTACGGCGCAGCAACGGCGTACCTCGTCGGGAGGTGCCGCCGGTTGACCGTGCTGGAGAGCGACCCGGTGCTGGCGGCCGGGCTCGCAACCCGCTTCCCCGATGCCGATGTACGCCATGGTGACGGCACCGCCAGCGGGTTGCCGGCGGCCAGCTTCGACCTGGTCGCCTGCTTCACGATGCTGCACCACGTGTCGCCGCCGACCGCACAGGACCGGCTCTTCGCGGAGGCGGCGCGGTTGCTGCGGCCCGGCGGCTGGTTCGCCGGCACCGACAGCCTCGCGTCCGACGGTCTGCGCGAGTTCCATGCCGACGACGTATACGAGCCTGTCGATCCGGCGCGGTTGCCGGCGCGGCTCGGCGCGGCCGGTTTCGTGGCGGTGCGAACCGAACTCGATGACGAGGTGTTCCGCTTCCGCTGCCGCCGCGGCTAACCTGGCCGCGTGACAGAACCGGCGTACGTGCTTCGCCCGATCGGGTGGGTCGAGTCGCCGCTCACCAACCGCGACGAGGCGCCCATGCAGGGCGACGAGGGAGCGCCGGACGCGTGGCTCGTCTTCGAGCCAGCCGTCTCCGAGGGCGCACGCGACCTGCGGGCCGGCACCGAG
>DASXRQ010000005.1:0-6464 GCA_036506495.1 Micromonosporaceae bacterium | reverse complement strand
AACGTACCGTCAGGGCGCGGCCAGCGCCTCGGTCGGCGCCAGGCGTGCCGCCCGGATCGCCGGGTAGAGACCCGCGATCGCTCCGATCAGCACGGTGGCGCCGACGCCCCCGATCAGCGCCCACGCCGGCACCACCGTCGGCCATGTACGAGTCATCGCATACAACGCCGTCACCGCGAGACCGCCCAGCACACCGCCGACCCCGCCGAGCAGCGACAGCAACAGCGACTCCGTCACGAACTGCGTCCGGATCTGGCCCCGGGTCGCGCCCAGCGAGCGCCGCAGGCCGATCTCCGCCCGGCGTTCCAGCACCGAGATCACCATCGTGTTGGCGACGCCGATGCCGCCCACCAGCAGCGCCACCGCGCCGAGACCCAGCAGCAGGCCGGTGAACGTCCGGTCGGTCGCCCGCTGCGCGGCCAGCGCGTCGGAGGGACGGGACACCTTGACCTCGTTCGGGTTCTCCGGGTTCGCGGTCGCGGCCAGCACCGCCCGTACCGCCTCGACCTGGGAGTCGGTGGATCGCGTGTAGACGGTCGTCGGATGTCCGTCAAAGCCGAGGTACGTCGTGGCCGCGGGCCACCCGACCAGCACGGACGAGTCCAGCTCGGGCGCGAGCGGCGCCGGGGCCAGCACGCCGACCACGGTGAACCACCGGCCGCCCAGCCACACCGCGGGGACCGAGCCGAGCCGCCGGGCCGCGGCGGCACCGAGCACCACGGCCGGGTAACGCGCGGTCGCCGCGTTCAACCAGGTACCGCTGACGAGCCTGGCGCTCACGGTGTCCAGCAGGGAAAGCTGGGCGGCCTGCACCGAAAGCCCGCCGGTTTCCGCGGCCGGGATCCGGTCGGTCCGGTAGACCGAGGTGTCGGAAACGGTGCCGATCGCGGAGACCCGGCGGACCGGGCCGATCCGGGAGATCATCCGTACCGACTCGTCGGGCAACGTCGCATCGCTGCCGAACATGGTGGAGCCGGGCGAGACCGTCAGCAGGTTCGTGCCGAGCGCGGCGAGCGCCCGATCGAGGTCGGCGCGGCTCGACGACGAGATGCCGACGACCGCGGTCATCGCCGCGATGCCGATCGCGATGCCCAACGCCGACAGAAACGCCCGCAGCGGCCGCGCGCGCAGCCCGACCCCGGCGACCCGGAGCATATCCGCTAGCGACATATCAGATCACCCGTCCGTCACGCATCGGTATCTGGCGCGGCAAGCTGGCGGCGATCTCCCGATCGTGCGTGATGATCAATACCGTCGTCCCGGCCAGGTTGAGCTCGCTCAACAGCTCGACGACGCCCGCACCGGACACCGAGTCCAGGTTGCCGGTGGGCTCGTCCGCCAGCAGCAGCGCCGGTTCGCCCACCACAGCCCGCGCGATGGCGACCCGCTGCTTCTCGCCGCCAGAGAGCTGATGCGGCCGGTGCGAAAGCCGATCGCCGAGGCCAACCCGGACCAGCGCGGCCTCCGCGCGCCGCACACGCTCCTTGGCGGGTACGCCGGCATAGAGCAGACCATCGGCCACGTTGGCCGCAGCGCTGCGCCCCGGCGCCAGATGGAACTGCTGGAACACGAACCCGATCCGGCGGGCTCGCAGGCGCGACAGCTCCCGATCCGGGAGTGTGGCGACGTCGTGCCCATCGATCCGTACGCCGCCCGCGGACGGCCGGTCCAGCGTGCCGATGAGGTGCAGCATCGTGGACTTGCCAGAGCCGGACGGGCCGACGATCGCGACCAGCTCGCCGTACCCGACGGTCAGGGTGACGTCGCACAGCGCCGTGACCCCGCCGGGATACGCCTTGGTGACATTCTCAAGCTCGACAAGACCGTTCATGCCATCTCCTCCTTTCGCATGCGCTCGTGGCCCTCGCTTCGCTCGGTGCGCTCGCTCATGCCGGCATTCCGACGGTCATGCCTTCAGCCAGGCCGTCGCCCGTGACCTCGACGCGCCCGTCCGCGAACAGCCCGGTCTGCACGGCCACGATCCGGGTGGTGGCGCCGTCGACGATCTGGACCCCGTACCCACCCTCGGCGAGCGCCAGCAGCGCCGCGATCGGGACCGTCAGCACGGCCTTGCGTTGCGCGGCGGTGAACGCGACCGTGACCGAGGCCTGGTCCAGGCCCTGCGGGTTCTTGCCCGCCGCGAAGCCGATCGTGACCTCGACCTTGGTGGTGTCCGGCTGCTGGCCGTCACCCGGCTCGATCACGGTCTCGGCATCCGTGATCTTCCCGGGCACCACCGTGCCGTCCGGCAGCGTGACCTTGACCGTGGCGCCGACCTTGGCCAGCCGCTGGTCGGCGATGTCGAGATCGACGGTCGCCACCCGAGAGGTGCCGGTGACGGTGAGGACCGCGGCGCCCGGACCGACGGCATCGCCGGGGGTGGCCTTGCGGTCACTGACCCGGACCGCTCCCGGCGCGTAGACGATCCGGGCCGTTTCCACCGTCCCGGTCCGCGTCAGCCCCAGGTCCTTCTGCCATTTCCGTACGGCGGTAGCGGTCGCCGACGAGTACGTCTCGTCGACCGTGAACCCGCGATAGCCCAGCGCCCAGAGATTCCGCTCGAACTGCCGCACGTCGTCGCCTTCGACGCCCGGCGCCAGCGTCCGGTACGCCGGCAACGACCCGTACAACAGCACCACCGGCGTCTCGTCCACGCGGTAGAGCGGCGTGCCGCGCTTGATCGTCGCGTTCACCGCGGGGAGCGCCGTGAGCGTCCCGGCCAGGCGCGCGGCGATGGTCGTCGTGTCCCCGTACCCCAGCGTGCCGTCCTTGTCCTCAGTGTCGATCAGCGTCTGGCGCGTCACGGAGGCCGTGGCCGGCGGCATCGCGCTGCCCGAGCTGCTGGCGCTCGGGGCCTCGGGCAGGCCGAACGCGACGGCGGCCGCGGTCGCGCCACCCACCGCAACGGCCGCGACCGCGACGGCCGCCTTCCTCCGGGCGCTCATCCCTTGTCCACCTTCCGCTCGGTGGCCGATCCCTTCGGCGCGTATTGCGCGCACGCCTTTTCGGCGGCGTCGAACGTCGGGTCGCCGGGCTCCATGCCGAGCTTGTTGCCGTCGATCTGGATCTGGCCGTTGGCGTTCGGGTCGGGGAAGTTCGGCACGCCGTGCTCGCGCATGCATTTGGCCATCTGGCGGGCCTGCTCCAACGCTTCCGGATCGATCTTTCCTGGCTCGCCGCCACCCGGCATGTACTTCTTGCACGCCTCCATCGCGGCGTCGACCTTGGCCTTGTCCTGGCCCGGTGGGATCTTGATCTTGAGGCCACCGCCGCCCGGCTGGGGATCGGGGAACCAGCTCATGCCGTGCTGTCGCATGCACTGCGCAAACTTCAGGGGGGCGTCCTCGTCATTGGTGCTCGGCTGGGAACTGGCCGTCGCGGTCGGCTTGCCGTTGGCGGTGGCCACGCCGTCCCCGCCGTTCTGCGCCGCGCAGCCGGCCAACGTCAGCATCAGCATCAGCGCGAGCGCTCCGCTCCTTCGCATGTCTCCTCCTTTGTTGCCCTCAAGGAGAAGTAGAGGCGTCGAGGCATTTCTCGGGCGTCAACCCGTACGATGACGCCGAGGTGACATCACCGTGGGTCACCATGGAGACATGCGGATCCTGGTGGTCGAGGACGAGCCGCTGCTCGCGGACGCGGTGGCCGAGGGCCTGCGGCACGAGACGCATGCGGTCGACGTCGTGTACGACGGCGGCGCGGCGCTCGAACGCGTGGGCGTGAACGACTACGACGTGGTGGTGCTCGACCGGGACCTGCCGGTCGTGCACGGCGACGACGTGTGCCGCGCTATCGCTTCGCGGGACGGCCCAGTCCGGGTGCTGATGCTGACCGCGGCCGCAGGGATCGACGACCGCGTCGACGGCCTCTCCCTGGGCGCGGACGACTACCTACCGAAGCCGTTCGCGCTCCGCGAGCTGGTCGCGCGGGTGGCGGCGCTGGGTCGCCGGTCGCGGCCGGCCGCGCCGCCGGTGTTGCGCCGCTCGGGGATCAGCCTGGACCCGTACCGCCGCGAGGTCTTCCGCGACGGCCGGTACGTGCCGCTGTCCCGAAAGGAGTTCGCGGTGCTCGCCGAGCTACTGCGCGCGGACGGCACGGCGGTGTCGGCGGAGCAACTGCTGGAGAAGGCGTGGGACGAGAACGCGGACCCGTTCACCCACGCGGTCCGGATGACGATCCTCAAGCTGCGCCGGAAGCTGGGCGACCCGCCGGTGCTGCTGACCGAGCCGGGAGTGGGGTACCGGATCCGATGAAGCTCACCGTCCGCGGCCGGCTCACCCTGGTGTACGGCGGCCTGTTCGTGGTGGCCGGGCTGGTACTGCTTGGTGCCACGTACGTGCTGGTGTCGCATGGCGTGCCGGCCGGCCAGGCGCTTAACTCCGGGGACCTGCAAGTGCCCCCGCCCAACGGGCAGGTCCTCGTACAGAAGGTCGCCGCAGGGGCCCGGGACAGCGCGCTGCACACGCTGCTCACCCAGGGTGGGATCGCGCTGGTGGTGGTGAGTGCCGCGGCCATCGCGCTGGGCTGGCTGATCGCCGGCCGCATGCTACAGCCGCTGCACACGATCACCGAGACCGCCCGGCGGATCGCGGACACGCCGGCCGCCCTGCACGAACGCATCTCCCTGGACGGGCCGCCGGACGAGATCAAGGAGCTTGCGGACACGTTCGACGTGATGCTGGCGCGGCTGGACGACTCCTTCGAGGCGCAGCGTCGGTTCATCGCTAGCGCGTCCCACGAACTGCGCACGCCGCTGACGCTGAACCGGACACTGCTTGAGGTCGCGCTGACCCCGCCGTCGGTCTCGCCGGAGATGCGGCAGTTGGGCACGACGCTGCTCGAGATCAACGACCGGCACGGGCGGCTCATCGACGGGCTGCTCGTGCTCGCCCAGTCGGAACGCACGGTCACCGAGCGCTTCTATGTGGACCTGGCCGACATCGTCGAGCACGTCGCGTCCTGCTCGTCGTACCCGCTGCAGGTCTCCGCCTCGCCCGCCCCCGTCGTCGGCAGCCCGGTGCTGCTCGAACGGCTGGTGCAGAATCTGGTGGAGAACGGGGTGCGCTACAACGTGCCGGCCGACGGTTGGGTCTCGGTTGCCACCGGCACCCGGCCGGACGGGATGGCGTTTCTGACCGTCGCGAACACCGGCCCGGTCATTCCCCGCTACGAGGTGCCCGGTCTGTTCGAGCCGTTCCGGCGGTTGGGGACCGAGCGGCTCGCCGTGCCGGGCGCCGGGCTGGGCCTGTCGATCGTCCGAGCGGTGGCGCGCGCGCACGGCGGCTTCGTGGTAGCGGAACCCCGCGAAGGCGGCGGCCTGATCGTGACCGTCACGCTGCCCGAGGCTCGGTAGGATCGGCGCGTGCCGAAACTGCGTGCTCACAACATCGCCATGTCCCTCGACGGATATGCGGCCGGCCCGGACCAGGACGTCGACCATCCGTTGGGAGTCGGCGGCGAGGAGCTGCACACCTGGGTGTTCGAGACACGCTCCGGCCGGGCCATGCTGGGCCAGGAGGGCGGCACCGGGGGCGTCGACGACGAATTCATGAGGCGCGGCGACGACAACATCGGCGCGACCGTCATGGGCCGCAACATGTTCGGCCCCATCCGCGACGCGTGGCCAGACGAATCGTGGAAGGGGTGGTGGGGCGACGAGCCGCCCTACCATCACGATGTCTTCGTACTGACGCACCACGCGCGCGCGGACCTCCCGATGAAGGGCGGCACGACGTTCCACTTCGTCACCGACGGGATCGAGGCAGCGCTGACCCGGGCGTTCGAGGCGGCCGGCGGCCGGGACGTCCGCCTGGGCGGCGGGATGGCGACGATCAAGGAGTACGCCCGCGCCGGCCTCCTCGACGAGATGCACGTCGCCGAGGTGCCGGTCCTGCTCGGCGCCGGCGAGCGGGTCTTCGACGGCAACGCGTTCGCCGGGTACGAGGTCGTGGAGTTCGTCGCTTCGGCAGGGGTCGCGCACTATCGGCTCGCCCGCAGGTCCTGACCGCGTGTCGCCGGGCCGTGCCGCGCGGCCCCGGCCCTCCCTGTCTGTCGCGTCTTCTGTGGCGTCGGCCCTACCCTTACATGGCGACCCTATGTAGAGTTACAGCCATGGGTGGCCCGCGGATGACGACATCGGTGCTGAAAGTCGTGGCCGCGCTACTCGAGGACCCTGTGATCGAGCGCTACGGCTTGCAGCTCATGCAGGACACCGGACTGCCGAGCGGCACGCTCTACCCGATCCTGGTCCGCCTCGAACGTGCCGGCTGGGTCCGGTCACGATGGGAGGACGTCGACCCGGTCGTCGAGGGCCGCCCGACCCGCCGCTACTACCGCCTCACCGCCGAGGGCGTGGTCGAGGCGCGCCGCGAGGTCGCGCTGATGCAGCAGCAGATGGCCCGCGCGAGCGGCCCCGTCGGCCGGGCACGGCAGGCATGACCGGCCGCGACGCGCTCCCTCCGGACGGC
>DASXRQ010000004.1:0-2937 GCA_036506495.1 Micromonosporaceae bacterium | reverse complement strand
CCACGTCTACGCCGACAGCGTGTTCACCGTGCTGCACGCGCCGCAGGTGGGTCGGCGCGGTCATGTGCACTACGTCGAACTCGACCAGTTCGTCGGGCACAACTTCCTGGTCACCGTCCATGGGCCGCTCAACCCCGCGGTCGATCCCGAGGTCGCGCTGCTGGACACCCACGCGGTGCTGCGACGCGTCGAACGGGGAAGCCTGATCCCCGGCTCGCCGTTCGAGCTGTCACACGCCATCGTCACCGCCATGACGCGCCGGGAGATCGACCTCATCGCCAAGCTCGCGCAGGAGTCCGGACGGCTGGAGCAACGCGTCATGCTCAGCGAGGAGCGTGACGACCCGGAGTCCGTCCTCGAGGAGCTCTTTCAGATCTGGTATGAACTGCTGGCGGTCCGCACCATGGCGGTGCACAGCGGCGCGACCTACACCAGGCTGATCAAGCAGGCCCGCGCAGTGCCGGAGACCGCGTCGCCGTTGCTCTCCGACCTCGTCGACGAATTCGAGCTGGTCAAGAGCATGGCCGACGGGCAACGAGAATTCCTGCACGGGGTGATCGAGTTCTATCAGACCCGCACCTCGACACACACCACGCTCGCCGCGGAGTTGGCCGCCTCCGCGGGCGTGCAGCAGAACGACGACATGCGCAGAATCACTGCCTGGGTCGCGATCGTCGCCGTCCCGACCGCCGTCACCGGATTCTTCGGCCAGAACGTGCCGTACCCCGGCTTCGGCACGAGAACGGGCGTGTTCGCCTCGGTGACGATCATGTTGATTCTCGCGGTAGCTCTGTACGCCATCTTCCGGCACAAGAAGTGGCTGTGACCGTCGAGAGCAACTAGACCCGGGCCGCGAGGTCCGCCTTCGGCGCTGGTCCCGCGGCTGTCCGGCGACGGGACACGGCCACCCCCGCCAGGCACAGCAGGCCACCGGCCAGCGTGAGCAGCCCCGGCACCTCGCCGAGGAACAGCCAGGACATCAGCACCACCAGCGCCGGCACCACGTACGTGGTCGCGCCCATCCGGCCGGCCGTCGTCCGGGCCAGCGCGAACGCCCACGTCGTGAACGCGAGCGCGGTCGGGAAGACGCCAAGGTAGATCACGTTGAGCGTGGCCGGCCACGGGGCACGCGCCGCCTCCGACACCAGCACACCGGAGAACGGCAGGCAGACCACCAACCCGATCAGGCATCCGTACGTGGTGACCTGCAACGCGGTCCCGTGGCGCAGCGCGGGCTTCTGGGCCACCACGCCGCCCGCGTACGACATGGCCGCCAGCAGGCACAACACCACGCCCAGCACCGACGCGCCTCCACGGTCCGACATGGACAGTCCCACCACTACCGCGCCGGCGAACGAGACCGCGATCCCGGCCAGCAGCCGCCGTGGCAGGCCCTCGCCCAGCAGCCAGCCGCCCAGCAGCGCGATCAGCACCGGCCCGACGTTGACGACCAGCGCAGCCGTGCCGGCGTCGACCTGCCGCTCGCCCGCGTTGAGGGCCACCATGTAACTGCCGAACCACAGCACACCGGACAGCACGATGCCGGGCCAGGCGGCCCGCGGCGGCAGTCCCACGCGGCGGACCAGGCTCATCGCCACCAGCACCATCGCGCCGGTCAGCAGCCGCCCGAGGGCCAGTGCACCGGGCGAGTACGCCGACCCGGCGCTGCGTATGGAGACGAACGCCGAGGCCCACAGGACGACGGTGACGCCGGCCGCCACGATCGCGGGCCACTGCCGCCGGTCCTCGGCGGGAGGTTGACCTGTCATGCGGTGACCCTAGGGCGCGGATGTTTCGGCGGTCACCGAATTGTGCGGCGCACCATCACCGTGCTGTCGGTGCGGACGGCTGGTCTGCCGTCCGGACCGGTCTGGTCGCGGGGGTGCTCCGCGGCGAGCAGGATCTCCCACTCCCCCTCGGCGAGGTGCAGGTCGGCGACCACCTCGTCGGGCGTCGGGAAGTGGACGTCGCCGTGGTCGTGGGGGAACGGCCCGGCGTCGGAGTGGCCCTCGATCAGCAGTACGCCGCCGGGTGCCACCGAGGCCGCGGCCGTGCGCAGGATCTTCTCCCGCGGCAGGTCCCCCCACGAATGCAGGAACTGGGCGCTCACCAGGTCGAACGTACCGGCCGGGAAGGACGTAGCGAGGTCGCGCTGCTGCCATTCGATGCGATCGGCGACGCCGGCCTCGGCGGCGTGGGCGGCCGCGCGGGCGAGGGCCACGCCCGAGATGTCGACGGCCACGACCCGCCAGCCCCGCTGCGCGAGCCAGACGGCGTCGGCCCCTTCGCCGCACCCGAGGTCCAGGGCCGTACCCGGCGGCAACGCGGCAGCCTCGCGGACCAGGACCACGTTCGGCTGCCCGCTCCATACCCGGTCGCTCTCGGCGTAGCGGGCGTCCCAAGCATCGCTCATGGCAGAAGCGTCCGGGACGACCGGGCGGAACGCAAAACCTCGTTGCCGTTGCGGCAACGGTCGATCACAGTGACCGGATGCCCGAGTTCAGCGAACCCACCACCGGCGTACGGGAGTCCTTCCTCGCCGCCATGGCCGAATTCCAGGCCGAGGGGCGCGGGACGGAGTCCGACGAGTCGATGATCGGGCGGGAGATTCGCGAATACGGGCCGACCTGGACCACTCAAGCCGGCTTCGCCGCGTACGTCCGCGACCTGCGCGCGCAGGCGCTCGAGGAGACGCCGCGGCCCGAAGGCTTCGTGCCGTCCACGACGCTGTGGTGGATCGACGGACCGGAGTACCTCGGGCGGCTCGCCATCCGGCACCGGCTCACCGCGTGGCTGCTGGAAGCCGGCGGCCACATCGGCTACGACGTACGCCCGAGCGCCCGCCGCCGCGGCCATGCGACCGCCATGCTGCGCACCGCCTTGCCCGTCGCGCGGAAGCTGGGCCTCGACCGGGTGCTCGTGACCTGCGACGACGAC
>DASXRQ010000003.1:0-23949 GCA_036506495.1 Micromonosporaceae bacterium | reverse complement strand
CGGCGAGCATGCCGCTGGCCCTGTCGAAGCTCGTGGAACGGCGGGAGGTTCCCGCGGGCGCCCCGGTGCTGCTGTTCGGCTTCGGCGGCGGCCTCACGTACGCCGGACAGGTCGTCCGCTGCCCCTAGGCAGCGCCTGTCCGCACCGCACATAACACCGTTTGGAGAGGAACACCGCAATGACCCGTGACGACATCACCACTGGCCTCGCCGAGATTCTCGAGGAGGTCGCGGGCGTGAACCCCGACGACGTGGCCGAGGAGAAGTCGTTCACCGACGACCTGGACGTCGACTCGCTCTCCATGGTCGAGGTCGTGGTGGCCGCCGAGGAGAAGTTCGGCGTCAAGATTCCCGACAACGAGGTCCAGAACCTGAAGACCGTGGGTGACGCCGTCACCTACATCCTCGACCACTCCTGAGGACGTCGTGACCAGACCTGACGTAGTCGTTACCGGGCTCGGCGCGACAACCCCGCTCGGCGGGGACGTCGCGTCGACCTGGGACGCCATGCTCGCCGGCCGGTCCGGCGTTGGCAGGCTTACCCAGGACTGGGCCGAGCAGCTGCCCGTCCGCATCGCTGCCGAGCTGGCGGTCGATCCCGCGGAGACGATCGAGCGGGTCAAGCTGCGCCGGCTCGACCGGTCTGAGGCGATCGCCCTGGTCGCCGCGCACCAGGCCTGGGCCGACGCCGGCCTCGTCGACGCCGGCCTCGACCAGGAGCGGCTGGCGGTGAGCGTGGGCTCGGGCATCGGCGGCGCGACCACGCTGCTCAATCAGGACGACATCCTGGAGGCCTTCGGACCGCGCCGGGTCTCCCCGCACACCGTGCCGATGCTGATGCCCAACGGCCCGGCCGCCTGGGTCGGCCTCGAGCTCCGCGCGAAGGCCGGCGTCCACTCGATGGCCAGCGCGTGCGCCACCGGCGCGGAGGCGCTCGCGCTCGGCCTGGATATCATCCGGTCCGGCCGTGCCGACGTGGTCGTCGCGGGTGGCACCGAGGCGGTCATTCACCCGCTGCCGATCGCCGGGTTCGCCTCCATGCGCGCGATGTCGACCCGCAACGACGAGCCGGAGAAGGCGTCCCGTCCCTGGGACAAGGCGCGTGACGGCTTCGTGCTCGGCGAGGGCGCGGCCGTCGTGGTACTGGAGCGGGCCGACCACGCGGCCGCCCGCGGCGCCCGGGTGTACGCCCGGCTCGCGGGCGCCGGGATCACCTCCGACGGCTTCGATATCGTCCAACCACACCCGGAGGGCCTCGGCGCTGCGCGGGCCATCGCGAAGGCGCTGCGAGACGCCGGCGTCGCCAAGACCGACGTCACGCACGTCAACGCGCACGCGACCTCCACGCCGGTCGGCGACATGGCCGAGATCATCTCGCTGCACGCCGCGCTCGGCGACCACCCGGTGCTCACCGCGACGAAGTCGATGACCGGGCACCTGCTGGGCGCGGCCGGCGCGCTGGAGTCGATCGCGACCATCCTCGCCATCCGGGACAGCGTTGTCCCGCCGACCATCAACCTCGACGACCCCGACGACGGTCTCGACCTGGACGTGGCCGCCCACAAGGCGCGCCAGCTGGACATCCCGGCCGCCCTGAACAACTCGTTCGGCTTCGGCGGCCACAATGTGGCGCTCGTGTTCGCCCGCGCCTGACCCGACCCTTGGAGGTTGCTGTGACCACCACCCCCGTCGCGTCCGATACGTCCACCGTGGAAGATCGGGACCCCGAGGTACGGCTGCGCGCCCTCTTCGACCAGGGCTCGCTGCGCCTGTCGATGTCGCGTGACGCCTCCGGCGTGCTGTGGGCCCGCGGCGAGATCGGCGGTACGCCGGCGATCGCGTTCGCCACCGACGCCACCAAGATGGGCGGCGCGATGGGCACCGAGGGGTGTCGGCATGTCGTGGACGCCATCGACACCGCGGTGCGCGAGCGCGTGCCGGTGCTCGGGCTGTGGCACTCCGGCGGCGCCCGGCTCGCCGAGGGCGTCGTCGCGCTGGACGCGGTCGGGCAGGTGTTCGCCGCGATGGTTCGCGCCTCCGGCCGGGTACCGCAGATCTCGGTCGTGCTCGGCCCGGCTGCCGGCGGCGCGGCGTACGGTCCCGCGCTGACCGACATCGTGGTGATGAGCGGGGCCGGCCGGATCTTCGTGACCGGTCCGGAGGTCGTCCGGTCGGTCACCGGCGAACAGGTGGACATGGAGCGCCTGGGCGGCCCCGAGCCGCACGGCCGGCGCTCGGGCGTGGTGCATGTGACCACAAAGGACGACGAGAGCGCGCTGGCCGAGGGCCGCAAGCTCGCGGCGCTGCTCGGCCACCAGGGCCGGATCACGCCGGCCGACGTCGCGGACGGCACCGACCTGGCCACGCTGCTGCCCGCTCGGGCGAACCGAGCGTACGACGTGAAGCCACTGGTCAAGGCGCTGTTCGACGAGGACGGTGCCGGCAACAGCGTCGAGCTGCACGCCAAGTGGGCGCCGAACATCGTCACCACACTGGGTCGGTTCGCCGGGCGCACCGTCGGCGTGATCGCCAACAACCCGCTACGACTGGGCGGCTGTCTCGACGCGTCGAGCGCCGAGAAGGCGGCTCGGTTCGTGCGGATGTGCGACGCGCTCGGCGTACCGCTGGTCGTGCTGGTCGACGTGCCGGGCTACCTCCCGGGCCTCGGCCAGGAGTGGGACGGGGTCGTGCGGCGCGGCGCGAAGCTGCTGCACGCGTTCGCCGAGGCCGTCGTGCCCCGGGTCACGCTGGTGACGCGGAAGGCGTACGGCGGCGCGTACATCGCGATGAACTCCCGCTCGCTCGGGGCGACCGCGGTCTTCGCCTGGCCGAACGCCGAGGTGGCGGTCATGGGCCCGAGCGCGGCGGTCAACATCCTGCACCGAAAGAGGCTGGCCGCGGCACCGGCCGAGGAGCGCGAGAGCCTGCGCGCCCAGCTGATCGAGGACCAGACCCGCGTGGCGGGCGGCGTCAACCGCGCGCTGGAGATCGGCGTGATCGATGACGTCATCAAGCCGACGGAGACCCGCCGGCGCATCGCCGAGGCGCTCGCGGGAGCCCCGGCCGCTCGCGGCGCGCACGGCAACATCCCCCTGTAGCTCACCGCTTTAGACACAGGACGAGCGCGGCAGCCCGCGCACCGCCACCGGCGAGTGGCCGGGCGCGGCGGCGCGGCCGGCGAGCACGTCGGCCAGGGCCGAGAGGGACGGCCCGCTCGACGAGTAGGTCGCGATCAACACCGGCGACCGCGCGCTCGCCAGCACGTACGGCGTGTCCATGGCGACCGTGACCGCGGCGTCGGCGCGCAGGTCGGCGGCGCCGTCGCCGTACCCGACGAGATGCACGACGGTGCCACCGGAGTTCACCACGCGCACTCCGACCGCGCGCAGCGCTGCCGCGAGCGCCGCACCCGCCGGCCCGCGACCCTTGGCTGCGGTGACCGTGACCGGCCCGCCCACCAGCGGACCGCCGCACCGGCCGCGCAGCTGCGTGACCGCGGCCTCGGCGACCGCCCGCGCCGCGGCTCGGTGCGCGGCGCTGTCCAGTGTGGACAGAGCCGGCGCGGGGAGTGCCGCGACCCGGAACTTCAGCGTCAGGATCCGCGTCACCGCCTCGGTGAGGCGGGCCCGGGGCAGCCGCCCGTCGTGCAGCGCGTCGAGCAGACCGTGGTAGGCGGCGACCGGGTCGGGGGGCATGAGCAGGAGGTCGTTGCCGGCGAGCAGGGCACGCACGGCCGCCTCACCGGGTGCCCACCGGCGGGCCGGCGCCATCTCCAGCGAGTCGGTGACCACCACGCCGTCGAAGCCAAGCGTGCCCCGCAGCAGGTCGGTGAGGACCGCGTGGGAGAACGTCGCCGGCGTGCCGGGATCGATGGCCCGCACGTCCAGGTGCCCCGACATCACCATCCACGCACCGGCGGCCATCCCGGTCGTGAACGGCGGAAGGTCGCCGCTGTCCAGCGCCGGCCGACCCTGCGCGAGCACCGGCAGCGAGGTGTGGCTGTCGACCGCCGTGTGCCCGTGGCCCGGGAAGTGCTTCAGGGTGGCCGCAACGCCACCGGCCTGCAGCCCGCGCACCGCCGCGGCCACCTGCGCCGCGACCGCCTTCGGATCGGAGCCGAACGACCGCGAGCCGATCGCTCCGCCGGGCGCGTTGCCGACCACGTCGGCGACCGGCGCGAAGTCGGCGGTCAGCCCGACCGCGGCGAGCTCGGCCCCGGCCACCCGCCAGGCGGCCTCGGTGAGTGCGGGCCGGCCGGCTGCACCGAACGCCATGGCGCTCGGCAATACGGTCACGCCGGCCTTGATCCTGCTGACCGCGCCGTACTCCTGGTCGGTGCCGATCAGCAACGGCACCGCGGCCGGCAGCTGCGCGGCCGCCCGTTGCAAACCGGCGGTCAGGTCACTGACCTGCCGCACCGAGTCCACGTTCGTCGTGGGCTGCGTGGAGGCCGTGGGGTCGTCGGCGGAGAAGCCGACCAGGATGAGCCCGCCGAGGCGCAGCTTGGTTACCAACTCGGCGGGCGTCGCCACGCCGGCGAGCTTCCGGTTACCCGCGGCCGATCCGGCCGAGACGTGCGTGGCCGAGCTGCCGTAGGCGTACGGCATGAGCACCTGCCCGACCAGGTCCTCGTCGGAGAGCCGGGTGACCAGCGCCGCGGCCCGGACCCCGGGGTCGGCCTGGGCGGACGGCGGGATCCCCGGCGTCGTCGCGGCCGCGCTCGGCGTTGGGCCGGCCGACCCGCGCTCCCGGCCGTGGCCGCAGGCCGCCGGCGCCAGGACGGCAACGAGCGCAGCGAGCACACAGAGGAGGCGCCGGGGGGAGCACACGCCGACATCCCACCAGTCGGGGCAGGCCGGGGCAAGGCAGCGGCCCGGGTCAGCCCACCCTGGTGAGCAGCGTCACCGGTGCGCCGTCGCCGGCGTGCCGGTACGGCTCGAGCTCGGCGTCCCAGGCGGTCCCGAGGGCCTTGTCGAGGGCGTGCGCGAGCGCCTCCGGCGTCCGCGCGGCCGCCATGATCGCGCGCAGCCGGTCCTCGCCGAGCTGGATGTCGCCGGCCGCGCCGATGGCCGCCCGGAACAGCCCCCGGCCGGGCACGTGCATGAAGCGCTCGCCGTCCACTCCGGCGCTCGGCTCCTCGGTGACCTCGAACCGGATCATCGGCCATTGGCGCAGAGCGGCGGCGAGCTCCGCGCCGGTGCCGGGCCGGCCGGTCCAGCCGCACTCGGCACGGCGCGTGCTCGGATCGACGGGTTGGGCGGTCCACTCGAGCCTCGTCGGCGCGGCCAGGACACGCGCCATGGCCCACTCGACGTGAGGACACACCGCCAGTGGTGTCGAGTGGACGTATACGACGCCACGCGTGGGCACGGTGACCTCCCGGGGACCGAGGTGCGTCTTCCCCAACGACCTCGCTCCGCGGCGGGTGGGTGGCCCGCGCACGACCATGATGACGGGTGTGACGGATGGTGCGCCAGAGATTCCGGAATAACACGCCCGAAAGTGCCAGGCCCGCCGACCAGACGTCCGTCACAGCGCCCGCTCGCGGGCTGCGGAACCCGCGCCCGGTTCGTGTACCCTTCCTTCGGCGGTCGCGTTACCGTCCATCCCATCCCGTTCCTCTGCAAGGAGTACCTCCGTGGCGAGCAACACCTCCAAGACCGCGCGCGCCTCGGTCCGGGCTGGTCAGGCGACCGGTGGCGCCCTGAGCGTGCTCGGCGAGTTCAAGTACCTGCTCCCGCTCAACAGCGGGAAGCACGCGTACGTGCGGAATCTGACCAACGGCAGGACCAGTCGCCTGCGCACCGACTCCGACGAGTTCGTCGAGGAGATCCGGGTGCTGACCGCGGCGGGTCACGGCCCGAAAATCCGCGCTGAACTGGTCGCGCTCGCCTCCGCGTACCCGAGCGACGGGTGGGACACCACCGAGAAGCGTCTCGCCGAGGCGGGCGTCTTCGACGCCGCCTGACGGTCCCGCGGCACTCCGGCGCCCCGCCCGCATAACGCGGCGGGGCGCAGTTCTGCGAGTCGCTGTCAAGGCGTGTCGATCTAGGACGAATACTGGCTAGTTGATCTCCACCCACCAGTATTCGCCCTAGATCGACTCGGAAAACTATTCGCCCGAGACGACGGAGACCCGGCCGGTGTCCAGGTCGTAGACCGCTCCCACCAGGGCGACCCGGCCGGCGGCCACCGCCTCGATCAGCAACTCGACACGCTCGAGCCGCCGCACGGTACGTATGACGTGGGCGTGCGTGGCCCGGGCCTGAACATCCAGGCCGTCCGGCCCCGCCGCGAGCACGGCAGGGGCGATCTCCTCGACCAGGTAGGCCAGGTTCCCCATCGGAGGCAGACCGGTACGCAGCGCCGCCACCGTGGACGCGACCGCACCACACCGCTCGTGGCCGAGGACCATGACCAACGACACCCCTAGCTCCCCGACCGCGAACTCCACCGAACCGAGCACCGCGCGGTCCAGCACGTGGCCGCCCGAGCGGACGACGCAGATCGAGCCGAAGTTCTGGTCAAAGACGGCCTCGAGCGGCACCCGGGAATCGATGCAGCCGACCACGACCGCGTACGGACGCTGGCCGCCGGACGCGGCGGCGGCCGCCGAGACGTGATGCCCGTACCGCGGCCGGCCCGAGGCGAACCGCCGGTTGCCGGCGAGCAGGTCGGCCAGGGCCTCGGCCGGGCCGGGCCGCCCATCGGGCGGGAGCGCGGTGTTCGTCACGCCGGCAGTGTCACTCACCGGGCGTGCGGCCGCCGGCGGTGCCCCAGATCCGGGCGACCCAGGTCACGACCGGACCGCTGCCGCCCGGCCCGCCCGCGAGGTACGGTCGCTGCCGTGCACTACGCGCAGGTGTGGCTGGCGACGATGCCGGCGATCGCGACCTATCTGGTCGTGGGTGCCGTGATCGGGCTGGAGAGCATGGGCGTCCCGCTGCCCGGCGAGATCGCGCTCATCAGCGCGTCGCTGCTCGCCTCCACCGGGCTGACCGATCCGTGGGGCGTGGCCACCGCGGCCGCGCTCGGCGCGATCGCCGGCGATTCCCTCGGGTACGCCGCGGGCCGGCGCGGCGGCCGGCCGCTCCTGGGCCGGGCCGGGCGCCGCTTCCCGAGACACCTTGGACCCGAACAACTGGCCAGGGCCGAGCGGCTGCTCGCCCGCTGGGGCGTGTGGGCCGTGTTCTTCGGCCGGTTCGTCGCGCTGCTACGCATCCTCGCCGGCCCGGTCGCCGGGGCGCTGCACGTGCCGTACCGGAAGTTTCTCGTCGCGAACGCCGCCGGCGGCCTGATCTGGGCATTCGGGACGACGTTCCTGCTCTACAACGCCGGGCTCGCCGCCGAGCGGTGGCTCAAGAACGCGTCGTGGCTGGCGCTCGTCATCGCGGTCTTCTGTGGCGTCCTGACCACGCTGTGGCTGCGGCGACGGGCCCGGCGAGGGGCACGGCTGGAGCCGACTGCGTGACCGACGCCAACGTCCTGCAGCAGGAGATCGCCGTCGAGCAGCGCCACGTCGACCGCGTGTACGCCCGCATAGAGCAGCTGCGACTCGACGCGGCGCGGGCCGAGCGCGAGGGCTACCGGATCGCGCGGGTCGGCACGTTCGGCTCCCTCGTGGAGCGGGACGCGATGGTGTTTCACGCCGCCCGCCGCAGGCACGCCCTCGACGCCGAGCACGAGGGGCTGGTCTTCGGCCGGCTCGACCTGCGCGACGGCACCGGGTACCACGTCGGCCGGCTGGGCGTACGCGACGAGGACGCCGAACCGCTTGTGATCGACTGGCGGGCGCCGGCGGCGGCCGCGTTCTACCAGGCGACGGCGGCCGACCCGCGCGGCGTGGTCCGTCGCCGGATGATCCAGTCGAGTGGCGAGAAGGTCATCGGCATCGAGGACGACCTGCTCGACCCGGCCGCCGCCCCGCGCGACATGCGGATCGTCGGCGACGGCGCGATGCTCGCGAACCTCGCGCGCACCACCGGCCGTGGCATGCGGGACATCGTTGCGACGATCCAGCGCGAGCAGGACGAGGCGATCCGCTCGCCCGCCTCCGGTGTCACGATCGTGTCGGGCGGGCCCGGCACGGGCAAGACCGCGGTCGCGCTGCACCGCGCGGCGTACCTCCTCTACTCCGACCGCGCCCGGTTCGCTGGCGGCGGCATCCTGGTCGTGGGCCCGTCGCCGTTGTTCGTGGAGTACATCTCCGCGGTGCTGCCCTCTCTCGGCGAGGACGCGGCTACCCTGCGGTCGCTCGGCTCGGTGGTCGACGGCGTCACGGCCACCCGCGTCGATCCGACCGCGACGGCGGCGGCCAAGGGCTCGCTGCGGATGCGCCGAGTGTTGGAGCGCGCGGTGCGGGACCGCGGGCCGGGCGGACCGACGGAGCTGCGTCTGCTCTACCGCGGCAAACTGCTCCGGCTGGCGACCGACGAGCTGTCCGCGGTCTGGCGCGGAGCGCTGCCCCGCGGCGCCCGGCGCAACGAGGTGCGCCGAGTCGGCATCGACGGCCTGTTCGAGGCGCTGTGGGCGCAGACCCGGGAGCTGATATCGGAGGACCGGCGGCCGAGCAGGTTCGAGTTCGAGGACGAGCTGGCCGACCGGGCCGAGTTCCGGGCGTTCGTGCGCGCGTGGTGGCCGATGCTGCGTCCGCTGGACGTCCTGCGGTGGCTCGCCGACCCGGTCCGGCTGAACCGGTACGCCGGCGGCATCCTGTCGCGCGCCGAGGTCCGGGCGCTGGCCGCGTCGTACGCGTCGCTGTCCAGCGATGGGCCGACCGTGGCCGACGTCGCGCTGCTCGACGAGCTCGACAACCTGCTGGGCCGCCCGAGGCAGCCTCAGCGCGCCACGCGCAACACATTCCAGGTCGCCGACGGCGTGCAGGAGGTCACGACGTTCGCCGACCGGCAGCGGGCCACCCGCGCGACGGCGGTCCAGCGCCCCGACGACTACCGGGAGTACGCGCACGTGGTGGTCGACGAGGCGCAGGACGTCTCCCCCATGCAGTGGCGCATGCTCGCCCGACGCGGCCGGCTCGCCTCGTGGACCGTGGTCGGGGACCCGGCCCAGACCGCCTGGACCGGCGACCCGACCGAGCTGACTCGCGCCCGCGACCGGGCGTTGGGTTCGCGCCGACGGCATGAGTACACGCTGTCGACCAACTACCGCAACTCGGCGGAGATCTTCGAGGTCGCGGCGGCGGTGATCCGGCAGGTGTCCCCCAACGTCGCGCTGCCGCGCGCGGTCCGGTCGACCGGCGTGCCGCCCGAGCACCGCGTAGTCGACGCCGACGAGCTGCCGGCCGCCGTGCGCAAGGCCACCGCCGCGGTGCTCGATGAGGTCGAGGGCACGGTCGGGGTCATCGCGCCGGTGCCGCGGCGCGACGAGATCGCGGCCTGGGTCGCCGACCTCGCCGCGCCCCGGCTCCAGGTGATCACCAGCCTCGAGGCCAAGGGCATGGAGTACGACGGCGTCGTGCTCGTCGAGCCCGAACAGATCCGCGCCGACGGGGCCTCCGGCGTGCGCACGCTCTACGTGGACCTGTCGCGCGCCACGCAGCGACTGTGGACGGTCGGCACGGATCCGGCCTGGCTGCCCGGGCCGTTAGCCCCCTAGGACCTCGGCGATGGGAACTGCCTCGGCCGTGTAGGTGGTGTCGGGTGCGACCGGCGTGTTGAACCGGGCGTTGACGAGGTACAGCCGCCCGTCGTAGCGCGCGACGGTCGTGGGTGTGTCGAACCGGCCGTTGGTGTAGCGGTTGACCACCTCACCCGCCGTGCCGTCGGCGTTCAGCCGCACGACGGCGAGGGTGTTGAACTGGTTCTGCACCGCGTACAGGATCGTGCCATCCGCGAGCAGACCGTCCCCGTTGACCAGCGTCTCGCCGCCGAGGTCCACCGCCGTGGCCACTCCGGTGCCGGGGTCGACCCGGAACAGCCTGCCGGTCGTCGAGTTCACCACGAGCAGCGCCGACCCGTCCGGCGTACGCGCGATGCCGTTGGCGTTGAAGCCCGCCACCTGCTCCCACTCGCCGCCGAGCGGAACCGTGACGACCTGCGCCTGGGTGGGCAGCCGGCCGCCCGGGCCCAACGGCAGCTTGTAGAGCATCGGCCGCGAGGAGTCGGTGAACCACGCCGCGGTCGGGGTCAGCACGACGTCGTTGACGAACGTCGGCGCGGTCGTGAACTGGTAGCTGGCCAGCACCTTGCCGCTGAACGCGCTGACCACGCGGCCATTGCCGGCCGGTCCGCCCGCGACGAACAGGCGTCCGGCCGGGTCGACCTTCAGTCCCACGGACGGGGTGCCGGGACCCTGGCTGAACCGGTCCCCCTTGCCGGTGAGCAGGTTGACCCGGAACAGGTCACCGTCGGCTCGAGAGCCGAAGTACGCGAACGGCGGGACGCCGATCGCGATGCCCTCCGGCAGGAAGGCGTTCGGCAGGTGCAGCGTGGTCGGGAACACGGTCGACGGGGCGGCCGCGGGAGCAGCGCCCGCGGCGGGCGCGGCCAGCACGGCGACGGAGCCGGCAGTGATGATCGACAGAATGATGCGACTGAGGCGAACCCGCACGAAAATCTCCTTTCGCGCTTTCGTTCCTCACTGTCCCACGCGTCCCTCGCGTCCGCTGGTTCAACCGCGCAACACTGGGCGTCGTGGTTGTGCTCCTGGATGACGAGCAGCGGCCGGCCCGCCTCTCCGTCCGCCGGATCCCCCGGCTGGTGTGGCACGCCGTGCGCATCGCGTGGACCGCCGGCCGGGCCGATCTGGTCGCGTCGACCGGGTTGCTAGTGGTCGGCGGGGTCGGTGTCCTGGGCCTGCTGCTGCTCGGCCGGGCGGCGCTGGCCGCGCTGCTGAGCGCGGTGAGCAGAGGCTCCTCGTTGACCGCGGTGCTCCCATGGGCTCTCGCGATGTCGTTGATCACGGCGGTCCAGTTCACCGCGAATGCGCTCCAGCGCGAGCGCCAACAGATCCTCGGCGACCTCGTGACGCGGCGGGTGCAGGGCCAGATCCTCGACGTGACCGCCGCCGTGGACCTCGCCACCTTCGACACCCCGGAGTTCCACAACCGGGTGCAGCGGACTCAGGCGAGCGGCCAACAGCCGCTGAACATGGTGTTCGGCCTGTCCGGCCTCGTACAGGCGGTCGTCGGGGTGGCCGCCGGAATGGTCGCCCTCGTCGCGGTCGCTCCGGTGCTGATCCCGGTGCTCGCGCTGATGCTCATCCCGGCGGCGTTCGCGGCATCCCGGCGCGGCGCGGCGTTCCACGAGTTCTTCTGGAAGATGACGGCGCGGGACCGGCAGCGCTACTACCTCGGGCGCCTTCTGCAGGACCGGGTCGCGGCGAAGGAGGTCCGCGCGTTCGGCTTGGCCGGACACCTCCGGCGCCGGTACGACCAGCTGTACGCCGAGCGCATCGCCGAGCTGCGCCGGGTGGCGCGCAAGCAGATCCTCCTCTCCATCGGCTCCAATCTGGTGATGGGCCTCGTGCTGCTGGGGACCCTGCTGCTGGTCGCCTGGCTGGCACTGCGCGGGACGGTCCCGCTCGCCTCGGCCGGGATCGCGGTCGCGGCGATCGCGCTCGTGGGCGGCCGGCTGGCGCAGGCGGGGTGGTCCGTCGGCGCGCTCTCGGAGGCCAGCCGCTACCTCGACGATTACCTGGTCTTCACGGCGATGCTGCCGGAGCTGGAGCACGCCCGGCCGCGCGGCACGGCCCCGGCCGGGTTCTCCCGACTCAGCGTCTCGGACGTCACCTTCACCTACCCGACCGGCGACGAGCCGGCGCTGCACTCCGTCTCGATGGAGGTGTCGGCCGGCGAGATCGTCGCGCTCGTCGGCGAGAACGGCTCGGGCAAGACCACCCTCGCGAAGCTGCTCGCCGGGCTGTACCGGCCGGACTCGGGGCAGATCCGCTGGGACGGGGTTGACGTGTCCACTGTGGACCCCGACGAGCTACACCGCCAGGTCGCGGTGATCTTCCAGGATTTCGAGCGGTTCCACCTGACGGCCAGCGAGAACATCGCGCTCGGCCGGGTGGAGGCCGTCGACGATGACGCCGGCATCCGCGCCGCCGCCGCGCAGGCCGGCGCGGACCGGTTCATCGAGGAACTGCCCGAGGGGTACGCCACGATGCTGGGCCCGGAGTTCCGTGGCGGCACCGACCTGTCGGTCGGGCAGTGGCAGCGGATGGCGCTGGCCCGCGCGTTCTTCCGGGAGGCGCCGTTCATCGTGCTCGACGAGCCGACCGCGGCCCTCGACCCGCGCGCCGAGCAGGAGCTGTTCGAGCGCATCCGGACGCTGCTCTCCGGGCGTACCGTCTTGTTGATCTCGCACCGGTTCTCCAGCGTCCGGTCGGCGGATCGGATCTACGTGCTGGACGCGGGCCGGATCGTCGAGTCCGGCGACCACGACGCGCTCATGGCCCTCGGCGGCCTGTACGCGGAGCTGTTCACGCTGCAGGCCGCGGCGTACCTGGACTCTGCCTCACCGCCGGTGCCTGATTTGCACACATAGCGATGTGAACATACATTGGCCGGACCGGGGCTGGGCAACGGAAGGTAGTGCGCATGGGAGCCGGTCACGAGCACGCGGGTCACGTCGCCCGCGTGGCCGAGGCGAACCGCGGGCGGCTCTGGGCCGCCCTCGCGCTGATCGGCGCCGTGATGCTTGCGGAGGCGGCGACGGCGTTCGTCACCGGTTCGCTCGCCCTGCTCTCCGACGCGGGCCACATGTTCACCGACGTGCTCGGCATCGGCCTGGCGCTGGCGGCGATGACGGCCGCCGCCCGGTCCAGCCGCGGCGGCCAGCGCACATACGGCCTGTACCGGCTCGAGGTGCTCGCCGCCCTCGGCAACGCGGCGCTGCTCTTCGGCGTGGCCGTCTTCGTGCTCGTCGAGGCGGTGCGGCGACTGTTCGACCCGACGGAGGTCCGCGCCGGACCGATGCTGGTGGTCGCCGCGATCGGCCTGGTCGCCAATATTGTCGCGCTCACGCTGCTGCGCGGCGGCGCGCGGGAGAGCGTCAACGTCCGCGGCGCGTACCTCGAGGCGCTCGGCGACCTGCTCGGCTCGGTCGGCGTGCTCGTCGCGGCCGGCATCATCGCGGTCAGCGGGTGGTGGTACGCCGACCCGATCGTCGCGGTCGCGGTCGGGCTGTTCATCCTGCCGCGCACCTGGCGGCTCGGGCGCGCCGCGCTGCGCATCCTCGTTCAGGCCGCGCCCGAGCACCTCGACGTCTCGTCGGTCCGCGAGCGGCTGGCCGCCGTCCCGGGAGTGTGCGACGTTCACGACCTGCACCTATGGACGCTGACGTCCGGAATGGAGGTCGCCTCCGCGCACCTGACCGTCGACGCGGCCGCCGAGACGGGCACGGTGCTGGCCGCCGCCCGGGAGACGCTGCAGAACCAGTTCCACATCGACCACGCGACGCTCCAGGTCGAACCCGCCGACGGCCAGGGTGCCTGCGAGCCCGTCGGCTGGTAGCACTCCCACTCGCACAGCCCGGGCAAGCTACCACCGAGTAACGCCGGTCGCGAGCACCGATGGTTAGCCGCGCGGCGGGTTCGGGTATCCCGCTTGGCGTGTCTGAGCACGTGATGGTGTTCTCGCCCGCGCCCGAGCTCACGGTGACCATCGAGGCCGGCGGCTCCGGCAACGACGCCCGGCATCCCGACATTCACCTGCACGCCGGCGGCCAGGGCGTCTGGCAGGCGCGCATGATCCGCTCGCTGGACGTCCCCGTGGTGATGTGCGCGGTGCTCGGCGGCGAGCCCGGCCGGGTGTTGGCGCCGCTCATCAAGGCGGAGCGCATAGACCTCCGCGCGGTGCAGGCCACCGAGCGCAACCCGGCCTACGTGCACGACCGCAGGGACGGTACGCGGAAGGAGCTGGCCCGCGCACCCGGCGTACGGCTGAGCCGGCACACGCTGGACGAGCTGTACAGCGTCGCGCTGGCCGAGGGCCTGCGAGCGCCGGTGAGCGTGCTCGCTGGCGTACAGGACGCCGGCGTCGTGCCGCCGGACGTATACCGGCGGCTCGCCGGCGACCTCAGCCGCAACGGCTGCAAGGTGGTCGCCGACCTCACCGGTGAGTACCTGGACGCCGTTCTCGCGGGCGGCCTCACGCTCGTCAAGGTGTCCCACGATCAGCTGGTCAACGACGCCCGTAGTGGGCACGACGGCGCCGAGGCCCTGATCGCCGCCATGCACGCGCTGCACGAGGATGGCGCGGAGTCGGTCGTGGTCAGTAGAGCCGACAAGCCGGCCCTGGCGCTCATCGGCGACGAGGTGGTGGAGGTGCAGATGCCGAGTCTCGAGCCGGCGGACTCGCGCGGAGCCGGGGACTCGATGACGGCCGGCGTCGCCGCGGTGCTCGCCACCGGCGGCGACCTCGTGCACGCCGTGCGGTCCGGAGCCGCGGCCGGAGCGCTGAACGTGACCCGGCATGGGCTGGGCACCGGACGTGCCGACGCGATCGAGGGCTTGCTCGAGCGGGTGAAGCTGGTCCGGTTCCCGAGCGGCGAACCGGTACCCGAACAGGATGCCGGGTTGGCGCGGTACACGCCGAGTGTGGCCCGGCCGGTCTCCACCGACGACCACGCCTCGCCATCGGACCTCGCGGACCGGGCGAGGCCGCGGTGACCCGCACGCTGGTCACAAACGATGACGGCATCGACGCGCCGGGACTGCACCGCCTCGCGCTGGCTGCGGTCAAGTCGGGCCTGGACGTGGTCGTCGCCGCGCCGGCCCGTGAAGCGAGCGGCGCCAGCGCGTCGCTGACCGCGGTCGAGGACAACCGCCGCGTCGTCGTGACCGAACGGCAGCTGCCAGATCTCGACGGCATTCCGGCGTACGCGGTCGCGGGCTCGCCCGGCTTCATCACGCTGATCGCCACCCGGGGTGCGTTCGGCGAGCCGCCCGCGCTGGTGCTGTCGGGCATCAACCGGGGCGCCAACGCGGGGCACGCGGTGCTCCACTCCGGCACGGTCGGCGCCGCGCTCACCGGCGCCGCCAACGGCTGCCGCGGCCTCGCGGTGTCGCTCGATCTGCTAGCCGGGGGCCGGCCGCTTCCGGCCGGTACCGCCGCCGGTGGGAGCCATGCCGACGAGACGCGGAACTGGGACGCCGCCGCGGCGCTCGCCGCCCGCCTGGTGCCGCTGCTCGAGGAGTCGCCGCCCACGACCGTGCTCAACCTGAACGTGCCCGATCTGCCCGCGGCCGAGATTCGCGGGCTGCGCCGGGCCGCGCTGAGCCGCTTCGGCCAGGTGCAGATGGCGATCGCCGAGATCGGTGCCGGCTTTGTGCGCACGACCGTCGACGAGACCGACGCCGAGCTCGAGGCCGACAGCGACATCGCCCTGCTCGCCGAGCGGTACGCCACGATCACGCCGCTGTCCCTGGTGGGCGAGGCCGCCATCGACCTGCCCGGGCTGGCGGAGGTGTTCGCCGACGCTCGCCAAGGCTCACCCTCGGGATAACGGCGGAGGGGCGCGCAACTACATGGAAGTTGCGCCCTCGCGCGTGGTGGAGGGCCCAAGTTCCGTGTAGTTGTGACGACCTTCGAGTTCGTCGTGGTGCTCCGGCACGGGTGCGCCAAAGAGCCCGACCAGGCCGGTCGCCCAGAGCTGCAGATACACGAAGCGGCTTGGCTCCGTGATCACCAGCCTCACGCCGCTAACCTGGGCGGTCTGGAAGCCGGCGACCAACGCGGACATGCCCACCGAGTCGATGAACCGCACCAGCCGCATGTTGAGGTTGATCCCGCGAGGGCGGGCCTGCGGGCTGGCCAGCTCGGCCCCGACCGCTTCTCGCACCTCGTGCGCCGAGTCGACATCGATCTCACCACGCGGCGCGATCTCTATCACGCCGTCGGACAGGGTCCGGGTCTCGATCGACAGGCTCACGCGAATACCTCCCACTCGCCCGGCCGTCCGGCCGTCTCTCTCCGTAGGCGAACTGCGACCGAGAGTATTCGGCAACGGCGGGCTGCGCTAGTCCGGCCCACCCCAATGTGGGCGAGTCGACTGATCATCTCCGCCAAGACCGGACAGCACGCATGATTCCGCGTCATACGCCCGATAGGGTGCGAGGAATGCTGCGATCACTCACCGACGACGCCGTCCGCGGCCTGCGGATCCGCGCCCACCGGCTGGCCGGGAAGCGGCCCTCCCGGGCCAGCACGGCGGTCGCGGCGGTCACCGCCGTGCCGGCCCAGTCGACCCCGGCGGCACGGCTCGCGGTCCGGTGCCGCGCCGCCGGGGCCACCGCCGCGAGCGTCGACCGGGCCTGCGCCACGGGCTCGCTCGTGCGGACGTGGGCGATGCGCGGGACGCTGCACATGCTCGCCGCTGCGGACGTGCGGTGGGTGGTTGGCCTGCACGGCCCGATCTTCGCCGCCGCCGGCCGACGCCGCCGCCTGCAGCTGGGCCTCGACGACGCCACCTGCGAACGGGCGCTGTCGGCCATCCAGGCCACGCTGTCCGGGTCCGCACCGCTGACCCGCGCGGCCCTCGTCGCCCGGGTCGTCGACGATGGGGTCGCCGAAAAGCTCGGCACGCAGGCTCCGGCACACCTCGTCGCGTACGCGGCGATGCGCGGCCTCATCTGCCGCGGCCCCGATCTGGCGCGGGACGAGCCCACGTACACGCTGCTCGACGAGTGGGTCCCCGACGGTGAGAGTCGCGGCGAGGACGACGCCCTGGCCGAGCTGGCGCGGCGCTACCTGGCCGGGCACGCGCCCGCCGCCGAGCGGGACCTGGCGGCGTGGTCGGGCCTGCCGGCCGCCGCGGCCCGGCGGGCGTTCGCACTCATCGCCGATGAGCTTACGGAGGTACGCCTCGGCGGCGCGACCGCGTTCGCACCGTCCACAATGGAGCTTGCGTCACCCGCGGACACGGTGGTCCGGCTGCTGGGCTCGTTCGACCCGTACCTGCTGGGTTACCGCGGCCGCGAGCTCGCGCTCGACGCCCGGTACGCCCGGCGGATCCAGGCGGGCGGCGGCATCATCCACCCGGCCGTGCTCGTCGACGGTCGGGTCGTCGGCACGTGGCGGCTGGACCGGACCGGCCGCACGAATACCGCGGCCACGATCCGGGTGGAACCGTTCGACCGTCTGTCTCGTGGCGTGGTGGACGCGCTCGAAGCGGAGGCTGCCGACGTCGGCCGGTTTCTGGGCCTGCCGGCAACCATGCGTATCGTGTGACGTCGCGTCATCCGGGCCAGCGCGCCACGCGGTGCAGAACGACGCGGGTGAGCTGGCCCTCGGAAACGTCCGCGGTGAGGAAGGTGCCCGTCGGCTGCCGCCGGCGGTCGGTCGGCGACCCCGGGTTGAGCAGCCGTAGGCCGGAATCCGAGACGGTGTCCCACGGCACGTGGCTGTGCCCGAAAATGAGCACGTCGGTGTCCGGGAACCGCGCGGCGCACCGACGCTCCCGTCCGGCGGCGGGCCCGGTCTCGTGCACGACGGCCAGCCGCAGGCCATCCAGCTCGGCTCGCGCGACCTCGGGCAGCCGGGCGGCCAGCGTCGGGCCATCGTTGTTGCCGACCACGCCGATCACCCGCCGGGCCCGCTGCTCGATCGCGTCCAGCAGCGAAACGTCGACCCAGTCGCCGGCATGTACCACGACATCCGCCGCGTCGATCGCCGCCCACAGCTGTCTGGGCAAGTCCTTCGCTCGTACGGGCAGATGGGTGTCGGCGGTCATTACCAGCCGCATGCCCGCCATTGTGCCGCGGCGTTCAGATCTCACTGAGCTGGCGGTTATCTCGCCCCGCCCCGGCTCGGGAGTCTGTGTCCTGACCATGGACCGGCTACCGAGGAGCGTCAGTCGTGGGCGTGCTGCGACCGGGCGACGAGGACCTGCACTACAGCGACAACTCCCACCGCTGGATCGCGCCGCCCGACATGGAACAGAGCCTGTGGGACGCGGGCATGCGCGCACACCTGGCGCTGCATCTATCGACGGTGGGCGGCCCGATCCGGGCCGGGTCGGCGCGCTGCGTGCCCACGGCGCGGCTGGCCAGAATGGGCGCCCTTACTGGGTAGCAGCGTCTCGCCGGCTCGCCTCGCGGGCGATGTCGATGCGGGAGTGCAGGTTCAGCTTCGCCAGCACGTGCGACACGTGGGTCTGCACGGTCCGCCGGGACAGGAACAGGTGTGCGGCGATCTCCGGGTTTGACCTGCCCTGGGCCACCAGATCCACGATCTTCACCTCGGTCGGGGTCAGGCTCTCCCAACCCTGATCTGCCCGCCGGTGCTTGACCCGCGGCCCGCGCCGGATTCCGTAGGTGCGAAACGTCGCCTGGGTGCGCGCGAGATCCCAGGCCGCACCCAGTTGTGTGTACGTGGTGAAGGCCTGGCTGAACTGCGAGCGCGCGCCGGCGAGGTCGCCCCGTTCGGCCAGGGCCACGCCCGCTGCCTCCAGCGCCTGCGCCCGCGGCAACGGCCGGCCGGCCGTCGCGTACAGCTCCGCTGCCCGGCGCAGCAGGACCGAATCGCCGTCGAGCAGGCCGCGGCAGTGTGCCCCGATCGCCTGCCGGTGCGGCACGTCCGAGGCCGCGGCGGCCTGCTCGGCCTGCTGGACGAACGTACGCGCGGCGGGTCGGTCGCCCACCAGCAGGGCGAGACGAACGGCGTCGGCGAACAGGACGATGGCCTCATCGACCTCCTCTGACAGCGAGTTCAGCCCGTCGCGCAGGACGGCGAATGCCTCCCCGGGTCGGTCGGCCTGCTCGCGCTCCAGGCTCGTGGCCAGTGTCAGCGCGCCACTGACGCGCTTGGAGTCAGCGGCGCACTCCCGTCCACGCGCGAGGTTCTCCGTTGCCAGCGGGTCGCCACGGTGCAGCCGGATGGTGGCCGCGACGCCCCGGTCGCAACACTCCGCGAACGGATGCTTGGACAGTCCAAACCCGACGTCGAGCTCCGCCAGGGCGTCATCCCACCGCCCCACGTCGAAGAGCAGTTCCCCGAGTACGCTCTCGGCCTGCGCGAGCCGCACGACGTTCCCGGCGTCGTCGGCGAGCCGCACGGCCTGAACCGCGGCCTCGATGGCCTCGTCGTAGCGATCCAGGTCGCCCAGCGACGCGGCCTGGTTCACCTGGAGGACCAGCCGTAGGTCGGTCAGGCCCGGGTGTCCCTCGGCGACCGCGATCGCACGGCGGAGCATCGGCATGGCGGCCGCCGCCTCGCCGCGCATCATCACCGCGAACGTCAGCGTGCCCAGCGCTCCGCCGGTCGCCCAGGTGTCGCCGGCCTCGGTCGCGGCCGCGAGGGCAGCCTGCGCGACCTGGCTCGCGGTGTCCGTCCGGCCGAGGCTGAGGTGGACGCGAGCGGTCAGCACCAGCAGCCGCGCGCGGTGTCCGGGCCCGATGCCGGGAGCGTTCGACGCCCGCTCCAACTCGGGCAGCGACTCTTCGGGCCGGCCGCGCATCGCGCGGCATGCCGCCAGCGTGCAGTGCAGATCGACCAGCAGGTGCGGGCGCGTGACGTGGGCGAGCGCGGCGTCCGCGACCTGGGTCGCCCGTGCCACGTGGCCCAACCGGAACAGGGCGTCGGCCAACCGGCAGGTCAGCAGGTCGTACGGTGCGGCGTCGGCCGGCATGCCGGTCACCGCGTGGCCCAGCAGCGGCACCGCCACGTTCGGCGCCTGACCGACCAGCTGCCGGCCGGTCACCTCGAGCCAGCGGGCCAGCCAATCGGCCGCCACGGTGCCGCCATCGGGCAGTTCAAGCGCGGGCATGAGCTGGCGGGCCACGCGCTCCGGCGGCGCGCCCTCCTCCGCAAGTGCTCGACCGGCGTCGTAGTGCCAGGCGGCGCGGACCGCGCCCGGTAGCTCCCGGTACAACGCGGCGCGGATGAGCGGATGTCGGAAGGCCAGTTCTGGGCCGTCGTCTCGCAGGACGCCCGCGAGAATGGCCTCGTCCAGGACCGGGAGCAGGTCGCTGATCCGACGGCCCGACACCACGGCGAGATCGGCGACGGAGAATTCCACACCCAGGAGCGCCGCAGCCTGCAGGACGCCGCGCGTCGACGGCGACAGGAACTCGAGCCGGTCGACGATCGCATCGGCCAGCGAGTCGGGCGTGCGGCCATCGGTAACCTCCACGCAGTCGTCGACCGGGTTGAGCAGGCGCCCGCGAGCCAGCGCGTCGAGCAGCTCGGTGAGGTAGAGCGGATTGCCACCGGCGCCCTCGGCCAGCCGCAGCAGGCGCTGGCCCGGCGAACCGCCGACCGTATGCGCGACGAGCTCGACGACTTCGCGACTCGACAGACCGTGCAGGCGCAGTCGATCGGCCGCGTCCACGGTTCGTCGCAACGCCGTCAGGTCGTCACGGCGCGGAACGGGTCTGGCCGTGCCGACGACCAGGAGCGGCACCTGGCTGACCGAGCGGGCCAGCCGGCCAAGGGTCTGGACGGTCGCCTGGTCGGCGAACTGCAGGTCGTCAACGACGAGCAACACCGGCGCGACGGCACACGCCTCGTCGATGGCGGCGAGCAGACGCTCCACCGCGGGAGCGACCACGTCCACGCGGTGGCCCGGTGCCGTCTCGACCCGGAGCAGCTCGGCGATGCGCGACCCGAGGCGATCACCGTGCCTGGCGGCGTCGAACGCGTCGAGCAGCGGCACGAGCGGAAACGCCTGGCTGAGCTCGTCGCAGGACGCCCACAGCACCTGGCAGTCGAGCGCCTCGGCGTCGTCGGCGGCGGACCGCATAATCGCTGTCTTGCCAATCCCGGGCTCACCCTCGACGAGCGCGGCGCGCCCGCGCCCGGCCGCCAGCTCGGACACCCAGCCGCGAACCCGGTCGAGTTGGCGCTGCCGGCCGATCAAGGGAGTCATTGGAGCACCGGTAGGCACACCACGCCGACCACGCTGCACTCGGTCCGCCATCTCGAACATCCGCCAGCTGGCGGATATCTTGGTCTGCTACATCCGCGATGTATCCCGGAGGATCCGCTGGCCGCCGCCACCACACTGGACCGACGTTCGCTGAACCGGGCGACGCTGGCCCGGCAGCTGCTGCTCGACCGATCGACCATGAACCCGCTCGAGGCGATCGAACACCTCGTCGGGCTGCAAGCCCAGACGCCACACACCTGGTACGTCGGGCTCTGGGGACGGCTCGCCGGGTTCGACCCCCAGGTCGTGGCGGACCTGCTGCTCGCTCGCCAGGTCGTGCGCATCGCGCTCATGCGCTCCACCGTCCACCTGGTCTCCGCGGCCGACGCGCTCGCCCTGCGCCCCTTGCTCGCGCCTGTTGGTGAACGCTCGTTCCGCAGCAACTTCGGCAAGAACCTCGCCGATCTCGACCTGGAGGAGATCGCGGCGGCCGGCCGCGCCGTGCTGGACGAGCGTCCGCTCATCTTCAGTGAGCTCGGCCGGGAGCTGGGCAAGCGGTGGCCGGGCTGGGACGAGGCCTCCCTTGCCCAGGTCGTCCGCGCGTACGTGCCGCTCGTGCAGGTGCCACCGCGCGGCGTCTGGGGTGCGAGCGGACGGGCCGCGCACGCGCCGCTGGAGTCCTGGGTCGGCAAGGGCCTCGTACGCGAGTACCCGGTCGACGAGATGGTCGTCCGGTATCTGGGCGCCTTCGGGCCGGCGAGCGTCCGCGATGTGCAGGTGTGGTCGGGGCTGACCAGGCTGCGCGAGGTGGTCGACCGGCTGCGACCGCGCCTCGTCACGTTCCGAGACGAGCTGGGCGTGGACCTGTTCGACCTTCCGGACGCGCCCCGCCCAGGGCCCGATGCGCCGGCACCGGCACGCTTCCTGTACGACTTCGACAACCTCCTGCTGTCACACGCCGACCGCAGCCGGGTCGTCACGGACGCGTACCGGGCGCAGGACCTCGAACCCGAAGGCCCGGCGCCCCGCCTCATCCTCCTGGACGGCTTCACCGCAGGGTTCTGGTCAATGGAGATGACACGCGACGCGGCCACGCTGAGGGTACGGCCGTTCGCCCCACTGTCCACACCGGACGGTGACGCGCTCACCGCCGAGGGCGCGGACCTGCTCGCCTTCCTCGCGCCCGCGGCGGTCACGCGCGAGATCCGCTTCGAGACACCGGCCTGATGCCGGGGCGCCGACAGCCCACCGCGCGACCCCGGTTACCTCCATCTCGACGACCACTCCCTATGAGGCCGGCCAATGCGCTCGGCGCACAGGCGCAGTATGCAGTCCAGGGCATCGACATCGCAGCCGGCAGTGTTGTGGACGAGGACCGGGTATCCCCGGCAGGTACACAGTATGTGTGGAGTCAGCGCGGCCTTCGAGCCGTCCGCCGATCACGACCGCAGTCTTTGGCTGGCGTTTTCCTGACGCCGATGACGAGCTCAACGGCCAGCGCCGATGGTGACAGCAACGCTGGCAGCAACACCGGCGAACGACGGATGTCGCCATCTGGTGCGGCTACGAGTGGTAAACGTCGGCGCGGTGATCGATGCGCACGACATGCACGGTGTGCGTCTTGTCGTCAATGCGGTACACGACGCGGTAGGCGCCGCGGCGGGCCGAGTGGTACGCGGCCAGCTCGTTGGTCAACGGCTTGCCCACGCCGTAGGGCCGCGCAAGCAGAGGCCCGGCAACGAACTCGGCCACGGCGGCGGCCACCGCCATCGGCAGGCCGATCGGCGGCCCTTCAGTCAGTGCCCGGCGCGCGGCCGGCGCGAGCGACAGCTTGTAGGGTTCCTCCTCAGCCACGCTGCTCCCGCATCGCGCGGGCACCGAGCTGGCGGCGCAGCTCCGCGGCGTCGATCACGTCGCCGGCGGCGATGTCGGCCTCGGCCTGGCGGATCTGCTCCAGCGCGCCCGGCGTGGACAGCAAGTCCAGGGTCTCTTCCAGCGCCTCCAGGTCTGACACGGCGATTAGCACCACCTCCGGCCGCCCGTTGCGGGTGATCACCACGCGTTCGTGGGTGTCGCGGACCTCGTCGAGGACGGCGGAGAGCCTCGCCTTCGCATCCGCCAGCGGAATCGTCGTCATGACCAGTATTCTAGTCATATCACGTTGCTGCGGCAACCGGCAGCTAGGCGACCCGGTACGAACCGTTCGTGCCCGGCACCACCGGATGAACCTCGAGCGTGCTGCACCCGTCGCTCGTCCATCGGACCGTGACGGAACCGGTCTGGCCTGGCGGCGTGATGCGCAACCTCGCGTACGCCGTGCAGGCACTGCCGTCGGCGGGGTTGAAGGCCAGCGCCTCTACCATCGCGGACGCCGACCGGCCCGGTGCGAGGTCCACTGTGGGCATGGGGGCATCCAGACCGCCGAGGTACCCCGACCGCGTGTGTTTCGCCCGCGCGACCACGGCGCCCCGCGCGTTGAGCGCGGCCACCTCCGGATAACCGCGCAACCGGCACGTCATGTGACCCACGTTCGTCAGGATCAGGGCGAGCGACCGGTGCCCGGAGCCGGCGTCCTCGCCGCCGCGGCGGACCGTGAGCTGGTCGACCGTGCATTCCTGCGGCGCCGCGCGGACCGGTGCCGCCGGCGACGGGGTCAGCGACGCCGTCGGCGTCGGCCACGCGCTCGGCGACGCGCTGGGCGCTTCGCCCGAGCGCGGCGTGGCAGCCGGCGACCGCTGGAGCAGACCGACGGCAACGCCGGCGAGCACGACCGCGGCCGCGATCCCTACCGCGATTCGGAGACGCATGTCGTGCACCCCCTTACCTCCGTTGACACCGCACGGCCGGCCCGGCTAGCGTGATCTTCGGCCGATGCAGCCAGCCGCTCGCGCCCTTCCGGGTTCGGTGAATGCATTCTCCGTCGATTCCGCTGATCCATCCATGGGCGAACGAATCAGCAACGCGAGCACTGATCACCATCGTTCGCCGGACATGGAGGATCAGATCATGCGTACGTTCCGAGACGCGAAGGTCATGGCGAAGGCGCTGCGGGCGGAGGCCCGGGCGCGCCGGGAGGTCGACCTGTCGCACAGCGAGTGCCTCGAGATCGTCGCCCGGCA
>DASXRQ010000002.1:0-5451 GCA_036506495.1 Micromonosporaceae bacterium | reverse complement strand
GCTGGCCACGCGCGCGCGGGGCATCGTGCTCGGGTCGATGACGACAAGCGGGAGATGCGCCCGGAACAACGCGTGCAGATGGTCGGCCGTCAGGTCGTTCACGACGCTGACGACCGCCTGCCGCCCGGCGGAGGCCAGGTCACGGGCCCATCCGCCGGCGCGGCCGGCTTCCGAGCGCCGCTCGCCGTCGGGGCCCACGCTGACCGCGACGGCGACGCCGGCGTCCGACGCGGCGTCCAGAACGCCCTGCATGATCTCGATCGAGTACGCGTTGAGAGGGCTGGCGAACAGCAACTCGATGCGTGCCGTGGCCGCGCCGCGTAACACGGACGCGACGCGCCGCCCGTGGTATTGGTGCTGCCGCAGCAGCGCCTCGACGCGTGCTCTGGTCGCGGGCCCGACATCGGCACGGCCGTTCAGCACCCGGGAGACGGTCGCCACGGACACACCGGCGGACGCCGCCACGGTGGCGAGCGTCGTACGCCCGTCCTTGGGCGGCACGGCGTCATCCTCCTACGCGCGGACGTCGCCCGGGGCCGGGCCGACCTCCACCGGCGTGACCAGGCGGCGATCGTGCCCCACCCGGCGTACAGGTCCGGTCAGCCGTACCGTGCCCCGGCACGGCAGGTCGGCTGCCGACGTCCCGACGAGCACGTCGAGCTCTCCGGGTTCGACGATGCGCTGGAAATCGCGCCCGGTGAAGGCGGTGCGGTCGGCGTGCACCCGGAACTGGACGGTTACCGCTTCGGTGGGCTCCAGCCGGACCCGCGCGAAGCCCGCCAGCTGCCGGACCGGCCGGGTGACCTGGGCGACGACATCGTGCAGGTAGAGCTGGACGACCTCGTCCCCGGTTCGCGTGCCGGTGTTGCGGACCCGGACCGACACGGTGAACTCCCCGTCGGTCGACACCTCCTTGTCGCTGATGCGAAGATCGTCCACTTCGAACGTGGTGTATGAGGCGCCGTGGCCGAAGGGGAACAGCGGCGTCGGGTCGAGATTGCTGACGCCGGTGTGCTCGGCACCGAGCGGGGGCTGGAGGTAGGTGCCCGGCTGACCCCCGATGCTGCGCGGGATCTGCACCGGCAACTTGCCGGCGGGCGCTATCCCGCCGCTGAGGATGCCGGCGATCGCCGGTCCCCCTTCCTCCCCCGGCATGAACGCCTGCACCAGCCCGACGGCCCGGTCGTGGATGTCGCCGAGCGCGTACGGACGGCCGGATACGACGACCACGACGACCGGGGTACCGGTTTCCAGCAGCTCGGCGACCAGATCCGCCTGCACGCCGGGCAGCCGGAGGTCCTCGGCGTCGCAGCCCTCCCCGGACGACCCGTGGCCGAACAGCCCGGCGAGGTCACCGACCATCGCCACGCACAGGTCAGCGTCCCGGGCCGCGGCGAGCGCGGCCGCGAACCCGGACCGGTCCTTACCCAGCACCTGGCAGCCCGGCTCGTGGACCACTTCGACCTCGGGCAGCTCCGCCCGCAAGGCGTCGACGGCGCTCTGTACTTCGATGCCGAGCCCATAGCCGGGGTAGCGCGGCAGGACGTGGTTGGGGAAGGCGTAGCAACCCATGAAGGTGCGCGGGTCGGCGGCGCAGGGCCCGACGACGGCCACCCGGCGTAGTGGTGGGCGTCCATCGCCCATCAGGGGCAACGCGGTCCCGGCGTCGAGCAGGACGATCGAGCGCTCGGCCATCTCCCGGGCGAGCGCGCGGTTGGCGGCGGAGTCAAGGTCGGTGCCGGCCGCTCCGGTCACCGAGCGCTCCGGCGTCCAGTCCGGGTCGAGCAGCCCCAGCTCCGCCTTCTGGATGAGAACACGCCGGGCGGCCCGGTCGATGAGCGCCTCGGACGGCTCGCCGCGCCGAACCCGCTCGACCAGCCCGGCGCCGAAGCCGAGCGTGTCCGGCAGCTCGACGTCGATGCCCGCGGCGATCGCCTGAGCACCGGCCTCGTCGTAGTCCGCCGCGACGCGGTGCATCGTCGCGAGAAACGGTACGGCCCAGTAGTCGGACACGACGGTGCCCCCGAATCTCCACTCGTCGCGGAGCAGGTCGGTGAGCAGCCAGGGATCCGCGGCCGCCGGAACACCGTCCACATCGGAGTACGAGTTCATCACCGAGCCGGCGCCGGCGGCGGCGATGGCGGTCTCAAACGGCGGCAGGATCACGTCCATGAGCTCGCGACGGCCCATCGATACGGGCCCGTGGTTGCGCGCCGCGCGCGAGGCGGAGTACCCGGCGAAGTGCTTCAGCGTGGCGATGACACCCATGCTCTGCAGGCCCCGGACGTAGGCGGCGCCGAGCATCGCCACCAGGTAGGGGTCTTCGCCGATGGTTTCCTCGACGCGGCCCCAGCGGTAGTCGCGTACGACGTCCAGCACGGGCGAGAGACCTTGGTGCACGCCGACCGCGGCCATGTCCCGGCCGATCGCGGCGGCCATGCGTTCGACGAGGTCCGGGTCGAACGTCGCACCCCAGGCGATCGCCGCCGGGTACACCGTGGCGCCGAATGTGGTGAATCCGGTGAGGCACTCCTCGTGGACGAGGGCCGGGACACCCAGGCGGGAGCCCTCGAGCACCACCCGATGCTGCCGTACGAGTTCGGCAGCGCCCTCCGCGACGGTCACCGGCACGCTACCGAAGACCCGGGTGAGGTGACCGAGCCCATGTTGGCTCGCCTCTTCGAGCGGCACCGTGCCCGAGTCGGCGAAGACGTCCTGCATCGGCGCGACGTTGAGGCTGGCGTCGGGATCGGGAGCCGAGCCCGGACCGGCCGCCACGTCGTTCATGTCGTTGCCGACCCATCGGCTGCCGAGTTGCGCCACCTTCTCCTCGAGCGTCATCTCGCCGAGCAGGAGGTCGACCCGGTCGGCGATCGGAAGCGTCGTGTCCTGCCACGGCCGCCTCGACCGTTCGGCGTCGGAGATCGGGTTCTGTGTTGTCACGACGGCTCTCCTTGAGTTTCCGAAAGTTCCGGTCTTCTTTCGAGACCCGGCCGCGACCGGATCGTGACCCATGGCTGTCATTCGATGCGGGCAGAACGCCCTGCGGTGACGTCTACTCTCGCTCCACCGGTACGAGTGCATCAAGACCCTTGACACGCCCAATTCGAAATCCTAGGTTAACGAAATCTCACGTTAACTTACGGTCGCCGATCGAAAGTTTGCAGTCCCGGCGCAGGGTACGAGCAGGGAAGGTCTAGCGTGCCGGGTCCGGCCGGCGGCCATCGCCTCAGACGACCGACTCGCCGCGGAAGCCCGCGGCTCTCGAGTACGGAGATCAGCGTGGATCGCAGGACGATATCCCGTCGGAATTTCCTCAACCTCGCTGTCGGCGCTGGCGCCGCTGCTGGGCTCGCCGCCTGCGGCAGCTCAGGCCCGAGCGGCGGGTCCAGTGGCGGAGGTGGCGCCAACGCGGCCACCTACTGGTACCTCACCGGGCAACCGGGCGAAGGTATCCGCACAAACAGCGTCAACCGCTTCAACAAGGACAACCCCGACGCGGGGATCAAGCCCACCACATTCCAGAACGACGCGTACAAGACGAAGATCAAGACCGCCATCGGCGCCGGACAGGCCCCGACGATCATCTGGGGCTGGGGCGGCGGCGGCCTCAAGAGCTACGTGGAGGCCAACCAGGTCGATGACCTCACCGACTGGTTCGCGCAGAACGCCGCGGTCAAGGACCGGCTGTTCCCGTCCTCGTTCAAGGCGGCGACGATCAACGACAAGATCTACGCGATGCCGGCCGAGACGGTCCAACCGATCGTGCTGTTCTACAACAAGAAGGTGTTCGACAAGGTCGGCGTGCAGCCCCCGCAGTCCTGGGGCGAGATCATGGCGCTGGTGCCCAAGTTCAACGCCAAGGGCATCGCGCCGTTCTCGCTGGGTGGTCAGTCGCGGTGGACGAACATGATGTGGCTGGAGTTCCTGCTGGACCGCACCGCCGGCCCGGATGTGTTCGACGCCGTGTTCAAGGGTGAGAAGGACGCCTGGTCCAACCCGGCGGTCACGGACATGCTGACGAAGGTGCAGGACCTGGTCAAGGCGAACGGGTTCATCAAGGGCTTCTCCTCGATCACCGCGGACTCCAACGCCGACCAGGCGCTGCTCTATACCGGCAAGGCCGCGATGATGCTGCACGGCACCTGGACGTACGGGAGCATGTCCAGCGACGGCGGTGACTTCGTCTCCGGCGGCAACCTCGGCTACATGAACTTCCCGCCCGTCGAGGGCGGCAAGGGCGACCCGAGCGACACGGTCGGCAACCCCGGCCAATATCTCGCCATCTCGTCCAAGGCCACGGCCGCGCAGAAGGACATCGCCAAGAAGTTCTTCGCCACCGCCGTGCTTTCCGACGCAGAGATCAAGGAGTGGATCGACTCCGGCGCGGTGCCGATCGTCAAGGGCACCGAGAGCCTGCTCGCCGCTTCCAAGGACGCCGCCTTCCTCAAGTTCGTCTACGACACCGCCAGCAAGGCCAAGGTCTTCGCCCAGTCCTGGGACCAGGCGCTGTCCCCGACCGCCGCCGAGGTGCTGCTGGACAACATCGCCAAGCTGTTCCAGCTGCAGATCACGCCGGCGCAGTGGGTCTCGAACATGAACCAGGTCATCGGCAAATGACGACACTCGCTCCGCCCACCGCGGGGGTGGGCCAGACCACGACCACCACCACCAGCGGCGGGCGGAGCGGGCCCGTCGCGTGGATGGCACTGCCCGCCCTGGCGATGTTCATCGGGTTCGGCGTCATCCCGCTCGTCGGCGTGCTGGCCCTCAGCTTCACCACGTGGGACGGCATCGGCGAGATCCACCCGTCCGGCCTCACCAGCTGGCGCGCCGAGCTCTCGGATCCCGGACTCCCGCACGCGCTGTGGGTGACGTTCGAGGTCATGATCCTGTCGTGGGCGGTCCAGACGCCGATGTCCATCCTCATCGGCGTCTTCCTCGCGGCGCACAAGCGCTACCGCGGGTTCCTGGCGGTGCTCTACTTCATCCCGCTGCTGCTGAGCTCGGCGGCCATCGCGATCACGTTCAAGGCTCTGCTCGACCCGAACTTCGGCCTCGGCCCCGGCCTGCACATCCCGCTGCTCACCCAGGACTGGCTGGGCCGCAGCGGTCTCGCCCTCGGCGTGGTCATCTTCGTGGTCTCGTGGCAGTTCATCCCGTTCCACTCGCTGATCTACCAGGGCGCGGTGCGGCAGATCCCCACCTCGATGTACGAAGCGGCGCAGATCGATGGCGCGGGACGGGTGCGGCAGTTCTTCAGCATCACGCTGCCGCAGCTCAAGTACACGATCATCACCTCATCCACCCTGATAGTCGTCGGGTCGCTGACCTTCTTCGACCTCATCTTCGTGCTCACCGCCGGCGGACCCGGCGACGCCACCCGCGTCCTCGCGCTGGACATGTACAAGACAGGCTTCCAGGCCAACCTGATGGGACTGGCGAGCGTGA
>DASXRQ010000001.1:0-4245 GCA_036506495.1 Micromonosporaceae bacterium | reverse complement strand
ATCATGACGAAGGAGTCTGACCATACAAGTTTGATCATGCTGGGACCGACGACCGCGGAGCCTGCTCCCTGCCGAGGCACACGATCCGCGAGCGCATCGACTAGCTTACCGTGCGCATTACCACAGGTTGCAAGCCCTACTAATGACCGCGGCACAATGTTCCCGTGAAACCCGCCACCAGGCTCGGTATGCGCCTTTACGGCGTGAACGGCCGCTACCGTACCGTTGCAGCTTGATCCAATCGGGACCGACGCGGAGAGCCGGCTCGCGAGCCGGCGACGGCGGGCCGGAGCACTGGCCTGGCCGGTCGCCGGAGGCGGTGAGCGAGACGCGTAACACAGGTGTGCGTCTGGCGTCACGTTTGGTGGATATCGTTGAAGGTGACGGGGACGCGCGGAACGCGCCTCGGAGGTGAGGACCTTGCCGGCTTTTCACGTCGTACGTCTGGGCAACGCCGCCATGATATGGGCCGACCGCCCCCTCGGTGGCGACGTGGCGCCCCAGCTCCACGAGACTCTGGACGGGCTCATCGCGGAGGGGGCCACCCCGCTCGTGGTGGACCTCGTGCGAGTGTCGGCGATCGACGATGGCATCGTGGCGGTCCTCGCGGCCGCGGCGTCTCAAGCCGGAGGCCGGGGCCGGGCGCTCGAGCTGCGTATGGCCAACGGCCATCGATACGCCGTCGGAGGGCCCGCCCAGCTGCGGCAGGCGATTGCTCGGGCATTCCCCACCGCGGCCTGACAGGCCCCGCGACTACGAGGTCGCCACCCGAACAGCGAACGTCCCGGCCGCCTCGCCGGCCGGTTCCCACTCCCGGCGCAGCCGAGCGACGAGCGAACCCGACCGATCCGCTCTCAGCGTGAAGACACGTACCCCGGTCGCGCCGGGCGCCGCCTCCGACGGCGGCTCGGTAGCGTCGGCGATGAGGACCAGCCCCGGTGGCAACGGGTCGAGTTGCCACCGATAGCCGGTCCCCGCGTTCTGCGGAAGTGCCACCTCGACGAGATCCCCAGGTTGGACGGCGATCACGCCACCGGACCGGTCGGGGCCGATCCGGGTAGGGGCGCCGCCGTCCGCCATCACCACAGATAGATCTCGTGGATCTGGTTGTCGGCCTCGTGCCGCACCGGGGTTGCCGTGCCCTGCAGCCGGGTCGCCGCAGCGAGCCGGCCGAGGTTGGCGTGCGCGGACGGATCGTTCACGGCCAGCCGACGCCAGCCGACGCCCTCCAGAAACGCCCAGCCGTTGACGGCGTGAGCGCTGCTGAACAGGGACAGGACCCGCACCGTCGGGAACGCACCCACGGCCTGGGCTGCGCGGGCCGCGCCCGGCGTCCCGGGTGGATCGAGCGTCGGCGCCGCCGCGGCAGTGATCCTCTCGCGCATTTCGGCACCCTGCGCCTGGGTGATCGCCAGCTCGGCCTCGTCCAGGTCCTCCGGCACCGGAAGGCCTTCGGCCATGGTCTCGGGGGTCGTCGTCGGGCTCGGCGCGCTCGCGCCGTACTCGGCCTGTGTGTCGGACATCTGGGCCTCCCTACAGCACGTAAAGCGTGTTGATCACGCCGTTGTCGCAGAACGCGTTGATGGTGCGCCCCGCCGTCTTCGCGGTGACCGCTTGGTCGAACATCGTGGACTCTGCCTGCTCGCTCGGCCCAGAGACCCGGTGCCAGCCGTAGGTGTCCAGGTACGCCCAGGCGTTGCGCGGGGCGTCGTTGCTCCAGAGGCCCAGGATCCGGGCCTGGCCGGTCCACGCCCGCAGCCGCACGGCCTGCACGCCGACGCACTGCCAGGCTTCGATGTCGCATTCACCGTACGCGATCTTGAAGAAGCCGCCATCGCCCCAGCCCGCGCCCCAGCTGTTCTTCGCGATCCAGCATCCCTGCGCGTCGTCGTAGCCGATGAGCGCCACGCAGTGTCCGCCCGCGAGGCCGCCGGTGACGTGACGGTAGACCCCCGACCGGTAGGCGAAGAAGTCGTCGTAGACGAGGAAACACGCGGTGATCGAGCCGTACTGCGCGATGTGTTCCTTCATGGCCACCGGATTGCCGGTGGGGTTGACGACGTCGATCGCCCGGGCGAGCCGGTTGGGCCAGTCGCTGTTGAGCGACGCGCCGCCGCTGTTGCCGGCGCTGTACGGGAAGTACTCCTCGTAGGTCACCCCGATGTCGCGGCACATCTCCAGGGCGGCCAGTGGATACCAGCCGTTGTCGCAATTGCGGCCTACGCTGCCGCCGTGGGTGTAGAAGAGGTGCGCCTCCGACAGGTCGAGCTCGAGGCCGGGCTGGCGCCGGGTGTAGGCGCCCGTGGTTTCCAGCACGGCAACGGAGCCGAACGCCACACACGACCCGCAGCCGCCCTGGTCGCGTATGCCGGTGACGTAGCTGTTCCCGCCGACGTCGCGCGCGTCGAAGGACGACGGCGCGCCGGCAACTCCCGCGCGGGCCTCCCGATGCATCGCGCTCGCCCGGAAACGCCGCGCCTCGATCTCCGCCCGTTCTTCGTCGCTCGGCAGCGGCACGCCGAGCCGTCGCTCACGATCTGCCTGCGACATCCTGGTCATCGGGTTCTCGGCGGCCTGCCAAGGTTGTCCACCCTCGTCGAGGGCCGCCCGGATAGCGGCCGTGTCAAGCGGTTCGGGATTGGTCATCGTTCCTCCTCGGGCCGGTGAAAGTCACGTCGGCCCACGGCGCGACAGACGACTCGGGACCGTCCAGTTTGAAGCCGGACGCACAGGTCGACTGCGTCGAGGTCGGCGTGGAGGACGTCTGGATTCTCCCACCACCGCGACGGCCACACCACGGACGGGTCCACGATCCGACAGCCCGCCACCAGGTCCGTTATGCGCCTTTCCGGCGCGACCCGCGGTTGTCGTACCGTTGCTGGGTGATCGAATCGGAACCGACCCGGACCGCCGTGGTCCGCCGCCCCGTGACCGACGCGGAGAGCCGGCTCGCGAGCCGGCGCTGGTGGGACTTCGACGCGGACGCCTACCAGGACGAGCATGGCGCGTTCCTCGGCGACGTCGACTTTGTCTGGTGCCCCGAGGGGCTGCGCGAGGCCGATGCGCGGCTGCTCGGCGACGTGCGCGGGCGGCGGGTGCTCGAGCTGGGCTGCGGCGCGGCCGCCGGCGCTCGCTGGCTCGACGGCCAGGGCGCCGACGTGGTCGCGCTGGACCTGTCCGGCGGCATGTTGCGGCACGCGCGCGAGGCGTCAGACCGCTCCGGCGTGCGGGTGCCGCTCGTGCAGGCCGACGCGCTGGCACTGCCGTTCGCCGACGGGGCGTTCGACATCGTGTGCACGGCATTCGGCGCGATCCCGTTCGTGGCCGATTCGGGCGCGGTGATGTGCGAGGTCGCACGCGTGCTGCGGCCTGGCGGCGCCTGGGTTTTCTCGATCACCCACCCGCTGCGGTGGATCTTCCTGGACGAGCCCGGCGAGGATGGCCTGCTCGCCGTGAACTCGTACTTCGATCGGCGCCCCTACGTCGAACAGGACGCCGATGGCGTGGTGACGTACGTCGAGCAGCACCGGACGCTCGGCGACCGGATCCGCGAGCTGGTCGCCGCGGGGTTCGTGCTGCGCGACCTGATCGAGCCGGAATGGCCGGAGGGCCACGAGCAGATCTGGGGCCAGTGGAGCCCGCTGCGCGGCCGGCTGTTCCCCGGCACCGCGATCTTCGTGTCCGACCGGCGCTGATGTCCGAACCAGCCCCCGGCGCCCGGGCCACCCGCGTTGATCATGAGGTTATTACCGCCCGGAACCGGTTCCGCCATGCCCTAACCCCATGATCAACCTCGCACGCCCCCTCGTGTCAGGTTGATCATGAGGTTATTGCGGGCCGGAACCGGTTCCGGCGTGCCCAAACCTCATGATCAACCGCCCCGGCGCGCCGCGGGCGGGCGACGCCGGGCGGGCGACGCGCGGCCGGCGACGCGCCGGCGGGCGGTCGTGTGTGGACGGGCCTCAGGAGACCGCGCCTACGGCGTCGGCGTTTACGTCCAGCAGGCCGCCGAGCAGGGCCAGCGCTCCCGGCACGAGCCGGTAGTAGACCCACGTGCCGCGGCGGTCGCTGTCGACCAGGCCGGCCTCGCGCAGCACCTTGAGATGGTGCGAGATCGTCGGGCCGGTCAGGGCGAACTCGCCCGTCAGGTCGCACACGCATACCTCGCCGCCGCCGGCGGAGGCGATCATCGAGAGCAGTCGTAGCCGTACCGGGTCACCCAGCGCCTTGAACATCGGCGCGAAG